>NZ_LMZQ01000006.1 GCF_001442625.1 Pedobacter ginsenosidimutans | reverse complement strand
AAGATTTCTCCATTCCGCTGCCGATGAAAAATCGGCAAGCTTCAGTCGAAATGACGTAAGCCCCTATATCTAAACCCCAACCTCAAACGTATAATCCAAAAATTCCGGCACGTTAATACTCTCCACGATTTTCCAATTTTTCTTTTCTGCAATAAAATCAGGTGCTGCAAGCCCCGTGCTTTTGGCCGCGTTGGTATAAAATTCCATTTTTGCAGGGTGGTTTGGCGAGCAGGCATTGTACGTTCTACCAAATGCCTGTTTTTCCAAAAGTTTGACTGCAATCCCTACAGCATCTGTTTGGTGAATCAAGTTTACGGGAGCTAAACCATTAGGTATATTACTTTTTCCGGCAAAAAATCTCCCAGGGTTACGGTCAGGGCCAATTAAGCCTGCAAAACGGATCACGGTGCAGTTTTCAGGAAATAAGCGTTTAAACAGTATTTCTGCGGCTAATACAACCCTTCCCGAATCCGTATCAGGATGTGTCTCGCTGGTTTCATTTACTGTTTTGTTTTCATCAGCATAAACACTCGTCGAACTGATCAGTACCGCATGCTTCGATTTATCTTTCGCAGCCGCCAAAATTGAATCTATCTTTTGGGGATAATCAAGGAGTTCTGTCGAATTTCGCTTTGGCGGAATACAGATAAACAAGGTATCGGCCTCAAAAAATGCTGGATCGGCCATAACCGCTTCCGCCGTAAAGTTGACTAAAAACGGCTGTATATTTTCAGCCTGAAGTATTGCTAACTTCTCCAGGCTTGTGGTAGAACCTTTAACGGTATAATTTAACCCGATCAGTTTTTTGGCTAAAGCCAAGCCGAACCAGCCACAGCCTAAAATCGATATGGTTTTAATGCTGTTTTTATGTGTCATATTATCTTGAATCATTGGTGCTAAAGATAAATAGTTAGCTTTATAATTTACCCTGATTCATGTCAATTCTGCTTTTTATACATTGTCTTTGATAATTTTAAAATGCCATCATAATAAGCAGTAGGCTTGAAGTTAAAAGCCTTTTCAAATTTGGTAGAATCGAAATGATAATCATGATCGTACTGATAGTACATTTCTACAGTGCCCGCAACTACCTTTTTAAATAAACCTACTAAACGTAGCATCAGTTTATTAATGGTCGAATATTGAGGTTTGGTTTCATAAATCTTTGCAGCCATTTCTATAAAAGCTTTTCCTTTTAAAGGAGCCGCAGTTGGCAGGTGCCATATCTGGTTGCCAGAATCGGGTGTTTGTCCTAACAGAAACAAAGCTTTTCCAGCATCTTCAATGTAA
Organism: Pedobacter ginsenosidimutans; assembly: GCF_001442625.1. Classification (GTDB taxonomy): domain Bacteria; phylum Bacteroidota; class Bacteroidia; order Sphingobacteriales; family Sphingobacteriaceae; genus Pedobacter; species Pedobacter ginsenosidimutans. The sequence continues at coordinate 309,093 of NZ_LMZQ01000006.1, read as the reverse complement.
GTAAAACTGTGTAGTGTATTTGGGTTTCCTATCCATTGAGCGCTATTTTTTTTGGCAAACTTATCGAGTAACATCATGTCAAAAAAGCTGTTCATCGATTCTGCTCCATAAAAATCTGCAGCACGGGCAATGGTTACATTTATTTTACCCGCTTTCGATTCGTTCATTAATTGTTCGGCTACCTTTGCCCTTACTTCTCCTTTTAAACTACAGGGATGGTAAGGCGTATCTTCTGTCATTGGGCCATTTACCAGGCCATACATATAAACATTATCAAAAAATATTAGCCTTGCACCCGTCCGTTTAGTTAAGTTAATTACATTCTGAATGATAATCGGCCATTGTTCTTGCCATACTTTGGCATCATAAACCAAACCGGCGCACAGGTATATTACTTTCGAACCTTCGGCTGCTGCGAAAAGTTCAGTTTCGTTTAATAAATCGGCTTTAACCCAACTTATATTCGGGTTGCTTGTAGAAATTGGTTTTCGGCTAACCAATCTAATTTTTTGGTTAGTATTGGTTAATTCTCTGGTCAGTGCGTTTGCTGTTGGTCCGCCGGCGCCAAGTATAGTGTGCATATCTTCTTTTTTTTGATTAGCTCAAAGTTATACGGCTTGGAACCATGAAAACGTTAACAAAAGATAAGGATTAAATTTAATCCTTTAAAATGAGTGTGCGTTTACGGATACGCGAGAGTGAAACAGGTGTAATACCTAAAAAATTGGCGATATAGTGCTGTGGAACGCGCTGAAAAATATCTTTTGCAGTTTTTTCAAGTACAGTATAACGTTCTTCGGGGCTTTGGGTAACAAAAGCATTAAGACGGTCTTCAAAACAGCAAATGTAATATTCAGCAACCAGACGGCCAAACCGCTCCATTTTCAGCGCCAGCAGGGGGTGGTTTAACATTTTCTGAAGATCGGCGTAAGCAATAAGAACAAGTTGGGTTTCCTCCAGGGCCTGAATAAAGTTTGTACTCGGTACTCTTTTTACAAAGCTTTTATAGGCACTTACCAGCTCGTTTTCAAAACAAAAATAACCGGTAATTTCCTGTCCGTCTTTAACATGATAATGCCTTACTGCACCCTGGATAATAAAGGCAATATAATCGCATACTTTTCCTTCAACTACAAAATGTTCCTTTTTCTTTAGGGTAGAAAAACTCAGGTACTGCGTCAAGATTTCCCATTCGCTTTCTTCGAAAGTTACGAATTTTGCTAAACCGGTTCTAAAAGCATTGATTTTAAATTGTTTATCCATATCAATAATTAAATCCTTTTAAAGATACAGATTAATCAAGAATGGTGTTATCCTTTGTCCAGATTATAACACGCTCTGCAACGTGGCTCATAACTTTCCTTTTCGCCCAATAAAACAGTAGCTTCGTCAGCAACTGTACGGTAACTGTATAGGGCTGGGTTTCCACAGCAAACACAAACGGCATTTACTTTGGTAACATGTTCGGCAATGGCCATTAAAGCAGGCATCGGGCCAAAGGGCTTGCCCGTAAAATCCATATCCAGGCCGGCAACAATAACCCTTATACCTTTAAGGGCTAGTTTATTGCAAACATCAGGCAGTTCATCATCAAAAAACTGAGCTTCATCTATACCAACCACCTGAGTATTGGTGCCAAGGAGTAAAATGGCCGAAGCGCTATCAACAGGTGTAGAGTTTATGGAGTTTAAATCGTGCGAAACCACAGCAGTTTCATGGTAGCGGGTATCGGTACGGGGTTTAAAAATTTCGACATTCAGTTTAGCAATCTGGGCTCTTTTTAACCTTCTGATCAGTTCTTCCGTTTTACCAGAAAACATAGAGCCACATACTACTTCTATACTTCCCGAAAATTCGCCCCTTCTTCTAAAATTTTGTTCGCTAAATAACATGCCTGTTTTTTTATTCCCCTATGTCCGTTCTATAATTTTTAAACCGAACAAATATGAGAATTATGTGTTATTTTTGAACACATAGTTACCAACATAAATCGACTAAAAATTCGTTTTAATTTTATGATGAACCAACAGGATATTTTCAGAAAAATCGGCAGCATTTTAACAGAATTAAATGAGCAATATCAGTTTTTAGCTCAAAACCCTCAGCAATTAAACGATTTGGAGCTGGAGCTTTTTCTGGCTAATGCCCATTTTCTTTCCGATCATGTTAATATCGTCAAAAAATTAAATACCATAATAGAGGATAAGCCCGCCGAACCTGGAAACCATGCTCTATTGGCTGAGCAAAATACCATTATACTGCCTGAAGCTGAAAAAAGTTATGTAGAAGAGGGTGAAAGTTTTGAACCTGCTGAATTGGAAGAAGTGGCTACTGCCCAGGAAGAAGAAGAACGTATAGATGTGAAGCCCAAACAGGAAGTGCTGGATGATGAAATTATTGAAGAAGAAAAAGCTGCATCGCTTTTGAATAAAGATTTCTTTAAGCCTGACCAGGACGACCATACTTTTGAATTTGTATTGGGTACACACGATGAAAACGATCAGTTCGATTATGAAGCGAAATCTGTTGAAGAAATTTTCGATCGTCCTCTAAGTAAAGAAGAAGCAGAAATTTTAGCACGTAAAAAGATAATTCACGAAAAGGAAGATGCTTTAGCTGTTCAGGAAGAACCAGTGGCAACTGAAGAAGATGAAATTGGTCCTGAACCTTTTTTAATTCCGCATGAAGAAGAGCCAGAAATAATAGAGAAAGAAGCGCCTGTTGTAGCAGTTAAAGTGGATGAACCTATACCTGCACCTGCTACTCAGCCTATTGAGGCACTGAAGGATGTGAAACTGGATGATCCAATCATTTCGCCACCGGTTGAGCAGGAACGTCCTTTGTTTACACCTGAAGCTGTTCCGGTAAAACCAGCTCCACAGCCCGAAGCCGCTAAACCTGCACAAAGTTTAAATGATCTGCTTGCCAAAACAAATGGAAAAAGCGATGAACCTGTTAAAGCACCTATTGCCGATTTAAAACAGGCGATTAGTTTAAATGAAAAGTTACTTTTTATTAAAGATCTTTTTAATGGTTATAACCTGGCCTATTCGGAAGTAATTGACATCATCAATAAGATGAACAGCTTCGAAGCCGCAGATAGCTACCTGCAGAATAATTATGCTGCAAAGAATAACTGGGCCAATAAACAGGCTACGGTTGATCAGTTTTACGAATTATTGAACAGAAGGTTTAGTAAGTAAGCGCATAGCGTAAGGCGACTTGCGGCTGGCGTTACACTGCGCTGTCGTCATACTGAACTTGTTTTACTGCGTAGCTTTCCGCTTTGCTACAGGTCAGTATCTATTGTGGGGTCGTCATTTCGACTGAAGCGTAGTCCCGAATGTTCGGGAGAGAAATCTGTTAATATAGATTTCTCGACTGCGTTGCACTCCGCTCGAAATGAAGTAACTTAAAAAGGGCATTTTAGGCTAAATATCGACTTCCGACTAAAGCCTAAATAAATCCCATCCGGTTAGAATCGAGTTTTAAAAAGATGAACAGTAAGATCGTAAAACTCCATAACGATGATCCTCCATAACTAATTAAGGGTAGGGGAATCCCAATTACCGGAATAATGCCAATCGTCATCCCGATATTAATAAAAACGTGGAAAAAAAGGATACAAGCTACGCTATAACCATATACCCTGGAGAATGTAGATCGCTGCCTTTCTGCTAAATTAACCAATCGGAGTAGCAGGAACATATACAAACCTATCACTACAGCACAGCCCATAAATCCCCATTCTTCGCCGATGGTAGAGAAGATGAAATCTGTACTCTGCTCAGGTACATAACCATATTTGGTTTGTGTGCCCTGTAAAAATCCACGGCCGGTTCCCTGTCCTGAGCCTATGGCAATTTGCGATTGGATTACATTATAACCTGCACCTTTATTATCGGTTTTAAGCCCTAACATTAATTCGATACGGCTACGTTGGTGGGGCGCTAAAACTTTTTCGTAGGCAATTTTTATTAAAAACAGATAGCCAATAGCGAAAACGGTTACCAAAACAGTAGAAAAAATTATTTTTTGTTTTCTTCTGTTGTTGTAGATAAAAAGGCCAGCAATTGTGGTAATAATGATGATCAAGATATAGGTAGGGACCAAGAAATCGGCAATAAAGAGCACAATCATTCCCAAAAATATCAATAGAAAGTAACCTGATAAACCTTCGCGGTACAACGGGAACATAAATGCAAGAAACACCAATGCCGAACCCGTATCGGGCTGAAGCATAATTAACAATAGCGGTGCGCCCACGATTAATCCAGCAATCATGATTGATTTAACATCGCGGAATTTAGGGTTAAATGCACCTACATATCTCGCCAAAAGCAAGGCTGTACCAAACTTGGCAAATTCGGCAGGCTGCAATTTGAACGAGCCTATGGCAATCCACGCCTGGTTCCCGGCTACCTTATTCCCGATTACCAATACAGCCATTAACAACAGCAATGTACCACCATAAATAAAGGGTGAGAAGACATTGAAAAGCCTCCCGTCAAATAGTAAGATAGATAAGCCTAAAATTAAACCAGTAATGATATAAATAAGCTGTTTGCCATAAAGCGTGCTAAAGCCAAACACAGCGGTTTGTTCTGGTGGAACGGAAGCATAAATATTGATGAAACCAATAGCGCATAAGGCAATATAGATTAAAACAGTAATCCAATCTACATTAAAGAAAAAACGGTTTCCCTGTTGCTGCTGCATTTTATTTCTGGATTACAGGTTTATCGATGATTACTGACTTTAATTCTTTAGGTTTTGTAGTAACCGTTTGTTTTATCGTTGCCGATTTAATTCTCAAACTGTCTTTTATCCTTTTGGTTGAATCTGCTTTTTTAAGTAGAAGACTATCTGCCTTCGTTAATTTGATCTTTTTTGTCTTATCGATTAATAAAGGAAGCAAGTTTTGATTCTTCATCCATTCTACCTGAGCAGCTCTTCCACCGCTAACACTACCTTTCAGATATTTTTCGATCATGTAGCTGGCAATTGGCGCTGCATAAGTACTACCATAACCCGCATTTTCTACAATTACGGCGATGGCAATTTTCGGATTATCTCTTGGCGCAAAGCCTATAAATACAGAGTGGTTTTTGCCATGTGGGTTTTGTACCGTTCCTGTTTTTCCACAGAGTACCACATCTGGAATCCGAGATAGTATGGCGGTTCCCCAGCTGGTGTTTACGGCATCCTGCATACCGTCAATCACAGGTTCGAAATGTTTGGCATCCACCCCCACATAATTTTTAACCACATATTCTTTTTTAACCAGGTTTTTATCGCCTATACCTTTAATTAAGTGTGGCTTAATATAATAACCACGGTTAGCAATTATGGCCATGGCATTTGCCATTTGCAATGGGGTAGCGGTAATCTCACCCTGACCAATAGCCTGCGAAATTACATTGGTGTAGCCCCATCTTTTGCCATAAATTTTATCGTAGTGATCTGCGGTATAAAAGTAGCCTTTTCTTTCGTAGGGCATATCGATATCGAGCTTTGATCCGAAACCAAACTTGGCCACTTTATCACGCCATTCCTGATACGTTTGTCTTTGATTTTTCATCCCGTTTTTGGTAATTAGCTTCTGAAAAACATAACAAAAGTAAGTGTTGCAGGAACGGGCAATACCTCTTCTCAGCGAAATTGAACCATCAAAGTGTTCACATTTAATTTTTCTATTTCCAGCCTGATAATAGTGCGGACAAAAGAATGTGGTATTGGGATCTATTACGCCTTCTTGTAATCCGATTAGCGCATCAACAGGTTTAAACGAAGACCCTGGAGGATAGTAACCCATTATTGGTCTTACTAAAGATGGGCGGTATGGATTACCCACAATAAATTCCATGTAGTTGTTCCCCTGGTTTCTGCCCACTAAAAGATTTGGATCATAGCCGGGGCTACTTACCAATGAAAGAATTTCGCCCGAAGCAGGTTCGATCGCTACAATTGCCCCAACTTTGTTCATCATCAATTCCTCACCGAGTTTTTGAATTCTCATATCGATGCCTGAGATCAATCTTTCTCCCGAAACCGCGTTTACATCGTATTTACCATCAGCATAACTTCCCTGCGGGGTATTGTGCGCATCGTATACTGTATTAATTACACCCTTTTCGCCTCTTAAAGTTTCTTCATAAGAAAACTCCAAGCCACTTTTGCCTTTGTAATCACCAGGTTTATAAAACCCTTCAGATTTTTCGATATCAGTGGGGCTAACTTCTTTTACATAGCCAAATAATTGTCCACCAACACTATCAGGATAATGTCTGATGGTTCTGTCTTGTGTTCTAAAGCCCGGAAAACGGTAAAGGGTTTCCTGCAGGCGGGCATAACTTTGAACAGAAATCTGTTTAAGGAAAGGGGTGGCCTGATAACTCGATTTTCCCCTTGCTTTTTTAAGGTTTTTGCGAACATCCTCAAAAGTAATGTCTAACGCCTGTGCAAGTGCCAGGGTATCAAACGGTTTTACTTCATTTGGCGTAACCATTAAGTCGTACACAGGTTCATTTTGTACAATCACCTTCATGTTGCGGTCTAGAATGGCGCCGCGGGCTGGGTATTTATAGATTTTGCGTAAAACATTACTTTCTGCAGAAACGAAAGCCGCATCGCTAATAATCTGGATATAAAATAACTTCCCCAATAAAATCAGGGCGATTACAATAAATAATCCTTGAACGATATATTTTCGGTTAAATAATTGATCCATTAGCGTGGTGTTCTTCTATAGAATATAAACTCTACCAATAAAATAATAAGCAGTGTAAAGATACAACTTAAGCCGCATCTCATTAAGGTATAACCAATTTCGGTTAGCCTAAATGTTTCTAAAAAGAACAGCACCAGGTGGTGTGCAACAACGCAAAGAAAAGCATAAAGTGAAAACCATTGGAAACCCATATAACTTAACGATGGTTCTGGGTCGTCAATTGCGTCGCGGTTTAAACTTATCGATATAAAGGAAATTCTTACAAAAGCCAATACCACACAGGCCGTAGCATGTACACCCATGGTATCGTAAAAAGCATCGAGTGTTAAGCCTGTTCCAAAAGCCAATAAGTACAGCAAAATATTGGGGATCCCGAATGGAAGCAGGAGCAAAAACAGTACATAGATAAATGGTGTGGAAAGATCATAAAAGCCCATGTTTTTGAGCAGGAAGATCTGCACAAAAAGGAGTAAAAACCACCTGATCACATTTACAATTATGATTCTACTATTCATTCGGTTTAACTAAGCTTTCCAAAGCCTTTTGCTCTTCGGCTTTTTTATCTTTAACCACATATACATATTGCAATGTGCTAAAATCTGTAAATAAATTTAATTCTCCTGATAAGAAATTATCATTGGTGGCTACATTAGGCTTAATGATTTTTCCAACCAAGATTCCTGCAGGAAAGGACCCGTAACCCGAGGTAACAACGGTATCGCCCACATACATTTTGATGTGGTTCGGCACCTCTTTAACAAAGGCTTTTTTGATGTCAAAATTTCCGTCGCCCCAAACCAACGAGCCCAAGGCATTATTCTTTTTTAAAGTCACACTTATTTTGGTGTCTTTATGCAATAGCGATTGTATGGTTGCCAAATGTGCAGAAACATCACGGATAAAACCGACCACTCCGCGTTGAGGCGCGATAACGGCCATGCCACTTTTAATGCCGTCAACAGTGCCTTTATTAATGGTCATTACGTTGTTGCGTAAAGTGATCGAATTTTTAACCACTTTGGCAGCCAAATAAGTGTATTGTTGATTGGTAACCGTATCTACCACTTTAACATCTTTGGTCGTATCTACCGTAGTTAATCCCAGTAACTGGCTTTTAAGCTTGGCATTTTCGGCTGCAAGGCTATCGTTAACCATACCGAGGTTTAAGTATCGTTTAAAAACATTTAACCTTTCGTATGCGGTACCCACTACCTCATTGCTTGAGTTTAAAGTTACACTACGCTGATAGGAGTTGTTTTTCACCGTTAGATAAATCCCTACGATAAAAAAAATGATAAATAAGAAAAATGCGTTGTATCTGCTGATGAAAATCCAAAGGTTACGCATTGCTCATGGGATATGAGACCTGAGATATGAGATATGAGTTTGGATAATTAGTCTCAAATCTCACATCTCTTATCCCAAATCTGGGTTATTGCATTAAGAATTTATATCCGCCAATGTTTTTAAGGGCGATGCCGGTTCCACGAACTACTGCACGAAGCGGATCTTCTGCAACATGAACGGGTAATTTGGTTTTAGCAGCTACACGCTTATCTAAACCTCTTAACAATGCACCACCACCAGTTAAATAAATACCAGTTTGGTAAATATCTGCTGAAAGCTCTGGAGGGGTAATCTCTAAAGCTTTTAAAATTGCTTCTTCAATTTTAGAGATCGATTTATCTAAACAGTGGGCAATTTCAGTATAAGACACAGTAATCTGCTTTGGTACACCAGTCATTAAATCGCGACCTTGAACTGCGAAATCGGCAGGAGCATCCTGTAATTCAGGTAAAGCTGCACCAACTTCAATTTTAATTTTTTCAGCGGTACGGTCACCAATCATAATATTGTGCTGACGGCGGATGTAGTTTACAATATCAGAGTCGAAGTTATCTCCCGCAACGCGGATAGATTGATCGCACACGATACCTGATAAAGCGATAACCGCAATTTCGGTTGTACCTCCACCTATATCGATAATCATGTTACCCATTGGCTCTTCTACATCAATCCCGATACCCACAGCAGCGGCCATTGGCTCATGAATTAAGTATACCTCTTTTGCACCGGCAATTTCAGCTGAATCGCGTACAGCACGTTTTTCTACTTCAGTAATACCAGATGGAATACAGATTACCATACGTAAAGAAGGGAACATCCAGCCTTTACCGCCATTAAGCATACGGATCATGCCTTTAATCATCGCTTCAGCAGCGTTGAAATCGGCAATAACACCATCCTTTAATGGACGAACGGTTTTAATATTATCGTGGGTTTTACCCTCCATTTGCATTGCCTGACGACCTATAGCAATGACTTTGTTTGTAGTACGATCGAAAGCAACGATAGATGGCTCATCTACAACTACTTTGTCGTTATGTATAATCAGGGTATTCGCAGTGCCTAAATCGATGGCAACTTCTTGCGTAAACCAGTTAAATAATCCCATGTATAAGGTATGTTTTCTTTATTTTATCAAATCTATACTATTCCTAATGTAAAAATAGCTTTTTTATTGTTTTAAGTTTTATTTTCTTCAGTTATTAAATTGTTTTTAAGGCAATTAAAATGTTCAGAAAATAAAAACCGGTAATTCTTAGGTTAAAGCAGTCTTACTATTGCTTAGGTTAATTTATAATACAAGAAACAAAGTAATCTACTATAGTAATACGTAAGATTGCTTCGTGCCTCGCAATTACGGCATAATGCATAACCTTCCACCTCTAAACCCTCAACCTTCTACCTTTCTAGTGTTTAAAATGTCTTACCCCCGTAGTTACCATTGCAATACCTTTTTCGTTTGCTTTAGCAACAGAATCAGCATCTTTAATCGATCCACCTGGTTGCAGAACAGCTGTAATTCCGGCTTCGGCAGCAATTTCAACACAATCAGGGAAAGGGAAGAAAGCATCAGATGCCATCGCTGCACCTTTAACACTGAATCCGAAAGAGGCTGCTTTTTCAATCGCTTGTCTCAAGGCATCAACACGTGAAGTTTGACCAACGCCGCTTGCAATTAAAACATCATCCTTAACTAAAACAATGGTGTTCGATTTGGTGTGTTTTACAATTTTATTGGCAAAGAATAAGTCTTTTAACTCTTGTGCAGTTGGTGCTTTATCCGTTACGGTTGTCATTTGTTCAGGACCTTCGATAATTAAATCTTTATCCTGCTCAATTACACCGTTTAATAAGGTTTTAAATTGTTTTTTGCTCAACTCAACCTCGTTACGTTGTAAAATAACGCGGTTTTTCTTTTTGCTGAATAACTCAATCGCTTCTGCTTGGTAAGAAGGAGCAATTAACACTTCAAAGAAAAGATTGTTGATTTCCTGGGCCGTTTCTAAATCTACCGCAACATTGGTAATCAATACACCACCAAAAGCAGAAACCGGATCACAGGCTAAGGCATCAATCCAGGCTTGTTTAACAGTAGGGCGGGAAGCAATACCACAAGCGTTTGTATGTTTTAAGATTGCAAAAGTTGGCTCCTCAAATTCGTCGATCAACGCAACAGCTGCATCTACATCAACCAGGTTGTTATATGAAAGCTCTTTACCGTTAAGTTTGGTAAACATCGCATCTAAATCGCCATAAAATACACCACCTTGATGAGGGTTTTCGCCATAACGTAAAGTTTTAGCTTCTGTTACACTTTGTTTGAAAACATCAAGCGGTTCTTCTGTGTTGAAGTAATTAAATATTGCAGTATCGTAGTGTGAAGAAGTGTGGAAAGCTGTTTTAGCGAACGATTTACGTTGTGCTAAAGTAGTTTCACCATTTTGTGCTTCTAATTGGGCTTGTAAAGTAGGATAGTCGTTTTTAGATGCAATAATCACCACATCGTTGAAGTTTTTCGCAGCTGCACGGATTAAGGAAATACCACCGATATCGATTTTCTCGATAATTTCTTCCGGTGTTCCGCCTGCTTTTACGGTTTCTTCAAAAGGGTATAAGTCAACAATAACCAAATCAATTTCAGGGATTTCATATTCAGCAATCTGCTCCTGGTCGCCAGCTAATGCTCTACGGTTTAAAATTCCGCCAAATACTTTTGGGTGTAAGGTTTTAACACGTCCGCCCAAAATAGATGGATAACCTGTTAAATCTTCAACCGCTGTAACAGGAAGGTTTAAATCTTTGATGAACTGTTCTGTTCCACCGGTAGAAAATAACTGTACCCCTTGCGCGGCCAATAATTTTACCAATGGCTCCAAACCATCTTTATAATATACTGAGATTAAAGCGTTTTTGATTTTAATGGATTGACTCATTCTACTGAAAATTTTGAGCCGCAAAGGTAGTAAAACAGAGGCATTTATTTAGGCGCAGAATCCAATAAAAATGAAATAATTTATATATTTTTATTTGTTGGGTATTTTTTCTTTTCCAGCAGCATTTTTAAGCTTTATTTATGAAGGTAATATTGGCGCTAAATGGGTGCCCAGTTACTTTATATGTGTTGCTATTTGTTTGCCTGGAAGGTGTTCCACCAATCTTCTAAAACGGCTACTACCGGAAGGAGGCTTTTACCTACACTGGTTAGTTTATACTCTACGCGTGGTGGAGATTCTGCAAAAGCTTCGCGGAGGATAAGGCCATCGCGTTCCATTTCTTTAAGTTGTGTAGTGAGCGTACCCTGGCTTAAGAAATTCATCTCGCGCTTAAGCTCGCCGAACCTTTTAGGACATTGTGCTGCAATAGCTTTAATGAGCATAATTTTCCATTTACCCCCAATCACCTTAAAAACACCTGTCAATGGGGAGTCATTTAAAAATAAATCCTGATTTTCTCCATTTGTAACTGCTTTATATTCATTATTGGTACTGTTTTGCATACTTGGTACGGTTTATAAGACTACTTGATTGCCAGTAAAGCGTTTTCTTACTTTAAATTTTAAATATAAGAAAAGCAAGGCTATGAAAAAAAATCAAAGGTGGTTTCTGTTGTTAATTGTGTGTTCGGCCATATTTTTATCTGTGCTGGATCTGTTCATTGTAAATGTGGCGCTTCCTGCCATCAAATCTGGTATTAAAGGCACCGATGCCGATATGCAGTTTGTAATCGTAATGTATATTGTGGGCTACGCTTCCTTCCTTGTTACTGGTGGGCGGGCAGGTGAATATTTCGGAAAGAAAAAGGTTTTTTTTACCGGGATGTTGGTCTTTACAACTGCTTCTTTTGTTTGTGGGTTTTCACAATCGGCAACCCAGCTAAACATTGCCAGGTTTATTCAGGGAATAAGTGCTGCTTTTATGGTTCCGCAAGGAATGTCTTTTATCCCGGATTTATTTCCTGATCCTAAAGAAAGGGTAAAAGTGCTCGGCGTGTATGGTAGTGTTGCGGGCATTGCCTCTGTTGTTGGTCAGTTTTTAGGGGGCTTAATCCCTGATCTGGAAATTATTTCACAAGGCTGGCGTTTGATTTTTTTGATAAATGTGCCTATCGGGCTAATTGCTGTTGTATTGGGCTTTAAATACCTTAAAGAGTCGCAGGTAAAAATCGCTGAGAAATTTGATTTTACCGGAAGCTTGTTGCTGATGTTAACTTTAACGGCATTTATTTATCCGCTTATCAGGGGGAGGGAGTTGAATTGGCCAGTTTGGAGTATTGCCTTGTTAATACTATCGGTAGTTTTGTTACTTGCTTTTATTTATCATCAGTGGTTAAGCAAAAGCTTGGGGAAAAATCCTTTGCTCAATATAAAGGTGTTTAAGAATTTCGATTTCAGGATAGGGCTTTTAATTTCGCTATTTTATTATCTTGTTCAGGATTCTTACTTTTTGATCAATACCGTTTACTTACAAAACGGGATGGGCATTAGTTCCGTCTATACCGGAATCTACTTTGTTTGCCAGGGAATGGGTTACGTGCTCGCATCCATGTTTTTTGCAAGCCGGGTAACCCGTTATGGTAAATATGTATCGCTGTTCGGATCGGTTATTATGATTGTGGCACTCGTTTTTCACCTAATTATATTTAATTCACCTGATGCCCTTCAATGGCAAATTACCATTATATTGTTTGTTTATGGGGTTGGCTGTGGTACAATTCTACCTTCATTAATGACTATATCTTTAAAAAGTATTCCTGAAGATATGTTAGGTGCCTCATCGGGCATTTATTTAACCCTGCAGCAGATCTCGGTAGCTATAGGGGTTGCAGTAGTGGGAGGCGTTTTTTTTCAGCACCTGGATAATCCACCTGTATTAACATTATTTCCGGTTGCTTACCGATGGGCAACATTATTAAATATAGGCTTCCTCATTATTGTAAGTGTTTTATTGGCTTTGACACCAAAAGCAAACAAACAATCTATATAATTTGTGAGATGGAGAATCTTATATAAAAGCTATTTTTTTATCTTTTTAACAATGGTTTCTACAATACGTGGGTAATGCTGGTGTTCGAGCTGCTGACCTTTAAACTTTACCATTTCCAGGTTATCGTTTTTGTCTATTCTGTACCTGGCCTGATAAATATATTCACCTTCATCATAGTTTTCATTAACATAATGAATGGTTATTCCGCCTTCAGTTTCGCCGGCGGCCATAACGGCATTGTGTACATGATCTCCATACATGCCTTTACCGCCAAATTTAGGAAGGATTGCCGGATGGATATTTACAATTCTGCCGGGGTAAGCATGGATCAGGTTTTTAGGGATCAGCCAGAGAAAACCCGCAAGCACAACAAAATCGATTTCAAGATTTTTGAGAAGGTCTATTATTTCGTCGGTTTTATAGAACTCGTTTTTGTCGAAAATATGAGTGGGGATTTCGAAATTATCAGCCCGCTGTAATACATAGGCATCGGCATTGTTGGTTAATACCAAAGATATTTCTATTTCATTACTCCGTTTAAAATGCTCCATCAGTTTTTGGGCATTGGAGCCAGAACCTGATGCAAAGATGGCTATTCGTTTTTTCACTCAAAATCGTTTTGCCCAAAAATAGTATTTTTAAGCCTGTTTTCTTAATGGAAAGGAAATTTTATTGAATTAAGTTAAAGTATTTATAATGAATAATTTTAACGTATTTTTGCAGTTCGGAAATGGGGTTCAATTTTAATGAAAAAAAAGTTGAAAGTGTTTTGTAATTTAAAAACATTAATCCTATATTTGCAACCCGAATTATAGGAAACGAATAAGAAAAATAAAAGGCTAAATAGAAATGGCAAATCATAAATCTTCATTAAAAAGAATTAGAGCAAACGCAACAAAACGTTTACGTAACAGATATCAGGCAAAAACTACACGTACCTTTATTAAAAGATTACGTGCTGCAGAAGATAAAAAATCTGCATCTGATTTATTGCCTAAAGTAATCTCTATGTTAGATCGTTTAGCTAAAAAGAATATTATCCACAAAAACAAAGCGGCTAATAACAAATCAAAATTAACGAAATTCGTTAATGGTTTAAAATAAGCCAATTTTTTTACGATATTAGTAAAGGCATCCTAACCCAAAGTTAGGATGCCTTTTTTTGTCTAAAAAAAATGGAAAATTACGAACAGAAACTAGGTATAAAGTTATGGGCTGAAGAAGATCGCCCGCGCGAAAAACTTTTATTACATGGCCGAAGACATTTAACAGATGCCGAACTGATTGCTATTTTAATTGGCTCGGGAAGTAGAAATGAAACCGCTGTCGATTTAAGTAAAAGGATTTTGTCGTTTTACGATAACAATTTAACAAAACTGGGAAAAGCTTCTATTCTGGATCTTTCCAGGTTTAGAGGTATTGGAGAAGCCAAAGCATTAACTATTATTGCCGCTCTTGAGCTTGGTTTGAGGCGGAAGGAAACTGCTGAAGAGGCCATTACCCATGTTACTACTTCTAACGATGTTTATAAATATTTACATCAAACTTTTGCTAATCTCAATCACGAAGAGTTCTGGATATTACTCCTGAACAGGTCTAACCGGGTAATAGGTAAATTTTTGATCAGTAAAGGGGGCCAGGCAGGTACGGTAGCCGATCCGAAAATTATTTTTAAAACAGCTTTGGAAAACAATGCCGCAAATATCGTATTGGCACATAACCATCCTTCAGGAAGTTTAAAGCCTAGTGAGAGCGACGATAAATTGACCAGGGATATGGTTGCTTCTGGAAATTTGCTTAGTCTGTATGTGGTTGATCACCTGATTTTTGCTAATAACCGTTACTATAGTTATCGGGATGAAGATTTAATTTAAAAGATATTTGGTTGTTAAAGTACAATTAACCTTAAATTAGTATAATAGCGGCTTAAAATTAGGTGTTACTCGCTGGCCCAGCATTAATAAATTGTGTAATTATATTTATGAATACTTTAAAAATCATCCCTGTTTTTCTTTTGTTAACCGTTATGGCATTTGCGCAAAAAACGGCAGTCCCAATTAATATTATTACTTACAATATCCGTTTAAATGTAGCATCTGATGGTGTTAATGCCTGGCCTAACCGGAAAGATAATATTAAGGCCCTGGTGAAATTTCATGATGCTGATATTCTTTGTGTACAGGAAGCATTACCCGAACAGTTTGATGCGCTTTTGGAGAATTCCAATTTCGATGTAGTGGGTGTTGGCCGTGAAGATGGTAAAAGAAAGGGCGAATTTTCTGCTGTTTATTTTGATAAAAACAGGTTCATTAAAAAAGATGGCGGAACTTTTTGGTTGTCAGAGACACCGGATGTTCCATCAAAAGGTTGGGATGCTGCACTTAACCGGATATGCAGCTGGGTTAAATTGTACGATAAGCAGAATAAAAAAGAGTTTATCGTTTTTAATACACATTACGATCATATTGGTGTTCAGGCCAGGATCGAATCAGCTAAACTGCTTAAAAGTAAAATACAGCAGATTGCACCAACGCTACCGGTTGTTTTTACCGGCGACTTAAACGTAACGCCAGAAACAGAAGCAATTGCTACCATAAAATCTTTTCTTATCGATGCAAAAGATGTTTCTGTAGAGCCTCCATATGGTCCAACAGGCACTTTTAATGGCTTTGATTTTAACAGTGACCTGAAAAACAGGATCGACTACATTTTTGTAAACAAAGGATTTAAGGTGCAGAAATTCGCCGTATTAACTGATAGTAAGGATAAAAGGTATTATTCTGATCATTTACCTGTTTTTTGCAGACTTTGGTTTTAATAAATGCTGTTAAAATCTCTGTTTCCCTTTCAATTTGAGCTTTTTGGTAACCAATACCACTATCACTATATTTTCGAAACACTGGCATTTATAATTGGTGTTAGGTTGTATTATTTCTATAAAAAAGGAATTAAAGACCCGATATCTGACGAAAACAGACTGTGGATTATGTTGGGCGCTATGCTTGGGGCATTAATTGGCTCGCGTGTAATTGCTGTGCTCGAAACGCCCGAAGTACTCCATCACCTTAGTTTTTCAGTTCTTTATCAAAGTAAAACCATTGTTGGCGGCTTGCTTGGAGGTTTGTTTGGTGTTGAATTAATAAAAAAGATAATAGGTGTGAATATCGCCTCCGGAGATATCTACGTTATCCCGATTTTGGTTGCCCTTATTATTGGCCGTATTGGTTGTTTTTCTATGGGCATCGACGAGCCAACCTACGGCATCCCTACCCATTTTTTTACCGGTATGGATTTGGGTGATGGTATATTGCGGCATCCCATCATGCTCTACGAAATGGTTTACCTCATACTTTTGATTTTTTTGATCAATGGGTTGAAAAATGAGACATTGATCAATGGAGACCGTTTTAAATTGTTTATGGCATTGTATTTCCTGTTCCGTTTTTGTGTAGAATTTATAAAGCCTTACCATTCATTATTTTTAAATTTAAGCAGCATTCATTGGTCTGCATTGTTTATTTTTATTTATTATTATAAATTCATTATCAGAATTTCGAAACAGATTTTACATAAACGGTAAACATTATGGCCAATACCAGAGATTATATATACTACGATTATACCAAAAGTCTTTGCCCCGAATGTTTACAGCTTTGCGATGCGAAAATTGTTTTTCAGGACGCTAAGGTATTTATGCTGAAAAATTGCAGAACGCATGGCGATAGCAAAGTAATGATTGCCGATGATGTAGAATATTACAAACAGATCCGCAATTACAATAAACAATCGGAAATGCCACTTAAGTTTAATACCAAAGTGCATTACGGTTGCCCTTATGATTGTGGCTTATGTACCGATCATGAACAGCATTCGTGTTTAACCGTAATAGAGGTTACTGATCGTTGCAACCTGGCCTGTCCAACCTGTTATGCCATGTCATCGCCAAATTATGGCAGGCACCGTACGTTGGAAGAAATAGAACGTATGATGGATATTGTTGTGGCAAATGAGGGTGAACCCGATGTGGTTCAACTTTCGGGTGGAGAACCAACTGTACACCCCGATTTTTTTAAGATTTTAGATCTTGCCAAAACAAAGCCCATTAAACATTTAATGGTGAATACGAATGGGATTAGGATTGCAAAAGATATTGGCTTTGTAGAAAAATTAGCAAGCTATATGCCTGATTTTGAAATCTACCTGCAGTTTGATAGTTTCAGTGCTGAAGTATTGACTAAGCTTAGGGGAGAAGACCTTACCGAAGTAAGAAAAAAAGCCATCGATCACCTCAATCAGTTTAATGTATCTACTACTTTGGTGGTTACTTTGCAAAATGGCCTTAATGATCATGAAATTGGTGATATTTTAGATTATGCGCTTAAACAGAAATGTGTCCGTGGGGTTACTTTTCAGCCTACCCAGGTTGCCGGCAGAAATGATGATTATAATGATCAACAGGGAAGAATAACGCTAACAGAGGTGCGCAGAAAAATTTATGAGCAATATCCTGTTTTTACTCCTCAGGATTTAATCCCGGTGCCCTGTAATCCCGATGCGCTATGTATGGCCTATGCGTTGAAAATCGGGGATGAAGTGATCCCGATGACACATTTGATCAATCCGGAAGATCTACTCAACAATTCTAAAAATACCATCGTTTTCGAACACGATGAAAAATTGAAAGAACATATGCTAAATTTATTTAGTACGGGAGTTTCAGTAGATTGTGCCGAAGATACCTTTGGCGAATTGATGTGTTGCCTGCCGAGGGTAAAATCAGATAGTTTAAGTTACGATAATTTATTTCGGATTATCATTATGAATTTTATGGACCCGCTGGATTTTGATGTACGCGCTGTTAAAAAATCATGTGTACATATTGTGAGCGATAAATATAAAATGGTACCCTTCGAAACCATGAATATTTTTTACCGCGACAACAAAATAGACCTGATCAGGGAAAAATTAAATATGAACTAACATGGAAGAAGGTTTATTCGGATTGTTAATTATTTACTGTCTTACCGCAGTTGTACTCTTTATAGTAGGGATTATTCTGATTATTATTAAATCATCAAGGAACGAACCCATAAAACCTGGATTAAAACTGCTTATCATTTCAGTAATTATGGTGGTAATTGGTTTCGGTGCTTGTGCAGTATTGCTCGCCAACAGTTAATCTCAAAATAAGTTCATGGAAATTTTCATCGTATATTGGGTAATTGTATTATTGTTGTTTGTAATTGGCATCATTCAGATCATCGTAAAAGCTGCGAAAAATCAACCCGTTAAACCCGGCCTTAAACTGGTTATTGCATCTGTTATCATGTTGGTAATAGGAGCAGGCGCATGTGCAGTAATTCTATCTAATTTAAATATTGGCCATTAGTCATTTTTATTGTATTCTTTAACCAAGGTTATAGCGTTTGTAAGTCTCGAATCTCATATCTAGAATCTCAAATCTCGATAATTTAACTTTCTCCTTTGACCTTTAAATAATATCTTTGCGTTTTATAGAAATAGAGTATCAGTCGAGGTTTGTCTTGATACCTGATACTCACTACCTGATACTCCAAAATGAAAATATCATATAACTGGTTAAAACAATTCGTACAGATCGATAAAACACCTCAAGAGCTTTCGTTAATTCTTACCAATGTTGGTTTAGAAGTAGAAAGTGTAGAAAAAGTGCAGCCTGTTGTGGGCGGTTTAGAGGGTTTGGTTATCGGCGAAGTATTAACCTGTGTTCAGCATCCCAATGCCGATCGTTTACGCATTACTACGGTAAACGTTGGTGGTAAAGAAAACCTTCAGATTGTTTGCGGTGCTCCAAATGTAGGCGCTGGCCAAAAAGTGGTAGTAGCTACTGTAGGCACAACCGTATATCCTTTAGAGGGCGAACCATTTAAAATCAAAGAATCAAAAATCAGGGGAGAACTTTCGCAGGGGATGATCTGTGCCGAAGATGAAATTGGTTTAGGTAAATCGCATGATGGGATTATGATCCTTGCTGAGGATACTGAAATTGGGATCCGTGCTAAAGACCATTTCAAAATGGATGATGATTTTGTTTTCGAAATCGGATTAACACCAAACCGTGCTGATGCGGCGTCACATTTAGGCGTAGCGAGAGATTTAGCGGCTTATTTCAGAAGTGAATATGAAATGCCTGATCTTTCAGCTTTTAAAACAGACAACGAAAACCTGGTAATCCCGGTAGAAGTAGAAGATTTGGCTGCCTGCCCACGTTACAGCAGCTTAACAATTTCTGGCGTTACTGTAAAAGAATCGCCAGAGTGGTTAAAAGATAAATTAAAGGTAATTGGCTTACGTCCCATCAATAATGTAGTTGATATTACCAATTATGTACTTCATGGTTTGGGCCAGCCGCTACATGCTTTCGATGCCGATAAAATTAGCGGCGGAAAAGTAATCGTGAAAAAAGTTGCTGAAGGAACGCCATTTGTAACCCTTGATGATGTTGAGCGTAAGCTGAGTGCAGATGATTTAATGATCTGCAATACTGAAGCGCCAATGTGTATTGCAGGTGTTTTCGGGGGAAAATCTTCAGGAGTTGATGTCAATACCAAAAATATTTTCTTAGAAAGTGCTTATTTTAATTCGGTTTCTGTACGTAAAACTTCTAAAAGACATGGGTTAAAAACCGATGCCTCTTTCCGTTACGAGCGTGGTACTGATCCTGAAATTACGGTTACGGCTTTAAAATATGCAGCATTATTAATTAAAGAACTGGCTGGCGGGGAAATTTCTTCATCAGTGTCCGATATTTATCCAAGTCATATCAAGCCTTTCGAGTTTGAAGTAAGTTATACCAACATCAATAAATTAATTGGTGCAAATATTCCATCAGCCGAAATTAAACATATTATTACTGCTTTAGGTATTGCAGCAACCAATACCTCTGAAGATACTTTGGCGTTAAGAGTACCATCGTTTAAAGTTGATGTAACGCGCGAATGTGATATTACAGAAGAAGTATTGCGTATTTACGGTTATAACAATATCGAAATCCCTTCAAAGGTGAATGCATCGCTTTCTTACAGCATTAAGCCTGAGAAAGAAAATACGCACAACGTAATTGCAGACATGCTTACCTCAAACGGTTATGCAGAAATTATGTGCAATTCGTTAACTAAATCGGCCTATTCGAAAAATTTAGACGAAGCCGTATTTATTTTGAATCCCTTAAGCAGCGATTTAAATGTAATGCGCCAGCATTTATTGATGCCAGCATTAGAGAGCGTGGCTTACAACCAGAACCGTAAAAATGCTGATGTTAGGTTTTATGAATTCGGTAAAACCTATCATTTAATTAATGAGCAGTATGTAGAGCGCTCAAGGTTATTATTGTTGATCTCGGGAGCTAAACAGAGCGAGCAATGGAACCAAAATGCTAAACCGGCAACTTTCTATAATTTAAAAGCGGCAGTTGATGCGATTATATCGCGTTTAGGTATCGCAAGCTATCAATCTGATGCTTTAAATGACGAAAACTTTGCTTATGGGATTAAATATTTCCGTGGAGATAAAACCCTGGTAAGTTTTGGTGCCGTTTCAAAAGCCGACCGTAAAGTAGCCGATGTAAATGCAGAGGTTTTTTATGCCGATTTTGATTGGGCTGCCTTGTTGGATATTGTAAGGAAAAATAAAATCGTTAATAAAGAAGTTTCTAAGTACCCACAAGTGCGCAGAGATTTATCTTTATTGATCGATCAGGCCGTAACTTTCGATACTTTAAAAGGCATTGCTTTCAAAACCGATAAAAAGCTGATCAAGGAGGTTGGTGTGTTCGATGTGTATGTAGGTGATAAATTGCCTGAAGGTAAAAAATCGTATGCCTTGAACTTTATTTTGCAGGATGAGGAACAAACCTTAACCGATAAGCAGATTGAAAACACGATGCAGAAATTAATCGCGAATTTAACGGCACAAGCTGGTGCAGAAATTAGGAAATAAAATATAAATTCGTATTTTTAGAAATAAATTCATGGCTTCTGTTGCAGATCAATTAGATAAAGTATTACAAAAAACGGCTCAGGTATTAGAGCTATGTAATGCGCTACAGGAAGAAAATGATTTATTAAAGCTTGAAAATCAATCGTTAAAAGTAGCACTCGATACAGCGAAGGGCAAAAATGTAGAACTTGATGAAAAATTAAGGGTTACAAAATTGGCTAAAAGTATAGAGGGAACAAGTGAGAAGTCGCTTGACATTAAACAAAAAATTAACGATTTTGTGCGGGAGATTGATAAAAGTATTGCATTATTAAAAAAATAATGATGCAGAGAAATCAGAAACTAAGCTAAACAAATGGGAGAAATCTCGATTAAAATAACCATTTCCGACCGTATTTATCCACTAAAGGTGAATATGGAAGAGGAAGAAATTGTGAGACGGGCAGCAAAAATGATCAATGAGCGCATAAAAGATTATCAGGATAATTATGCGGTTAGAGATAAGCAGGATCTTCTTTCTATGGCAGTGTTACACTATGCAACAGCCGTATTGAGAACAGAGAATAAAGTACAAAACCAGGATACTGCTGTTGCCGATAAAGTCGAAGAATTGGATGTTTTACTCAGTAATTTCTTTTCAAAATAAGGTTCGTTCTTTCGGCGATTCGTCACTCTGAACTTGTTTCAGAGCCTAAAATAATTTAGGATGACAGCGCCAATATTTAGCATAAAAACATAGCCGCGGCTAGTTTTTGAGTTTCAAATTTTATAAAACTTAACACTTCAATATCTATAGGGTTAAGAGGGCGTATTTCATCTGCTATGGCACCTGAAAATGGCTTAAACCCTAATTATGCTTAGTTGAGGTTTAAAATGTATGAGACTTTAAAAATTAGTTGCGGTTTTTTTTTACTTAAAAAACAAAATGGAAATAGTTGAAATATTAGGATACGTATTTGCCGTAATAGCGGGTATAGCTATCGGAGTGGTGGTAGGAAGATTCCTCCTGCGTAACTTGCTTAAACAGCAGGAAGTTGCCGCACAGAACAAAGTGAAAAAGATTTTAAAAGATGCAGAAAACAATGCAGAGATCTTAAAAAAGAATAAACTTTTAGAAGCAAAAGAAAAGTTTTTGCAAATGAAAGCTGAGCATGAGCAAGAAGTGAATGCCAAAAACAATAACATTAACCAACGCGAAAATACCATGAAGCAGAAAGAGCAATCGGTAAATCAGCGTATGGAAAATTTTAATAAAAAAGAACAAGAACTCGATAAGCAAAAAAGCGTTTTAGAAAAGCAAACCGAAATTGCGATTAAAAAGCAAGAAGAGGTTGAAGTGCTTAAAAACCAACACCTAAAACAATTAGAAACCATTGCTGGTCTATCTGCCGAAGAAGCTAAAGAGCAATTGGTAGAAAACCTGAAACAAGAAGCCCGTACACAGGCAATGATGCAGGTAAAGGATATTGTTGATGAGGCAAAGTTAACAGCGAGCAAAGAAGCTAAAAAAGTAGTCATCCAAACCATTCAACGTACCGCTACCGAAGCTGCAATTGAAAATTCGGTTTCTATTTTTCATATCGAAAGCGACGAGATTAAAGGTCGTGTTATTGGTAGAGAGGGCAGAAACATCCGTGCTTTAGAAGCCGCTACCGGTATTGAGATTATTGTTGATGATACACCGGAAGCAATTATTTTATCAGGTTTCGATCCGGTAAGAAGGGAAATTGCCCGTTTGGCTTTACACCGTTTGGTAACTGATGGTCGTATCCACCCGGCTCGTATTGAAGAAATTGTAGCGAAAACCAAAAAACAGATCGAAGATGAGATTGTAGAGATTGGTGAGCGTACAGTGATCGATTTGGGTATCCATGGTTTACACCCTGAGTTAATCCGTATGGTTGGCCGTATGCGTTACCGTTCATCTTACGGACAAAACTTGTTACATCACTCTCGTGAGGTAGCTAATTTCTGTGCGACGATGGCTGCCGAATTAGGCTTAAATGCTAAAATGGCTAAACGTGCAGGTTTATTACACGATATAGGTAAGGTGCCTGATGATAACCCTGAATTGCCACATGCGATTTTAGGTATGCAATTGGCCGAAAAATATAAAGAGCATCCTGAAATCTGTAATGCTATTGGTGCCCACCACGATGAAATTGAGATGACTTCAATGATATCTCCAATTGTACAGGCTTGTGATGCGATCTCTGGTGCTCGTCCGGGTGCGCGTCGTGAGGTGGTAGAAAGTTATATCAAACGCCTGAAAGATTTAGAAGAACTGGCTTTATCTTACCCTGGCGTAGAAAAAACGTTTGCAATTCAGGCTGGTAGAGAATTACGCGTGATTGTAGAAAGTGAACGTATTACTGATGCACAGGCAGAACTTTTAGCTGCAGATATTTCGACCCGTATTCAAACTGAAATGACCTATCCAGGACAGATTAAGGTTACTGTAATCAGAGAAACCCGTTCTGTAGCATTTGCAAAATAATAATCTCAAGACCTTATAGGTTTTAAAAACCTATAAGGTCTAATATAAAGCGATGGAATATCCATCGCTTTTTTTTATTTTTACATAATGAGCAAGCAAACCATAACAACCGAACCCAAACGGCCAGTAGATGTGCTTTTTGATAAGTACGCCGAAAGTCATCAAAATCCAACAAACAAGCTGGTACACTGGATTTGTGTTCCGTTAATTGTATTCAGCTTACTGGGTTTGATCTGGCAGATCCCTTTTCCGTATATCGGTTTTTTAGGTAGCTACAACGGTTTCTTTAACTGGGCGTCTTTTCTATTGGCCTTTAGCTTGTATTATTACTTTACACTTTCGCCGGTATTGTTTTTTTTGATGATCTGGGTAGTGGGTTTAATGAGTTACATCATCGTAAAAATTGAGCAAGCAGTAGGCCTGGGTAATGGAACGGCCTATGCTATTTATGCGGCAATATTTGTAGCCGCCTGGATTGGTCAATTTATTGGTCACAAAATTGAAGGCAAAAAACCTTCATTCCTTGATGATGTTAAGTTCTTGTTAATAGGTCCGATCTGGTTATTGCACTTCATTTGCAAGAAAGTGGGTATCCGTTACTGATTCTAAAAGTGCTTAACGTTTAGTTAACCTTAAGGTAAAGCAATGTTAATTAACACCTAACTTGTAGTTAACACTGTGGTAATACTTTTGCCCTTATCAAATAAAGGCAAATTGGACTTACTAAACTCTTTTAAAAGAGCGGCACTCACTGTGTTCGCTTTAACGATTAGCATACTTGCGTATGCGCAAACAGGAAAAATTTCTGGTAAAATTACGGATAAATCTACAGGTCAAACATTGGTAGGCTTATCTGTCCTGATAGAAGGAACATCAATTGGTACCACCAGTGATGCTGAAGGTAATTATATTTTAAATACTGTAAAATCAGGAACTTACCGGGTAAGTTTTTCTTTTATTTCCTTTAAAAAACAGATAATTTCGAATGTAAAAGTTACTCCGGGAAAAACGACTGTAATAGATGTTGTAATGGAAGATGACCAATCTACCCTTAACGATGTTGTAATTACAGGAGCTAGAAAAACAGGTACTGAAGTATCTCTTTTGGCAGAGCTGAAAAAATCTCAGTCAATTGCAAACGGAGTTTCATCTCAAACCATTCAGAGATCTGGTGATACGGATGCTGCACAGGTAGTGAAACGTGTTCCGGGTATTACTATTGTAGACAATCGTTTTATTAATATCCGTGGTTTAGCCGAACGCTATAATAATGTTCAGTTAAACAATGTGACAGCACCAAGCTTGGAAACGGACGTTCGATCTTTTTCTTTTGATTTGATCCCAAGCAATCAAATCGATCGCGTATTGGTTTATAAAAGCCCTTCTGCTGATATTCCCGCTGATTTCGCTGGAGGTGTTGTAAAAGTTTTTCTTAAGAGTATTCCTGATGATGATCGGTTAACAATCGACTATGGCACAAGTTACCGCCAAAATGCTACTTTCAAAGATTTCAAAAGGACCAATACCGGAAGTTTATATTTTACGGGCTTCAATACAGGTGAAAATGATCTGCCTATTAATTTCCCTTCAAATTTAAACGAGGTTAATGCCAGCAAATTAAACGCCGCAGGGCATGCACTTAGAAATAACTGGGTGCCGGAAGTTAATACTGCTAATTTGGATCAAAAACTAAATATCTACGGTAGTAAGCGATTTAATATCAACAACAAGTTATTGGGAAATATTACCGCGGTAACCTATAGCAACAGCAAAACAAATAATGCCGTGTTTAGAGGGAATTACGAGGTTTACGATCCAATTTCTAAAATTGCTGAAGAAAATTACAGATATAATGATGATCAGTACACCTACAATGTTCGTTTAGGGGTTGTGCATAACTGGGCTTTTAAATTAGATAACAACAATACTTTCGAGTTCAAAAACTTGTATAATCAATTAAGTACATCACAATATGTTAGTCGCTTGGGGGCTGAAAAGCAACAAGAGTACGCCAATTATGCATCGAATGTTTTATATCGTGGTATTTATTCAGGACAATTATCTGGTGTTCATAAATTCAATGAAGAGCATACAAAATTTGACTGGGTTTTAGGTTATAGTAAATCATTTAGAGATCAGCCAGATTATTCACGTTACAGAACACTCGCTAATGGAGATGGTACATACAATATTTTCGTGCCAACTGGTGGCGCTCAGCCAGAGTTCTTAGGGAGATTTTATTCCAAAATGAATGAGGACATCAAAACGGGTTCATTTAATGTAGAACAGGCGCTAGCTCCAAAATCTGAAGGTTTTAAGCCTTCGATAAAAGTTGGAGGTTATTATGAAGATAAACAAAGAACATTTTCTTCAAGAAACATCGGTTATGTGAGGGCAAATTCGTTAAATTTTGATCAGTCGTTGTTGAAAGGAACTATAAGTGAGCTTTTCGATTGGAAAAATATTAATACGACCACGGGAATCAGACTGGATGAAAAATCTAATCCTTACGACAATTATGATGCTTCAAATAAACTATTAGCTGGATTCGCGAATTTTGTTTTGCCGTATAAAGATAAGCTAACGATAGTTGCAGGTGCGAGAGTAGAGAATAACGTTCAAAAACTGAACAGTTTTGATACTGGAGGTCCTGTTAATGTTAATAATGATATTACAAGGATACTTCCTTCTGCAAACGTACAGTTTAATATGAACGAAAAATCTTTATTCAGACTGGCTTATGGTAAAACATTAAACAGACCAGAATTTAGAGAGATTGCCCCTTTTTCATTTTATGATTTTGATCAGAATTTCAATGTTGCTGGTAACCCAAATTTAAAAACAGCAAAGATTGATAATTACGATTTAAAATATGAATTCTATCCTTCAACAAGCGAGCTGATCAGTATTTCAGGTTTCTACAAAAAATTTAAAGATGCCATTGAGATGACTGCTATACCGGGTTCTAATGCGCAATCTTTTAATTTCAATAACGCTCAGAATGTTAGAAATATAGGGGTAGAACTAGAAATGCGTAAATCACTTGCAGGATTAAGTGAAAGTAAGTTTTTAAATGATATCACAATTTTGTTAAATGCTTCTTACATTAATAGTAAAGTAATGTTTGATGGTGCCAGCGCAATTGGGCAATCAAATAATCGTCCGATGCAAGGGCAATCACCATATATTTTAAATGCAGCTATATTCTACAATAACATTAAATCTAAATTCCAGGTTAACCTGCTTTATAATGTTGCTGGAAAACGCATTGCATTTGTAGGCACAGACCTGATCAGGGATATTTATGAGATGCCAAGAAACATAGTTGATTTAGTTGTGACAAAAAACTTCACTAATAAACTATCGCTAAAAGCCAACTTCAACGACTTGCTCAACCAGAACTTTACGCTAATGCAAGACGGAAATCAAGATGGGAAATTTGATCAATCAGAAGATCAGGTTACTGCACAATTTAAAAGTGGCCGTCAATTCGGATTAACACTTTCTTACAAAATATTTTAATATAAAAAATAAAGACTTAAAATAGGAAAAATGAATATGAAAAAGCTTTACAAGCCAAAATTTGGTACTAACGGATTCAAAACAATGGTATTTGTTTTGGCAGGAACATTAATTTTTAGTTCATGTAAAAGAACAACTATTATCGAATACAACGAAGCAGGATATAATTCTGGTAACGGATCGGGCCCAAGTACAAATCCAGCTACAGGATTTACTAAACCAATAGTAGAAGTTGCGAATGGAAGCATTACTACAAATACCAAGTGGACTAAAGACAAAATTTACAGACTTAATGGTTTTGTTAGAGTGGGTAGAGATGCCAAAAATAAAGCTGGCTTAGCAGCAGTTGAAGGTGTCACTTTAGAAATTGAAGCAGGTACGGTAATTATCGGCGATAGAGAAACAAAAGGTACTTTGGTAGTACAAAGAGGAAACAAATTAATTGCCGAGGGTACTGCATCTCAACCAATTATTTTCACTTCTGAACGTGCAGCAGGATTACGTGAGCCAGGAGACTGGGGGGGGGTTGTATTATGTGGAAAAGCAACTAACAATCAATCAGGCGGAGAGGCTGAATTAGAAGGAGCTTACGAAGGCTGGCACGGTGGTGCTGTTGATACAGACAACTCTGGTATTTTAAAATATGTGAGAATTGATTATGCTGGTACACCGATTAATCCTAACCAAGAGGTTAACTCTTTAACTATGGGCTCAGTAGGTTCGGGAACTGTAATTGATTACGTACAATGTTCTTATGGTTTAGATGATGCTTTCGAATGGTTTGGCGGAACCGTAAATGCGAAACACTTAATTGCATACCGTGGTCTTGATGATGACTTTGACGTTGATTTTGGTTTCCGTGGTACCGTTCAGTTTGCTATTGGTATCCGCGATGCAAATTCTGCCGATCAATCTGGTTCTAATGGTTTTGAAGTTGATAACGATGGAACTGGATCAAGCGTTACGCCTTACACATCGCCTCAGTTTTCGAACGTAACAATTATCGGCCCAAAGAAAGACAGAACAAAAACCATTTCAACTCAATTTCAAAATGCAATGCATTTGAGAAGAAATAATAAAATAAAAATTTACAATTCTGTATTTACAGCATACCCTAATGGATTGTTTATTGATGGTGCAACCACCTTAGCCAATGCTGCAAATGGCGAGCTAGTACTAAAAAACATT
Organism: Pedobacter ginsenosidimutans; assembly: GCF_001442625.1. Taxonomy (GTDB): domain Bacteria; phylum Bacteroidota; class Bacteroidia; order Sphingobacteriales; family Sphingobacteriaceae; genus Pedobacter; species Pedobacter ginsenosidimutans. The sequence goes on along the minus strand of NZ_LMZQ01000006.1, from coordinate 280,850 downwards.
GTTTTGGCAGGTGTTGATGGTTGGGGAGCAAATGGTTACGGTACAGGTGGAACAACAACATTCCCAAATCCAATCGGAGTTGAAACGAAATCAACTGGTAATGTTGGTACGCTGGCAATTGATGTTTGGTTTAAAACAGCGTCATTCGCAAACGAAACTTATGGAAAATGGCAAGATTTAGGTATTGATGAGACTATTTTTGATTTAGGTGCTACTCCTAAATTCACTTTAAATACTGGATCAATTTTATTGACAGGCGCTAGTTTTACAGGCTTAACTGGTTTTGATGTGGTAACTCACCGTGGTGCATTTGGTACTTCAGACTGGACAGCAGGTTGGGCTAACTTTACACCTCAAACTAACGTTTATTAAGCCTTCAAGAATATAAAATACAAAAAGCCAGGTAGAGATATCTGGCTTTTTGTATTTTATATTTCGTTGATAATATATTTTTAAGCATTATTTTTAGTCTTTTAACTTAATATTTAGTTAATTATGATTTGATTTTCATCATTTATTTTTAGTTGATGGAAAAATTAAAAATTAAGGCTCTCAAGATTGCAATAGTTGCGATTATGTTGCCGTCAGCTTTAGTAAGCTGTAAGAAAGAAAGTAGCCCGCTTATAGAGCCTGCTAATTTAAAAATACCAAATAAAATGGCAGTTATTCCAACTCATGTTTTTGACTGGGAAACAACAGATTATATGCCTACACCAGTGGGTTTACCACCTATCCTGGTGCCATGGGCATCTGGGAGTAACCAGTTATTCCCAGATGAAATTGCTTTTGATTATAAAAAGGCTGATGGCTGGAATCTGGTCTACAATACTTTTAGCCCAACACAAGTAACATCTCCAAATTTTTTTGCATTGTATAACAAGTATAGAGGAATAATACGCTTTTACTTGTATTTACCCCCTGGAAGCCCATATGCATCTTCATACTTTAGTGATGGATTAGGTATATCTGGTGGATTTCAATCTTCAATTATGAATTTTTCTAAAGAGATTATTGATCCTGAAAATATACAAAAATCTGTAACAAAAATTCAAAATTATCAAATACTATCAACTGGTGCTTGGTATGCCTGTCAATATGAACTAGCATATGACCAATATATTGCAAACGCCAATCATGAGAATTTAAACTTTGTTTGGAATGTGTCTTCAACTAATTTATCACAAATAGTTCTAAATGGAACGTCAAATGGAACTTTAACTGGTACAGTTGGTACTGCAAATTCTGGTGGTTTTAACTTAGGTAGTTTATTGGGTAATTTAGGAAATACGGCTATTCATGTAGCTGGTTTTAAGGGGATACAAGCACTAAATCTACCTAAATCAAAAGTCTTTGGAACCGATGTTACAAAGTCTATAGAGGATGGTATTAAAGGCGGATTAAGTGGTGCGGTTAAAGGGTTTTTTAGTGCGATATTAGGTGGGTCTGCTAGTAGCCCTCAAGTAGTTGATTTAAAATTAAAGGTAGAAACTAATTTAACGGGCTCAATAGCAAATAATAGTGGTATCCTAAGTACTACTTTAGCAATGCCAGGATCGGCGAATTCGAATACAGTTGGATATATACCAAACTATAATAAAATTATGGGTGTTGTAAATATTACTAAATCTCCCGTAGTTCATGTTTTTACTGAATTGCTTAACTCACTTGAAACTCAATCTACTCCAAAAAAATATATAAATGATCATAGCTTAATTTATCTTGATTATGAAAATACGGATAATATTATTTATAATCCAGAAGTTACAAATGATGGAACTACAATTAACCTTATAAGAACAGACTTGTTAGTGCCTTATAGGCATAGATATTGGTATCAAGGGGCTAATATTCCTATTCGAAAACCAGTTGGCGTAACCTGGAACGGTATTGAAAAAACAACAATAGTTCCATTCATAGCTGGAGAATATTTTTCATATAATCTATCTTCTTATACGCTTCCTAAATTTTCAGGGCGAGATATTGTGAGCGACGAAGTGTATATGTATGGGAGTAGTTCAGAAATTAAAAATGATCGTTTTATCGCCTTTAAAGTTCAACATCGTCAAGATATTAGCGGCGGAGGGACATCTAATTATAATGCTACTGATCTTAATGGTGTTTGTGTACGATATACTTTTTTAGTAACTCCACCAAATGGTTCAAATCCTGTCACAATAGTTAAAACATTTAAAGCAAGTATTGCACCAATAGGCGAAAAAATAACATATCCATAAACAACTAACAATAATGGTTGACTAAAGTAGAACAATAACCTTTGAGTTTATAATTATGATCTTTGAGATAATAGTTGTCAATCATCCGATAAAAATTATTAGTAAACGCAATATAAATCGGCAGTCAGTTTATAATATTTTTTGGCTTCGGATAGGTTTGAAAATGCAGGAACTAAGGTTGGGTTTGCGTAGCATAATAATTTGCCTTGCCTACAAAAGTTGATTTTTTTTATTTTAAGCATTTCCATTCGCTCGTCTGGGCGTTAGGTTAAATGGTTCTAGTTTTAAATAGTATTATAAAGCCAGATAGCGATATCTGGCTTTATTGTGTATATAAAAATTATTTTTTATCAGTAACTTCTTTCTCCGCCACTTTAGTTTTTTTTATTGATTCTTTCGCAACTACAACTGGTTTTTGTTTTTCAGCTGGTTTTTTTTCTTCTTTGATATATGGCGTTATAGAATCATCTTGAGTGGCGAAAGTAACTTTTTTAGTTAATTGCTTTGCAAATTTTTCGATTACTTTATCGGTTTTTTTGGCTTTGCCGTACTGGATAACAAGTTCGTTAAATGCAAGGGCTAATTTCGATTCTAATTCTTTACGTAATTTTTTGCTTGTCGAATGATTTTTCGACTTGGATTTGTTCTTTTTCATCTAAAACTTATGGGTTTTCCCAAAGATAGAAAAACAGAAGGTTAAATTAATATTATCATTATGTTAACACTTGTGTGTATGGTTAACATGTAAAATATTTCCTATAACTTAGTCTAAATCAGATCGCTTAGGTTTTAATCCAACGAATATGAACTATCCAGTATTAATCGGAGTAATTATTTTAGTTGCCATTTTAATCGTTTATCTTATCAAAAGAAACCAAAAAGACAAAAAGGAATTTGAAGAAGAGGTAATCCAGTCAGAACTTCCACCTGAGAAAGATGATAAAGAAAACAACTAAAAAGTATTTCCTGGCGCTATATCTCCGCCCAGATCGAGTGTGTTCTGGAAACCTTCCAGGTATTGAAGTAAATGCCGTTCGGCATTTGCGTAAGAAGTAAATGTTGATGCCGGTTCATAGGCATCAGAATCAGTTTTACTTTTGTAAAATGAACTGATTTTGAAAACGAAAACTTTGCCATCATTAATGGGCGACATAATTCTAGCCTTTATAGCGTGACCGTTTACCTCAACAAAAAATTCCTTTAAAACGGTATAGATAATAGCAGACATAGACAAGGTTTTAGATTTAACTCAATATAAGAAATCTAAATTACCTTAAATAGCTAATGAATCAACCTGTTGTTGATAAGATAATGATTTATTAACATTAATTTAATGTTTATTCTTTTGTTTATGCGAAGGGCTTATTTCTTGATAGGCTCATATGCATAAACCACTTCGTATTTACTGTTCCTAAAATTCGAAGAAAGTTGTCCGATTTTTAGATTCTGAGCCTGGGGTGTAGGCTCGCAGTACGAATACTTTTTGCCTTTATAGGTAATCGGTTCGCCAACTGGTTTGTCAAACTGAACAGCGATAGTTAAATGTTTAGGGTAAAGCAAAGCAATCATCGGCAGGTTATATATTTCCTTTACCAAATAGAAAAATAGTGCGGCCCGGTCATCGCAATCGCTGTAGGTACTTAATAATGTTTGTTCAGGAGAGAAACGTTTTTCCTTGCCAAAATTCTCACCGTCATCTTCATATAAAAAACCATAACGGGTAAATCTCATCAGATAATCAACACCTTTTTTCTGATCCATGCCTTTTAGGTTTTCTTTCAAGGTGGGAATAAGAGAGCTATAGGTTTCCCGGCTCAAAGGAATATTAAAATAGCTCTCAAAATCCACTACCGGATAGTTTTTGAAAATGGTTTGTACATCTTCATTAACTTTTAGTTTAAAATGATGGATTTTTTGACGATAGCTAAATTCGATATCTTTTTCCTGATAACTTTCCGGTTTAAAATCGGGCATTCGGGTAACCTTATAAGAGAAAGGGTTTTTAGCCTCTGGAATTAAAATTTTAACGGGCTTGTAAGCATCGGCCTGTTTAAACAGCTTGCCGTAATCATGGTAATTTAGGCACATAAACTTTTTATCATCAATCATAAAAAACGGAATATCGCTGATATCCTCTTCATTTCTTACATAAAAGATAACCTGATCATTGCCTACAGCTAACCTTGCATCATAGCCGCATTTACTCAGTAAAAACCATTTGTATAAAGTATAGCCAAAATAATTATCTGCTTTCGGACTAATCTGTTCTGCTGTTTTTCGGATCAGTTGATAATAAATCCAGTCGTTTAAATTATATTTTTTCTGGTATTTTTCTAAAGACGAAATAAGGGGCGTATACTGGCCAGAAGAGATGTGGTTGTAAAAGTTTGAAACAGCTGATGCAGTTGCTGTTTTTGGTATCGGAAAAACCACTGAAGAATCAACACTAAAATTAAAGGTCCCATCATAAAAATCGAAAGAATAATTCTGTCCCTTCGAGATGACGGTACTGATCATCAGGCAAGCGAACAAAATAGTTCTCAAAATATATGTGTAAATCCCTCTTTTCAAACCGCCTCATATTTGGTTACATTAAATTTACCTATTATTAACATAAAATCAACAATTTCTTTATGTAAACAATTAGGGTGGTGCTTAATGGGAAATTAACATTGTATTTTCATGAATCTGGATCAGGTTACTTTTTTAGGGCGTAAAGTCGATTTCTTAAATGTTTTAAAAGTGAGGTATTACAATCTTTACAGTCTATTTCTTTCAAATGAATGGGTTTGCCGATACTGATTTTTAACTGGTGACCATTTTTGTTGAATAACTCTGAAATCAGCTTTGCTGTTTGTAACGAAGGGTGTATAAATTTCAGCAGGCTAAAAAAAATGCCATTATTGCCATGAAAATATACCGGTAATATGGGTACATTGGCTTTTGAGATGATTTTCCCAACCACGGGATGCCATTCGCGGTCGGTAATCTGATTTTTTCTGAATTTATAAGAAGAAACTTCGCCTGCCGGAAAAATAGCAACAGGACTACCATCTTTTAAAACTTTTAAAGTTGTTTTTAATCCGCTAATACTTGATGAATCCTGAACTTTTTCGAACGGATTTACTGCGATAATACATTTCTCAAGGTTTGGGATTTTCTTTAACAGAAAATTTCCCATAAACATTGTATCAGGTCGGTAATTGGCAAGAGTACTTAATAATGCCAATGATTCTATAGCGCCGTAGGGGTGGTTTGCAATCGCAATAAATGCACCATCTTTTGGAATGTTGGTCAAATCTTCATCACTGATCTGAATAGTAACGCCCAGAACATCCAGAATATGATTGGCAAATTTTTCTCCTTCTAAGGTATTAGCATCTCTAATAATTACATTGAAGTCGTTAATCTTCAAGAACCTCATTAAAAAGGAAGCAAGACCAGGGATTGGAATATTACAAATGCCTGTTGCCTTTGAAAAATTCTCTTTAGAAATGACTGTCATAATTATAGTTCAAAATTGATTCCATTAGGGAGCCAACTTGATAAATGATTTTTTATTTGAGCTAAATATAAGGGAGGGAAACATTCGGCTCTTACGAAGAAGAATGTTTATCATAGCTCATACAGAGTACCTAAAGATAATGGAATAATATGAACAACAGCGTATTAATCGATTAAGAAATTGTAAGGAAGAAAATTCTATAAATAATATTCCATTAACACCAATTTAACAGGGCAAACCTACTTTTGTGGCATAAATATTTGGTTAGTATTTATAAAGTTTAGGTTAGTTGATAATAAAAAACCCAGATGGATGTCTGGGTTTTTTTATTGAATTCGTTTATAGATTCTTGCCGAGCTTTTCGAGCATTTCTGGTGGAATATTATGCGTATCAACCACTAAGAAACCATCTAAACAATCAGAAAATTTAGGATCGATATTAAATGAGATAATCTTTGCATTCAGGTTCATGTATTGCCTCAACAATACCGGAATCTTAATATGCGAGTTTTCGATATCTCCGATAATGCTATCCAGATCTTTAAAAGACTCGCTGCTATCAACCAATGTATCTGTAGAAATTGGTAAAAGATCGGCTTTAAATTTGTTTCTTGGCTTTACATACTTTGCCATCTCATAATCGAAATGGTTTTTGGTAATGTAATCTACAATTAAGGCTTTGCTAAATTTCGAGAAATTGTTACTGATACTTACCGGCCCGAACATATAGCGGTACTGTGGGTTATCGATCAGGTATTTTAAAATTCCTTTCCAGAGCAAAAATAATGGAAGTGGTTTACCCTGGTATTCTTTTCTGATCCACGATCTGCCCAACTCAATTCCCTGTCTTAACATTGGGTAGAACTGATCTTTCATTTTAAACAATTCAGACAGGTAGAAGCCACGGCGGCCCATACTTTCTAAAATCTCATCACCTTTACCAATCCGGTAGGCACCTACGATATTTTCTAGGTCCTTATCCCAAATAAATAGGTGATTATAGTAGATGTCGTAATTGTCGAGATCGATTTTTTTGTTGGTTCCCTCACCAACCTCGCGGAAAGTAATTTCACGTAAACGGCCAATTTCTCTTAAAATATTGGGGATTTTTAAAGTCGGAACAATGTATACTTCGTAATTTTTCTCCGTCCAAACTTTAAAATCTTCTAAAAGTACCACCTCGTTTTTAATTAAAACCCTCGAAGTTTCTTCAATTACCTCAACAGGTTTCTTTTTAATTTTGAATAAGTTCAGTGGATTAAAGAGTTTTTTCTCTGTATCTAAGCCAACACCAAGTGCATACGTCCGGGCCCTCAAAAAGTCCATCAATTTATTACTGCTGTTCATGTGCGAAATTTCAGATACAGCTATTGGTTTGCCAATCCTGACCTTAATGGTGCGACCATGTTTATTTAAAAACTCCGAAGGTAACTTTGCAGTACGCAGGGTAGGGTGGATGAAGCTTAAAATGTTAAAGAAAACACCGTTATTGCCGTGAAAATAAATAGGTACAACAGGTACTTTTGCTTTGGCAATCAGTTTTCCAACAACAGGATGCCACATCCTGTCGGTTACCTGTTGGGCATCTAACTTAAAGGTAGAAACCTCTCCTGCAGGGAAAATACCAATCGGTGTTCCATTTCTAAGCAGATCGAAAGTCGTTTTTAATCCACTGATGCTTGAAGAGTGCTGCACATTTTCGAAAGGATTTACGGCAACAAAAAATTCATCCAGGTTTGGTATTTTTTTCAAAATGAAGTTCACCATCACCTTGGCATCAGGTCTAACCGTACACAAAAGTTTAACTAAAGCCAAGCCTTCTACACCACCATAAGGGTGATTTGCAATAGCAATAAAAGGACCTGTTTTCGGAATACTATTTAAATCATCATCATCAAATTCTATAGAAACGCCAATGGTTTCTAATATCTTGTCTACAAATTCTAAGCCTTTAAAGTGTTGATTTTGAGCGAATACGTCATTGATGTCGTTCAGTTTCATGATCTCCATCATCAAACCTGCTAAACCTGGTACACCTAGCTTATCTATCTTTGTTGCTTTTGCAAACTCAGATGTAGTTATGATCTTCATATAAATTCTTAGATTGTTGATAGGCAAAACCTGTTCTGTTTTGCAATTCCAAAAATAAGATTTATATTTATAATACACATGTCATATCGCATCAATGAGAATTTGGCTCAACAAAAATTTTGGTGTTAGCAAAAGTGAATTTAATGGATTGCTATTTCTAGTCTTTATTATTATTGTAATTAAGGCAACACCTATTATATATGGCTATTATCAGCCCATTTCAAATGATGGTTCAGATCTTTTAGCACAAATTCAGAAGATAACCATAACAGATCAGGCATATGCCAATACTATTCGTGATCGGATTGAAAATTCAAATCCCGAAAAAACAGTTAAACTTTTCAAATTCAATCCCAATACTTTAGATGCACAGGGTTGGCAAACTTTAGGCTTATCCCCAAAACAGGCACAATCGATTATGAATTATACCGCTAAGGGCGGTAAGTTTTACAAAGCCGAAGATCTTCAGAAAATGTATACCATTTCGCCGGAAATGTATAAAAAGATATTGCCCTATGTTAACATACCCGATCAGCGCATCAATGTTTCAAGAAAATATACTCCTTTCAACAAAAAGGAATACGCTAAAAAAACTTTAGGAACCGTTGATATTAATAAGGCCGATTCTGCACAATTGGATGAGATAAAAGGTATAGGCGGAACTTTTGCACTTCGAATTATTAAATACCGTGAACGTTTGGGCGGTTTTTACAAGAAAGAGCAGCTTCTGGAAGTTTATGGCTTAGATTCTAATAAGTATGCCGAAATTAAAGATCAGATTGAAATCAGTAATGCCCCATTAAAAACAATAAATATAAATACAGCAACATTTAACGATTTAAAGCGCAATCCGTACCTTTCTTATAAACAGATTAATGCCATTATTCAATACCGTAAGCAGCATGGTAATTATGCTAGCCCATCCGATTTAAAAAAGATCATCATTTTAAACCAACAGGTTATTGATAAGATTGCGCCTTATATTTCTTTTTAATACTTTGAATTTAAAAGATTAAATTTTAAATGTTTTGCTAAAAACAGGTTTTATTTTATCCATATTCATCAAAAATTCCACATAATTAGTTTATTCGGTTATAGTTGTAAGAAAAATTGAAAAAAACTTTCTCCGTCAATTTCAAGGTTTAAAATTAACCGATAAACTAATTGAACCGAATACCATTTCATTCTGTAATTGTACAAATGTTTAATGGTAACTAACTATCAAATAATTGTTTATAATTGCCTCAACTAACTTTAAAATATAAATTTAATGAGCGTAAGCTTCGATTTTTCAGAAACAGAAACTCAGCAGAGTGTAAAGGCCATGGTCCGCGATTTTGCAGAGAAAAACATTCGTCCACATATAATGGAATGGGATGAGGCACAGCATTTTCCTGTCGAATTGTTTAAACAGCTCGGAGAATTAGGCTTAATGGGGGTTTTGGTTCCCGAAGAATATGGAGGCTCTGGATTGGGGTATCAGGAATATGTTGATGTAATTGTAGAAGTGGCCCGGGTTTGTGGCTCAATCGGCTTATCATTAGCAGCACACAACTCCTTATGTACCGGGCATATTTTGGCTTTTGCCAATGCGGAACAGAAACAAAGGTGGTTGCCCAAGCTGGCGACGGCCGAATGGATAGGTGCCTGGGGATTAACTGAAGCTAATACCGGGTCGGATGCCTTAAGGATGATGACCACTGCCGTTGAAGATGGAGATGACTATGTAATAAATGGTGCAAAAAACTGGATTACCCATGGCAAAAGCGGCGATATTGCGGTTGTTATGGTAAGGACAGGGGAGCAGGGAAGTTCGAAAGGGATTTCGGCCATTGTGGTAGAGCGGGGTACACCTGGTTTTACGGCGGGCAAAAAAGAAAATAAATTGGGCATGCGTGCATCAGAAACAACAGAAATGATTTTTGACAACTGCCGTGTGCCAAAGGCTAATTTATTGGGGAATGTTGGCGAAGGTTTTAAACAGGCGATGAAAGTTTTAGATGGTGGAAGGATTTCTATTGCAGCATTGGCTTTAGGTATTGCAAAAGGTGCTTTTGATGCAGCGGTAGCTTATTCAAAACAGCGCCAGCAGTTTGGTCAGCCCATTGCCAGCTTTCAGGCCATTAGTTTTAAACTTGCTGATATGGCTACTGAAATTGAGGCAGCTGAATTATTGATCCGCCAGGCGGCAGATTTAAAGAACAGGCATTTGCCTATGACAAAAGAATCGGCCATGGCAAAATACTTTGCCTCAGAGGTTTCGGTAAGGGTAGCAACAGAAGCTGTTCAGATATTTGGCGGTTATGGTTATACCAAAGATTTTCCGGTAGAAAAATTTTATCGCGATAGTAAATTATGTACAATAGGCGAAGGAACGTCTGAAATACAGAAAATTGTAATTGCCAGAGAAGTATTATCAAGGTAGAGGGTTTAGGGTAGAAGGTTTAGGGCTTATGCATTGAACCTTATACCTTAAACCTTTCGTCTTCAGTGTTATAAACAACAAACCAAATATATTATGAGTAATCCGGACGGTTTAAGCACCTCCGGATTTTTTTGTTTTAAAATTTTCAAAACCAACTTTCAATTGCCGGTGTTTTTGCTAAAGACTAAAGACTAAAGACTAAAGAGCAATAACCAATAGGCAATTACCAATGAACTATTGACCATTGAACTAATGAACTAAAAATATGGCAAAGTATTCAGAAAAAGCTGGTGAAAAAGTAGAAAAAACCATGCACGAAATGAAAAAAGGTGAGCTTAAAAGCGGGGCAGGTAAAAAAGTGACTTCAAAAAAGCAAGCGATTGCTATTGGATTATCGGAAGCCAGGAAAGAAGGGGCTAAGGTGCCGAAAAAAGGTTAGGAGGTAATAGGTTTATGGTGTAAGGTTTTAAAACTAATCTTCCAAATAATAGTTTCCCCTAAACCCTAAACCCTAAACCCTAAACCCTAAACCCTAAACCATTTACCTTATTGCGGTATATCTTTAGTAGTTAAAATGCTATCTACTACATAAACGCTAAACCCGCGCCATGGTAAGGTATTTTTATATTCTTTATAGTGGAGTTCGTAAAACTTGCCGCTATTGGCCATCATTTTATCTGCAATTTCTTTACTTGCAATAGAAAACTCAAACTCATTATTTTGTAATGTTCCTGCTTGTCTGGATTTTACCCCACTCTGGATCAATTTCCCTTCGTAGGTTTTAAAGAGATAGCCTTTCTTTACTACATAATTTAATTCGCCGGCTTTAACGCCTTCGCCAAAAACAAAGAAATACCGGTAATAGCAAATTGCTACGAGTAAAATAACGACTGTAACCGCGATAATTGTGCCTACTTTTTTGCCTGTTGTCATTTTAATTTTTTTAATTAAAAGTAAGAAAAGAATAGAAGAATATGCTAGTCATCTCGGTTAAAAAATGTAGGCGTGTTTTTGCTGTTTTTTTGTCTTTTATTGTGTTTTGATGATTTTTATTTAGTTTTTGCGTTAATTTTTTAATTGTTTTTAATCTTAAGCTATTTTTAATGAATTTTTGTGTTAATTTTTCAGGTATTTTTATTTTTTAATGATTTTTAATTTATTTTTTTTGTGATTTTTTATTAAATTTTTGCTTTGTATATTAAATTATTACATTTTTTGTTCTTTTTTGTTATTTGTTTTTAGTTTTTTTATGTAAATCATAACCTAAACAAATTTTTTAACCGAATATCGCTATTTTATTAAGTGAATTTTTATAATTCATGGTAAAGTAAGCGGTATTTTTTTGTTTTTAATCAGATCTAAGGGGTATTTCGTGAGTTAAGTAGAGCTTTTTAAGCTTATTGATCGATTGTATAAGGTTGATTTTGTAATTGAATGCAATTTCCTCAATAATAACTAATCAATAAACTAAAACTAAAAGCATGAAAGAAAAATTACTCGTTTCGTTCCTTCTCATGGTGATGAGTTTCTCTGTACTGGCACAACAGAAGAAAATTACTGGAAAAGTTACATCAGAAAAGGATGGCCTTCCTATTCCAGGCGTTTCCGTTGTGGTACCAGGTGCAAGAATTGTAGCACAAACTGGCAGTGATGGTATATATAGTATCGCTGTTCCCAATAGTACCACTTCTCTTACCTTTCGTTTTATTGGTTTTGCAAGCAAAACCGTTTCGGTTACCGGTTCAACCCTAAATGTTGCACTAAAAGAAGAAAATAATGATTTAACAGATGTTATCGTAACCGGATACGCTACATTAAGGAAGAAAGATAATATAGGATCTATTGCTACAATTTCTGGTAAAGATCTCGAAAATAAACCCGTTCAAAGTTTTGACCAGGCTTTGGGCGGAAAGGCTGCGGGGGTTCAGATTACCATACCCAATGGCGTACTAAATAATCCTCCCGTTATCCGTATCCGCGGTACAAATTCAATATCATTAAGTTCTTATCCTTTAATTGTAATCGATGGTGTGGCCACCTATACCGGAGATTTGAGTGGTTCCAGTGCTCCGGGTAATGCCTTGTCGAGCATAAATCCAAATGATATTGAACGTTTAGAGGTTTTAAAAGATGCAGCAGCATCGGCAATTTATGGTAGTCGTGGAGCTAATGGCGTTATTTTGATCACCACAAAAAAAGGGAAAACAGGCAAGGCTGTTGTTAACTTCGATACCTGGGTTGGATCTACCAAGCCAAGAAATCTGCCTGTATTATTAGATGCATACCAATATACTGACCTTAAAAATGAAGGCTTAAGGAATGCAGGTACGTTCGATAATACAAATCCGGTAGTAGCAAACAGGAAGTATTTTGCGTTGTCAAATGATGCTTCGGGAAATGTAATCAATACCAATTGGTACGATTACATATATAGAACAGGCTATTCCAATAGTAATACCTTGAGCATTTCAGGGGGGAACGAATCTACAAACTATTATATGTCTGGAAGTTACACTACTCAGGAAGGTATTGTAGTAAATAATAATTATAACAGAAAGGCGGGATTATTTAAGGTTGATCATCGTGAAGGAAAGATCTTTGTTGTTGGTGGTAAATTATCTTATTCAAATGAAGAAAACCTTTCAGCTACTTCTACTGGCTCTTTAGCTGGAGAAGCTTTCGGAACCGGAGGGCTTGGTAGGTTGGCAATTGTAACTGCCCCCAATGTTTCTCCTTATAATAATGATGGAAGCTACAGCGTATTTAACGCTACAACTATTGGCAGGGGAGCAAATATGGGTTCAGATGTTGGATTTTATAATCCGGCAGCCGTACTTAATTTAGACCGCTCAAATAATGAGATCAATCACATTCAGGGTAATATTTATTTGCAGGCAAATATTACCTCCTGGTTAAATGCCAAGTCTACCTACGGAATCGACTATATATTTTCTGATAACGATTCTTTTGCCAATCCAATTAATGGTGGTTCGGCAGCTGCAGGTGGTTCAGCAGCCGAAAGTTTGAATAAAAACAAACGTTGGGTGTTAACAAATACGATCCAGGCAAACCGCACCTTTGCCCAGAAGCACAATGTTTCCCTGTTATTGGGTAATGAGCAACAAAGGAGTACTTCTTTGGGGTTTGGTGCATCGCGTACAACACTATCCGATCCTGCATTTAATGTTTTCGCTGCTGGTTATGCTACGCCATCAGTAAATGTTGCCAACATGGGCGAAAATTACCTGGTTTCGTTTTTTAGTGGATTAACTTATGATTATGATAAAAAATATTATTTAACGGCAAACGTTCGTCAGGATGAATATTCTGCATTCGGAGCAGACAATAAAAAAGGTGTTTTTTATGGAATAGGATTGGGTTGGGAGATTGCAAATGAGAAATTCTGGTCAAAAGCAGGTTTAGATAAAACTTTTTCAAGTTTTAAACTTAGGGGTTCGTACGGAACAGTTGGTAATACCAGTGGTTTAGGGAACCTGGCGTCATATTCATTCTATAGTACGGGTTTATATAACGGTTCGCCAACTTTGGTGCCTAACCAAACAGGAAACGACCAGATTGGCTGGGAATCGAGCAAAAAGCTTGATTTAGGTTTTAACTTTGGCATTTTGAACGATAGGATTACTGTTGAGGCGGCCTATTATAAGAATACGCTTGATGGTTTAATTTATGAAGTTCCCCAAGTGCCATCGGCAGGTTTACCATCAAGACCTCTCCTAAATATCGCCTCTATGTATAATAAGGGGTATGAGCTTACTGTTAGTGGCGATGCCATTCGCTCGGCAGACTTTAGCTGGTCGCCTTCTTTTAATGTATCATATAATAAAAATGAAATCATTTCACTCTCGGAGGGCCTAACCCAGTTTATACAAGCCACCTCTACATTAGAGTCGGCAAGCATTTCGCAGGTTGGAGGGCCATTGGGAATGATTTATGCTGTGCAAACAGCTGGCGTAGATGCTGCTACAGGTAGAAGAATTTTTATTGAAAAATCTACAGGTAAAAAAGTGCTTTATCAACAGGTTGCACCTGTTGGTCAATTCAGGTATGCTTATGAAGATGGTACGGAAGCAAAGAATGGTATTTCATTGAATAATGATGGTATTGCTTACCGCAATACCCAGCCTAAATTTTCAGGTGGTTTCGATAATACATTTCGCTACAAACATTTTGATTTAGGCCTTACTTTTACATTTCAACTTGGCTTTTATATCTATTACGGAACAAACTCTGGCTTAAGAGATCAGCGTTTTTGGAACAACTCTGAAGATATGTTAAGAAGGTGGACAGCTCCGGGTCAGCAAACTGATATTCCAAAAATAATTAATGGTGATAATGTTTCTAACGGTTCATCATTCCCGATTGATGTTAATGTTTTCAAAGGCGATTTCCTTAAACTGAGGAGCGCTAGTTTTGGCTATACACTCCCAAAAGACTTTTTAGCTAAGATAAGACTTTCAAATGTAAGGTTATATGTAAGCGGAAATAACCTGTTGATTTTTACTAAATATCCTGGTTCAGACCCCGAAGTATCTTCAAATGGAAATTCAACTGCAGGTAACTCCGCTCAAGGGGTCGAAAGAAATTCAGTAGGAAATGGTAGGGCATTTACAGCAGGTTTATCAGTTAAGTTCTAACAAATAATTTGAAAAAAAATGAAAAAGAAACTAATATATATTACTTGTTTAACAATTGCTTTGTTTGCAAGTTGCAAGAAAGAATTTCTTACACCAGAATCGGAAACAGCCGTTGCAACACTCAATTATGCACAGTTTTCAACTGTAGGCAGAATTCAGGGCCAGGTGTTGGGTTTGTATGCTGGTTTAAGGGCGGGAGACTTTTATGGAAGCCGTTATCTGGTTTATAACGAGCTCAGGGCTGATAATTTTATCGCGCAAAGTAGTAATTCAGTAACGGCTTACCAAACCTATAATTATACACTCGGAAATGGTGCGCAAGAAGTTACCGATTTTTGGGCTTCTGCCTACAACACGATAAACAGATGTAATTTGTTTATTGAGGGGATGGCAGCAAAAGGAACTTCTGTAGTTGGCGATGCTATTTCCAAAAACTATATTGCAGAGGCAAAACTGGTTCGTGCCATATCTTATTATAGCTTACTTCAGCTTTATGCCAGGCCATATTACGATGGTTTGGGAACAAAACCTGGTTTGCCTTTGCGTTTATCGGGCAATTCGGTAGCCGGGAATTATGATCTGGCCAGAAGTTCAGTTGGGACGATCTATACGCAGATTTTAAAAGATTTAAACGAAGCGGAAACAGATCTGCCTTTAACCTACGGAACTGTTGCCGTAACAAACGTAACAAGGGCCCATCGAAACACAGCAATTGCATTTAAAACGAGGGTATACCTTACTATGCAGAAATATGCTGAGGTAATAACCGAAGCAAATAAAATCGTAAGTGCTGCTGCGCCTTTTACGGCTGCAACAGGTGTTCCGCTTGCTTTGCAAGCCGATATTACCAACGTATTTAAAACACCATATACCACAAGCGAATCCATTTTGTCGATGCCCTTTGTGAGTGGTACTGAAGTAGGAGGTGGACAAAGTGCTTTAGGCTCATATTTTTTTGGGGTAAAACTATACTCTTTAAATCCAAGTGGGATTATTGGAGATCCAACTTTTACAGCTGCAGACAAAAGAAGAAGTTTTATTACCGTATCGGCAGGACTGCCTTATATGTCTAAATTTCCTACGCTTGCCGCTGCTGGATATGCAGATTATGTTCCGGTAATACGTTATTCGGAGGTGCTGCTTAACCTTGGTGAGGCCATTGCAAGAAGTACAAATTCGGTAGACGCAAGAGCTGTTGCATTGCTCAATGCTGTAAGGTCTAGATCGGATGCTACAACTGTTTTTACTGTGGCAGGCTTTGGTTCATCACAAGCCTTGTTTGATACTTTCCTCAAAGAGCGTAATATCGAATTTTTGGGCGAGGGTTTTAGAAGTCCTGATTTGTTGCGTTTAGGCTTGACGATCCCTGGTAAAAGCAATGTTGATCCTGTGCCTCCAACTTCAACACAATATATTTGGCCGATATCGGGAGCAGAGTTGTTATATAATAAACTCATGACTGATAATTAATATTTTTTACGCATTATTTAAACTTAAAGAGGCAATCTTCGTCAGGAGGTTGCCTCTTTTATGGATACTGGCTATTGTTTTTGAGCCAATAAAATTTCGTTTTATTGTGGTTATGAGAAGAGTTAAGCCTAATTTTTTCATGTTGGGGCTATTTAATCTCTATTAAATCGAAAAATAATAACTAAACCTTTCTCATTTTCAATATTTTGCTTACATTTGCATCCCCGATAATACGGGAAATTTAAAAACCACGAGAGGAGGTATTTCAGCGTTATGATCATTATCAACATTAAAGACGGCGAATCATTAGATAAAGCCCTTAAACGTTTCAAGAAAAAGTTTGAAAAAACTGGTGTATTGAGAGAACTACGTAGTCGCCAAGCATACGAGAAAAAATCCGTTGCTCGCCGTACTGAAATTAAACATGCTGTTTACATTCAGAATATGAATCTAGATACAACTTCTTAGTTGTTTACGATATAAATACATTAAAGCTCCGATCATTTGATCGGAGCTTTTTTGGTTTTAAAAGAAATCAAAAACTTTACAATAAACAATTAATTAATGATTTCTTTATATCAAAACTATTTGTAACTTCATATCAATGCCCAGCAAAAAAATATTGAATGTTGCTAAAAAGTTTTATAACCTATTTAACTCACGAGAAGCGCTATTCTCAGCATACCATTACCTCTTATCAAACAGATTTAGATCAGTTTGAAGAGTATATCAATATTACGTTCGATCTAAACTTTTTAGAAGTTAAGCATATTCACCTAAGAAGCTATATGGTAGATCTGATGGAGAAGAAAGTATCAGAACAGACCATCAATAGAAAAATTTCAACATTAAGGAGCTTTTATAAATTTTTGCATCGAAGCGGAAAGATTGATCAAAATCCTACCGTTTTAATTAAGGCACCAAAAATACCCAAAAGACTACCCGTATTTGTTGATTCGCAAAAGATGGATCAGCTATTGGATTCAGAGCATTATTTTAATGAAAGCTTCTCTTCTGTTCGCGATCATCTGGTAATTGAACTGCTTTTTGGTACAGGCATGCGTTTAACAGAACTACTCCAGCTAAAAGATACTGATATTGATATTTATTCGGGAACAATAAAGGTATTGGGTAAAAGAAATAAAGAACGGATCATCCCCGTAAATAAACAGCTTATCAATCAGGTAAATACCTATATTGAGCTAAAAAAGTTGCAAAACTTTAATAACAATTTGCCTATCTTAATCGTTACCAATACAGGTGCAGCGGCATATCCAAAATTAATATACCGTATTGTTACCTCATACCTAAACCACGTATCAACCAATGAGAAGAAAAGTCCCCACGTGCTTCGGCACAGTTATGCAACAAGCCTGCTAAATGCAGGAGCAGATCTAAATGCAATTAAAGAACTTTTGGGGCACGCCAGCTTAGCAGCAACCCAGGTGTATACCCACAATTCGATCGAAAGATTAAAAACAATTTATAAACAAGCCCATCCAAAGGCGTAAAAAAAAGGAGGAAAAATGAAAATCGGAGTTCAATCAATCCACTTCAGTGCAGACAGTAAGTTGTTAGATTTTATACAAAAAAAAGCAAATAAGCTAGATCAGTTTTTCGACCAGATCATTAGCGGAGAAGTGTATTTAAAGTTAGAGAACGTAGAGGACGAGGCCAATAAGATTAGTGAGATAAAACTCATTGTACCGGGTGGGACCCTCTTCGCTAAAGAACAATGTAAATCATTTGAAGAAGCCACAGATCTGGCAATTGAATCGTTAAGAAAGCAGATCACTAAACATAAGGATAAAACACGCGCAAAATTAAGTGAGCATAAAGCAATTTTAAGCGAAAGCGAAGCTGCTGATTACTAAAAATCAGCATAATTTTAAAAAAGGCAACATGATTAATCATTATGTTGCCTTTTTTTATGGGCTATAGTGAGGGATTTGCTGTTGTTTTTGACTAATAAATAATGGTATTGATTGTTTTTTTTAAAAATTTAATAAGGATATAAACGATTTAGTGGTGTTAAAGGATATAAGAAGTGGTAGCTGGAAAGCGCCAGGACATGGGGGCAAGCGCAATTAAACTTAAAAACCGATTCATATTCGTTAGAACACAGAAAAAGATGAAAAAATAATACAATTTTAAGCGAAAGCAAAGCGACTGATTATGAAGTACCTATTATTTTAAATCGTCTTAATTGAGTGGGAGGGCTAAAAATTTCGCTATTTTTTTTCAAATTTATTTTGAAGTGAAATATAAGTGTGTATATTTGCATTCCCTTTCGGAAACGGTGTTAGGCCAAGAAGAAAAGGCTTGTTCTTTAAAAAGATAAAAGTTTTAAAAAAACACGTTAATAGTATGAAAAATGAAGATTTTTCGTATCATTGCACAAAATTTAAAGCCTCCTTAGCTCAGCTGGTAGAGCAACTGACTTGTAATCAGTAGGTCATTGGTTCGATTCCGATAGGAGGCTCTTTTTATTTTAAAGTGTTAGCATTTTAAAGTAGAAAATGGGGAGATTCCAGAGCGGCCAAATGGGACAGACTGTAACTCTGTTATCGCAAGATTTCGAAGGTTCGAATCCTTCTCTCCCCACACTTTAAATGAACGACCAAATGTTTTAATGAGAGATTATTTCTATCATTCTTTCATTCAATCAATCACTAGTTTTTAAAAGCGGAAGTAGCTCAGTTGGTAGAGCGATAGCCTTCCAAGCTATAGGTCGCGAGTTCGAACCTCGTCTTCCGCTCCAATAAAAATTAGAAAGTGGGCAGTTATTGGTAACAGTTTTAATTTGGTTAAAACTAAAAGGCTGGAACTGGAAACTAAAAAGCCGACTTAGCTCAGCGGTAGAGCACTTCCTTGGTAAGGAAGAGGTCATGGGTTCAATTCCCATAGTTGGCTCAGGATAATAAAGCTTTGTTAAATCTGTTTAATATGCAGGGTAGACAAGGTTTTTTGTGTTGCATTGCATCAAAACAATAAATAAAATTAATAAAAAGTTAACCTACTAATTAGTTATAAATAAAATGGCAAAAGAAAAATTTGACCGTAGTAAACCGCACTTAAACATCGGTACAATCGGTCACGTCGATCACGGTAAAACAACTTTAACAGCAGCTATTACAAAAGTTTTAGCTGATGCAGGTTTATCTGAGGCACGTTCATTCGATTCAATTGACTCAGCTCCTGAGGAAAAAGAAAGAGGTATTACAATTAATACTGCGCACGTTGAGTATTCAACTGCAAACCGTCACTACGCACACGTAGATTGTCCAGGTCACGCGGATTATGTTAAAAACATGGTTACAGGTGCGGCTCAAATGGATGGTGCTATTATCGTTGTTGCTGCTACTGATGGTCCAATGCCACAAACTCGTGAGCACATCTTATTGGCTCGTCAGGTTGGTGTACCTTCATTGGTTGTATTCATGAACAAAGTGGATATGGTTGATGATCCTGAATTATTAGAATTAGTAGAAATGGAAGTTCGTGAATTATTATCGTTCTACGATTTCCCTGGTGATGATATTCCTGTTATTCAAGGTTCTGCTTTAGGTGGTTTGAACGGAGATGCTAAATGGGTAGCAAAAATTATGGAATTAATGGATGCTGTTGATAGCTACATTCCAATTCCTCCACGTTTAACTGATCTTCCATTCTTAATGCCTGTTGAAGATGTATTCTCGATCACTGGTCGTGGTACTGTAGCAACTGGTCGTATCGAGCGTGGTGTAATCAACTCTGGAGATCCTGTTGAAATCTTAGGTATGGGTGCTGAGAACTTAAAATCTACAGTAACTGGTGTTGAGATGTTCCGTAAGATCTTAGATTATGGTGAAGCTGGTGATAACGTAGGTTTATTGTTACGTGGTATTGAGAAAACTGATATCCGTCGTGGTATGGTAATCTGTAAACCAGGTTCAGTAACTCCTCACACTGATTTCAAAGCTGAGATCTATGTATTATCAAAAGCAGAAGGTGGTCGTCACACTCCATTCTTCAACAAATACCGTCCTCAATTCTATTTCCGTACTACAGACGTTACTGGTGAAATTTCACTAGCTGAAGGTACTGAGATGGTAATGCCAGGTGATAACGTTACAATCACTGTAAAGTTGATCAACGCTATCGCAATGGAAAAAGGTCTACGTTTCGCTATCCGTGAAGGTGGTAGAACAGTAGGTGCTGGTCAGGTAACTGAAATTTTAAAATAAATCTTAAATCCCGATTTATCGGGACTAAAGAAAAATAAGAAAAGCAAAGTGTTTGAGCACGCTTAAGCACTTTGCTTTCTAATTACGGGAATAGTTCAACGGTAGAATAGAGGTCTCCAAAACCTTTGATCAGGGTTCGAATCCTTGTTCCCGTGCTCAAAACAATGGTTGAGTAATTGAATGAGTGAATGATTGAATTTGAAAGTTAGCTTTCGAATATTATCATTCACTCATTTAGTCATTCTGTCATTCAATAAATTAAATATGGCTAAAGTAGTTGAGTTTATAAAAGAATCGTACGATGAAATGACCCAGAAGGTTACATGGCCTACCTGGGGTGAACTGCAAAGTTCGGCAATTCTTGTATTAGTGGCTTCTTTAATTATTGCATTGGTTATTTTTGCAATGGATAAAGGATCAACATTTGTGTTAGATACTTTTTATAAATCACTTTCTAATTAATATTTACTAATGAGCGATCTAAAGTGGTACGTTGTAAGGGCTGTTAGCGGTAAGGAAAAGAAAGTAAAACAGTACATTGATGCTGAGATCAGCCGTTTAGGTTTCTCTCATTTGGTTCCTCAGGTTTTAATACCAATGGAAAAATATTACCAAATGAAAGATGGTAAAAAAATTGCCAAAGAACGTAACTTCTATCCAGGTTATGTTTTAATCGAAGCTACATTAGATGGAGAATTAGAGCACATCATTAAAGGAATTAATAGCGTTATTGGTTTTCTGGGTGATAAAGCTGGTAACCCAATCCCAATGCGCCAGGCAGAAGTTAACCGTATTTTAGGTGTGGTTGATGAAATGAGCGAGCAAGGTGAAACGATGAATGTACCTTACTATGTTGGCGAAGGCATCAAAGTAATGGACGGACCTTTCAATGGTTTCTCAGGTATTATCGAAGAGGTAAACGAAGAGAAGAAAAAACTGAAAGTAATGGTTAAAATCTTCGGTCGTAAAACACCACTTGAGCTTAACTACATGCAAGTAGAAAAAGAATAAGAAATTATTTTGAAATATTCAGAAGCCTCGATTAATTCGGGGCTTTTTTTTGTCTTCATTTTTTAGATACGTTTTTGTCTTATTTGTTTGTAGTTTTAAATTTATTGCTATATTAGTTTAGTATTGCATTTACACAAAATATCCCGATTAAAAATTGTCCCATTTTTATTGTAACTATTTAATATAAATAAAGGATGAAAAACAATCTATTTAACGGAAATCTATTTAAGATTTCACTCTCATTAATAAGCATTACACTTTTGTTCGTACAAGCCTGTAAGAATGATAAAACTGAACTTAGAAATATAGACCCGATCGCCAGTGCCAAAGCCTGGTACTTAAAGAGTAATATAAATGGCAGTATGCAACTGCAACTTCAATCAAGTAAAGGGACCATTCAGCAAATCAAACAGGAGATAGACTGGGTGAGTGCAAAGGCATTTAAACTTGATGATGGTACCGATGTGTTTGGCATTCCTGTAAAAATGATTTTAGGCGAAGCTGTGCTTGGTGGGAGTTTCATGATGCTCATTTCCAAGGATAAAATCGGTTATAACCTGCAGATTGCTTATAATACGAGGACAGATTATTTTAAGGGCAGTATCTCTAATAAGGAGATGATCAATATCTATAAGCAGACCCTCGTACCCGATAAAATAAATTTGCGTGGAAACGGAAGTGGAGCTAAGCTAATGGCTATTACCTGCACCAATTGGCATATGGTAACCAATTTTTACGATGGTGCTGGTAATTTCATCACCAGTACATCACGGTTTTTATATCAAAGTTGTAGTGGCGATATAGGCGATTATCCAGAACCAGATCATGGCGGACCCGTAGATTGTGCTGGTACTTTGGCAGGGGGAGCTTATTTGTCAGATTGTGGCTGTATTTGGGGGAGCAACGGGAATTTTGGAGTGCTATAAAGTTATAATGAAAGTAGTCGTTGATCCAAACGTAAGACAATGTTTAAAAGATATAAAAGCTGCTCTTGAAGCTTTAGGAATGAAAAATACAAGCAGGAGTTTTAAATAAATTAAATCTGAGTACCGGTTTAGATTTTAATGCTACAATTACTGAGGGAAGTATAAATTCAAAATATATCGCTGAGACAACTTGGGAAACGAATCCAAATGGTAATAGAATTACTCAAATTAAATTTAATGAAACTTATTTAAACCGTGCAACAGATCTGAAAATGGCTGGTACCATGATGCATGAATATATCCATGCTTATTTTGATTGGAATCTATATCTGATGAAAAGTGGTGCTACAACTTATGATGCTAACTTTGAAAAAACATATAAATTACTTTTTGATGAAAGTGGTGTTCCATTAAACGATGGATTTGGCGCTAATCAGCATGAACAGATAGCTACTAGCTTTGTGAAAGAAATTGCAGCCATGCTTAAAATTTATGCAGCAAACCAAAATATTCCATTACCTGCCGATCCATTGTATTTTGAAAAGATTGGTTGGGGAGGCTTACAATATACATCATTATACAAGTATGCGCCAGAAGGAACAACATATGCAAACAGTGCTGAGGCTGGAAATAATTCAACAACTATAACACAAACGATTAAGTGTAAAAAATTATAACTTATGAAACTAGGGTATATTATTTTCTTATTAATTATGCTAAGCACTTTTCAATTGCTAGCACAAAATGATAATAGCCAAAAGTATATTCTTGTTAGCTTAGATAGCTCTAAAATAAAAAGCTTAGTTGGCTATTCATTCTGTAAAACACAAGACAAATTTAATAAACAAATTTATGTGTTTAGCATTAGGTATAACTTGCAACGGATTACTAAAAGTAAGATTGATTCAGACGCGGATTTTATGTTTGTTTTCTATATAATTCCAAAGGGCAATAAAGTTAAACTAACAATAATAAGTAACATCGACACAATTTTAAATAATGCTGTAAAAGATATAGTAAATGTTAAAAATGAATTACTCCAGGCGGGCAGTATTGATGATTTTAATTTTAAACCAGTATTAAGTCATAAAGGGCAATTATTTGGATTTGTAAATGCAGATATATTTGGCCAGGCGTTTAATTTAAAAGAAGAAGTACAATATTTTCCTGAATATAAGCCGCTGAGCTCAAATCGATATGAGCTAAATTTACTCAAAAAGCCTTATATTGAAGAGGATATTAAGTCTTTACAAAAGAAAGTAATAAGCGATACAAGTGGTTTTTTTCATTTTGATTATGATGGTTTTGATGGGAAATGGAACATAAAGGCGGTTAATAAAGTTGAAAAAAGTATAGTTTTTTGGATAAACTTAGTAAGGGTAGCTACTGGAACCTACAGTTTTGGCCGTTTTGTCACAGAAGTGCGTTTTAAAATAAATATCGGGATAACAGATTTTAAAGTGATAAGATTATTCCCCTTTTTTGATGAAAAATACAATAGAGAACCTGAACTAGTTCAATTTAATTTTAAACAGTTTGTAGATTTAAAAACTCTGATTAACTAGATTTAAGGCTTATTGGAATTACTAATAATATATTTCTCTCCATCTATTGTGCATTTACAAGATTATCCATATCTTTGCAGTCCTTTAAGCTTTATAGGAGCTCTAAGGAATTAAATGTTACATGCTTCCAATATTTAACATTGAGTTTTAAATAAACAAAAAACACAAAATGGCAAAAGAAGTCAGTGCAATGATCAAATTACAGATCAAAGGCGGAGCGGCAAATCCATCGCCACCAGTAGGACCTGCATTAGGTGCTAAAGGGGTGAATATTATGGAGTTTTGCAAACAGTACAACGCTCGTACCCAAGATAAAGCAGGTAAAGTATTGCCAGTTGTAATTACTGTTTATGCTGATAAGTCATTCGATTTCATCATCAAAACCCCTCCTGTAGCTATCCAGTTAAAAGATGCTACTAAATTACAGAGTGGTTCTGCTGAGCCTAACCGTAAAAAAGTTGGATCGGTGACCTGGGACCAGATTAAAGTTATTGCTGAAGATAAAATGCCTGATTTAAATGCATTTACAATCGAATCTGCAATGAGTATGGTTGCTGGTACAGCACGCAGTATGGGAATCACCGTTTCTGGTGACGCACCCTGGAACAATTAATTAAAAAACAGTTTACAACAGTGGCGAAATTAACTAAAAATCAAAAAAAGGCACACGCTAAAATAGAAGCTGGTAAAGCTTATACTTTACAGGCTGCTGCTGCTTTGGTAAAAGAAATCACTACCACTAAATTCGATGCATCAGTTGATATTGATGTATCTTTAGGTGTAGATCCGCGTAAAGCGAATCAAATGGTACGTGGTATAGCTACTTTACCACACGGTACAGGTAAAACTGTACGTGTTTTAGCTCTAGTAACTCCTGATAAGGAAGAAGAAGCAAAAGCAGCCGGCGCAGACTTCGTAGGTTTAGACGAATATGTGGCTAAAATTGAAGGTGGTTGGACCGATGTAGACATTATTATCACAACACCAGCTTGTATGGCAAAAGTAGGTAAATTAGGCCGCGTTTTAGGTCCAAGGAACTTAATGCCAAATCCAAAATCTGGTACAGTAACTAACGAAGTTGGTAAAGCTGTAACAGAGGTTAAAGCAGGTAAGATTGATTTTAAAGTAGACAAAAGCGGTATTATACACGCTTCAATAGGGAAAGTATCATTCCCAGCAGATAAAATTTATGAGAATGCACTTGAAATCATTCAGGTAATTTCAAAATTAAAACCATCTGCTGCTAAAGGAACTTATTTTAAAAGCATTCACGTGTCTTCTACAATGAGTCCTGGAATTGCAATTGAAACAAAATCAGTAGCGGGGATTTAATCATGAACAGAGAAGAAAAAAACGAAGTAGTTTTAGAACTACAAGGACAAATGCAAGAGTATGGCAATTTCTATATTGCTGATACCTCTAGCCTTTCTGTTGAGCAGATTAACAACATCCGCCGCAAATGTTTCGAAGGTGATATCATCATGAAAGTTGCTAAAAACTCTTTAATCCGCAAAGCGATTGAAGGTTTAGATGGCGATGCTTCTGAGATATACGAAGCCCTTAAAGGTTCATCATCATTATTATTCTCAAAAACAGCAAACGCTCCGGCTAAGTTGATTAAAACTTTGAGAAGAACATCTGATAAACCAGTGCTTAAAGCAGCATATATAGATTCATCAGTATACGTTGGCGATGACCAATTGAATAACTTAGTAAGCTTAAAATCGAGAGAAGAGCTTATTGGCGATATCATTGGATTATTACAATCACCAGCTAAGAATGTTATATCTGCGCTTAAATCAAGCGGAGGCAAAATTGCAGGAATTGTTAAAACTCTACAAGAAAGAGAAGGTTAACGAACACCTTAAGTTCGCAATTAAACAAAATTATTTTTACGTAAATTTTTAAAATCTTAATAAAATGGCAGATTTAAAATCGTTTGCTGAGCAATTAGTAAACTTAACAGTTAAAGAAGTTAACGAATTAGCTCAAATCTTAAAAGACGAGTATGGTATCGAGCCTGCAGCTGCTGCTGTAGTTGCTGGTCCTGCTGCTGGTGGTGATGCACCTGCTGCTGCTGCAGAAAAAACATCATTTGATGTTATCTTAAAAGAAGCTGGTGGCGCTAAATTAGCAGTTGTAAAACTTGTTAAAGACTTAACTGGCCTTGGTTTGAAAGAAGCAAAAGACTTAGTAGACGGAGCACCAAAAGAATTAAAAGCTGGTGTTACTAAAGACGAAGCAGAAGCTCTTAAAAAACAATTAGAAGAAGCTGGAGCAGTAGTTGAGATTAAGTAATCACTTAACTTAGCTAAGCTAAAAATGTATTAGACACCGACTGAAAATGTTGGTGTCTTTACCTGTTTATAAACATCTCATTTTGTTTGGTTAATGAGAATGCTTGAAACTGAAACCAAACAAATAGTTTATTCTTAAACTAAAATCTTTTAGTCCATTGGCAAAGACAGTCGAACAAAGAGTAAATTTTGCAACTAGTAAGCACATTATAGACTATCCGGATTTTCTGGATGTGCAATTGCAATCATTCAGAGAATTTTTCCAGATAGATACCACATCAGACGACCGCTCTAGCGAAGGTTTGTTTAAAGTGTTTGCTGAAAACTTTCCAATAACAGATTCAAGAAATATCTTCGTATTGGAGTTTCTTGATTATTTTGTTGATCCGCCACGTTACGATATACATGAGTGTATTGAGCGTGGATTAACCTACAATGTTCCATTAAAAGCAAAGCTGAAGCTTTCTTGTAATGATGTAGAACATGAAGATTTTGAAACCATTATTCAGGATGTGTACTTAGGTACAATCCCGTATATGACACCAAAAGGTACGTTTGTTATCAACGGTGCAGAACGTGTTATCGTTTCGCAATTACACCGTTCTCCAGGAGTGTTCTTCGGTCAAAGCCGTCACACAAATGGAACCAAATTGTATTCTGCACGTGTAATTCCTTTCAAAGGTTCATGGATCGAGTTTGCTACAGACGTTAATAACGTGATGTATGCTTATATCGATCGTAAGAAAAAATTCCCGGTTACCACTTTATTACGTGCTATCGGTTACGATTCTGATAAAGATATCTTAGAACTTTTTGATCTTGCTGACGAAGTAAAAGTTAGTAAATCTGGTTTGAAGAAATACATCGGTCGTAAACTGGCTGCAAGGGTATTAAAAAAATGGGTTGAAGATTTTGTAGATGAAGATACAGGTGAGGTAGTTTCTATCGACCGTAATGAAGTGATTCTTGAAAGAGAAACCGTTTTAGAAGACGAACACATTGATATGGTTATCGAAGCTGGCGTAAAAAGCATCATCTTATCTAAAGAAGATGGCGCAAGTCAGGCTGATTATACCATTATATATAATACATTACAGAAAGATACATCAAACTCAGAAAAAGAAGCTGTAGAAAACATCTATCGTGCTTTGCGTAACGCAGAACCACCTGATGAGGAAACAGCTCGTGGTATCATTGATCGTTTATTCTTTTCGGATAAACGTTACGATTTAGGAGATGTTGGTCGTTACCGCATCAACCGTAAATTAAAAATGAATACCCCTGATGAGGTTAAAGTATTAACAAAAGCAGATATTATTGCAATTGTAAAATACCTGATCAAATTGATCAACTCAAAAGAAGAGGTAGATGATATCGATCACTTATCTAACCGTCGTGTACGTACGGTAGGTGAGCAATTGTACGCACAATTTGGTGTTGGTTTAGCCCGTATGGCCAGAACAATCCGTGAGCGTATGAACATTCGCGATAACGAGGTGTTTACACCAACTGATTTGATTAACGCCCGTACGTTATCATCGGTTATCAACTCTTTCTTTGGTACTAACCAGTTATCTCAGTTCATGGATCAAACAAATCCATTGGCAGAGATCACGCACAAACGCCGTTTATCGGCTTTAGGTCCAGGTGGTTTATCACGTGAGCGTGCCGGTTTCGAGGTACGTGACGTTCACTATACTCACTATGGTCGTTTATGTACTATTGAAACTCCAGAGGGACCAAACATTGGTTTGATTTCATCACTTTGTGTGCATGCAAAAATCAACAATTTAGGTTTCATTGAAACACCATACAAACGTGTTGAAGATGGTAAAGTAGTTGTAGATTCAGACGTTATTTATTTATCTGCTGAAGATGAAGATGGTAAAACCATTGCTCAGGCCAATGCAGAGTATGATGATAAAGGTAACTTTACCACACCACGTGTTAAAGCGCGTTATGAGGGTGACTTCCCGATTATTGAGCCTGAGAAATTAGACTTAATGGACGTTGCGCCTAACCAGATTACTTCAATCGCTGCTTCGTTAATTCCGTTCTTAGAACATGATGATGCGAACAGGGCTTTGATGGGATCGAACATGCAACGTCAGGCCGTACCATTGTTACGTCCTGAAGCGCCAATTGTAGGTACAGGTTTAGAAGGTCGCGTTGCACGTGACTCAAGAACTTTGATCAACGCAGAAGGTGACGGTGTTGTAGAGTATGTTGATGCTAACGAAATCACAATTAAATATGAGCGTAACGAAGATGATCGTTTAGTTTCATTTGAAGGTGATAGCAAAACTTACCGTTTAATTAAATTCAAAAAAACCAACCAGAATACTTGTATCAACTTAAAACCAATCGTTAAGAAAGGTCAGAAAGTGACTAAAGGACAAGTACTTTGCGAAGGTTATGCAACTGAAAATGGTGAATTAGCATTAGGTAGAAACTTGAAAGTGGCATTCATGCCTTGGCAAGGTTTCAACTTTGAGGATGCGATTGTAATCAACGAGCGTATTGT
The DNA here is from genome assembly GCF_001442625.1 of Pedobacter ginsenosidimutans. Taxonomy (GTDB): domain Bacteria; phylum Bacteroidota; class Bacteroidia; order Sphingobacteriales; family Sphingobacteriaceae; genus Pedobacter; species Pedobacter ginsenosidimutans. The sequence goes on along the minus strand of NZ_LMZQ01000006.1, from coordinate 251,921 downwards.
TCGTGATGACGTTTTCACTTCATTGCATATTGAAGAGTTTGAATTAGAAGTACGTGATACTAAACGTGGAGAAGAGGAATTAACACCAGATATCCCGAACGTTTCTGAAGAGGCTACTAAAGACCTTGATGAAAACGGTATTATCCGTATTGGTGCTGATGTAAAAGAAGGTGATATTTTAATTGGTAAGATTACTCCAAAAGGAGAATCCGATCCTTCACCGGAAGAGAAATTACTACGTGCAATTTTCGGTGATAAAGCAGGTGATGTTAAAGATGCGTCTTTAAAAACTCCTCCTTCGATCCAAGGTGTAGTAATTGATACTAAATTATTCAGCCGTGCTAAGAAAACTACAAAAGCTGAGGAAAAATCGGCAATTGAGAAATTAGACAAAGGATATAACAATATCACTGAGAAATTAAAAGCAGAATTAGTTGACAAATTATTCACTATCGTAAACGGCAAAACATCTCAGGGTGTATTTAACATTTACAAAGAATTATTAGTTGCTAAAGGCGCTAAATTTACTCAGAAAATTTTAGCTGAGCTTGATTATAATCACATTAGCCCTAACAAATGGACTACTGATGATGATAAAAACGAGATGATTAAAATGTTGCTTCACAACTACGGTATCCGTGTTAACGAAGAACTTGGTGCTTACAAACGCGATAAATTCGCGATCAGTGTAGGTGATGAGCTTCCTTCAGGAATCGTACAGATGGCAAAAGTTTATGTAGCTAAAAAACGTAAATTAAAAGTAGGTGATAAAATGGCAGGTCGCCACGGTAACAAAGGTATTGTTGCACGTATTGTACGTGATGAAGATATGCCTTTCTTAGCTGATGGTAGTCCGGTTGATATCGTGTTGAACCCACTGGGTGTACCTTCACGTATGAACCTTGGTCAGATCTACGAAACCGTATTGGCATGGGCCGGTAAAGAATTGGGTGTTAAATTTGCAACTCCGATTTTTGATGGTGCTACGCATGATGAGGTGGAAGAATGGATCGCTAAAGCAGGAGTTCCTGCTTCAGGAAAAACCTACTTATACAATGGTTTAACAGGTGAGCGTTTCGATCAGACTACAACTGTAGGTATTATCTACATGTTGAAATTAGGTCACATGGTTGATGATAAGATGCACGCCCGTTCAATCGGACCATACTCATTAATTACACAACAACCATTGGGTGGTAAAGCTCAGTTCGGTGGTCAGCGTTTTGGTGAGATGGAGGTTTGGGCATTAGAGGCATTCGGTGCAGCTAATATTCTTCAGGAGATCTTAACCGTTAAATCGGATGATGTAATCGGAAGAGCCAAAACTTACGAAGCCATTGTTAAAGGTGAAAACCTACCAACGCCAGGTGTACCAGAATCGTTCAACGTATTGGTACATGAGTTACGCGGATTAGGTTTAGATATTACGTTAGACTAAGTATTGAGTATTAATGTATCGAGTATCAAGATTGGATTATCCGTTTTGATACTCGATACTAAGTACTTGCTACTAAAAACAAAAAGATATGTCTTACAAAAAGGATAATAAATTAAAAAGCAATTTCACATCAATCACGATTAGCTTATCGTCTCCAGAAATTATTTTGGAACGTTCAAGCGGTGAGGTGTTGAAACCAGAAACCATTAACTACCGTACTTACAAACCTGAGCGTGATGGTTTGTTCTGTGAGCGTATTTTTGGTCCGGTAAAAGATTACGAATGTCATTGCGGTAAATACAAACGTATCCGTTATAAAGGTATTGTTTGCGATCGTTGTGGTGTTGAAGTAACGGAGAAAAAAGTACGTCGTGAGCGTATGGGACACATTGCTTTAGTGGTTCCTGTTGCACACATCTGGTACTTCCGCTCTTTACCAAACAAAATCGGTTATTTATTAGGTTTACCTACTAAAAAATTAGATTTAATTATCTATTACGAGCGTTACGTAGTTATTCAATCAGGCTTAATGGCTGAAGAAGGTATCAACTATATGGACTTCTTAACGGAAGAAGAATATTTAGATATCTTAGATAAATTACCTAAAGAAAACCAATATCTGGATGATAAAGATCCTAATAAATTCATCGCCAAAATGGGTGCTGAAGCATTAGAAGATTTATTAAAACGTATTGATTTAGATACTTTATCTTATGATTTACGTCACCAGGCAGCTAACGAAACTTCTCAGCAACGTAAAAATGAGGCTTTAAAACGTCTTCAGGTTGTTGAAGCTTTCCGTGGAGCTAATACACGTATTGAGAATCGCCCTGAGTGGATGATTGTTAAAATCGTTCCGGTTATTCCACCAGAATTACGTCCGTTAGTACCATTAGAAGGTGGCCGTTTCGCTACTTCCGATTTAAATGATTTATACCGTCGTGTAATTATCCGTAACAACCGTTTAAAACGTTTGATCGAGATTAAAGCACCAGAGGTAATTTTACGTAACGAGAAACGTATGTTGCAGGAAGCTGTAGATTCGTTATTCGATAACTCACGTAAAGTTAATGCGGTTAAAACTGAAGGTAACCGTGCTTTGAAATCACTTTCAGACATCTTGAAAGGTAAACAAGGTCGTTTCCGTCAGAATTTATTAGGTAAACGTGTGGATTATTCAGCTCGTTCAGTAATTGTTGTAGGGCCTAGCCTTAAATTACACGAGTGCGGTATTCCTAAAGATATGGCTGCTGAGCTTTACAAACCGTTCATTATTCGTAAGATGATTGAGCGTGGTGTAGTAAAAACAGTTAAATCTGCTAAGAAAATCGTTGATAGAAAAGATCCATTAGTTTGGGATATCTTAGAAAATGTATTAAAAGGTCACCCGGTATTATTAAACCGTGCACCAACGCTACACAGACTAGGTATTCAGGCTTTCCAGCCAAAATTAATTGAAGGAAAAGCAATCCAGTTACACCCATTAGTTTGTACTGCATTCAACGCCGATTTTGATGGTGACCAGATGGCTGTCCACTTACCTTTAGGTAACGCAGCAATTTTGGAAGCCCAGGTATTAATGTTGGCCGCACACAATATCTTAAACCCTGCAAACGGTACACCAATTACAGTACCATCACAGGATATGGTTTTGGGTCTTTATTATATTACTAAAGGCCGTAGAACAGATGAAACCAGAGTTGTAAAAGGACAGGATTCGAATTTCTATTCTCCGGAAGAAGTTATTATTGCTTATAACGAGAAAGAATTAGACTTGCACGCATTTATCAAAGTAAGGGTAAATGTTAAACAAGCCGATGGTTCTATCGTTAATAAATTAACTGAAACCACTGTTGGTAGAGTATTGTTCAACCAAATGGTTCCTGAAGAAGTTGGTTATATCAATGAATTATTAACCAAAAAATCTTTAAGAGATATTATTGGTGAAGTAGTGAAAATGACTGGTATGGCCCGTGCTTCTCAATTCTTAGATGATATCAAAGAATTAGGATTCCGTATGGCATTCCAGGGAGGTTTATCGTTCAACTTACAAGACGTAAACATTCCGGTAGAAAAACATACTTTATTAGAACAGGCAGCAGCTGAGGTTGAAGAGGTAAGAAACAACTATAACATGGGTTTCATTACCAACAACGAGCGTTACAACCAGATTATCGATATCTGGACCCGTATCAACAACAGGTTAACTACATTCGTTATGACTCAGTTATCATCAGATAACCAAGGTTTTAACTCGGTTTACATGATGCTTGATTCAGGTGCACGTGGATCTAAAGAGCAGATTCGTCAGCTTTGCGGAATGCGTGGTTTGATGGCGAAACCTCAAAAATCAGGTTCAGGTGGCGATATCATCGAAAACCCGATCTTATCAAACTTTAAAGAAGGTTTATCGGTATTAGAGTACTTTATCTCTACTCACGGTGCACGTAAAGGTTTGGCAGATACGGCGTTAAAAACGGCGGATGCAGGTTACTTAACCCGTCGTTTACATGATGTGGCGCAGGATATGATTGTTAACGATAACGATTGTGGTACTTTAAGAGGTATGTATACAACCGCTTTAAAAGATCAGGAAGATATCGTTGAACCATTATACGACAGGATTTTAGGCCGTACTTCACTACATGATGTGTACAATCCATTGGATAACACTTTATTGGTAGGTGCCGGAGAAGATATTAACGAAGATGTAGCTAAATTGATCGAAGAATCTCCACTAGAAGGTATCGAGATCCGTTCAGTACTAACTTGCGAATCTAAACGTGGTGTTTGTGCATTATGTTATGGCCGTAACTTAGCATCTGGTAAACGCGTTCAAAGAGGTGAGGCAGTTGGTGTAATTGCAGCACAGTCAATCGGTGAGCCGGGTACACAGTTAACACTTCGTACTTTCCACGTGGGTGGTACTGCATCAAACATTGCTGCAGAATCTAACATCGTAGCTAAGTTTGATGGTGTTATCGAATTCGAAAATATCCGTACTGTTGATACACAAACAGAAGAAGGAACAGTTCAGGTGGTATTAGGTCGTTCAGGTGAGTTCAAAATTGTTGAGCCAGGAACCGGACGTATCATTGTAACCAACAACATTCCTTACGGTGCATTTTTGTTCGTAAAAGAAGGTGATAAACTTTCTAAAGGTGATAAAATCTGTTCGTGGGATCCGTACAACGCGGTTATTCTATCAGAATTTGCCGGTAAAGCACAATTTGATGCCATTATTGAAGGTGTAACCTTCCGTGAAGAATCAGATGAGCAAACTGGTCACCGTGAAAAAGTAATTATCGATACACGTGATAAAACTAAAAACCCTTCAGTTCAGATCGTTGATAAGAAAGGTGAATTCATTAAAGGTTATAACATTCCGGTAGGTGCCCACGTTTCAGTTGATGAAGGTGAAACAATCCAAACTGGTCAGATTATCGCTAAGATTCCTCGTGCAACTGGTAAAACCCGAGATATTACAGGTGGTTTACCTCGTGTAACGGAATTATTTGAAGCGCGTAACCCATCTAACCCAGCTGTAGTAACTGAGATTGATGGTGTGGTAACTTTAGGTGGCGTTAAACGTGGTAACCGCGAAATCACAATCGAATCGAAAGATGGTGAAGTTAAAAAATACCTGGTTCCATTGTCGAAACACATCCTTGTTCAGGATAACGACTTTGTAAAAGCAGGTATGCCTTTATCAGATGGTTCAATTTCTCCTGCCGATATCTTATCAATTAAAGGCCCTGCAGCGGTTCAGGAATACCTGGTAAATGGTATTCAAGAGGTTTACCGTTTACAAGGTGTGAAAATTAACGATAAGCACTTCGAGGTAATTGTTCACCAGATGATGCAGAAAGTTCACATTGAAGATCCAGGTGATACTATTTTCTTAGAAAACAATGCTGTTGACCGTTGGGATTTTGCTGACGAGAATGATGCAATGTACGATAAGAAAGTAGTTGAAGACGCAGGTGATTCTACAGATTTCAAACCAGGTCAGATCGTTTCATTACGTAGATTGAGAGACGAAAATTCTCAATTGAAACGTAAAGATTTAAAACAGATCACGGTTAGAGATGCAAGACCAGCAACTGCAAGTTCTATCTTACAAGGTATTACACGTGCATCATTAGGTACTAAATCGTTCATTTCTGCGGCTTCGTTCCAGGAAACTACGAAAGTACTAAATGAGGCAGCTATTGCAGGTAAACGCGATAATATGTTAGGCTTGAAAGAAAACGTGATCGTTGGTCACTTAATCCCTTCAGGTACTGGTGTACGTGGTTACGAAAGAATCATCGTTGGTTCGCAAGAAGAATACGATAAATTATTAGCTTCGAAACAAGAAGAAGTAGAAGCTTAGATTTTAATCTAACAATAATTTCAAGCCCCCGATGTAAAATCGGGGGCTTTTTTGTTAATGAAATAATCTATCTATTTTGTTACAGTCTCTCAAACGTTTGCGTAGAGGCACCTTCTTAGTCAGTTAATCTTATTCTAATAGGTTTGATTAACTTAGGTTTATGAAGTTTTTATTATTGATACTATTAATGAGTTTGGGTTTAACAAGCGCAGCTCAGGATGTTAGTCTGGCCTTACAAAAAGCAAAATTGTCAGATAGCGAAACTCTAAATAAGGAGTGGAATAATGCCTCTGAAGGATTAAATATTAGTTTTGCGAATAGTAACCTCAGGTTTGCAAAAGAGGTACCTCCAGCCGTTTCAATTCAAAATACATGGACTACTGCTGCCTGGAAAGGAGAAAAAGTACATACCCAGCTGTTACTTTGGACAAAGGCTAATCATACCAACATCAGTATACAGGTTTCTGATCTGAAAGATCAACAAGGTAATAGCATAAAAAAAGAAAACATTACTTCAGGTATAATTAAATATGTAATTACCGACGAGTTTAGAGATGGCTGTGGCTACCGTAAGGCTGCAGATTTTGATTCATCGTATGTAGCAGACCTGATCGATACTAAAATCAATACGTTCGGCATTAACGCTAACAATACACAGCCGGTCTGGCTAAGTATAAAAGTTCCTCTTAATGTAAAAGCTGGAAATTACTCAGGAACAGTCAAAATAAAAGGCAAAAAAGAATACAATTTGCCAATTAAAATCCATGTACTCGATAAAACTTTACCACCTCCAAGTGAGTGGAAATACGACTTGGATTTATGGCAGCATCCTGCTGCTATTGCCCGAGCGCATAACGTAAAATTATGGAGCAGCGAACATTTTGTTTTAATGAAACCATATTATACCATGTTGGCCAATGCCGGACAGAAAACCATTACGGCAAGTATTGTAAACGAACCCTGGGGGCATCAAACCTTTGATGACTATCCAAGTTTAATCAAATGGACGAAGAAAAAAGATGGCAGTTGGCTTTACGATTATAGCCTATTTGATAAATACATTGCTTTTGTAATGACCACTGGCATAAATCAGCGCATTAATTGCTACAGCATGGTGCCGTGGAAAATTGCTTTTACCTATTGGGATGAAAGTACACAGAAAGAAGCTGTTTTTACAGAAGCCATTGGTAGTTCTGGTTACAATGCTTTTTGGAAGAACATGCTTACTGATTTTACCAAACATTTAAAAGCTAGGAACTGGTTCGAGAAGACATATATCGCTATGGATGAGCGCCCAATGAAAGCTATGCAGGCCGTAATCAAACTATTAAAAAGTGTTGATCCGAAATGGAAACTCGCTTTAGCAGGTGAATACCATCAGGAAATTGAAAAAGATATCGATAATTATTGCATTGCTTCAAAATGGGAATTTCCGGCTGATGTGTTGCAAAAACGTAACGAGCAGGGTAAAACCAGCACCTGGTATACTTGCTGTACCGAACCTTACCCAAATGCATTCAGTTTCTCTTCGCCCGCAGAGCAGGTATGGATGGGTTGGTATACTGCCAATAAAAATATGGATGGTTATTTGCGTTGGGCCTATAACAGCTGGACCAAAAATCCTTTAACCGATACGCGTTTTACAGCTTGGCCTGCTGGCGATACCTATCAGGTTTATCCTGGGCCATTAACATCGGTCAGGTTTGAAAAATTGATTGAAGGTGGACAGGATTTCGAGAAAATTAAACAGCTGCAGGCACTTTACACCAAAAATAAAAATACAGCAGCACTCTCGGAATTGAATAAAGCGTTAGAGAATTTCAACTTAAAATCTTTATCAACCGTTACCGCAGATGAAATTTTGAAACGTGTAAAACCACTGCTAAACAAATAATAAATTAAACCAATTGCTTTTTTGTAGGATTGATAATCTGCCTGGTGTATTGCGAATTGAGTTATGAATGACGAGCTTTCTATAGGAATCTTCAATGGTAGCCTAATCGAAGGATAATCTTTTTCATTTACTTAACCATAGATCCCGGACCAGACCAAAATATTTAATTAACTAATATTTTATATATAAAAACACTTAGTTTTGTTATATGGAAGAACAACAAAACGAGAATCAATTAAACATAGAGCTATCAGAAGAAATTGCAGAAGGGATTTTTTCTAACTTAGCCATTATTACCCATTCTAATACCGAATTCGTATTAGATTTTATCCGTGTAATGCCGGGAATTCCGAAGGCAAAAGTTAAATCAAGGATTATCTTAACCCCAGAACACGCAAAGCGTTTATTATCAGCGTTGGAAGATAATATTCAGAAATTCGAAGCTGTAAACGGACGTATTAAAACTCAAGAAGAACCACCTTTTCCTATGGGCTTCGGCGGGCCAACCGCTCAGGCGTAAGACTATTCAAAATCTTACAAACAAATGTTTGTTTACTATGTTAGCATAGTATATATTTGTGTATAACCATTTATAGATGAAAAAAATTTTATTGAGCGTATTACTTTCTGCCCCACTTTGGGTTTTGGGGCAGGGTTTCCAGGTTAATTTACAAGGACAGAAACAAATTGGTATGGCAGGTGCAGGTTCTGCATTGGCTTTAGATGAGGCTTCCGTATTTTATAATCCCGGTGCAGTAACTTTCTTAGAGAAAAACTCAGTTTCAGCAGGTGTAAACCCATTATTATTCAAATCAGCTTTTAAACAAACGGGTTCGAATGTTACCGAGGATGTGAAGAACAAAATTGCCCCTCCCTTCGAGTTTTATGCGGTGTGGGGGCCGAAATCAAATAAGTGGAAGTTAGGCTTAGGTGTATATACACCTTTCGGCGGTTTAGTAGATTGGGGCGATAATTGGTCTGGTAAGTATGCGTTAACCTCATTAAATTTAAAAGCCATCTATTTTCAACCTACTTTAAGTATTAAAATCACCGATCGTATCGGCATTGGAGCTGGTTTTGTTTATAACCATGGCGATGTGAATCTTCAAAGAGCCATCCCGGTAAATTTTCCTGACGGTCGTTCGGGAAAAGCAACTTTAGATGGTACCGGAACAGGCTATGGATGGAATGCGGGTTTATATATCAAAACATTAAGCAATATCTCTTTTGCGCTTGTACATAAATCAAAGGTAATTACGAAACTTGATGGTGGTTCAGCAGAATTTGAGGTTCCAAAGTCATTAGAAGGATCTTTTCCAGCGGGAAATACTTTTAACGCCGAATTACCTTTACCAGCAACCACAAGTTTAGGTGTGGGTATTCCATTGTCAAAAAGTACAGTTTTAGCTTTTGATGCAAGTTGGGTACAATGGCATATTTATCAGGATTTGTCTTTTGATTATGCTACCAATACACCTGCGCTCGTTGATACAAAATCAGCGCGCAATTATCGTGATGGTTCTTCGTTTAAATTAGGTATTAACCACCAGGCATCAGAGAAATTAGCATTAAGGGCAGGTGTTGGTTATGCCTTTTCTCCAGTACAGGATGGATATGTAACTCCTGAAGCTCCTGATGCTGACCGATACATTTTAAGTGCAGGTTTAGGTTATACTCCAACCCACCATTTTGAAGTTAATGCATCATTCTTTTTTGAAGATGTTAAATCGCGTAAACAAAAGAATATTGAAACGGGCCTGGATGGCACCTTTAAAACTTTAGTTTATGCACCAGGTATTTCGTTAACTTATAAATGGTAGGAGAAATTTAAATGAAAAAATATATATTAAATAGTTTCGTTGCTGCTATCATCCTTTTTGCAGCAGCTTGTAAACCCGAAATAGAAACACCTGCAGGTACAACAGCCGGACAAGCTAATTTTAGTAAATACATTGCAGTAGGTAACTCCTTAACTTCTGGATATGCCGATGGTGGCTTATATTTGGAAGGACAAAAAGTTGCTTATCCAAACTTAATTGCCGCCAAAATGGCTACGGTAGGTGGTGGAGCATTTACCTCTCCGTTTTTTAGTGAAGAACATTTAAATGGCTCAGGTTACATTTCTTTAACAGCACTGGTTAATGGTACGCCAACTTTAACTCCTGTAGTTGATAAACTGGCTATAAGAGATGCAGCGAAGCATTTAGACAAATACAGTGGCGAAATCCAAAATTTAGGTATTCCCGGTATGCGTGTTGATTTGGCTTTTGCGCCAGCATTTAGTGCCGCAAATCCATTTTTTGAACGTTTATTAACTGATGCCCAAGTGGGTACTACAAGTTATTTTCAATATGTTCAAACCAAAAACCATACTTTCTTTTCATTGTGGCTTGGTAATAATGATGTATTGGGTTATGCTTTAAACGGAGCGGTAACTGTATCTACTGATCCAACTACCACTTTAACAGATAAGGTTACTTTTTCTTCTTTGTATGCTAATTTTTTAAATGCCTTAACTGCCGGGGGCCAAAAAGGTATAGTTGGTACAATTCCTGATGTAACTGCTGTTCCTTATTTTAATACAGTTACCGTAGCAGCTTTATTAAATGCTGCTAAAGCAATTAATCCTGCAGCTGCAGCTATTTATATCCAAACAGGAACAGGTGCGGTAAGGTCTGCAACTGCTGAAGATTTAATCCGTTTGCCATTCCAATCAGAAGGCATATTTGGAAAACCAAATGGTTCAGGCATTCCTTATGGTTTGCACCCATTAAATCCGATTGAAAATAGATGGGTATTGGATAAAGATGAAGTAATTAAAGTGAAAGATTATGTAAATAGCTACAACGGTACCATCAAATCTTTAGCCTCAAGCAAAGGTTTAGCCATTGCAGATACTTATGCGTATTTTAATCAGGTTAAAACTGGGATTAATGTTCAGGGTGTTGGTATCAACGCTTCGTTTATTACTGGTGGCGCATTCTCTTTAGATGGTATTCACTTAACGCCGCGTGGAAATGCAGTAATTGCCAATGTATTTATAGATGCCATTAATGCGAAATACGGTTCTACTGTACCAAACATTGATATTACGCAATATAGAGGCGTTAAATTCCCGAATTAATTCAAAAAGATTTTTATATTTAAAAGGTTCTAACACTGTTAGGACCTTTTTTATTTTAGCCTGTCATGGATAAGATTGATTATCTTTTCTTTTTCAATAGGTTCAAACCAATTGATCCCCTCATCTCTTCTAAACCAGGTGAGTTGGCGTTTGGCAAAGCGACGCGTATTTTGTTTAATTGCCGAAACGGCGTCCTCAAGAGATAATTTTCCGTCTAGGTAGTCGAAAAGCTCACTATAGCCTACTGTGTTTAAAGCATTATATTTTTTAAAGGGTATTAGCGATTTTACCTCTTCTACTAAACCATCAGCAATCATTTTATCAACTCTTCTGTTAATCCTGTCATAAAGGACAGCACGATCGGTATTAAGGCCTATTTTAATAATGTTAAATGGTCTTTCCTTTTTTGTAGCCGAAAGCATTGACGAAAGTTTTTGGCCTGTTGATAAAAATACCTCCAAACCCCTGATCATTCTTTGCGGATTTTGTTGATCTACCTTAGCGAAATATTCAGGATCTAATGTTGCCAGCTGTTTTTGGATACTGGGTAATCCTTCTTCTTCAAACTGTTTATTCAGCCTTTCACGTATGGCTAAATCAATGTCTGGCATCTCATCCAGACCATTAATTAAGGCATTAACATATAAACCCGAACCCCCAACCATAATAGCCAGATCGTGGTTTTTGAAAATTTGACCGAGGGTATTTAGGCCTTCTATTTCAAAATCGCCTGTACTAAATAGTTGTGAAACTGAATGAGAATCAATAAAGTGATGTTTTGCCGCTGCTAATTCGGCTGCATCAGGTTTTGCCGTTCCTATGTCCATTTCCTTAAAAAACTGGCGGGAATCGGCAGAAATAATTTCTGTGCCAAAATGTTGTGCCAATTGTATCGCCAAAGCTGTCTTTCCTATTGCAGTGGGTCCAACAATAGAAATTAAGGTTTTCGGTTTTTGAATAGTTTGATCTGCAGTAAGCATAACATTTTAAAAGAAAAAGTCAGATGTATACACCTGACTTTGTATGGATAATAATTCGTTCAGTTAATGCTGATCCCCGAAGTTTCAGGAGAGCATGACGATATGGTGAATTAATAGTCGTCTTTGTGGCTATCATCTTCGAAGTTATCACTATCAGAAAATTCGTCGCCGAATTCGTCTTCTTCGCTTTCTTCATCTTCGTCTCTCTCTTCGGCATTGATCCCCATTTCGCCCATAGCTTCCAATTCGTCGGTATCTTCTGGTACAAAGTTCATTTCATTTAAGAAATCAAATTCGCTTGCCGCCGCTGCTGCACCTCTTGGATCAACAGCCTGTGGACTGTTTTGCTCCATTATTTTGGGTGCTTCACCACTGCTTTTAGCTAGAAATGGATATTCTATATTTGGATCGGCATCTAAAATTATTTTTACAAGCTCCACATGAAAATCATAAGGGCGATCAAAATTGTAGATATAATAAAACTTTTGATGCGGATCTTCAATAAAACCACTCAGTTTAGAATTCTCCATTAAAACTACACGGTCTTTTTTACGTTCGCTTGGTAAATAAGCAATTTCATCACCTTTTAACCAATTATCGGTGCTTACGTAAAAAGAGGAAGATTTTTCGGCATTATAACCCGTAGATCTGTGAATAGCCTTATGCAGGTCTTCAAATGTTTGGTTTGATTTAATGTCGATCTCTCTCACAACATCATCAAAATCTTCGAAAGTAATTCTAAATTTATAAATAGCCATTATAGTGTTTTGGAACCGTAAAAATAAAGTTAATTTATAATTACCACAAATATCAGGTGTTATAAAAGACAGCCTAATTGTAGCGTTTTAGCAATTAAATTATTTATTAACAGGATTTAATCCCATTTGTTTTGCCTGATTTAGCATAAAATTAAATGCTTCTTGATAGTCGTTTGTAATCTCCCCCTCTAATATGGCTTCACGGATGGCATTTTTAATTATACCAACCTCTTTTCCTGCATCAAGACCGAAAGTTTCCATGATATCGTTTCCTGAAATAGGGGGTTGCCAGTTTCTGATTTTATCGCGTTCTTCTACATCCTTAAGCTTTTGCTTAACCAGCTCAAAGTTGTTTCGGTATTTTGTTTTTTTGTATTCGTTTTTAGTGGTTACATCGGCATTGCAAAGCAGCATTAAACTTTCAATTTCTTCGCCGGCATCAAAAAGTAATCTCCTTACCGCTGAATCTGTAACGGTTTCCTGCGCCAGAACAATCGGCCGTAAATGAAGCTGCACCAATTTTTGCACGTACTTCATCTTTTCGTTTAAGGGCAGTTTTAGCTGTGCAAATATTTTAGGAACCATTCTGGCTCCTCTATCTTCATGTCCGTGGAATGTCCAACCGTGGCCTTCTTCAAAACGTTTAGTGGCTGGTTTGGCAATATCGTGTAAAATAGCCGCCCAACGTAACCATAAATCATCAGTATCTGCACAAATGTTATCTAACACTTCAAGTGTATGGTAAAAATTGTCTTTATGCCCTTTTCCTTTTATAATCTCTACCCCATAAAGCTGTGCCATTTGAGGGAAAATGAGCTGCAATAAGCCTGTATCAAAAAGATGTTTAAAGCCGATAGAAGGTTTTTTAGAGAGGATGATTTTATTCATCTCATCTGTTATCCGCTCTTTTGATACGATGGTAATACGCTGTTTTTGCGTTTTAATGGCATTTAGGGCAGCTGGATCGATGTTAAAATTAAGCTGCGAAGCAAAGCGGATTGCCCTCATCATGCGCAAAGGATCGTCGGAAAAAGTAATTTCCGGGTCGAGTGGGGTACGGATGAGTTTATTTTCTAAATCTTTAATCCCGTCAAACGGATCTAACAATTCACCAAAATGATCAGCATTTAGATTGATGGCTAAAGCATTGATGGTAAAATCTCTGCGCAGCTGGTCATCTTCTAAGGTACCATCTTCAACAATTGGTTTACGTGAGTCAGAACGGTAAGATTCTTTTCTGGCGCCTACAAACTCAACTTCTAAATCCTGATATTTGATATTTGCTGTGCCAAAATTTTTAAAAACAGCAACTTTGGTATTTAGTTTTCTGCCTACTGCTTCAGCATATTCTATTCCACTGCCCACCACAACAACATCAATATCTTTTGAAGGGCGATCTAAAAATAAATCGCGAACAAAGCCTCCGATTACATATGCTTCGGTATTGTTCTTATCGGCAATTGTGGATAAGGTTTTAAATATTGGGTTTTGTAGGTGAACCCCTAAATCCCCTGAAGGGGACTTGGAGTTCCCTTCGTTTAAATCAGACTGCATATATAAGGGTAATTCATTTGTTCAAAATTAAGCAAAACATTTGGTCGGTAAAGACTATCAACGATTCAAAGCCCCTTTAGGGGTTGAGGCTTACTTCCTAATAAACTCAAATTGTCCGCCGGGAGAAAGTTTCATAATGGTTGATGGCTTTCTGTTGGTTCGGTTTTCCTGCTCAAAATCTACCACGTAATCAACAGCATCAATAATTTCAGGGGCTATATCGTCAAAGAATTTTGGCGAAGGCTGTCCGCTTAAATTTGCAGAGGTAGAAACTATGGGTTTCCTAAAGCGTTGGATTAATGGTGTGCAAAAATCGTGTTTAACAATTCTGATACCCACACTGCCGTCGGCATTGATTACATTTTGGGCTAAATTTTTTGCTCCAGAGAAAATAATTGTCAAAGGATTTTCAGCATATTCAATTAAATCGTAAGCCACATCAGGTATTTCGGCAACATAACTTTGCAGTTTGCTATCCACATCCAATAATACGATTAAACTCTTTTCGGCCGGACGGTTTTTTATCTTCAATAATTTATCTACCGCCTCGGCATTGCTTGCATCGCAGCCCAAGCCCCAAATGGTATCTGTTGGATATAAAATAACACCACCTGATTTTAATACTTCAAAAGCTTTGTTAATCTCGTCTCTTAGCATTTTACAAAGTTAATTTATTAAGAGGAAGTTAAATAATCTTAATATGTATTTCCTGTGGTGTCAGATATTTCTATCTAACACCCATAAATATCGATGAAAGAATTTTGCGATCGTAACCTGTTCTTATCATTTATTTACTGCAGCAATGTGTTTTAATCCAATAAACTAGTATTTTAGTAATAGGTTATTAAATAAAACATAAAATGAAACACACACTTAAATGGGGTATGCTGTTTACTATTGTAATGGCATTTACCAGTTGTATTGCTGTACTTACTGCATCAGATTACGACAAAAAGATCGATTTTTCTAAGTTAAAATCCTTTGCTTACTACGAAAAAGGCATTGAACATTTAGAATTAAACAACCTCGACAAGCCTAGGATGTTAAATGCCGTTGAAACTGCTATGACAAAAAAAGGTTTTGTTAAAAATGAGCAAGCAGATTTTTTAGTTAACGTAGCGGTTTTGAGCAGTACTAAAGCGAGGGCCGATTGGGGCTATAGCGGAGGCGGTTATCAATGGGATTCAGCTTCATCTTCCTACCAATGGAGAGATTCGCAGTTTGGGCCGCTCAACACCAGCAAACAATACCAGTCTGGTACCATTATCATTGATTTTTTAAATCCCGAAACCAAAGCAATTATGTGGCATGGGGTAGGCGCAGGATTTAATTTCGATGATTATGAGAATAGGGAAGGAAGGATAAATCTGGCTGTAAAACAGATCTTATCAGAATACCCGCCCATAAACTAATTCAACGATTTAATCCAATTGTAAAATATTTAGTCTGAGTGATATAACGTCAAAACATAATCAAATAGAAATCGTTTTACAGATAACAATCTGATTGTAAAAAATGTTAAATGATTTGCCATTTGGTTCCCAAAATCGTTATATTTAAGTCAGGTTATTTATACAACAGCGCACAAAATGAGAACAGCACAAAAATTATTAATGCTTTTTACAGTGGTATTGGCATTAGCAGGATGTACAACACTCCGCACCGCATCAGATTATGATAAAAATGTTGATTTAAGCGGTTACAAAACTTACAATTTTTACGATAAAGGCATAGCAAGGGTTAAACTTAACAATCTGGATAAACGCAGATTAATAGCTGCAGTTGAATCTGAAATGAATGCTAAAGGATTTACGAAATCAGACCGACCTGATTTATTGGTGAATTTAGTGGTAGTTGCCAGAGAAAAAACTGATGTTTATGGCCCAGGTTACTATGGTGGCTGGGGATGGGGCTGGCGTGGCGGCTGGGGAAATCCTTTCTGGGGCGGTGGCGGAACCTACGTAAACCAATATATTGAAGGTACAATCATTATCGATTTCTTAGATCCTGCTAAAAAGATTTTATTCTGGCACGGACAGGGATCTGGTTTTAACTTAGATAGTTTTAATAAAAGAGAACAGCGTTTATACACCGGCGTAAAAGAAATATTGGCGCAATATCCACCAACTGTTACTGCTGCTAAATAATTTGTAGCCGTTACGTTAAAATATCTAAATAGCAATCCATTAATTGCTGAGTAACTACAGGGCTGTTGAATTTTTGAACAAATTCCAGCCCTTTTTCCTTCATCTCTTTTTGGAGCTGAGGTCTTTCTAGAATTTGATTAATGGCTTTTGCAAGTCCGCTAGCATCATCAGGCGAAATGTATAAGCTATCTGGTCCGCCAGCTTCTTCCAGGCACGACCCAGTTGCTGCAACAATAGGAACCGCCGAATATAGCGCCTCGATAATCGGAATACCAAAACCTTCGTAAAAGGAAGGATAAACAAAAACATTTGCCATTTGATAAATACCGGGCAGATCGGCAAAAGGGATATTTTTTAAGAATAAAATTCTGTTTTTAAGGCCGAGTTTTTCTATTTCTTTCTCTACTGTTTTAAAATAAGCCGTTTGTTTACCTATTACTACCAGTTTATACTCCTCATTAACCTCTTTTAGAGCCTGTACAGCCAATTTAAGGTTTTTGCGCTCTTCAATCGTACCAACGTTTAGGATGTATTTTTCAGGCAGTTTATAAGTTGCCTTAATGCGGCTTAAGGTTGCTGCAGCAAAAGGCGTTTTAAAACTGTCATCACAGCTTTGGTAAATTACCTCGATTTTTTCAGAACTGATTCCGTATAAATCAATAATGTCTTCTTTTGTTTTTTCGCTGATGGCGATAATTTTATTGGCACGTTTACAAGCAGATTTGCTTTTCCACTCGTATAATTTTCGGTCGATAAATTTATAATACTGAGGGAAACGAAGAAAAATTAAATCATGAATGGTAACGATCGATTTAATCCGTGTATGTTGTATGGCTAATGGAATTTCATGACTGAGCCCATGATAAATCTGGCAACCATCTTGATTTAAATCTTTAAGGATATTTAAACTTCGCCATAAAAAAGGCCCGTTTTTTGGAAGCTTCAGTTCGATGTTTTCATTTGCGAGAAAAGCATCAATCTGTTTAGCCGATTTTACTTTTGGAGTGTACACCAAATACTGGTGCTGAGGAAACTGATGTGCCAAATGCTCAATTAAAGACCGGCTGTAATTACCTAATCCTGTTAAGTTATTGGCAGCACGCTTGCCATCGTATCCAATTTTCATAGAGGTGTAAGGTTTAAGGTAAAAGGTTTAAGGCTTTGGGTGTTACCTTACACCTTAAGCCCTATACCTTAAGCCATTTATACTGCTACATTATTTTCTCTTAACGCATCGTTAAGAGAAGTTTTCTTATCTGTACTTTCTTTACGTTTACCAATAATTAAAGCACAAGGTACCTGGAATTCGCCTGCAGGGAATTTTTTAGTATAGCTTCCTGGTATAACAACCGAACGTGCAGGAACAATTCCTTTATATTCTACTGGTGTAGGACCGGTAACGTCAATAATTTTGGTTGATGCAGTTAATACTACATTAGCACCTAAAACAGCTTCTCTTTCTACTTTAACACCTTCTACCACAATTGCTCTAGAGCCTAGAAATGCATCATCTTCGATAATAACCGGAGCAGCTTGTACAGGCTCTAAAACACCACCAATACCCACACCACCACTTAAGTGAACGCGTTTACCAATTTGTGCACAAGAACCAACAGTAGCCCAGGTATCAACCATAGTACCTTCATCAACGTAAGCGCCAATGTTTACGTACGATGGCATCATGATTACACCTTTTGCTAAAAACGCACCATAACGCGCACTTGCCATAGGCACAACACGTACACCAGTTGCTTTATAATCGGTTTTTAAATCCATTTTATCGTGGTAAACGAAAGGACCACTTTTAATTTCTTTCATCTCGCGAATCGGGAAATATAAAATTACTGCTTTCTTTACCCATTCATTAATGCCCCAAGAGTTTAAAACTGGCTCAGCAACACGGATTTCGCCCTTATCAAGGCCCATAATAACGGCTTCAATGGCTTCGCAATAGTTGCTATATTTTAAAAGGGTTCTATCCTCCCAAGCGGCTTCAATTAATTTCTTTAAATCTGAATACATGATGTTTTTAAATTTTACGCAAAATAAATCAATTTTTGCTTATTAAATGGTTAATTGTTTAAATTGTTTTGTAGATAGGTTAATTGTTTAAATCGTTTAAACTGGTTAACTATAAGTGGGCGCATGATATAACAGTTACCGATTAACCAGTTTCTACAATTAACCAACATAGGAATTAACCTAATTATGTATTTTTGAATTTTATGACAGAGACAGAAAAACTTAGGATAGATAAATATTTGTGGGCGATCAGGTTGTTTAAAACACGGAGCCTGGCTACCGATGCCTGTAAAGCGGGGAGAGTAAAACTAAAAGGGCAGAATATTAAGCCTTCGGCCATTGTGAAAGTGGGTGAAGTTTATCAGGTATCGAAAGGTATCGAAAAGAAAATTATTGAGGTAGTAGAGCTGTCGTACAACAGAACAGATTCGCCAACAGCCTTAACAAAATACAAAGATTTAACGCCTGTTGAAGAAACGCATGCTTTTAAATCGATGTTTCATGCGCCAAATCTAAAACGCGATAGGGGTACCGGCCGCCCGACTAAAAAGGACCGACGGGAGACAGATGACCTGATTGGAGGAATGTTCGAAGAGGAGGATTAGTTAGTTTCCAGTTTCTAGTTTGCGGTTTTCAGTTTGTGTACTGATCACTGCATACTGCAAATTGAAATACCGCATCCGGTAGCTCATCATAGCTGTTTTGCCCAGTTTTTCGATCAGTTTATAATTGGCAACTGCACCAACTGCTGCACCCACAAATGGAAGCATCTGCGCAAGTTTGGCTAAATCAATATAATCGCGGTATTGCTGTTGGAAGGTAAGCCAGTCAAATTCATCAATATTGGTAGGCAATTGATGGGCTTTATCATCCCAATCCTGCATTTTCATAAATATATTCTGGCTTTCTTCTTTACTTGAAAAGGCCAGCTGGAAGATGTGCAAAATATATAAACGTTCGCGGTAATCTTTAACATCGTATCCGTAAACTGCGGCAATATCAAAAAGCATCTTCATCTTTATGCCCAGCAATAGCGGAAAATCGGCCAGGCTCATTAAAAAACCTCCTGCACCTGTAATTCCGCCTTCGGCAGCACCCGTTTTTTTATAATTTTCTATCTTTTGTTTAATCAATGCTTCTCGGTGCATCAATGTTAAATCTATAATGGGTTTCGATGTGGTAAATGTCGATCCAAAAAGCACCGCCTTAACCATCTGTTTTATAGCAGAAGTTATAGCATTATGAACCTTATCAGGAATATAACTGTTTATTTTTTTCTGCACCCTATTAGTTACCTTATTCAACAGCGAAGGTTTTTGCAAGGTTTTAAACTTCCAGAAATTTAGTTCGCCACTTATTTTTTGTTCGTAGGTCATGCTTAATTACTACAATAATTATTCCTTAAAATTTAACATAAAATAACTTTGAAGAATAAAGAATAAACTATATATTTAGTTACCTGATAAAAACTTAATCCTTTCATTATGAAAACCTTAAAATTATTATGCTTGCTCACGTTTGCTGCTGGAGTAGCAAATGCACAAGGAGTGAAATTTTCTGCTAACAAACCTGCAGCAGGAAGTACAGTTAAATTTACATACGACCCGAAGGGAACCAATCTCGAAAATCTGGCAGATGTGAAGTGTACCGGTTATACTTTTTTTTCAAAATCGAACCCCAAAAGCACTAAAATTGAACTCACTAAAGATGGAGCGGTTTATAAAGGAGAAATCTCTACTCCGGATAGTGTTACAGTGGTTGGACTTGCTTTTTCGGTAGGTGATAAAAAAGATGAAGCGCCTGCCGGTTATGTTTTAGAATTCACTAAAGCAGGGAAAGTGCCAGCTGAAGCTTATCTTAACGAAGCTTTTTTGTACGGATTAGCAGGAAATTACTATTTGGGGCTTACTATCGATCCAGAAAAGGCCGTTTCACTGTATAAACAAGCTTTTGCTTTAAAACCCGAGTTGAAAAAGAAAAATCTAAATCAATATCTGTCGCTCGAGTACAAAGCAGATAAAGACAAAGGAACAAAACTAATCAACGAGAATATTTCTGCATTAACGAAACTAAAAGAACCAAAAGAAGAAGATTTAGGTACAGCTTTAAGCCTTTACTCACTATTAAAGAAAAAAACTCAGGCAGATTCTGTTAAAGCCATCATCATTAAAAAATACCCTAAAGGAAATTACGCCTGGAATGATGGTATGAATTCACTTTATGGTACAAAAGATTTTGCTACACAAATACAAAAGGCCGAAGAAATGATTGCCGCCTTTAAACTTGATCCAGGTAAAACAGTAGATGCAGGTAGATTGAACTCAATTTATAGTATGTTGGCTAACAGCGCTATAAAAGCTAAGGATCTGGGGAAATTTCAGGATTACGCTAAGAAGGTCACCGATAAAATGACCAGGGCAAGTTTGTATAACAATAGTTTTGCCTGGCCGTCTGCTGAGAAAAAAGAGAATATCGAACTTGCTGCTCAGCTTTCAAAACAATCGCTCGAACTGATTGAAGCATCAAGAAATGATGAAATGCCAAAATATTACAACACTAAAGAAGAATACCTCAAATATTTAGACGGCGCTTATGGTATGTATGCTGACACTTATGGACTGTTGCTATATCATCAGGGAAAATTTAAAGAGGCTTTGGCTATGCAAGAGAAAGCCATTCCTTTATATGCAACAGTTCCGCCCGATGTATCGTCCCGTTATGTAACTTATTTAATTAAAGATGGCCAGGATGATAAAGCTTATACTGAGGCCGAAAAATTGATTAAAGAGGGTAAAGGCAATGATTCGCTAAAGAACGAATTTAAAATGCTTTATACTAAACTAAAGAAAGATGGAACTTATGAAACTTATCTGGCCAATTTAGAAAAAGCAGCATTGGAAAAAGAGCGGGCAGAATGGACAAAAAAAATGATTAATATTCCAGCCCCTGCGTTTTCATTAACTAACCTTAAAGGCGAAACCGTAAGCCTAGCCAGTTTGAAAGGAAAGATTGTAATTTTAGATTATTGGGCAACATGGTGCGGACCTTGCGTGTCTTCTTTCCCAGGCATGCAAAAAGCCTTAAACAAATACGCCACTAATCCAAATGTGGTATTCCTGTTTGTAAATACCTGGCAAACAGAAGAGAATAGAGAAAAATTGGTAACTGATTTTATTACTGCAAAAAAATACAATTTTAATGTGTTGTACGATACCAAAAACGTAAAAGACCCTTCCAAATTTGATGTGGTAAGCGCCTATAAAGTTGATGGAATCCCAACCAAATTTGTGATTGACGGAGATGGTAATATCAGGTTTAAAGCTGTAGGTTTTTCTGGCTCTGACGATGGTGTGGTGAAAGAAATAGATTCGATGATCGGCTTGCTGGCAGGAAAAGAATCGAGCAAATAAACAATGATTTCCAAATAAAAAAGGTGCTGATTACCGGCACCTTTTCTATTTTAGTATTCTATCCTCATTGGTGAGGTTTCCCATAGCCTAAAAGCCGACAGGGCTTCATCACGCATCAGCTGGATAACCGGCAGGCTTCTGTTTTCCATCGGCTTGTCTAGCTCTTCATAGATAAATTTATCACTAAAACCAATGTGCTCGGCATCAGCCTTGGTATTTGCATAATAAATCTTGTCAATTCTTGCCCAATAAATTGCGCCTAAACACATAGGACAAGGTTCACAACTGGTATAAATTACACAGCCACTTAAATCGAAACTATTTAATTCGGTACAGGCAAGCCTGATTGCCGAAACCTCTGCATGCGCAGTTGGATCGTTGGTAGAGGTTACCTTATTTGCCGATTTAGCAATCAACCTCCCATCTTTTACCACTACAGCTCCAAAAGGCCCACCAATGCTTTCGCTTACATTTTGTACAGATAACTCGATTGCCATCCGCATATATTCCTGATGTTGATTGTTCATATTAATTTGATCTTTTATAAAAAAACAGCACAAAAAAAATGCCCCGATTTTATACGAGGCATTTATATTTTAATGGCTATTCGCTTATTTTTTGCTGTATTCTGCGTTTAAGCCTTTAATTACTTCTGAAGTAACATCTAAACTCTCGTCGGCAAATAAAATAGCGCTGTTACCTTTTGAGTAAGTTAAAACCATTTTATAACCCTTTTCTTTAGCGTAACCTTTTAAGTAATCAGCAACTTTATCATAAAGTTTTTCATTCTCAGCAGCTTGCTCGTTCTGTAAAGCACCACCAGCATTTTGTTGATAAGTTTGTAGTTCTTGTTGTTTACGTGCTAAACGCTCTTCAGTGCTTTTACGTTGATCGGCCGATAAAGTTTGTGCCGATTGTTGGTATTGTGCAACTTCTCTTTGAAAAGCCTGACCTTTAGCCTGCATGTCTGCCTGAGCATTTTTGGTCTTACCTTCAAATTTCACTTTTAGGTCTTTGAAGTATTCATATTTTGTAAGTAACGAGTCGGAGTTTACATACACAATTTTCTCAGTTTGAGAAACCGCTGCAGTAGTACCCTCTGTTTTTTTAGTTTCAGTAGTTTTAGTGTCTTTGTTCTGGCATGCAGAGAAAGCAGTTATCAAAGTTGCTGTTGCAAGTAAACCAAAGGTTTTAAAGGTTCTTCTTTCCATTCTTGTTTAATAAATTTTAGCAAACTTATATAAATTAGTTTTTATATCCAATTTAAAGCCGATCCGATAAATATAAGCGATTGTAAAATACTAACGATTTTTGATTGAGGAAAGCAATTACAGCATTCATTTTAATGTTACACCCGCTGTCCGCTTTATTTCATGCCCGCTGCCATCGGGTTTAGGTGGCATGGCTAGTAATGGCTATTTGGGGTTGCAGGGTGGCCATAGTAAATTTCATAACGCCAAACGTTCCTACGGAACGAAAAAAATGTTTCATTTTTTTTCTACCCATGAGGCGTTCCTCTGGAACGGGTTGTCGGATTAGAAATGTTAAATCTTAATGTCTATGGGAGACTTAAAAATGAGATATGAGGCGTTCCTCTGGAACGGTTTGCGATTTGGAAATCTTAATCCTTAACGTCCCCTTAGGGACGTTTCGTGGGTAGCCAATTGAATAATTGGCGTTTTCGTTCCGTAGGAACGTTTGGTGGGGCTGGTGCGATAATCCCATAATATTTGCAGGTTGTGGCCACCTAAACCCGATTGAAATGGAAAGCTCCCGCTTCTTCTGCGGGACTTATAACGGAAAGCGGGAGGAGACATGGATTGGAATGCCGGTTTTGCTTTCTAAAACCTGATTTAAACCTGTTTTAATCGCTTTAACTGTAATCTCTTAACAGCTCAAAATTTATCCACATATTAGTTTAAATGCCAAAATTTCCGTATTTTTGATACTTATTGTTTTTAATTAAAATATGAGCGAAGAACAGGATTTAAAGTCAAATTATTCGGCAGATAATATACAGGTTTTAGAAGGTTTAGAAGCGGTGCGTAAGCGCCCTTCAATGTATATAGGTGATACTGGTGTAAAAGGTTTACACCATTTGGTTTACGAGGTTGTAGATAACTCAATTGATGAGGCTTTAGCCGGTCATGCAGATACAATCGATGTTAGAATTTTAGAAGGTAACTCCATCAGAGTTGAAGATAACGGTCGGGGTATTCCGACCGGGATTAATACAAAAGAGAATAAATCGGCGCTTGAAATCGTAATGACGGTTTTACACGCGGGTGGTAAATTTGATAAAGATACCTACAAAGTATCTGGAGGTTTGCACGGTGTGGGGGTAAGTTGCGTTAATGCCTTATCTACACATTTAAAAGCCGAAGTTCACCGTGAAGGTAAAATCTGGATGCAGGAATATAACATTGGTAAACCTTTATACGATGTTAAAGAAGTGGGTGAAACCGATAAACGCGGTACCATCGTAACTTTTAGTCCGGATGCTACCATTTTTACACAAACTACTGAATATAAATACGATACTTTAGCTGGTCGCTTACGTGAATTGGCTTTCTTAAATAAAGGAATCACCTTAACGCTAACAGACGAGCGTGAGGTCTTAGAAGATGGTAAATTCTTGTCAGAAGTATTCCACTCTGATGGTGGTTTAAAAGAATTTGTTGCCTTTTTAGATGGAACAAGAGCATCTTTTTTGCCAGAACCGATTTATATCGATGGTATAAAAAACGGTGTTCCGGTTGAGCTGGCTTTTCAGTACAACGATAGTTACTCAGAAAATGTTCACTCTTATGTGAATAACATCAATACACACGAAGGTGGTACGCACATCGCTGGTTTCCGTAGAGGTTTAACACGTACGTTAAAAAGCTATGCTGATAAATCAGGTTTGTTGAAAAACCTCAAAATGGAAATTACTGGTGATGACTTTAGAGAAGGTTTAACGGCGGTAGTTTCTGTAAAAGTTCAGGAGCCTCAATTTGAAGGGCAGACTAAAACTAAACTGGGTAACAGTGAGGTAATGGGTGCAGTAGATGTAGCTGTAGGCGAAGCATTAGGTGCTTATTTGGAAGAAAATCCGAAAGAGGCTAAAATGATCGTTAACAAGGTAATCTTGGCTGCAACGGCCCGTGCTGCGGCGCGTAAGGCCCGTGAGATGGTTCAGCGTAAGAGTGTAATGGGTGGTTCTGGTTTGCCAGGTAAATTGGCCGATTGCTCAGACAGTGATCCTGAAAAATGTGAAATCTACCTGGTAGAGGGTGATTCGGCGGGTGGTACCGCTAAACAAGGTCGTGATCGAAACATTCAGGCTATTTTACCACTAAAAGGTAAAATCTTGAATGTAGAAAAAGCGATGGAGCACAAAATCTATGAGAATGATGAGATCAAGAATATGTTTACCGCTATCGGTGTGAGTATTGGTACACCAGAAGATGATAAAGCATTAAACCTAACTAAATTACGTTACCACAAGATCGTAATTATGACGGATGCGGATATTGATGGTTCTCACATTACCACTTTGATCTTAACATTTTTCTATCGTTATATGAGGGCATTAATCGAAGCGGGTTATGTTTACATTGCATCGCCACCACTTTACCAGGTTAAAAAAGGTAAAGATTTCGAATATTGCTGGAATGATGTACAACGCGATGCAGCTGTACAACGTATTAAAGGTAATGGTAAAGAAGATAGCGTACACATTCAACGTTACAAAGGTTTGGGTGAGATGAACGCTGAACAACTTTGGGATACCACGTTAAATCCTGCTACACGTACTTTATTACAGGCTACAATTGAAAGTGCTGCAGAATGCGATCATACATTCTCTATGTTAATGGGCGATGAAGTTGCTCCACGTAGAGAGTTTATTGAGCGTAATGCAAAATATGCGAAAATTGATGCTTAATTAAGCGAAAGGCTCAAAGAAAAAGCTGAAAGCAAAATAAATGAAACCTCTTCAAGTTAAATCTTGGAGAGGTTTTTTTGTGTAGATTCGTCATTGCAATGACGATAACCCAATGATTGTGGTGTAAGATGTTACCATCTTACACTGCGCTGAATTTTTCTTTTTCGGGTACCTTTAGTAATCACGAGTCAGATGGTAACATCTGACTACACAATAATGATTGTAAAACCAAAGCCATTCGTAAACAGAATGGCTTTGGTTCACTATAAACCTTTCAAAATGATTGTGCTATCCAGTACAAATACATTTTGATTAACTAACCATCTCAATGGATGAGATTATTTTATGGCATTGATTATTACAGGATGTAATATGACCCTACAGGTGCCAATTCGGTTTGAGGTTTGTCCTCGTATATTTTATTATCGTCCAGCATCTGACATAGATCGCGTTCAATAGTTCTGCAGATCGTTGTGGTTGGTGTATCTGTAGGTTTATTTTCAAAAGGATCCTGAAGATGCACCGCCATTTTTTCTACCAACAGGAAGAACGCAGCTATGGCAACCACTAATGGAACTTCCATGTAGCCAAAGTATTCAATTAAGCCAAAAGGCAGTAACACGATGAATAAATGGATAGACATGTTAATGTATTTACTATAAGTAACCGGAAAAACAGTATTTTTTATTCTTTCCGATCCACCCATGTGGTTGCATAAAGCTGTAATGGTTTTATCAATTTCTATTTGCTGATATTTATTGATCCAGCCTTCTTGCAATGCCTTTTTTAAGTCCATTGCGTGCAACTCTAATATCGTAGTAGTTACATTTTTACGTTTTTTAATAAAAGCGATTTCCTCTGCACACAGGTATTCTTCCAAACCTTTGCGTGGGTTAAAACCTCTTAGTGATTGGCTTAAGGCATAACACCAGGCAATCTGCCTTTTTATAAAACGTTCTTTAAACGCCTCAACCTCATCTAAGCCATAAGGGTTTTCTACAAAAGATAATATCTGGCGCGACAGGGTTCTCGAATCGTTAACAATTGCACCCCAAAGAATTCTGGCTTCCCACCATCTATCGTAAGCCTGGTTAGACCGGAATGCTAATAGCAGGGAAATGATTGTTCCCAGTAGTGCAGGTACAGCAACAGGAATGGAAATTCGTGTAACATGAAAGTTTTCATACAACACTACAATACCTATGGAGTAGCCAATAACAAACAGGAGTTCTTTTTTGATCTTTCCGAATATATAAGTGAGCGGAATATTATTTCGTAACAGCATAATATAAAGTTTAAAGTGTGGATGATTAAGCGTTTGCTTCTTGCAACTGCGTTTCGTGTATTTTTGTATCGATTAAGTTTTCGCTAGCATGAACTGTCAAGGTATTTAGCTGGATTACTTCGCAACCTGCACGTTCTGTTAATATTTTAGGGTCGATGCTATATTTGTTGATCGGCGTAAAATTATATTCTTTTAAGTAGGCAATACGTTCTACATCAAAAGCTTCGATAAAGTTTTTGAAAGCGGCTACTGTACTTCCGTAAAAGTATTCGATTCCAATGGCATTGATCTGACTAGGGTATTTTGCCTTGGCTTGATTTATCTGCTGATAAAATTCGTTGCTAACATTTTCGTAATCGCGGCTGCGGCGACTTAACATTAACATATCGGTTATAGAATCCGATAATTTAAAGGCATGTACAAAAATGATGTTTAAGGTTTCATTTTTTTGATGTTGAACAAGTGCATCAATAATTTTAATGCTTTCTAATTTAAAGTCGGTTGGTACTAATACTGTTTTCATCGCTATATCTTGTTTAAATGAATTGAAAAATTATTTATACAAGTTTAGCTTGATGTTATTATAGCGAAATAAGAGTAAGATTAGAATGAGATTAGAGTGTACTCCCTTTTGGAGTGGCTGTAAGTTTGGTTAACTGTATAAATTCGTTAATTGTACCATTAGGCTAGTAACAGTTAACCAGTTTTAACGATTTAAACAATTAACCATTAAGCGAACTAACTTTTGGTCGGCAATAAAACCTTAATCTCTGTGCCAACTCCTTCCTGCGATTTAATTGCAATACTACCCCGGTGTAAACGGATAATATTCAATGAAAGTGGTAAGCCAACGCCATATCCCTTAAAATCATTGGTATTAGAAGCACGATAAAAGGGTTCGAATATATGCTGTATATCTGTTTGCGGTATTCCAATTCCTCTATCTGTTACAGCAATAGAAAGCATATTGGCATTGCTTTCAATACTAATGCTTACCAGATTTTCATTTGAGTATTTACAGGCATTATTTACAATATTGCTGATGGCAAGCTTAATCAGGTTTTTGTTTACCCGTAGGGTTAGTAATTCATCATCATCAGGAAGTTTGGTGAAATCGATTTCTATTTGACTGTTGGGATGTACCTGATTAACGGATTCTTTAATTTCCCATAATAGTTCGTCCATCCGCACTTCTTCCCAGGGTTGGTTTTTTCCATTAAATCCAGATTGTGCCAGGCCCAGTAAACTGGTTAAGATATGTTCTAATCTTTCTGCCTCATCCTTAATTTTTGCTAATGCTTTTTCCTGTTTTGCGGTATCTTCGATGGTCTTCATTGCTAGCTCAACTTCACCACTAATAATAGTTAATGGTGTTCTTAACTCGTGCGAAGCATTACTGATAAAGTTATTCTGTGTTTCGAAAGCTGTTTCTAAGCGGTTAAGCATGTTATTAAAGGTTTGGGCCAATTGCGACATTTCATCGTTACCTTTTTTTACATCCAACCTTAAGTGTAAGTTTTCAGCCTTTATTTTTTTTACGCTCTTAATTATATTTCTTAGGGGCATTAACATGTAGTTGGAAAATTTCCAGCCAACTACAAAAGATAAAATAACAGAAAGGAAAAAACCGATAATCAAGATTCTTTGGAGGTCTTTTAGTTCCCTGAAGCCAAAGGGATCGTTTGCCGAAACAATCACTATATATCCTTTATTTGGATTTTTAAAGAATTTTCCGGCATAAAAGTGATTCTCAACACGATAACGTGCTACGTATCCGGCATTTATGCGGTTATAAAAACTAGCCGGTAGCTCCCGGTCCAATTTGTTGGTTGGTTTTCCAGCTTCTATGATATACTCTTTTTCTGAAGGTAAGCGTTCCAGGTATTGATTACGCATTTTAGCATAAACTTTATTGTTGCCATCTTCATATAGTTTGATCTGGGCAGCAATGTTAACCCTGGCTTCTAAACGTTTATAAAAATCTTCAAAGGCGAAATCGTTAGAAAAATACCAAACAAAACCACTTAATAAGGAGATAATAATTGCCGATAAAATGGCGAAAAGTAAGGTAATTTTCTTGGCTATCTCCATTATTTTTCTTTTAATATATAGCCCAGGCCTACAACAGTGTGAATGAGTTTCTGATCTGAATTTTTATCTATCTTTTTGCGAAGATAATTAACATAAACATCAACCACATTGGTGCCAAGGTTAAAGTCGATATCCCAAACGTTTTCTAAAATGTCTATCCTCGATAAAATTTTTGATTTGTTTTTGGCCATATACTCGATCAGGCGATATTCTGTTGCCGTAAGTATAATTTCCTGTTGGTTTCGTTTTACCGTTTTTGCGCTTAAATTAAGCTGGAGATCTGCTATGGAGATAATCTGATCTTGCGAAACCACACCATGATATCGCCTCAACAGCATTCTGATCCTTGCAAAAAGTTCAGCAAATTTAAATGGCTTTATTAAATAATCATCAGCACCATTATCCAGTCCGTTTACTACATTTTCTGTAGTACCCAATGCCGTAAGCATAATAATAGGCGTATTTGGTTTTTGTTCTTTAATGATTTTGCAGAGTTCCAAACCATTTATTCCAGGTAGCATAATATCCAGGATAATCAGATCGAACTGGTTTTCTATAGCCATCTGTTTCCCGATTAAACCATCAGGAGCTATACTTACGGTAAATCCTTCATCGGTTAAACCCCTCGAAATTACAGATACAACGCTCGGTTCATCTTCTACAAGTAATAAATTCATTTTGTTGGCAAGTAATCTAAAAAATGGGGAATTACAAAATATTAATCGCTGATTAACTGATTTTTAATGCTTTTTTAACGCAAAGCCGACACAATTGTTTGGATGATTGCAAATTGACGTAAAAAAAGCCTCTCAAAAGAGAGGCTAGTTATGTTTTAACCACAGAGAGAATAGAGGAAAGTCACAGAGTGCGCAGAGGTTTTTCTTGCGTTTTAGGCTTCCATCATCCATCATTAATAGGGTCTTCGACTCCGCTCAGGATGACACCGCGTTCTAGACTCCCTTTTCCGATTTTTCCTTCAAATATTTTAGCCCATCTTCAAAATCTTTCCCAATCATTTTGTCCATACTCACAAACACACACATCCATTTACTGATCAGGTTATTTTCTCCACTCATTGTCCAGGTTACCTTATTGCTGCTTCCCTCTGGCTGAATGTCGAATTTTGTATCCGCTAAACTTTCAAAAGGCTCAATAAATTTTAATTCGATATCTACCTGTTTGTTAGGTGTTACACTTTTTATTTTCATGTAGCCACTTCCTGTTTCTTTACCTTTCCATTCGTATATGTGGCCTGGCTCACCTGCAACACCACCGTATGTAGTTTTTGCTGAAGGTTCCATTTTTGCCCATGGATTCCATTTGTAGAATTCTTTAAAGTCGGCAATGTTTTTATAAATGACACTGTCTGGAGCATTGATTACAGTAGACCTGCTTACTGTATAACTTTTAGGCAAGAAGAAGCCACCCACAATGATGATTATTGCCAATACGACAATGATGCCTAGTAAGATTTTGAGGAATTTCATAATTTGATTTAGTTTGGTTAACTAAATTTATAAAGAAAGCAGTTTAAATCAAAGCAGAAAATCTATACAATTTTAATCTTCGATTGAGGAGAATTTATTTTAAAATGCATTAAATCGGCAATAGATTGTGCCTTTTGTTTAATCAGATTGGCATTTTCTCCCTTAAAAAGATCGTCGACAGTTTGGAAAAAGAGGTTTTTCCAGGTCTCAAAGGCTTCAGCTTGAAGGGGCGTTTGTTCATTCAAGGCAAAATGGGTAAGCATGGGGTTGCCTTTGTAAATTGCTTTTCCGAAAAGGATGCTTTCCCAGAAATCGTACATTTTAGGTAAGTGGTGCGACCAGTCTACTTTGGCAACATCGGTAAATATTGGGCCTATCTGTTTGTTAAGCGCAACATTTTTGTAAAATGTATCCACTAAAAGCATGATATCTTCTCTATTATGAATATCTTTTTTCATGGTACAGTGATTTTAAACTTAAAAAACCCAGAACAATTAATGACAGGAATTTTATGGTGTCGATAATGATGTATAAAATATGGTGATAACTTTTGATTGGAGCATTGCCTGCCAAAACCAGTTTTGCCCTTTCATCGAGTATTGGCAACAGCCAAAAAGTGTCTGCTATTAAAAGGATGGTAACCGAGAAAAGTAAAATGCTGTGAAAGTTTTTTAAAGGTGCGGGTAGCGAGCAGACTAAAATAATAATCAGTAATACGATCTCTATTTTATTGAGGGCCTGAAAAACCAATTGTCCTATACCTAAGCCTAGTGGAATTGTAATTCCTGGAGCCTGGAATTTTAATGGAGCTTCTAAAAAACTAATTCCACCGATTAAACCTGCCCAGAAAATGACACAAAAGATTGTGATTAACTTTTTCATCAGGTTCAAATATCATTTAAAATAGCTTAATAAAAATGATTAAAGTCATAAAGTAAAATTATGTTTATCTATAAAGCCTAAGGATCATTTTCTTGTAATCAATAACGGCTTTATACTGCATTAATATATCTCCACCAATAATACTCATAATAGGTGGGTGACCAAACTGTTGGTAAGTATCACTCACCGATTGCAGGTCGAAAGCCACTGTTTCGTAGTTTTTGATCTTTAAGGTTCCGATTTTTAGCTCAGGAATAGTTGCCTGAATGGTAGTGGTGGTGGTAAAAAGGGTGGCTGCATTAATTTCGTCAGATACCTGGAGGGTTTCTGATAGGTGTTGCTCAATCAACGATTTATCGAACACACTTCGCGATGCACCGGTATCTAAAACAGCAAAATGTTTTTCCTTAAAAACAACAACTTCCACCAAAAGGTGAAAACCGTCGTCCTGTAAGTTTATCAGAGTTAGTGGGATTGAAATTGATTTCATTGTTTATTGATGTCTACTGCCCTTCGACTACGCTCAGGGTGACAACTTATTTAAGTGTAAAAAATGCCACGTCTGTCTAGCTATTCAGGTAGGGGAGTACGAAATACACGGATGTAAAAGAACGGTCGTCATTCTCGCGCAGGCGGGAATCTTAAAGCCTATTGCACTAAGATTCCCAATCGAGTTGGGAATGACGCACCGAGGAAACCCATTTAGTAATTTAATACTTTCGTTAAAGATTTATCTTCAGAATGGTATTAAACCAACTTCATTTCTGCCAGTACATTATTCATATTTCTTACTGCATCGGCACTTTTGTTAAATGCGGCCTGTTCATCTTCAGTTAATTTAAAATCGATGATTTTTTCCCAGCCATTACGACCAATAATTACGGGTACGCCTAAACAGATATCTTCCTGTCCGTATTCTCCTTCAAGAGAAACGCAGCAGGTAAACAGTTTTTTCTCATCACGTAAAATTGCTTCAACCAATGCAGCGCCTGCAGCACCCGGTGCATACCAGGCAGAAGTGCCGATTAATCCTGTTAAAGTAGCACCGCCAACCATGGTATCGGCTGCAACTTTATCAAGCGTAGCTTTATCCAATAAATTACTAACTGGTAAACTTTGGTATGTAGCTAAACGGGTTAGTGGAATCATAGTGGTATCGCCATGGCCGCCAATTACAAAGCCCTGCAAATCGTTAGGGTTGCAATTTAAAGCTTGCGATAAATAAAATTTGAAACGGGAGCTATCTAACGTTCCACCCATGCCGATAATACGGTTTTTAGGTAGGCCTAACGATTTTAAGGCTAAATAAGTCATCGTATCCATTGGGTTACTGATTACGATGAAGATAGCTTCAGGAGAGTATTTTAAAATATTTTCGGCAACACCTTTAACAATACCGGCATTAATGCCAATCAGTTCTTCACGGGTCATCCCTGGTTTGCGGGGCAAGCCTGAGGTAATTACGACCACGTCAGAACCAGCAGTTTTGCTGTAATCGCCAGTTACACCGGTAATTTTAGTGTCGAAACCCAAAAGAGTTGCGGTTTGCATCATGTCGATCGCTTTGCCCTCGGCAAAACCCTCTTTAATATCTAACAAAACAAGTTCGTTCGCTAATTCTTTGCGGGCAATATTATCTGCACAAGTGGCACCAACTGCGCCTGCGCCAACAACCGTTACTTTCATATATTTTATTTTAATGGTTTGCGTATCGTTAAATATTAATCGAAGGTAGAAATAAATATAAGGTTTAAAAATCCTTTTCAAAACTTTATAATTTGATGATGGTTTACTTAATTCATAGGCGAGTTCAGTCCCGCTCTTTACTAAATTCCCATGAAACCTGTGAAACAAGCAAGCATACCAAAAAACAATGAATAGCCATGCTTAAATCGGAATACAGCTTTCGATCGGGTTTATTTACTATAGATAGTTGGAGCCACCTAAACCCGGCCAAAGTGAAACCCCAGTAAGACGAGGAACGAGGCGCGGACTTGTAACAGGTGCTGGACTGTATTAAGCCAGATATTGTTATATCTGCTTTTCAAGCCAAATCAATAATCATTTTAATCGTGTTGTAGATGAAGTTATTTGGTGGGCTTATATCATCCAAATTGCAAAAGATAACTAGTTTAAGGTTTTTCTTTATTCTCGATTATTTCCCATTTATCAAAGATCGCTCTCAGCCCAATCCGCTTTTCTTCATCATAAGAAGTAAGGCTCACTTTCCCGTCTTTTGCTTCCAATACAATTTCGGCAGGGCTTTTATTCCCATCTTGTTGTAGAATATATCCTTTATAATAAGCTTTGCCTGATGATAGTTTTTTGCTAAAAGAACATTCAATACTTTCAATCTGCGTTTCGAACAAAACTTTTTCCTGATCTGGTGGAGTGCTCACTAACGTAATAACCTTTGTAGTTGGGTTAATCGTTATTTCTGTTGGTGCAGTTATTTCTTCGCCGTTTGGCCCTAGCAGTTTATTGGTGGTGTACTTAATGGTTTTGCTACAGATTTCGCTTTCTGGGGTATTTTTGTTTACAGGAGATTCATCTGCGACAAAACTGCTGGCTAACAGGAAAAAGCTAGAAAGTACAATGAATCTATTGATGTAAGTTTTCATAAGGTGATCGATTTAGATATGGCTAATGTAACATTTATCTTAGATGTTTTATGGAGGCTTAAGCTATGGGTTTTTGCAATTTAAATCTGATTGATGGGGAAGCTTGGGGGTACAAAAACCAGATAGTTTTTTAGTTAGATGGTTTTATAATTTTCTTGATCTCGTCTAGCGTATATACTTTATAAACAAAACCAAATCGCTTCGTATTCTCTTCAACTGTTGTATCGAAACCTGCTTTCTTACGTCTTTGATTTACGTTTTTAGCATCTTTGATCGGGATAACATATTGGAAAAAGTCTTTTTTGCCAGTTTGAGGATTACTAATTTGCATTCCATATACTTGTGTGCCGTAAATCTGTTCCTTCCCTTCGTTGCTCAGTTTTCTATCCAACATCGTTGCTGTGTATTTAAAAGGTAATTCTCCACTTTTGCCCGCTTTTTCAATCAGTGGATAATATTTTGGAATAATACCAGGGTTATGCTGTATTACATAAAATACTGCGGTATTTGTTGGCTCTCCAACAAGCGTTTTTCCAGGATAACCATATTTTGCAATAATGGCTTCAACTTTTTTAAGATGAATAGAATCTATTTCCGCCATTATTTTCCATTGACTTTTTTTAAGCATCTCTTTCGAAGAATTAAATAATGCTGCAATGGTATCTTTTCTCTTTTCAGAGGTTTCCGTATCACCAAATTCTCTGATACCTTGGTCGAGCTGCAAAATAGAGTCAAGCTGTTTTTTTAATTCTATATTAATCTGCTGTTGTGCAGATGCAATTGAAACGGTTCCCGAAATAAAGAGGAAAAGTAAAATGAATTTCATAACATATCTTTGCAATTTTGGGTTATTGTATATTACTAAAATAATAGTTTTTTGATTGATATCTTTCTCGTTAACCAAGTTTAACTTTATTTAACAAGCTAATATATATCCTCCTAGTTTTGCAAGAGATAACTATTTTAAAGATTTGTTGCATCAGCTTTTTGACTGGTGGCTTTTTTTAAGTTTTGACCACAGACTTGTGTTAGCTAAACCCGATAACAGCGAACACGTAGTGCAACGGAGTAAAGCGTATAGCGGGGCTGAAAATCCCGATGAAAAACCGAAGCACTCATTTCCAAAAAAAAATAAAATGTTCAAAAAAGAACAAAATGGTAATGAGTTCGGGATTAATGCTTTAAAAAAAACTATCGGGTTTTTAAAACCTGATAGGTTTGATCGCCATTTTTTTGTTGATAAAATCCTGACAACTTCAACCCTCAAATTCCTTATTTTTGAAGAACCGTTATTATTCTAAAACGGTTAATTCTTTACCGCACTATATGTACTTAATTTTTGATACTGAAACCACTGGTTTGCCACGTAATTATAATGCACCCATTACCGATACGGATAATTGGCCGCGTTGTATACAGATTGCATGGCAACTGCACGATGAGATGGGGAGATTGGTTGAACATCAGGATTATCTGGTTAAACCAGAGGGATTTAATATTCCGTACGATGCAGAACGGATACATGGTATTTCTACTGAACTCGCTGCCGAACAAGGCATCGGTTTCGACGAAATGTTGGCCAAGTTTAACGAAGTTTTAGATAAAGCCAAGTTTATTGTAGGCCAGAATGTTGGTTTCGACGTAAACATTATGGGCTGTGAGTTTCACCGTTTTGGTGTAGCCAACCGTTTGGCCGAGATGCCTGTGTTGGATACCTGTACCGAAGTTACCGCCCAGCTTTTACAATTGCCTGGAGGTAGGGGTGGAAGGTTTAAATTGCCAACCTTAACCGAGTTACATTCTTATTTATTTGGTGTTCCTTTTAACGAAGCCCACAACGCAACTGCCGATGTGGAAGCCACTACGCGTTGTTTCTTGGAATTGGTAAAAAGAGAGGTTTTTAAAAAAGAAGAACTACAGGTTGACGTAGAATATTTTCCTCGTTTTAGAGAGGTAAACCCAGCTACGATTGAAGGAGTTGGGTTAAAACACATCAATTTAAAAGCTGCTTCTGATGAAATCCGCAAGCGTTTACAAAAAGCTGAGGGCGGAGGAATTTCGAAACAGGAACTTGCCGGAAACAAACAGGAACTTGCTGCAGCAACTTTTGTGCATTTGCATAACCATACACAGTTTTCGGTATTGCAAAGTACCATCAGTATTCCCGATCTGGTAAAAGCTGCGGCAGCACAAAAAATGCCGGCTGTAGCCATGACCGATCATGCGAACATGATGGGAGCTTTTCACTTTGTAAACCATGTTTTAAATCATAACAAAGCTGCCGAAGCGAAAAATGCTGCCGCAATTGAGGCTGGCGAGCGCCCAACGGAAGTGGTAATGACACCCATTGTTGGGGTAGAATTTTTTGTTTGTAATAATCACTTAGACCGGACCGCAAAAGATAATGGTTACCAGATGGTACTGTTGGCGAAGAACAAAAAAGGCTATCATAATTTAGCTAAAATGTCTTCTATCGCTTATACCAAAGGTTTTTATTACGTTCCACGTATTGACAGGGAGGTAATTGAACAGTATAAAGATGATATTATTGTTTTATCGGGCAACCTATCCGGAGAGATTTCGAACAAAATTTTAAACATGGGCGAAACCCAGGCTGAAGAAGCGCTGATCTGGTGGAAGAACATGTTTGGCGATGATTTCTATGTTGAGGTAATGCGTCACAACCAGGAAGATGAAGACCGTGTAAACGAATCGCTGATTGCTTTGGCGCGCAAACACGAGGTTAAATTAGTGGCTACCAATAATACCTATTACATTAACAAAAAGGATGCGAACGCACACGATATTTTGCTTTGTGTAAAAGATGGCGAAAAACAGGCAACACCAATTGGCCGTGGTCGCGGTTACCGTTATGGTTTGCCTAATCAAGAATATTATTTCAAATCTGGTGATGAAATGAAATCGCTTTTTGCCGATTTGCCAGAGGCTATTGTAAATATTAAAGAAATTGTAGATAAGATCGAAATCTACAAACTTGCCCGCGAAGTACTCTTACCTAAATTCGATATTCCAGACGAATTTTTAGTGGCGGAAGATGAGGCCGATGGAGGAAAACGTGGGGAAAATAAATTTTTGCGTCACCTTACTTATGAGGGGGCCAAGAAACGTTATGGCGTGTTAACCCCTGAGGTTATTGAACGTTTAGATTTCGAATTACAGACCATTGAAAAAACCGGTTATCCGGGTTATTTCCTAATTGTACAGGATTTTATTGCCGAAGCCCGCCGCAGGGATGTTTCGGTAGGACCTGGCCGTGGTTCTGCAGCAGGATCGGTGGTGGCTTATTGTTTGTGGATCACGAATATCGATCCCATTAAGTACGATCTCCTTTTTGAGCGTTTCTTAAATCCCGATCGTGTATCCATGCCCGATATTGATATCGATTTTGACGATGAGGGCCGTGGCCGTGTAATGGAATATGTAATTGGCAAATACGGTTCCAGCCAGGTGGCGCAGATTATCACATATGGAACCATGGCCGCCAAATCTTCTATCCGCGATACAGCGAGGGTGTTAGATTTGCCACTTTTTGAAGCAGATAAGATTGCCAAGCTGATCCCGAATATGAAGCTCGCAAAAATCTTCACTTTGGATGAGAAAACACTGAAAGAAGCTTTGCGCCCTGATGAATATGAACGTGTAGTAGAATTGAAAAACCTTGGCGCATTAAAAGATTTGAGTGCCGAAACCATTCAACAGGCACAGATTTTAGAGGGCTCTTTACGGAATACCGGTATCCATGCCTGCGGGGTAATTATTACGCCAAGCGATATTACCAATTTCGTTCCCGTTTCTACTGCAAAAGATTCTGATTTATATGTTACCCAATTTGATAACTCGGTTGTAGAAAGCGCGGGTTTATTAAAGATGGACTTTTTGGGTTTAAAAACCCTTACCCTGATAAAGGATACCGTAAAACTGGTTAAAAAACGCTTTGGTATTGATCTCGATCCGGATAATTTCCCAATTGATGATGTATTAACCTATGAGCTTTTCCAGCGAGGTGAAACCATCGGGATTTTCCAGTATGAGAGTCCGGGTATGCAGAAATACATGAAGGAGCTGAAACCAACGGTTTTCGACGATTTAATTGCGATGAACGCATTATATCGCCCGGGCCCAATGGAGTATATTCCAAGTTTCGTTCGCCGTAAAAATGGCGAAGAAGAAATTAAGTACGATTTAGATGCCTGCGAAGAGTATTTGAAAGAAACCTATGGAATTACCGTTTACCAGGAGCAGGTAATGCTTTTGTCGCAGAAACTGGCCGGATTTACCAAAGGTGAGGCCGATGTGCTACGTAAGGCGATGGGTAAGAAACAGAAAGACGTTCTGGATAAAATGAAACCCAAGTTTGTGAAACAAGCGGCCGAAAAAGGTCACGATGCCACAACTTTGGAAAAAATATGGAAAGATTGGGAAGCATTTGCATCTTACGCTTTCAACAAATCACACTCTACCTGTTATGCATGGATTGCCTATCAAACCGCATACTTAAAAGCACATTACCCTGCCGAATATATGGCTGCGGTACTGTCCAATAACATGAGTGATATTAAACAGGTGGCTTTCTTTATGGAAGAGTGTCGCCAGATGAGTGTTACGGTATTAGGCCCCGATGTAAACGAATCCGATCTCAAATTTTCGGTAAATGCCAAGGGCGAAGTCCGTTTCGGCATGTCGGCAGTAAAAGGTGTGGGCGAAAAGGCGGTAGAAAGTATTATTGAAGAAAGATTGGCAAATGGGCCTTATGGTAATGTGTACGATTTTGCCAAGCGTTCTAACACCCGCATTGTAAATAAAAAAGCTTACGAGAGTTTTGTGTACAGCGGTGCTTTCGATGCGTTTGGAGGTCATAGGGCACAGTATTTTTATATCGGACCGAACGATAAAATGAATGGTATTGAAAAGATTATCAAATATGCCAACGATTTTCAGAATAATGAAAGTACGTCACAAGCTTCCTTATTTGGTGGCTCTAAAGCCGATCTTATTTTAGAACCAAGTTTGCCCGTTTCGCCAGAATGGGCATTAATGGACCGGTTAAAGTACGAAAAAGATGCCATTGGGATTTTTCTTTCTGGCCACCCTTTAGATAATTATAAACTCGAACTCGATAAATTCTGTACACACGGTGTTAAGCAATTGAGCGTGATCAACAAGGTGCGTATGGGCGATAATAATGAAGAGGTTTTGGCCGAATTCGAAAAGCTGAAAAACCGTGAGCTTTGTGTAGGCGGACTCGTGGTCACCGCATCACAGCGGATTACCAAAACGGGTAAGCCATTTGGTACTTTTGTTTTCGAAGATTATGAGGATGCAAGTGAAATGGCCTTGTTCGGGGAAGATTTTTTAAAATTTAAATCGTTTTTAACTGAAGGATATTTCTTGCAGATTAGGGGTAGGGTTGGTGAGCGTTTCGGTAAAGCTGGCGATTGGGAGTTTAAAATTACTGCAATTAACTTAATGTCTGAACTGAGGGATAAATTAGCTAAAAGTTTAACGATCCAGGTGCCAATTGAGCGGGTTAACGATCAATTGATGCGCGAGATTGAAGCCATATTAGCAGACAATAAGGCAAACTCCGAGCAACAAAACTGCCAACTTAACTTCGCTATTTTTGATCGGGAAAAGGAGATTATGTTGGATATGCCATCCAAAAATCTTAAAATAAATCCAAACAATAAGTTTTTGGAACAATTACTCGGGCTTAATGTTGTAAATTACAAGTTAAACTAAGGTATGAGGCCTAAGGTTTAAGGTGGAAGGTTATAGCGCCTAAACCTTATACCTTTCACCTTTAAGCCCTCTACCTCAAAATAATGTCAAATTGACATTACCAATGGGTTGGCATTACAATTGAATACATATATTTGAACATAAAAAAAATAATTATGGCATTAGAAATCACAGATGCAAACTTCGAGGAGCTTGTATTAAAATCAGATAAACCCGTATTAGTAGATTTTTGGGCAGAATGGTGTGGCCCTTGTCGCATGGTTGGTCCAGTAGTAGAAGAAATCGCAAAAGAGTATGATGGCAAAGCGGTAGTTGGAAAAGTAAACGTTGATAACAACCCTCAAATTTCAATGCAGTTTGGTATCCGTAACATCCCGGCTTTATTATACTTTAAAGATGGTCAGGTTGTTGACAAACAAGTTGGTGCTGTTCCAAAATCAGTATTAGCAGAAAAATTAAACAAGCAATTGGCTTAAATAAAGGTTGAAGGTAAAAGGTAGAGGGTTTAAGCTAAACGCAAAATCTTCAAAACTTCACTAATAATATTACAAAAACCCAAGTTCATTTGATGAATTTGGGTTTTTTTCGTTTAGAACTAATTTTATCTACCTTGTCTTTCACAAGGACAAATTGAAAATCATTGAAAGAGGTTTTTTTTAACAGGTAATTCCTTTCGAAAAATAAGAGATACCCTTTTAGTGCCATTAAGCAGGAATACTTTGGACATTTAGCGTACCTCTCATTGATCATAAAGCCTATAATTACTGATTTAAATAGCTAAGCCTATTTAAATTTATCATATTCTTAAATCATTTTTACTGTTGAGCTCTTCTTTTCTCATCAAAACGGATGTCTTTGTTATTTCCGGAAACTTTTGATCGCCCGAATGAGTAGGTAATACCAAGATTAAAGGTTTTATAATTATAGTCTGTTTTTACAGTTTGCACAAAATCGACAAAGCGAATCTCATATTTGTTTACTGTGCCAATAAAAAAAGCTGGGCTGATGATCAAATTGTTATTAAATAACTTTATCCTGGCTCCAGTTCTTAAACTACGTTGACTATAGCTGTAAACATTTCTATCAGTTGACGGAAGATTTTGGCTGTAATTCAAATAAAAACTTAGCGAGTTAGTTGCCTTGAAACTATTATTGATACTGAATGAGGCAGCAGTTCCATTTGGAGTGTTGATTGCGTCTATTTTAGATTTTGGTGATGCATATGAGAAAGAGGCTGAAATGCTATTGTCCCACCATTTAAATAATGACCGATTAAAAGATAGGTAAGCCCCAAGATTATCCTGAGTCAGAAAGTTTCCTCTACTGGTTACCACTATTGGGCCATTAACCGTTGTAAGGTTCGAAATTATATCGCTGGTATGTTGTGTAAATACAGTAAAAGAAAACATGCCTTTATATAGGTAGTTAATCTCAATATTATTACTGTATGAAGGTAAGAGCAATGCATTTCCGGTAGAATAAGTATAAATATTTGTGTAATAGGCAAATGGATTTAAGGAGTTCAAACTTGGTCGGTTTATCCTCCTGGAATAGTTTAACGAAAAAGTATGAACCTCGTTAGCTTTGTAAACGATATAAGCTGTAGGAAATAAAGCGCCGTAATTACCTTTGTTGCGTTGATCTAAGGTAGGCGAATATCCATCCATCATAGTATACTCATAGCGTAACCCTGCTTTAGCTGTCCACTTTTTTGATAGTTCAGATTCCATACTGAAATAGGCGGCCAGATTATTTTCGGCGTAATTGAATTTGTTACTACGTGTTTCATCTAACAAGAAATCTTCTTGGATATAATTATAGTATTCAACATTAGCATTGTTGTTAAAATTAGCGAGCTTAATACCCGTTTCTATTTTGGCCCATTTATAAGGTAATGTTAAATCTGATTGAAATGACCATATATTGTATTTTGAAAAGTTATTATTCCGAATACTGGCATATGTATTTTCAGCCTCAGAAACAAAATCATTTTTCATTTCAGGTGTGTTTGTGAAAAAATTAACAGAACTACTCAATTTTTTTCCATTCGAATCGAGCTTTAAATCATGGTATAGATTGAAAGTCTGTGTAAATAACGGCCTTGAAAATTTTCCTGTAGTATTTAAAACCGAGTCAAGAGTGTTACCTGTAATAAAGCTATAGTTGTTACTAAAGCTTGTATTCGATTTGTTGTCTGAAATATTATATATAAGCCCAATGTTGTTGTGTTTATTTAGTTCATAATCAATGCTTAAACCTGCTTGCAAACCAGGGGAGCTTCCCAAGCGCTGCTCATTGCTTAGAATCTCGTTAGGACGCCCGGTTATATCGACAGATTCTTTAATAATGCTGCGGTAGTTTGATTGGTTAAATGTAAGAGAGCTGTTAACTTTTTTTGATCGAAAAAAAAGTGCTAGATTGTTGTTGTACGATCCATAGGTATTTTGATAGTACGTTGAACTTACTGATCCGCGCCAGCCTAAAGATTCGTTTTTCTTTAAAACAATATTAATCAAACCACCATTCCCCTGGGCCTCATATTTTGCCGGTGGGGTGGTTATGATTTCAATTTTTTCTATATTTTCAGACCGGAAGGTTTTCAGGTAGTTTACCAAGTCAGTTCCTCCTAAATTGATGATTTTTTCATTAACCATAACACCCATACTCCCTTTGCCAACCATAGATATACTGTTTTCGGAGACTATTAAAAGAGGTGCAACCTGCAAGGCTTCAAAGAGAGAAGCACCGTTAGCCATGATTGTCTTGTTTAGATTAAATATTAATCGGTCAACCTTTCGTTCAAGAAGAGGTTTTTTAGCCTCAACAGTTACTTCTTGCAGTTCTTTATCTTTTGTGCCAAGAATGATATCTGTTAATTTAACTGAAGAACCATCAAACTTAATATCTTTTAATAATTGAGTATGATAGCCTAAACACGAAATCTTGATTTTAAATATTCCACTACTTAAATTATTGAGCTCAAAATAACCTTCTTTGTTGCTTACCCCATATTTTACAACAGTCGAATCTGTAATGTTTAAGAGTGTCACAGTTGCATTTTCAATTCCAATACCCCTGGTTTCTTTTACCCTGCCGGAAATTGTTTGTGCTGTACTATGATACATTATGACGAAAAACAAAAGAGAACTTAGTATACCTCTTTTATAAAATAGCTTCATATAAATAATTTGATTTTACAGATAGGACACTATCAATCTGGAAACGTTGCACTCAACAAAACCACGTATATACACTTAAATCGGGTGTTTACACCCAATTTTAATATAAGTACTTCATTTAATTGATTTTTAAACAGGTTCGAATTATAAAATTTGATAAATTGAACTCGTTTTTTTAGATTTAAGAGAAAGCTTTTAGACCTTTTAACAGTAATATTACTATCACAGACTTTTTGTTATAAACTTATTTTTGTTTCTTTAATAAAAAACTAACAATCATGTCTATTAACCTATTTAACAATAAAACTTTAGGTATTTTATTGGCAGGTTTAACCCTAAACTGTGCAAATATTGCATGTGTATCGGCGCAAAACCCTGTTGAAACGAACGAACCATCAGCAGATTATAAGCCAGCATTTGCCGGGCAGACCCGAATTGCAGGTGTAAAGACCAAAACGCCTTTGGATATTACGATTATTAATGAAAAGTTAGAAAATCCCTGGGCCATTTCAGTTCTTCCAAATGGTGGTTTTTTAATTACACAAAAACAGGGTACAATGGTGATCCTTACTCCTGATGGGAAATTAAGCAAAAAGATAACCGGTTTACCCAAGGTAGACCCATCTGGCCAGGGAGGTTTATTAGATGTAACCTTAGATCCAAACTTTGCTAAAAATAGAATGATTTATTGGGCCTATTCAGAGCCACAGGATAAAGGTGTTTTATTAGCTATTGCTAAAGGGAAATTAGCAGCCAATGAAACTACAATAGAGAACCAGACTATTATTTATCGCGCTACACCAGCTTATGGTGGTAAACTTCAATACGGTTCGAGAATTGTCTTCGATAAGAGTGGTAATTTATTTATAAGTACCGGCGAACGTTCTGGTAACGATATCAGAATTCAGGCGCAGTATTTAAATTCTTCTTTGGGTAAAATTTTACACCTAACTACTGATGGTAAAGCAGTGGCAAATGGTCCATTTGCTGGCAAAGCAGATGCAAAACCAGAAATTTATGCTTATGGATT
This sequence comes from Pedobacter ginsenosidimutans, assembly GCF_001442625.1. Lineage (GTDB taxonomy): Bacteria > Bacteroidota > Bacteroidia > Sphingobacteriales > Sphingobacteriaceae > Pedobacter > Pedobacter ginsenosidimutans. The sequence continues at coordinate 207,956 of NZ_LMZQ01000006.1, read as the reverse complement.
GCGGAATCCAGATGGTTTAGCCATTAATCCTTTAACCGGAGATTTATGGGAGGCTGAATTTGGCCCTAAAGGTGGCGATGAAGTGAATATCATTAAACCAGGCAAAAACTATGGCTGGCCAATTATTACCTACGGAACAGAATACAGCGGTAAAAAAGTAGGCGATGGTATTCAACAGAAAGAAGGCATGGAGCAGCCTGTTTATTATTGGAATCCAAGTATTTCACCTGGCTGTATTGCGTTTTATAACAGCAATAGCATTGCCGAATGGAAAGGGAATTTATTTGTGGGCGGTTTAGGTGGTTCGCATATTATCCGATTGGTGATAAAAGATAACAAAATTGTTGGTGAAGAGCGATTGCTGGAAGGTAAAGGCGAACGTTTCCGCGATATGGTAGAAGGAAAGGACGGGGCGCTTTATTCTGTAACCGATAATGGCCATTTGTTTAGAATAGCTAAGAAGTAAACTTATTTAAGCTGGAGGATGTATCATAAATATCAATTGTCATCCTGAGCTTGTCGAAGGACCTAGGTAAATACACTTGTATGTGTTTCGACAGGCTCTCCGTAGGAGTCCTTTGGACAACATGACAAAATCTGCCGAGAAATTGTCTTTATGATACAATCTTCTTTAATCCCGAATTCATTTATTGAGTCCGGGATTTTTTGTTTTAAGCTTATTGTTCGTTGTTTTTTGGAAATGTGGGGTTCTGCTTTTCATCGGGGTTTTAAGGGCGAGGCGGTTAAAATTATATGAACTTATTCGGAAAGGTGCTTTAGTAGTGCTTGGGTTTGTTCAGTCCTGCTGTTCACTGTAGCCCTCATACTTCGGGGCTGCCGCTGCCATCAGGTTTAAATTACTTAGGTTTGGTGGTACTTGGGCTGGGTTGCCTTTCTGGCGTTGATTACTCCCCTCCTTGTTTTAAGGAGGAGTGCCCTGCGGGGCGGGGTGGTTAGCGTTAGGGATTGTAAGGGTTCAGTACCGATCCTTCATCGGTACCGGAGCGTAGCGCAGCCCTGGAAAGCCCGCCCCTTGCGTAGCTTGGGGAACGCCCTTATCAGTTAGCAGCTTACGATTATCAGTTTACAGTTAGCTAATTGGCTATTTTTAATCTATAAAGAATTTTTAATAAATCTTTTATTAGCTTTACCCTATGCGGGTTGTAAACTACGAGAACGAAACAAGCTATGGTAATTTAGAATTGCTTGCACAGCAAGTGGTAGAAGGTTTTATTACCGGACTGCATAAAAGCCCATTTCATGGTTTTTCGGTCGAATTTGCAGAGCACCGCCAGTATAATAATGGCGATAATGTAAAAAATATCGACTGGAAATTATACGCCAAAACAGATAAACTTTACAGTAAACGTTTCGAAGAAGAAACCAATTTACGCTGCCAGTTTGTGATTGATGTTTCCTCATCAATGTACTTTCCTGAACCGAAAAATAACAAACTGATTTTCTCCATACAGGCCACTGCATCTTTGATGTACCTGTTGAAGAAACAGCGTGATGCTTTTGGTTTAAGCTTATTTACAGATGAAATACTATTGAATTCACCAGCAAAGTCTACTACCGTACATCAGAAATATTTGTTTACACAGTTAGAAGATCTGTTACATAAACCCAGGGTAAATGCGCAGACTAATTTAAGTGAAGCTTTGCATCAGGTTGCAGAATTGATTCATAAACGCTCATTGGTAATTGTTTTTAGCGATCTTTTTAATACACAAACCAGCACAGATAAAACGGACGAATTTTTTGATGCCTTGCAACATTTAAAATTCAACAAACATGAAGTGGTGGTTTTTAATGTGGTAGATAAATCAAAAGAAGTTGATTTTAATTTTGAGAACCGCCCATACCAGTTTATTGATATGGAAACCGGCGAAACGATTAAAGTACATACCAATCAGGTAAAGGAAAATTATACAGCAGCAGTTTCCTCATATCGACAGCAGATTGCGCTAAAATGCGCCCAATATAAAATTGACTTAATTGATGCCGATATGAACGATGGATTTTACCCTGTCCTTCAGTCTTACTTAATCAAAAGGCAAAAATTAGGCTAAAGTTTGTTGCAAACAACGCAGATTCAGCGTTGTTTAATAAATAATTTAAATTTTAAACTCCCTTATATGTTAGAAAAAGGCGCTACAGCACCAGATTTCGAATTGAATGCTACTCCCGATCAGAAAATAAAACTTAAAGATTTTAAAGGTAAAAATGTTATCCTGGCTTTTTATCCTGCCGATTGGAGCCCCGTATGTAGCGACCAAATGGCACTTTATAATGAAATGCTAAAATATTTTAATAAGTATGATGCACAGATCTTCGGTGTTTCTGTTGATAGTGTTTGGTGTCACCTCGCTTTTGAAGAAAATAGAAAACTGCATTTTCCACTTTTGGCCGATTTTGAACCAAAGGGCGCAGTGTCTAAAGCTTATGGTGTATACGATGAAGAACTTGGTGAAAGCAAAAGGGCACTTTTTGTGATTGATAAAGAAGGGAAAATTGTCTGGAGTTATTTGTCGCCAATAGCCGTTAACCCTGATGCCGACGGAATTTTAGACGCATTGGAGGAATTAAATAAGAAATAAGCTATGAGTACTTTAAAACCTGAAATAAACAATCAGGATCATATTCAAGGCGATGATTCTGCCAGTGTAACCATTGTCGAATTTGGCGATTATCAATGTCCATATTGTGGCAATGCCTACCCGATTATGAAGGAAATTGAAGAAACATTCGGTCATCAGATCAAATTTATCTTCCGTCATTTTCCTTTGGCAAATGCCCATGAGTTTGCTTTTCCGGCTGCCATCGCTGCAGAAGCGGCAGGTTTACAAGGTAAGTTTTGGGAAATGCACGATGCACTCTACGAAAATCAATACCGCTTGAATGGTGAGCTGTTTGACGAATTGGCTGAAACGATTGGTTTAGACCTGGAGCAGTTCCAGCAAGACAGTACCTCAGAAGAGATCAAACGAAAAATAGAAGATGATTTTGACAGTGGTGTACGGAGTGGCGTAAACGGAACACCTTCATTTTATGTAAACGGAACTAAATTTGATGGAGGTGCAACAGATCTTTATCAGATGCTTAAAGAAAGTGCCGAATAGAAGGGAAGACGCAGGATGTAAAGCCAGCTCTTCTGTACCATGTTGCGCAACTTATGCGGAAGGCCTCTTTAGTCGAGTGTGAAGTTAACGTTTATGCTATATTTTATAATCAGGTCTTTGACGATATGGAATTCACAATCGCCTGGGACTAAAAGCTGAGAAATAGTGACTGATTGATTAGGTTTAAGGTTAATCTTCTGCTTTATATTATATGCTTTATCGCAACCTTTAGCCACATAACCATCCAGACAAAAAGAAATATCAGTTATTACTTGTTTGGTTGTGTTTTTAATCGTGATTTTGGCAGATGTACTTGAATCGCTATTGTGTTTATATTTGACTTCTTTCACGTAAACGGTGTTTCGCCTGTTGATGGTATCATTTAATATTGATTTTGATGATTCAGGTTTTTGAAAAGTCGTGATTTTACCCTGCTTTACCTCTTTGTTTATTTCCTGAAATGGCATTTTCAATGCTCCACAACAGATAATCATTAATATTCCTAATTCTTTAGTAAGCATAAATTGAGTTGTTGTGGTTCAATAACCGTAAGTTATTGCTTTTTTTTAAATAAACCTATTGCATAATTTATGCCCTCATGGTGCAGAATTTTGAATAAAAAACCTCATGTATTTTGCAATACATGAGGTATCAGATAAGGGTAACCGGAAAACTAAAAAACTAATTATGAGTTTTTAGAATTTAACAAAATTGAAATCGCTTCGTGTTTTGTTATATCAAAGGTGCACTTCAATTATGAAGTTTTAGTGAAGAATTAAAATCAATAATCTATCGTCATCACCAGTTTCTTTCCTCTGGTTAAATTGTTTTCCATAATGTTATGCGCTTGCTGTACGGTTTTTAGAGAAAAATTGCCCAAAACATTTATTGATGGGGCAGCTAATTTTTCAGCTTCAATCAAGCCAGTGATTTTCCTTAAGGTGTTTCCATACCAGTTCAGATTGTTATCGAGTGTGAAAGCATAATTTGAAATATTGAGCACTGATGCTCCTTTATCAAATAAGGTTTCCCGGGTTTTTTGTGTGCCTAGAAATGTTATATCTGCATATACGCCATTTACTTTAAGCGTATTTGCAGCAATTTCTGCTGATTTATCGCCAACTATATCCACTGCAAAATCGAAATAATGATTGTGATTTGCATTCAATATGATGCTTTCGAGATCTGGATTACGATAATCTATTATTTGTGATTCTTTTAATCCAATGGCTTTAATCGCATCTATACTTTCCAAGCTTCCTGCAATGGTTATAATTTGATCAAGATGCCTGGGTTTTAATAGCCTGATAAGAAAAGATCCTACAGCACCGCTTCCTCCTGTGATGAAAATATGGTCTTTTTTTTTAATATGAAGTCGGCTAAAGGTTTGCCACGCCGTTAAACCAGCAGAAGGGATCGCTGCGGCTTCCTCGAAAGTTATATTTTTTGGTTTCAGCGCCACTCGTTTTTCTGTCAACGTCATGTATTGTGCATAACTGCCATTTGATCCGCCACTGCCTGAGGCAGCGTAAATTTCATCTCCTAACTTAAAATTTTTAACGTTCTCGCCAAGTTCTTCCACTATTCCTGCCAGCTCACGTCCTAAAATAGGAGAATTCATTATGTGGCTTTCCCTCCTTCCTAAACGCATTTGGTAATCAATAGGATTAAAGGCAGTTGCTTTTAATTTGATTAATACCTCATCATTTTTAGGTTTTGGAATAGGATAGTTCTCCAATTTAAAATTTTCTGTATTACCGAATTCTTTTAATGTAATTGCTTTCATAAATATTGTAATTAACTAACGGTTATGATTTAGTCGTGAAAAAATCCAGCGCTCTTTTTCTTAACTTAGTCAAAGTTGAATTTAAAAAACACGGCGTGCAATGGCTTGTTTTATTTGGAGTTACTCAAAAAAATGTGAGTTATGATTAAAGAAAGTTCCTCGAATGCATTAAATAAGGCTTTTTTGCTTAATTCATGCCGTGTAAACGGTGCGTTAGATATTATTTCAGGCAGATGGAAAGCATTGATCCTGATCCATATTTTTGAAGGAATGAACCGCTTCAGCTTGTTGAAAAATGTACTTCCTACTATATCTGATCAGGCTTTAGGCAAACAATTAAAAGAACTGGAAGCAAATAAATTACTGACCAAAGAAATTATTGCCGAGGTTCCAGTTAGGGTAGATTACCATTTGACGGAAAAGGGATTGGCATTAATGCCTATTTTGACCAATCTTTCGGAGTGGTATGATTTATAAATTGATTGCTGGATTTAAAACGGCAAATAAATAAAAAACAAAAAGCCAGAAATTAATTTCCGGCTTTTATAATGATTAAGTTAATTACTTTTTCGAATAGAGGCTTTGCAGGTGCATGAGCGCCACGATCAATTTCTCCTCATCTCCAGCAAGACAATAATATTTAATTCCGTTTTTATCATTGTCAGGTTCATTTTCACGCTTTTCGAAAACAGGATAAATTGATTTAAGGGTTGTACTATTCTGTTCAGGACTAACCTTAAATCCTTTCCAATGCTGTATTTGCGATTTGTTGGTGGTTTCTTCTTTGGCATTGTCTGAACTGGCAAAGGTTTTTCCAACTGTAAAAACCCCGAAATTCATTTCTTCATCAATAGAGAACGAATTTGCTGTAATGGTAAACGTGGTTTCTGTTCCCTTACGTAAAATACGATTGGTTCCACCGATAGCCTTTGCCAGCAATTGATTGATGGTTTTTACAATTTCGGCTTTTGGTTGCGCGAAGCCGCCGAATGATCCAGCCAGTAATAAAACCAGCATTAGTTGTGTTTTCATAATTCTTAAGGTTTAAATATTTGTGTGTATCTAAATTTAAATAATTATTTGATTAAACACATACCGAAAAATGAGTAAATAAAAAGGGCAACCAGATTTACTGATTGCCTTTAATTTATGTTGTTGGTGATACTATAAATTACCTCTCAATTCCTGCTCACGTTCTAACGATTCAAATAAGGCTTTAAAGTTACCAGCGCCAAAACTTTGTGCACCTTTACGCTGAATAATTTCGAAGAAAAGGGTAGGGCGGTCTTCAACTGGTTTAGTGAAAATCTGCAACAGGTATCCCTCTTCATCACAGTCGACTAAAATACCCAGACTTTCTAACAAAGCTATTTCTTCATCAATTTTACCTACGCGTTGTGGCATCATATCGTAATAGGCCTCTGGTGGCGCACTTAAAAACTCCACCCCACGTGCTTTCAGTTCTTTAACCGTTTTAACAATATCTTTCGTGGCAACAGCAATGTGCTGAACGCCTTCGCCTTCATAATATTCCAGGTATTCTTCGATTTGCGATTTCTTTTTGCCTTCGGCAGGTTCATTAATCGGGAATTTCGAATAGCCATTTCCATTACTCATTACCTTACTCATCAAAGCAGAATATTCGGTATTAATCTGCTTATCATCAAAAGATAAGATATTTACGAAGCCCATTACATCCTCATACCATTGTACGGCTTCATTCATGCGGTTCCATCCTACATTACCCACACAATGGTCGATGTATAAAAGACCCGCATCTGCAGGTTGATAATCGCTTTCCCACACACGGTAACCTGGCATAAAGGTTCCGTTATAGTTTTTACGCTCAATAAACATGTGTACTGTTTCTCCATAAGTATAAATGCCACTCATCTTAAGCTCTCCGTTTTCGTCCGTTAAAGTTTGAGGAGCCAGATAGGGTTTTGCGCCACGTTTTGTGGTTTCTTCAAAGGCACTATAGGCATCATCTACCCAAAGGGCCAATACTTTTACCCCATCGCCATGTTTTTTTACATGCTCTGCTATTGGATGCTCTGATTTTAACGCTGTCGTTAAGATCAATCTGATTTTACCCTGTTGCAATACATACGATGAACGGTCACGTACACCAGTTTCTGGTCCGGCATAAGCCAGGCTTTGAAACCCAAATGCAGTTTTGTAGTAGTGAGCCGCTTGTTTAGCGTTGCCTACATAAAATTCTATATAATCTGTTCCGTTAATAGGCAGAAAATCGGGTGCTTTTGATATTTTTTCTGCGAATGTTTGTGTTTCCATTGTTGTTATTATTTTAAATGGTTAACCGCTTAATTGTCTAAATCGGTTAACTATGTGTGTTACTTTAGAAATCTTAAATCCTATAATCCAGAAATCTTAATCATCCTAGCTTTACTCTACGTTAATCTGCCAGCTTTTGTGGTAATTTTCGTCCTCAATATCCAGGGCATCCTGTGTAAGCATTAAAGGTTTAAAAGGATCGATCATTACCGCCAGCTCGTCGGTTTTTTCTTTTCCGATCGATTTTTCTACTGTACCTGGATGTGGGCCGTGTGGAATACCACCAGGGTGTAAGGTAATTTGCCCTTTAACCACACTTTTGCGGCTCATGAAATCACCGTCTACATAGTAAAGCACTTCATCGCTATCTACATTGCTATGGTTGTAAGGTGCAGGAATAGAATCGGGGTGATAATCATATTTGCGGGGAACAAAGGAACAAACCACAAAATTGTGTCCTTCGAAAGTTTGGTGAACCGGAGGTGGTTGATGCAAACGACCTGTTATCGGCTCAAAATCGTGGATAGAGAAAGCGTATGGATAATGATAACCATCCCAGCCTACATAATCAAAAGGGTGCGTACCATACGTATATGGATAAATTAATCCTTGTTTTTTAATCAGAACTTTAAAATCGCCGTATTCATCAAAGGTTTGCAGGTTTTCGGGTAGTCTTAAATCACGCTCACAATACGGTGCGTGTTCCATCAACTGTCCAAACTGATTTAAATATCTTTTTGGCGGCCTTAGCGGACTAAAACTTTCTACAATGAAAAGTCTATTTTGTTCAGTATCAAACTCCATCTGGTAAATGGTTCCCCTCGGGATGATCAGATAATCGCCATAAGCAAACTTAATTTCTCCGAATCCTGTTTTCAATTTTCCAGAACCTTCATGTACAAAGATCATCTCGTCGGCCTGGCTGTTTTTGTAGAAATAATCGGTCATCGATTTTCTCGGCGCTGCCAAAACGATGTGTAGATCGCTATTCACCAAGACAGCTTTTCTACTTTTTAGAAAATCATCTTCAGGTCTGATATTGAAACCGATTAAACTGGTGTGTTTCAGGTGTTTTTCCCGGGCAATTTTTGGCTCAACACTGTAGGCTTCGCCTAAATTTTTTACAATTGTTGGTGGGTGACAATGATAAACCAATGAATATAAACTTGAAAAACCTTCGGTTGATACCAATTCTTCGGCATAAAGATTTCCATCAGGTTTACGAAAAACCGTGTGTCGTTTAGCTGGAATCTGCCCCAATTTATGATAAATAGGCATAATAAAATGATGTTATGGTTAGAAAAGAAAAAATCCTAATGAATTAACAATCAAAACGGTAATGCGTTTCAATTAAAAAAGAAAGGGGGAGTAAAAATTACAGAGAATATTGAGCCATGATCAGCTTGGATAGCATCTTATAGCGACGGGCCGCAATAGCGTCGTTTACTAGATTAATATGTAATGCTTTTAAGATCATGGTTTTAATGGCACCAAGGTAAGTATTTTATTTAAAAGTTGAAATTTTAATTATCTTTAATTACTTACTATATAATCATCCCGATGAAATTTATTTTTACATGCTTAATTTTTTTAGCCTTGAGCTATGCCGCTTTTGCACAACAAAAGGCGAAGTACACCATTAGGGTTATAGACCGAAGTGGAAAAGCAACAAGGGGTTCTTTTTACGCTGCGGCGGATGATGGTTTAACAATTATCAGAAACCGGAAGGATACCATAAAATTAAGTGCCGACAGTATCAGTGCATTATACATTCACCGTAAAGGAATAGCTGCACCGCTAGCCATTGCCGGAGGTTTAACATTTTTTGTATTGGCTGCCAAAAGTGATAAATTGGTCGAGTCGGTAGTGCTTATTGCTGCGGGTGTACCTGTTGGTGTATCTGGTGGAATATTACTTGGTGGATTACTCTCCAACAAAAAACATTACAAAGCGCTTCAGGCAAAAGATTTTCCTTTAATTAAATCAAACCTTCAGAAATATACCGTATTAAAATAATAACGCTTAAGTTTTATTTTGAATGGCCTAATTTCTTAGCTTTACCGCGTATTTAACCAAATCATATATGAAACTAGTATCTTATAAAACCGAAGACAGGGAGCATCTTGGTATATTTATCAACGGACATATTTATAACTTAAATAGTTGCGATAAATTGCTTCCAGATAATATGAGTACGTTTTTGCAAGGTGGCGAAGTGTTAATGGAAAGAGCAAAAAGGATAGACGATCAGATAAAAGATGGTAGTTTAGCTGCTAAAGAAGAAATTTTTTATGAGATTTTAGCACCTGTTCCGCATCCTACCAGTTGTCGTGATGGATACGCTTTCAGACAGCATGTTGCTGCGGCGCGTAGAAACAGAAAGGTTGATATGATCCCTCAGTTTGATGAATATCCGATCTTTTATTTCACCAATCACAACGCTATTCAAGGTACTGGTGAGATTGAATGTATGCCAGATCATTTTGACAAACTCGATTTCGAATTAGAGGTTGCGATTGTTATTGGTAAAAAAGGTAGAAATATTAAAGCTGCTGAGGCTGATGAATACATTGCCGGTTATATGGTAATGAACGATATGAGTGCCCGTACTTTGCAGATGGAAGAGATGTTATTGAACTTAGGCCCGGCCAAAGGAAAAGATTTTTCTACCGTAATTGGCCCATGGTTGGTAACGCCTGATGAATTATTGCAATATAAAGTTGCACCTAAAGAAGGGCATGTTGGTAATGCTTACGATCTTAAAATGACCTGCAGAGTAAATGGCACTGAAGTTTCGAAAGGAAATGCTGCTGATATGGACTGGACTTTTGCCGAAATTATAGAACGCTGTGCTTACGGTGTAGATATCCTTCCGGGGGATGTAATTGGTTCAGGAACAGTGGGTACTGGTTGTTTCTTAGAATTAAACGGGACTGGTTTACTTAACGATCCAAATTATAAAGTACAGTGGTTACAGCCAGGTGATGTTGTAGAGATGGAAATTACAGGGCTTGGTGCTTTAACCAATACGATTACTAAAGCAGACACCGATTTTTCGATTTTGGCGTTGAAGAAATAAAAAGGTTCTTTAGCGTTTTTGTTTAATCATCCGCGCTTGAATAATTTGGTACTAATTCTGAATTCATTTCATGATCTTTTTTCTATTACATGTTATCAATGATAAAATGTAATAGAAAAGTCGTCATCTCGACTGAAGCGCAGCGTAATGGAGAGATCTATGATAGATTTCTCGACTACGTTTCTCTCCGCTCGAAATGACGGCCGTTTTAAGGTTTTAATCTCCATTTAATCCTTGCAAATAGTAAACTTAACTACCTGTGCTAACTTTAAACACCTCCGATTTAACCCCCATAGAGCTGCAAAATTATTTGCAATATGCTATCGCTCCGCGGCCGATCTGCTTTGCTTCAACTATCGATGCCGAAGGGAATATTAATTTAAGCCCCTTCAGTTTCTTTAATATGTTTAGTACAAATCCGCCTATCTGTATTTTTTCCCCGTCAAGAAGGGTGCGTGATAATACCACCAAACATAGCTTGGAAAATGTACTGCAGGTTAAAGAATGCGTCATCAATATTGTAAACTATGATATGGTGCAGCAAATGAGTCTGGCTAGTACCGAATACGCGAAAGGCGTAAACGAATTCGAGAAAGCGGGATTTACCATGTTGAAATCTGATCTGGTTCGGCCACCAAGAGTTGCCGAAGCACCAGTACAGTTTGAATGTGTTGTAAATGAGGTAATTTCATTAGGCGATCATCATGGTGCAGGAAATCTCGTGCTGGCTGAAATAAAAGTGATTCATATTAATGAAGCTATTTTAGATGAAAATGGTAGGATTGATCAACATAAAATCGATCTTGTAGCACGTTTAGGTGGCGATTGGTACTGTAGGGTTACGAATGACAATTTATTCAAAGTAGCTAAACCCCTCGCTAAATTGGGCATCGGTGTAGACCGGTTACCACATTCGGTCCGTTTTTCTAAAGTATTATCGGGAAATGACCTGGGAATGCTGGGAAACGTTGAACATTTACCCAGCGACGAAGAAATCGACCTGATCAGTACCCATATAGAAGTAAAAGAAGTGCTCGATGCTACCATAGGTGATATAACCAACCGCGAGAGAGAACTGCACGAACTGGCAAAAAAGTTTCTTCATAACGGAGCGGTAGAACTTGCTTTAAAGGTTGTTTTGCTTTAAATTTATTAAGGTAATTTTTTAAACTATGCATACAATTGTTCAGGTAGATCAGTACATCATTAATTCGACAGAATTTGCGATTCCTATTTTAGATCATTTAAGGAATCTGGTTCATAAAGCCGATGCACGGATTGAAGAAAAAATGAAGTGGAGTATGCCATTCTTTGATTTCAAAGGTACGGTTTGTCATATGGCATCTTTTAAACACCACTGTGCCTTCGGTTTTTGGAAAGGATCGTTAATGCAAGACGAGTACGGCATTTTTAAAGAACGTTCTGAAGCGATGGGCTTGTTAGGGAAAATAACATCTTTGGAAGATTTACCTTCAGATGAGATCCTGATTGCCTACATACAACAGGCCATTAAATTAAATGAGGATGATGTAAAATTGCCTTCAAAACCAAAATCTACAGCGCAGAAAGAACTGATTATTCCCGAATATTTGATCGAAGCATTAAAAGATGATCCTAAAGCCCTAGCCGTATTTCAGAATTTTAGTTTATCCAATAAAAAGGAGTATGTAATGTGGCTTGAGGAAGCTAAAACAGAGGCAACTAAACAAAAAAGGCTGGATACCACACTGGAATGGCTCGCAGAAGGTAAAACAAGAATGTGGAAATATAAAAAGTAAGTTATATAATACTTACAATTTTCATGAAACGAGCTTTATAATGACCATCAAGATCAGTAATGGTTACCTGATGCACTTTACCCGATGAGGCATGGATAAATTTAATGCCGTTTTCATCGATAGAATAAACGATCCCAACATGACCGATTCTTCTTATTCTTGAATTACTGCCTGTAAAAATCAATACATCACCTACTTTTGCGTTTTCCAAGGTGGTTTCCTTACCCGCATAGCTAAACTCTCGTGAAGAGCGCGGAACCTTAAAACCAAAATTGCTGAATACATAACTTACAAAGCCAGAGCAATCGAAACCAACTTTAGGATTACTTGTTGCATAACGATAGGGGATACCTAACATGCTTTTAGCGAAATCGATTAAACTTTCAGATTGCTTAGCCGAAGAATTGTTTGATGGCTTATCCTCTTTAGGGAGGCTGGCAACGAGCTTTTTAACTAACTCCTGGTACTGAGCCGGGATGATGGTTTGGGCTTTTCCTGCCGTGGCAGACAAAATGAAAAACGCAATCGGGACTATTATTTTCTTCATATGTAGGAACCAAAGATATAAAAAATATCTAAAGTCGATTAAAATGTTGAAAATGAGTGCAAATAAAAAAGTCCAAACAATATGCCTGGACTTCTGATTAAAATATTTGTTTTCGATTAAATACTTGGGAACATGGTTTGTGCTCTTTCACCAATTAATGGAATAGGTTTTTTTTCTCCCTGGATTGCAGCAATTAATCCGATAATCCACAATACAAATAATCCAATTTGAACAATCCGGAGTATATAAACCGCATCTAAAAAGCCAGTTGCAAAAATTAAAGGGATTAAAAATAAGCTTAAACCCCAGCTCAAAACTGTTGATGCCAGATGGAATAGAAGCGTCTGTTTTAAATGATATCTACTCAATTCTGTTTGATTATCTTTGTACATGGCGAAATAGGCAATTAACCATCCAATAAACCAAAAATAGCTTACTATTGCTGCATTTTTTCCATTGTCGGCTGTTTTAAAAGGTGAGTTTGTTTCCATAGGTTTTTAGTTTTTCGATTTAGCACGTAAATTACTAAATAATATGGATATTACGGTGTGGTAACAGCAACAGGTAAAATCTTTCCATTAAAGAATTTATGTCCGGTTTTAGCAAAATCGGTAACATATTTCCCCATTTCGAAAGCCATAACCGGGCTTTGGTAACCAGGAAAAGCAGCTTCTAGCATTTCCGTTTGTGCCGATCCTAATGCAAGACAATTGATTTTGATTCCTGTTTCAGCCAATTCGAACGCCAAACATTCAGTTAGGGTATGCAGCGCCGCTTTACTCGCAGAGTAAGCCGAAAGCCCTGGGAATTTAATGCTTCCCTGAAAACCACCCATGCTGCCGATGTTTACAATGTGGCTTCCGCTTTTCATCAGAGGCAAAATATGTTGAATCATCCTGAAATGTGAAATCACATTGCTCTGTAACATTTCGCCCAGATCAGTTTCTGTAGTTTCTAAAAAGGGTTTATTAATTAAAGCGCCTGCATTGTTAATTAAGATGTCAACAGATCCTAATCGTTCCTTTAAAAATGGAACTAATGCGGCATAATCATCATTTACAATATCAAATTCTACTGGTAAAAGTGTACAGTCTGGATTAATGCCTTTAGCAATTTCTAAGAGTTTACGCAGTTTATCTGCAGATCGGGCAATGGCTACAATTTTGTTCTCTTTCTGTAAGCTAAACTCTAAAGCAGTTTCGAAACCGATTCCACTACTTGCACCTGTAATTATAATGTTCATTAAAAAAAGTTAAAAATTGTTGTAAAGTTAAAAGGTTGAAATGTTTTGGACCTGATGAAATCAAAGTTAGGAAAAAAAGAGTAAGTCAACTAGAACCTTGTTTGGCGACAAGGATTAGAAAATAGCGATTACATCCCTTGATTTACGCATTATATTGCCAACGATGGTGATAGTAATTTTATGAATTTAAGGGATTAAAAAGTTCAACACTACCATTTAGCTTTTCAAAATCTGATATATTATTGGTTAAGAGTTTTCCATTCATTACCTGAGCTGTAGCATAAATAATAGCATCGGGCAGTTTTATCCTATTGTTTTTTCTTATCGAAATGGTCATATTTACCACAGCATCATTTAAAGGTACAACGTTTAAAGAATCTATTAGATCGCTAATGTAGTTTTCTTCAAGGTTGCTATTAAATGCATACCCAAGTAATTCCATTTTTGAAATTATGGAAATAGAATACATGATATTTTCTGTAAATACTTTTTCGGGAGCTAAAAGTTTTTTAGATAAATAGATAACAATATTCGTATCAAATATTACGTTCCCACTCATCTCTTAAATCACTTTGCCATTTAGACGGATCTTTAATGTCTTTAAACATTATGTTGCCTTCAGTATTATCAATTGCCTTTTTTAATTTCTGGTATGATCCTTTTGGCTCTTCCACTATATTTGGCTGATTGTTTTTTATATCAACATCTTCTACAAAAGATAATGCCTTAAGCATCTTTTCGAGAAGCGCAGCATTTTGTTCGTTATCTACTTGTACTGTTATGGTTGTCATAAAGTAAAGTTAATGAAATTAAAGAGATAAATCAATCCTCCACAATCAGTTGACTCACCGGGTTTTTAATTACATGTAAGCCATCGCTGATCAATTTCGTATGATCAAGCTCCCTGCCAGCTTTTATTTCCAGATAAACCTGAATCTCTTTTTCCAGCTGATGATAAATCTTTTTATGGTAAATAATTTCCAGAATTTCCAATGCACAAAGCCAATCCTGCCTATGATTCGATTTTAGTTGTGCAAAGATTTCGGCAAGCTTATCCAAACCTTCGCTACTTTCTCTAATTTCTCTAACCGTTTGGTATAAACGGTGTAGTTTTAAAGTCTTATTATCATAAGTAATCTGATGTGTTTTCTCGTTACTAATTAACGTAATCTCTTCGTAAGCGTCTTTATCGGCAGCTCCATTAAAAACTGAAACAATGGCTTCGCCTATGGCCATATCATAAATGCCCCATTCGGGTTTAAACAAGATATTTCCATTACTTTCTGTAACCGTACAGTCTTTAAAGGCAATTAAAAGAAGCTTGTTGCTTTCGGTAATAATATTGTTAACTACACCAATTATTTTAATGCCGCTTTCAAATACAAGTTCAGTTTTTTCACCTGTAATTATCCCTATAGCCTGTAATTCAGCTAAGCTATAATCTTCCAGTGCTTTTACGGAACCTTTTAACCGACCAACTGGCGACGAAAAACCATCAGCGTGGTAATCTTTTCCGTGGCCTTTTAATTGTTTTCCGTTAAATGCCAATGCCGAAGGCCCCGTGGTTTTAATAAAGGTTACTTCGTCTTTTGTGCCAACACCAATGTCGGTAAATACACCGCTTACCTGTAAGCCCGAACTATAAACTGCTGTGGCTACATTTTTACAGGCAATTGCTTTCATAACGCTTTCTGTGCCACCTTTTCTAAAGGCCATGGTATTGGCAAAGGTTTCCAAAACATCAATAAGATTTTGGAATGTTTCGGTTACAAAAAGTTGCGGTTGTGGCTTGGTAATATCGTAAGCGTAATTAATCGTATCGATGTTGTACCAAAGTTTCTCAACATCATTTTGCATACAGGTTGCACTTTCACCAATAGAAGAAAGCAAACCGGCACCATAAATTTTTGGGTTTTCTAAAGTGCCAATTAAACCATACTCAACTGTCCACCAGTGTAGGCGACCAAGCAAAGCCATTTCAGAAGGTTCGCCCATGTTTTCGCTTATATATCGCAGCTCTTTTTCTGCCTTGGCAATCTGAAACTCATCTGCATCTACGGCTTCCTTCAAAATCGATAGTTTCCTAATGGCCTCGTAAAGTTCAAAATCTTTAGCCGAAAACATGGCTTTTGCACCAATCGAACCAAAATAACTTAAATAATTATTGTAATCTGTATCGGCAATAATAGGTGCGTGGCCAGCACTTTCGTGTATAATATCTGGTGCAGGTGTATATTCAATGTGATTAATCTGGCGGATATCAGCAGCAATTACCAGTACACGGTAGGCCTGATATTCCATAAAAGCAGCTGGTGGAATAAAGCCATCAACAGTTACGGCACCCCAACCAATCTTGCCCAGGTTATCGTTCATGGTTTGCAGATCGGGAATGTGTTCGATACTTAAACCCGCTCGTTGTAAGCCTTTTATGTAAGGGTAGTAAGCAACATTTTTAAGATAGCTGTAATTTTGACGCATCACGTAACGCCACACTGCTTGATCGATCGGTGTGTATTTTTCGTAATTCTGGTCAACAATAAATTGCTTTAAATGATTGGGCAATTTTGTTACCTGCGCATTATTAAAATCATTAAAATGGCTCATGGTTAATCTGAAAATAAGTTGGTCGGCAGCTAAGTTATGATGTTGTTTTTATCTTATCAAGAAAGTGGTTGGATAAATTAACAGGTGAAAGTAATAAAGGTTTTGGGTAGTAAAAAGGATAAGCTGATGATTGGGAAAGGTGCTGTCATATTTCATCGGCGGGGTTCTGTCGGGCTGTGCACTATATCTTTTGCTACCCTTCGACTCCGCTCAGGGTAGCCGCAAAAGGATAACGCTCCCATCCCGTTTATTCACAAGAGCTTGTGCTGATGAACCTTGTTTTTCCTGCATTTTGCTAAAGAACGAAAATAGGAGCAATGCTGTGGCCACCTAAACCTGACTGAGCGGAAAGCCCGTAAACCGAGGAACGAGGTGCGGACTTATAGCGAAGGCAGGACTAAAGAACCTGAAGTGCTTGTGGAACTGCTTTCCAAAAATAGATAAGATTAAAAGCAATTTATAACAGATCCAGTAGAAAGTCTCATCTCGACTGAAGCACCGCGTAGTGTTCCAAAGGAACTCCTTCGGAGGAGAGATCTTTAAACTATGTTATTGAAATCAAATTTAAAGATTTAGCTTCGCTGAGCTTCGGGTTCTCCACTACAGTCGAAATGACGATACTTCTGATCGACTCAGCTCTTTTTATCAGTACCTCCATGACAAACAATTACTGAAGGTTATTAATGCTTCTTCTCCTCCTTTTTACTCCCGATTTTTTTAACGCTAAACGTAAAGTAGTGTTGATACAGGTAACTGAAAAGTGCCATTAAAACAGATACCAGTATTCTCGAGAGCATCGCCAAAGTTGGATAATCTCTTAAAAGTTCCAACAAAAACTTCAATAAAACATAATTAGCCAGTATGTTAATGAATTGAAGATTTAAAAACCTAAAAAGCTGAACCCTGCCTTTTAATTCGCTATGGGTAAATATAACATACTTATTAAGCAAAAAACTGGTTGGGATGGCAATGGTATAATCGATCAATAGTGATGCGGTTTCTCTCTGAAGTACAATTACCCCAAAATCTACTTCTTCGGTTTTAAAAATGAAAAAGTAAGCAAAATAATAACTTAAGATGCCCAACAATAAAGTACCGCCACCAGTGGCCAGATACCTGAAATTATGTAAGGAAATGAATTTTTTAAAAGGCGGGTAAAAAAAATCTATTACGGCTAAAATTGCTGTACGCATTGAAAAAATATTAAAAGTTTCTAGGCCGAAATATTAACAACCAGTTTATCTCATATAAGTTTAAGGCGTAAAGGTAATTTTTTATATAGAATTTTGAAGAAACAAAAAATATCGGGATTTAATTGCTTTGGAGAAATTATACATTTTACTCGTTATTGGAGTAATATGCAGGTTGCGCAACAAAATCGATTACAGCACACCAGGTATAAGAGGGGTGGGGCTGTATGCTTACGCCAACGGTATTGAGCTTGTATTTTTGATCGAGTAAATTAAAACGATGGCCGAGGGAAGGTACACCACAATCTAACAACAAATGGCAAACAATATCTAAACTGTTCGAATAACCGAAATCGATATTTTCGCTCATGGCCTTGTTGGGGAAATATCTGGATAACCGCTTCGAAAATTTATCTCCGTTACTGCTTTCATGTGTATCGAGATTATTCCTGTTTAAATCCTGTGCATGGCTCCGGCTTAAAGATGTTAATTTATCATCAGGATAAAATAGCTGCAGGTTTTTTACGCCACGTAAATGTTTAAGTAAAGAAGTGTAGTAAGAATTGTTTCTGGTAATCCGGAGTTCATTGTAATTTCTATACTTCCGTACTTTAGCATTGTAATTATTGATGTAGTCTTCTAAAAACGTATAATAAAACTTTTCGCCATCAATGCGGATCAGGTTCATGTACATCACAATGTTTTTTTCTTCGTTACTTAAATAAGAAGCATTTGCTGCGGTATTGGCTTTGCGGAATTCGGCATCAGTCCATTTTTGAGCATTAACCTGGCTGGAAAAAATGAAGAGCAAAAGGGTAGGTAGAAGTATTTTAAACATAGGATGATTTTCATGGATAACGTCTTTTAATTTTTTTTATTTCTCGTCTTTTAAAATAATATCGCGTAAGCAATTAGTTACAGCCTTTACCTGATAAGGCAATATGAATATTCGTAATTTTAGTTTTAGAAAACGATGATGAAAAGAATATTAATATTGGGTTGTTTATTAAACTTTGCGGTTTCTTTAAAGGCGCAGGTTGATACGGCAGCAATTAGAACAGTTTCGAATCAGATAAAGAAAGAATTTGCCCCGGATAAACGGTCTGTTTATTTTAATATTCAGTTTAAAGGAGATACTGTTTTTGCAGAAAGTACCTCGGCGCAAGTGCTCGAGGCACTAAATAACCAAAGTAAAGATTTTAAGGGGTTCGTTAAAATAAATACACTCCTTCCTTCAAATAAACTGGCAGGAATGGAATATGGATTAGCCAATCTTTCGGTCTGTAACAATAGGGCAGCCCCTCAAAATGCAGCAGAGATGATGACGCAGATGATTTTGGGCACACCTGTGCAAGTATTAAAGAAACAAGGCGGTTATTATCTGGTACGCACACCCGATGGTTACTTATCATGGACTGATGCTACCGCTGTAAGTATAATGGATAAGACAGCTTTTGAAGAATGGAAAAAATCAAAACGGATTATTTTTACTTCCGATTTTGGTCATGCTTTTAGCAAAGCAGATATGAATTCCTTCCGCGTTTCCGATTTAGTAAATGGCAATATCTTAGTATTAACTGGCGAAGAAAAAGCTTATTATCAGGTTCTTTTTCCTGATAAACGTATAGGCTACATTAAAAAATCTGATGCAAAGTTGTTTTCAAGCTGGATAAAAAGGCCTAATCCAAGTGCTGAAGCTATTTTGGCTACAGCAAAAACATTAATTGGCGTGCCCTATCTTTGGGGTGGTACATCGATTAAAGGTGTAGATTGTAGTGGTTTTACCAAAACAAGCTATTTCCTGAATGGAATTATTATTCCTCGAGATGCCTCGCAACAAGCTTTGGTTGGAGCAGACATACCTGTTTTAGAAGGAGATTCAATTAGTCTCACTAAGTGCCTTAAAAATTTAAAAGCTGGCGATCTATTGTTTTTTGCCGCAGCAAAATTGAAAGAAACATCTGGAGGAAAAATAACACATACTGCTATTTATATGGGCAATGGCGAGTTTATTCAGTCAGCTGGAATGGTTAGGATTAACAGTTTGAAACCAGATGCAGCTAACTTTGATGAACGTGAAAGCAAAACCCTTGTTAGTGCTAAACGTTTTCTGAACTAGATCGGTACTCCCGAAATTACAAGGGTAAATCGACATACCTGGTATGGAGCCTCAGCTTATTAACGGTTGGGTTGAGGCAGTGCTATTCAATAAATTATATCATAAAGATGATTTCACACCAGATAATGTCATGTTCTCCAAAGGACTCCTACGGAGAGCCTGTCGAAACACCTAAAAGCGTATTTAATAGGCCCTTCGACAAGCTCAGGATGACAAATCTATATTTATGATATAGCCTCAAGCTGAAACAGAAGCCGTGGTTACAAACTTAAATAGGATGGGGCTACAAAAACATACCGCCCGATGCTTCAATGCGTTGTGCATTAATCCATCTGGCATCTTCAGTACATAAAAAGGCCACAACTCCACCAATATCATCAGGCAAACCTACCCGGCCTAAGGCTGTATTCGAGGCAATTCCTGCATTTAATTGATCGTTATCGCGCACTACACCACCACCAAAATCGGTTTCTATGGCTCCCGGTGCAACAATGTTTGATCTAATGCCCCTTGCACCTAATTCTTTGGCCTGATATTTTGTTAAGGTTTCCATTGCACCTTTCATCGATGCATAAGCTGCATAGCCAGGGGTGGCAAAACGTGCCAAACCAGTAGAAAGATTAATAATCCCACTGCCATCATTTAATAACGTTAAAGCCTTTTGGGTTAAAAAGAAAGCTCCTTTATAGTGGATGTTTACCAAAGTATCAAATTGCTCTTCGGTAGTTTCGGCAAAAGATGCATGAATGCCGATTCCTGCATTATTCACTAAAAAATCGAATTTTTCGGCATTAAAAACAGATTTTAATACAGCTTTAACTGCTACGAAAAAAGCATCGAAAGTTTTGGTGTCGGCTACATTTAGCTGTAGCGCTGCTGCCTGTACACCAAGTTGTTTTATTTCGTTAACAGTATCTTCGGCTTCTTCTTTTTTGGATTGGTAAGTAACAATTACACCAATTCCTTTTGCTGCAATTTTTAAAGCAGCATTTTTTCCTAATCCGCGGCTACCACCGGTTATTAGCGCAATTTTATTTTGTGTTTCCATTTTCTTTTAATTTGTTAAACAAAGTTAGATGGAAACCTGCTGAAAAAATGGTGACAGCTTAAGTAAAAATGGTGACTGTTTAAGTTTTATATGGTGACAATTTCCTTATTTGCGGCCAAAGATTGAAAATAAGCTTCTCTGTACTGTTTTGGTGTTTGGCCAGAGAAGTGTTTAAAAAACTTGGTAAAGTTAGATGGATCGTAAGTTAGTGTCCTTGCAATTTCGGCAATAGGCATACTTACATTCTGTAACATCGATTTCGAAATTTCCATTAAACGTTCTTCAAAGAAATAACAAGGTGAGTGACCAGTAGCCGATTTAATGGTATTGCTTAAGTGTGTGGGATGAACGTGGATAAGCTCCGCGAAATCCCTTACTTCGAACATCTCAGTTGCTCTGCCCGATACCACATCATCTAAATGTTTATCCAGTTCCTTCAAAAAATCGGCTGCGATTTCGTGTTGACGGGCAAAAAACTTCTGTGGGATTTTCATATTAAAGCGATTGCTGTTTAAACAAATATAATATCCGGATAAATGAATATGAAATCTGAAAGTTATTTGTGACCAAAGGATTATTAATGCAAAAACCGCTGATTTTTAGACCAACGGTTTTAGATTTTTTAAAAATTAATACTTATTTTTTGCTAAAAGGTAGATCAAAAGTGCCATCTGTAACCGTTACAGATGTATTAATCGTCGTATTTTCATTTGGTGCTTTAAATGAAAATGTTCCTTTTAATTTACCACCAGCTTCACTTGTAATCACCAATGTACCGCTTGTAGCAGTAAATGAGCCTGTAGGTGTTTGGTCTTTCATATAAGATCCAATTCCATCGGTTACAAGATCGTATGTGCCTATGCCTTTATAATCTATTACTGAAAGAATCATTCGTTTATCACCATTTATAGTTACAATCGTAAGTAAATTTCCAATAATCGGAGTGTTGATTGATATTGCTTCACCGGTAAAACCAATCGTGGTGCCATCTACCTTTGCACTTAAATTATTAGTGCTGTTATTGGTTTCTGGCAGTTTAACAGGAACCAAACTGATTATAAATTGCCCCTCGCTGATGGTTTTGCTTGTTGAAGTAGATTGATTTTCTCCTTTAAACTCAAAAGTGCCCTTAATGTATTTATCTGCTAGATAGCTGGTTATCTTTATTGTTCCTGATGTATTGCCAATGTAAGCATCTTGTAAACCGGATGTACTTAAAAGGTAAATCGCCATATTGTTATCCGATAACTTATAGGTGCCAACACCTTTAAAATCGCTGATCAGTAAACTAAAGCCGGTATTAATTCCTTTGTTTCCAGAGATTTGGACACTTATTTCTCCACCTACATCGTAAAGCTGGGCAGTAGCCAAAGTACACTGCACTAAAGCACCATCAACTTTTGCACTCATGGTAGATAAAGCCCATTCCTGATGGTAATCGATTTCTTTTTTGCAGGATGATGTAATTAAAAGGCATATGAGTGCCAGTAGCGATAATTTGAAAGGTACTTTCACGAGCGTTAATTGTTTGGTTAATTAATAATATGCTAAGATAAAGAAAACTGATGCAATTTTTTAACAAATTTCTCGCGCTGGTACCAATCGTTATACACCAATTCTACTTGCCTCACCTCGAAAGTGCCAAAATCAAAATCCCTGTATTTTTCGATAAGACTAAGCAAAGCGTCTACGCGGGCTAATTCCGATCTGAATCGGATCACCGTAGAATGGGCTGTTTGAATGGCATAACGTTTATCTATACTCTGTTGAAGATAGGAGTTTTTAAAGCCTGCCCTCAAGTCATCTCTGATTTCGTTTAACGTATCGGTTAAAAAGCCTTGAACTAAAATACAAGAAGGCGATGCCGTAAGTCCTTTAAACTGAATCTTGAAACGCTTATGTCTGGCTAAAACCTGTTGGATGAGCTGAATGTAATCCTCAACATGGATATACTTTAAATCAAAGCCATCATAACAGGAAATGATAGATATTAAGGTGATGTGGATATCCGAATTTTGATAATAATATTGATCTGGCTCAATCGCTTTTGCCTCAGTTAAAAACTGTTGGATTTTACCTTTTGTTGCAACATCTGGTCTGATTACCAGTGTGATTCCAAAACGCTGATCGGTATCCGAATCGATTAAATGATCCGTTTCATAATTCCCGGCAGATATCTTTGCGACTGATTCGGTATAAAGTTTATGGTAATGCTCGGCTAAATTCATTTTTTTGTACACAAAAAGAAAGCGTATCACCAAGGATTGTCATCCTGAGCCTGTCGAAGGACCTACTTAGATTTGTAGTAAAGCGTTTCGACAGGCTCAACGTGACAGATTGAGGGAAAATTAACTTTATGATACCCTCAAATATTATAAATTTACTTTAGAGGTCTGAGGGCATCTGAGGTGGTGAAAATTATGCCAACAAAGTTTTCCAGCTTACCGCCGAGCCGATAATGTTTCCTAAATCGGCAATGGCTACACGTTCTTGCTCCATACTATCACGATGGCGGATGGTAACCGTGTTGTCTTCTAAACTCTGGTGATCAACAGTGATACAGAAAGGCGTACCAACAGCATCCTGACGGCGATAGCGTTTACCAATGGCATCTTTCTCTTCATAAATACAGTTGAAATCAAATTTCAAGGTATCCATAATCTCACGGGCCTTTTCAGGTAAACCATCTTTTTTCGTTAATGGGAAAACAGCAACTTTGTACGGCGCCAAAGCTGGATGTAAACGCAATAAAGTACGGCTATCCTGTTTATCATCGGTGCTTAAATCCTGCTCTTCAAAAGCATTAATCATGGTTAACAAGAACATACGGTCTAAACCGATAGAAGTTTCGATAACATAAGGAACATAGTTGCCATAAGGCTTGCCTTCTTCATTTAAATCGTTATCGAAATATTGCATTTTCTTACCAGAATATTCCTGGTGTTGTGTTAAATCGAAATCGGTACGGCTATGGATCCCTTCAACCTCTTTAAATCCGAATGGGAATTCGAATTCAATATCAGTAGCTGCATTGGCATAGTGTGCTAATTTTACGTGGTCATGGTAACGGTATTTTTCAGGCGAAGTACCTAGAGCTTTATGCCATTTCAAACGTGCTTCTTTCCAGTATTCGAACCATTTTTTGTCTTCACCAGGGCGAACAAAAAATTGCATTTCCATTTGCTCAAACTCACGCATACGCATAATAAACTGGCGGGCAATTACTTCATTTCTGAAAGCCTTACCAATCTGCGCAATACCAAAAGGAATTTTCATTCTTCCCGATTTTTGAACATTTAAAAAGTTCACGAAAATACCCTGCGCTGTTTCCGGACGAAGATAAACCTCATCACTACCTTCAGCCATTGCACCAAATTGCGTGCTAAACATCAGGTTAAACTGGCGTACATCAGTCCAGTTAGAAGTTTTAGAAATCGGGCAGATTACTTTGTAATCAACAATTAAATCTTTTAGCTGTGCTAGATTTTCAGATTTAAGTGCAAGGTTCATTTCTACCTCAAGCGTTAAACCCTTTTTAACAAATCTCCAGCTCGCTTCCTCAACAAAAGGATATTTAGCGTGATCTAAAATCGTTTCCTCATCTTTAAATGTTGGTACCCAGCTCGCCTGACCTTCATCACTTAAGCCCAATATTTCTTGTTGAAATTCTTCAAATTTTGCTTTGTTTTCTGCACTGAAATTGGCCAGTTCCGAATATAGCTCATCAATTTTATTCTCCAATAACTGATCGGCTCGGTAACGTTTTTTAGAATCCTTATTATCGATCATTGGATCGTTAAAACCATCAACGTGTCCGCTGGCTTTCCAAACTTTAGGGTGCATAAAAATTGCAGAATCAATCCCTACAATGTTTTCGTGCATTTGCACCATGGCTTTCCACCAGTAGGTTTTAATGTTGTTTTTTAATTCAGCACCTAATTGGCCGTAATCGTAAACGGCACTTAAGCCATCATATATTTCGCTGCTCTGAAATACAAAACCGTATTCTTTAGCGTGTGATATTACATTTTTAAATTGTTCGTCGTTATTCTTTTGAGCCATAATGCAGCAAAGATAATAAAAAGGCGGAGGGTTTAAAGGTATAAGGCTGAAGGTTTTTGATCAATGGCAAAGGAACTGCAGATTTTAGAATTTCTGCACTTAACTTAGGTGTTCTAAGGTATCTTAGGAGGTCGAAAACATACGAATGTATCTTGCCAGTTAGCTTATTTGCTCTTAAATCTCTTATATGGTTCAAAATAATCAGGAAAGCAATAGTCGTGCTGGTCGGTTTCGGAGCTCCTGCTTTCCGTTTTAATTTTTTTATTGCAGTGATTTTTGAGAGGAATCGTCATTGCGAGAAGGCTTTTTCAGCCGACGAAGCAATCTTAAAACGATCGTTACTAGTCTGCGCTTTAAGATTGCTTCGTCGTTCCTCCTCGCAATGACGACCTTTCTGTGGATTCTGTTAATGGTAGCGGAGCCGAAGGGTAGCAAAAGATATAGCAAACAGCCCGACCGAACCCTCCCCATAAAATGTTACAGCACCTTTACTAATCATTTGCATTATCTAATCGGGCCTAACTCAGATATAAAAAAATCGGTGCAACTAAATGTCACACCGATTTTTAAAATTAAGAAAGTGATTAGGTTTTTGTTGGCTTAAATGCTGATGTCCCTTTCCTCTTCAACACTTAAAACGCCATCAATTTTTTTGATATCTGCAATTTTATGATTGCCCGGAACAATTACGATTACACCAATTGAATCTAAAGCTTCTACATCTTTAACACCAATTTCCTTCAGCTCTTTTGCTACTGAATCCATTGCATTGTCTTTTACAGATATTAACCATTTTGTTTTCATCTTATAATTTTTTCAATTGGGCCAATTGGATCGATAGGGAATTTCGGATTAACTAAAATAGGGAGTTTATCAATTGGGAATCGATCAATTGGGAATCTATCAATTGGGTATTTTATCAATCTTGTTTTTGTAGGTGCCTGTACCAATCCGGCTCCTACATCTCTACCTGGTAAAGGTAATGCTTTTGCTGTTGAGGTTAATTTTCTCCATAAATTAATTCCTCTCAGACCCGATGCCTGTGCCCATAGTGCGGCAATACCAGCAACATGTGGGGTAGCCATACTGGTTCCATTCCAGCTTGCATACTTAGTAGGCAGTTTTGTAGAAGAATACACGTTAACACCTGGAGCAGCAATATCTACAGCACCATAAGTTGGGTAAAGACCTCCGTTAGAAAAAGCCGCTACGTTCATATTTACATCTACAGCACCTACAGCCATTATTGACGGGCAATTTGCAGGGTGCATTACCTGTCTAACAGTGCCTGGCCTTGCCGAATCGTTTCCTGCAGCAGCAATAATTAAAGTACCTTGGGCTAAAGCACGGGCAGCAGCGGTTTCAAAAACAGCAGAATAGCCTGCTCCGGTTACAAAGCCCCTTAACGACATGCTTACCACATCACAACGGTTGGCAATGGCCCAGTTAATGCCAGCAAGAATGCCTCCATCACCACCAGAACCGCCATTGCTTAAAACTTTTCCGATATAAATACTGGCGGCATAGGCAATACCGTATCTTTCTGTTGCCGATGGCGAACTAGAGGGACCACAGGCAGTACCCGTACAGTGTGTGCCGTGGCCATGTCCATCCTGTGTGCTTTCTCCGCTAATAAAACTTTGATGAACAACAGGACGGCCAGCAAAATCAGGGTGATGGAAATCGAATCCTGTATCCAATATGGCAACTTTAATGCCTGCACCATTGTATGGGTTGTATCTTAAAAAGCTGGTTGGTACAACATTGGTTGCTTTTAATCCCCAGGTAGCGCCAACAGATTCTACTTCAGATTCCTGCTCTTCATAGTTGTAATCTTCTGTTTCGGTTCCCACCAATACATTGGTCATTTGGTTTACCGCATCTCTATAGCCCTCTACATAATTTTGGGTACTTTCATCCAGCATTCCAATAGCATAAACTACTCTTTCTTTTTCTACAATCATTTCACTTTCGCCTAAACTGCTGATTGAATTTTCAATTTTTGGTTTTTCGTTTACGATAGCAATACCCAGCTTGTCTAGTATGATACCATCAGTTTTAGCGAGGTCTTTATCAGTGAAAAACTCGTTTTCAAATTCTAAAGAGCTTTTTAAGTTCAATCCGCTAATAGAATTGATCTGGTTAATAGAATCGGAGGTGTTGGATCCTTCTGGTAGTAGTACAAGATATCTTCCTGTGTACTCTACTTTTTCTTCTTTTTTCAAGGTTTTTGACATGGTTTAAGTTTTTAAGTTTTGCCTACTCTATTCAGGATTTTCGGCTTATTCCCATTGGTGTTTTTTGTTGTTAAACACTAATCCAAAGTTGAAAAAGTTGGGGCAGAAAAACCTTAGGTAAACCACTAGAAATCAATGGTGAAAGCAACAAAATAAAAAGCAGTAAAAACAACAATAAAATATGGGGAAAACCCCATCTGTTATCTATAAAAGTTTTATCACATTTGGGAATAAAAGTTAACTTTAATATAAAACTCAAAAATTATGGAAATGCAACATCTACCTAGCTATGCTATCGTATTTTTATGTGGGGTACTAGCATGTTATCTGTTACTAAAACTAATCGATCTTATGAAAACAAATGAAAGGCGGGGACATCCAAATACCATGAATCCGGCAATAATTCAACAAATGGTAGATGGTTATCGGAATAACCATTTAGCTGCGATTAATAAAACATTGGGAATAAACGATTCGCATTCTGTTTCTTTCGGTTTAAAAACCTTGAAAAAATTTATTGCCGATATCGAATTTTTCAGCAAAAAAGTAGATCCGCGCATTGCTGATGGAGCGCTGGGCATTCGTTTCTATTACGCTGCTTATCCAAAAGAGAACGAATGGAGCGGTTTTGAAGATGAAAAATCGATAGGAAAAAATTATGCTCAAAAACATACACTTGTTATGATCCCTACTTTAAAGAAAAAGAGCAGTGACGGAAGCTACCAGGATTATGACTTTAATCCTTTAGACCGTGCTACTTTCCCGCTAAAAGAAAGAGAAAAACAGCATCCAATTACCTTAATGGCCATGAGTTCAGACAGTAGTGATAGTCAATCGCAGGAGGTAATGGCTCAAAATCATGGCCAGCTTATTCCACCAGCTGATTCAGCTATGCAGAAATATTAATGCACTATTTTGATGAGCGAATCTCAACAATTTCTAAGTGACAGTTTTCTCTGGATTGAAGGAGGGGCTGCATTGATAGCGCTATGCTACTTTAAACGATTAAAGGAGCAACATTGGAGATATTTTATCTATTATCTGATCATTATTTTTATCTGTGAAGTTATTGGGAAATGGGGAGGACAGTATATTAATTTTTCAAAAACAAAATATTATAATTACATCATTATCCCCTTCCAGTTTATATTTTTTTACTGGTTATATGGTGCAAAATCTTTTAATAATAAAACGTTATTTTGGACCATTACCATGTTGTACCTATTCTCATTTATATTCAGTGCACTTTACTTTAAAGAAAGAAGAATAATATTTTCATTTAACTATACTTTTGGATGCCTTATTTTAATGGTTTTGGTTGTAATGGAATACTATAAACAAATTACATCTTCAGATATCATTAATTTTAATAAAAATAGAATGTTCTATATTAATCTAGGTGTTACCTTATTCTATATTGGCACCCTTCCTTTTTTAACATTTTATTCGCTTTTGAGAGATTATACTCAAATTTGGAACATTTATTTTGATTACTTTTTGATTTCTAATATTGTAATGTATGTATTATTCTCAATTTCATTCATATGGGGAAAACAGAACTCTTAATTACAATTATCCTTTTTAACCTGTTTTTTGTGCTGTTTGTAGTGGCCATTATGGTTTATATCAAAAAATATAAAGAGCGGAAAAGAGAATATCTGAATGAAATTAAAATCACCAACGAAATACATCAAAAGGAACTTTTAACTACTCAATTAGAAATACAACAGGCCACCATGCAGCAGATTGGCCGCGAATTACACGATAATATCGGGCAAAAATTAACATTGGTGAGCCTTTATACCCAACAGCTTGTACACGAAAATAAGGTGCCTCAGGCAAGTAATAGAATTGAGCAGATTTATCAGATCATTAATTCATCGTTGCAAGACTTGAGGAGTTTGTCGAAAAACTTAACGAACGATAATATAAGTGAAAATGAAATTGTAACTTTAATACAGGAAGAAGTGAACAACCTCAATGCTTTGAAAAAATGTAAGGTAACCTTTCAATACAATTTCGAAAGTATAGATCTGGAGTTTGTGAAAAAGAATGTATTGTTAAGGATAACACAGGAATTTCTTCAAAACAGCTTAAAACATGCACATTGCAGTAATATAAAGATTCAATTAAATTCTTCTCCTGAAATTTTTTTAACGTTAAAAATACAGGATGATGGAGTAGGATTTGATTATGGTAAAATCACTTCTGATGGTATAGGATTAAAAAACATGAAAAAAAGAGCCGAAATTATCGGTGGACAATTTAATTTAGAAAGCAAACCCGATTTAGGCACTACACTTACTATTATTTTAAATGGCCCGGCATGAAAAAAACTATAGTTATTGTTGATGATCATATCCTGATTGCAAAAGCACTTCAAGGTATTATAGATAATTTTGCAGCCTTTGAGGTGCTGTATGTTTGTGAAAACGGAAAAGAGCTGATTAAAAACTTCAAGAACAGCAATAAAATCCCCGATATTTTACTTTTAGATATTAGTATGCCCATTATGGATGGTTTTGAAACCGTTACCTGGGTAACTGCACACCATCCGGAGGTAAAAGTAATGGCCTTGAGTATGCAGGGTGAAGAAAAAAGTGTGATTAAAATGGTTAGTAATGGTGCTAAAGGCTACCTTTTAAAAAATGCGCACCCGGTAGAGCTCGAAAACGCGCTTACAAAATTGAATATCAACGGATTTTTTTACCCTGACTGGGCATCAAAAATCATTTTTTCCAGCCTGAATAAAACCAAAGATGTTGAAATTAAAATTTCAGATCGGGAGAAAGAGTTTTTAAAATACACTGTTACCGAACTTAATTATAAGGAAATAGCCGATAAAATGTTCTGTAGCCCGAGAACTGTTGAAAGCTATCGCGATCAGTTATGTGAAAAACTCGAACTTAAAACCCGGGTAGGATTGGCTGTTTTTGCCATCAAAAATGGCTTTGCGTAAAGGTTAATTATTTAAAAATATGAATTGGTAAACGGATATAATGGCACGATTAACCGATTTCAACAATTAACCAATTAACCTTACTTTTGAAGCATGAAATTCCATCATTTGCTATTTTTGGTTATGGTTGCAGTTTTTACCTCATGCAAACCAGAAGAAAAAAGCCATCAATATATTAAGTTTAATACACTAGCGGAGTTATATCAATTCTTAAAATGGTCGCCAGAAAACCGTTTTCCATTAATCAGTGCCCATCGTGGTGGTCCAATGCCTGGTTTTCCTGAAAACTGTATCGAAACCTTCGATAATGCCACTACCTATAATCCGGTAATTATCGAATTCGACATTGCCTACAGTAAAGATTCGGTAATGGTGATTATGCACGATGATAAGCTCGATCGTACTTCGACAGGAAAAGGACCGATTGGCAGTTATACTTATGAAGAACTGAAGGCTTTTAATCTTAAGGACGATGAGGGCAAAGAAACAAAATTTAAAATCCCGACTTTAGATAGTGTATTAAGCTGGAGCAAAGGAAAAGTTTTATTAACCATCGATTTGAAAAAGGGTGTTTCTTATGCCAAAGTGATCGAAAAGGTAAGGCAATATAAAGTTGAAAGTAATTCGATAATCATTACTTATACTGCCAACCAGGCCAAGGAAGTGCATCAATTGGCACCCGAACTTATGATTTCTGCTTCTGTTCAAAAGAAAACAGAATTAAAACGTTTAAATAGCATGGGGATTCCCAATAACCGTATTGTAGCTTTTGTTGGTGTTTCTGCTCCGGATAAAGAACTGTACGAATACCTGCACAACAAGGGCATTACCACTATCTTAGGCACTATGGGGAATATCGATAAAAGTGCAATTGCCAGTCCGGTAAAGAATGTTTATTATCATTTGGTTAACAATGGTGCAGATATTTTATCGGGTGATAATTTACCACAGGCATCAGAAGAACTGGATAAGTTTAGGTATAATAAAAAATTAAGTTCATCGCATATTAATTAACCAGGGATGGAAAGGATGAATACAGATCTGTTTAACTAATTATGAAATCTGTGTTTATCTGTGCAAATCTGTGGTAAAAAACACAAAATGAGTATTTCCGTTAAAAATCTTTCTAAACATTACGATAAGCAAAAGGCGGTCGATTTGATTAGCTTTGAAGCCAGGCCAGGTCGTATTTTAGGTTTTCTTGGCCCTAATGGCGCTGGAAAATCTACCACCATGCGCATGCTTACCGGGTATTTGGAACCTACATCTGGTGAGGCTGAAATTTCTGGAAAGAACATTCTTTCAGAAGCCATAGAAGCTAAAAAACATATTGGCTATCTTCCTGAGAATACGCCACTTTATACGGATATGTATGTAAAGGAATTTTTGAATTTTGTTGGCCAAACTTATAAGCTTAACAATTTGCCTGCTCGGATTGATGAAGTCATCAAAATGGTCGGTTTAACACCCGAGCAACATAAAAAAATCGGGATGTTATCCAAAGGTTATCGCCAAAGGGTAGGTCTGGCTCAGGCCATTATCCATAACCCGGAGGTACTTATTTTAGATGAACCTACATCAGGCTTAGATCCAAACCAACTCGTTGATATCAGGCAATTGATCAAAACATTGGGAGCGGCTAAAACGGTCGTCATCTCCACGCACATTATGCAAGAGGTTGAAGCCATTTGTGATGACATTATCATCATCAGCAAGGGTAAAATTGTAGCTCACAACTCTCTTGAAGGTTTGAAAAAAGCTCACCAACAACAATCATTAGAAGATATTTTCAGAAAACTTACCGCTTAATCCATGCTTTGCCAAAAAATAAAAAATGCCTTAATAGTCCTTCTATTTTTAACACCTGTTATATTGAAAGCCCAAAATATCCCTAATATTGGTATTGGTGCCGAAATAGGTTTGCCATCGGGAAACTTCGTTAATTTATCTGGAATAGGTTTGGGCGCATCAATAAAAGCTGATTTCCCGATAGCTTCAGATTTTGCTATATCCTTAAACGGAGGTTTTATGAATTTTTTTGGTAAACGAAATCAGCTTTTTAAGGTTCAGGATTTAACTTATATACCCATTAAAGCTGGCCTGAAATATCAGCTGGGAGAAAGCTTTTACGCTGAAGGGCAGTTAGGCGCAACATTGCCTTTAAATAAAAATCAGAAAACCTTATTTGCCTGGTCGCCCGGCATAGGCAATCAATTCAAACTTTCAGGAGGAAATAAACTCGATTTAGGCATCCGCTATGAAGCATGGACAGGAAAGAATAATACGACAGGCCTGAACAGATCTGATACAAAAGGATTTGTGGGGATCAGATTTGCCTATGTGTTTGGGCTCTGAAACAATTGTTGTGTTTAATTGTTTGGTTTATTGGTCAAAAAAAATACAATGCTCCTAAATCTTATAACTTAATACAACGTTTTAGAATAAATTATTCTCTATTTAATGTTCAGTTAATCAGTGTGTTGTGTTTTATAATTTCTTTTTTAGGGTTTATTTGTAACGTTTTTGGCATCATGATTGTCTAAAATGGACAAATAATTAACGAACAATAAATAAAAATCACATGAAAAAAGTATTACTTTCTTTATTAATGGTTGCAGGCCTGGGCTTTGCAGCTTCAGCTCAAACAGAAGGAGCAGTTAACAAAATCAGTGTAGGACCAGAGTTCGCATTGCCAATTGGAGATTTTGGGGATGTTTATAACTTAGGCTTTGGCGGTTCAATTCAAGGTGAGTTAAATGTTGCTAAATCTTTAAATTTAACAGGATCGGCTGGATATTTGTCTTTCTCTTACAAGAAAGAGTATAAAGATGCTTTTAAAGCATTAGGTGTAGACCTTAAGAATGAAGGTGCTATTCCAGTAAAGGTTGGTGCTAAATATTATTTTGGTGGCAATTTTTATGGCGCTGGTGAATTAGGTGCTGCTTTTGGTACTGGAGAGGGATCAAGTACAGCTTTTGCGTATGCGCCAACCTTAGGTGCATCTTTTTCGGTAGCTGATAAATCAAGTATTGATTTAGGAATACGTTATGAAGGTTGGGCGAGAAATGGCTCTACCTCATCGTTTATTGGTATCCGCGCTGCATTCGCATTCGGTTTGTAATAAAAACAATAATTTATTCCAAAGCCTCCAAGAAATTGGGGGCTTTGTTGTTTATCAGCTGTTTAAGGTTTCATTGGTTATAAAATAATTTTAACTATCAAGTTAGTTTGTTTATCATTGTACTGTTTTCGCTTGATAGGTGAAGACACGGAAACTAAAAAATAATTTTCAAAAAAACTCTCAAAAAAAATCAGATGAAAAAACTAGTATTATCTTTATTAACAGTTGCAGGTTTAAGCTTTGCAGCTTCAGCTCAAACAAACAAACCTGTAATTTTTGGTGTGAAAGCCGGAGTAGCCTTTCCAAACATGACCATATCATCAGGAAACGCATCAGTAAGTTTCGATGCAAAAACATCTTATTATGTTGGCGGTACAGCCGAATTTGTATTATCTGATGTAATTTCAATTCAACCAGGTTTAACTTTTATAAACAAAGGAACAAAACTGGCCAGTGGTGATATTGATTTCGAAGATAACGATATTAACACTACTGAAGAGGCAACATTAAATTTTAAATATCTGGAGTTACCGGTAAACCTATTGGCGAATTTTAAAGTAGGAAGCGCTGGTAAGGTATTCCTAGGTGCAGGACCGTACTTTGCTTACGCATTAAGTGCAAATGTTAAATATGGGTCGATAAAAGAAGATATTAAATTTGGCGAGGCAGAATCAGAATTTAAACGGACTGATTTTGGCCTAAACTTTCTGGCAGGTTACCAATTAAACAATGGTTTTAATATTCATGCAGGTTACGGATTGGGGCTAAGCAGTATAGCAGATACAGATCTTTCGGATGATATTACCTTTAAAAATAAAGTTTTCTCAGTTGGTGTAGGTTTTTCTTTCTAAAAGAACCGGGAAATAAAGAAGTGGTTGTATCATAAAGAAGGTTTCTTTTGAGATTTTGTCATGTTGAGCCTGTCGAAACACATAAAAGATTATTTAACTAAGTCCTTCGACGGGCTCAGGATGACAATTCTATTTATGATACAACCTCTTTTTAAATTTAAATATTACTGATTTAATAATACATTCATTTAATCAATTCCTTTTAAATTTGCAGGAATAAATGGTTAACTTCGGCGTTTTAATAGCACATGTACGCAGTTTTTAAACGCGAGTTATTCAGTTTCTTAAGTTCGATGGTTGCTTATATTACCATTGGCATTTTTCTATTGGTTTCTGGCCTGTTACTTTGGTTTTTTCCAGATACTTCAATACTTGATTATGGTTATGCTGAGCTTGATGGTTTTTTTAGTTTGGTTCCTTATCTTTTCATGTTTCTTATTCCAGCCATTACCATGCGCTCTTTTGCCGAAGAGCGGAGAGAGGGAACTTATGAGCTTTTGATTACCCGTCCCATCCAAATCTGGCAGATTGTGGTGGCAAAGTATTTAGCGAGTTTAGTTCTGGTGCTTTTTGCCCTAATCCCAACCTTAATTTATTACTATAGCATTTCAAAGTTGGGTTTTCCTGAAGGAAATATCGATTCAGGATCGGTTATCGGCTCTTATATCGGTTTATTTTTATTAGGTGCTGCCTTTACATCCATTGGCATTTTCTCATCAGCATTGACTAAAAACCAGGTGATTGCTTTTGTGATCAGTGCTGCTTTATGTGCATTCGCTTTTTTAGGCTTCGATTACAGCAGTCAGCTTGCTGCATTTCAAAGTATCGGTAATATCATCAGCAGTTTAGGGATTAATCAACATTATACTTCGATAAGCCGTGGTGTTTTAGACACCAGAGATCTCATTTACTTTATTACTTTTTCAGTGCTGTTTTTATTGTTCACCAAAATAATAATAGGAGGGAAACGATAATGAAGCTTAAGAATAAATGGGTTAATTTCATCATCGTAATAACGGCACTGGTTATTGTGAATGTTTTAGGTCAGTATGTTTTCTATCGCTTTGATTTCACTGCCGATAAACGTTTTACGCTGAGCGAAAAAACAAAAAGCTTACTGCAGAAAAATGAAAAACCAGTAATCATAACTGTATTTTTAGCGGGAGAGTTACCACCTGCTTTTAAAAGGTTACAAGCTGCGGTGTCGGATATTTTAGCTGATTATCAGGCTTATGCTAAAACCGAGGTCAAGGTGGTTTTTGTTGACCCTTTAGCAGGGCTTAATCAGGCCGATCAAGATACAGTGATCAATAATTTGTACGAAAGAGGCATAGAAGCAACCAATCTAAGTGTTAAAACTGAAAGTGGATTAACGCAGAAGCTCGTATTTCCGATGGCGATGATGGAAAGTGAAGGAAGGGAATTTCCCATCAAACTCTTTCAAAATTTAGATACCCGCGGAAATTACGAAGATAATATAAACCGCTCTATTGAAAATCTGGAATATATTTTTACTTCGGGTTTAAGGAAAGTGCTTTCGGGTGATAACCCTCGGATTGGCTTCTCGGAATCAAATGGCGAACTTTCCGATTTACAATTGGCTGATGCCATTCACAGCCTATCTAGCAGTTATCTGGTTGGCCGTATTGATTTGAATAGTATTGATAAAGCAGGGCTGGATAAATTGAAAATGCTGATTATTGCCAAACCCAAAAAACCTTTTACTGAAACAGAGAAATACAAAATCAATTATTTCGTAATGAACGGCGGGAGGGTACTTTGGAGTATTGATCAGGTAAATGCCGAATTGGATAGTTTGCGCGGAAAAAGTGGGCAGATGGCCGTTAACAGTAATTTGAACCTTGATGATATGCTTTTTATGTATGGCGCAAGGATTAATTATAATATTATTGCCGATCCGGCAAACAGTGCCGAGATTCCGGTTTCTACAGGTATTGTTGGCGGACAGAACCAGATGCAGTTGGTACCCTGGATTTATTACCCGGTTTTATTACCAGATACTGTAGAAAGTGTTGTGAAAAAGCTGGATGGTGTAAAATCTGAATTTCCCAGTACGGTAGATACTATTGGTGTTAAAGGTGTAAAAAAATCTTATATTTTAGCAACATCTCCTTATAATAAAGTGTATAATGTGCCGAAATTGTTTAGCTTGCAAATGGTAAGCGAGCAGTTAGATCCGCGGTCTTTCCAAAGTAAACCACAGCCTGTTGGTTTGATGTTAGAAGGTAATTTTCCATCGGTTTTTGCCGGGCGACCCTTACCAGCTACCATTACACAACCTTATACCCTGGAAAGTATAAGTAAACCAGCTAAAATGATTGTGATAGGAGATGGCGATATTTTTAAAAACCAGGTATCGGAGCAAAATGGAACTCCCTTTCCGCTAGGTTTCGACCGTTATTCGCAGCGTACTTTTGGTAATAAGGCCTTATTGCTCAATATTGTTGATTATTTTACGGATAACGACAACTTAATTGCATTAAGGAATAAAGAATTAAAAATTAGATTGTTGGATAAAGCCAAAATTAAGCTCGAAAAAACGAAATGGCAATTTATAAATGTGGTGGCACCCTTGCTATTGTTAATATTCTTTGCGATTTTTCAACATTATCACCGCAAATACAAGTACGCTAAATAATTTTTATATTTTTGAAGAAGACTAAATAATATCATGAGATTTATTGTATCCACATCAACTCTATTAAAACACTTACAAACTGTAAATGGTGCATCAAGCAGCAGTACGGTTTTGCCTATATTAGAAAATTTTCTCTTCGAAATTAAAGATGGAAACTTAACTATCTCTGCTACCGATCTGCAAACCAGTATGACAACTGCTTTGGCTGTAGAATCAAAGGAAGAAGGTAAAGTAGCTGTTCCATCTAAAATTTTATTAGATACGCTTAAAACATTGCCAGATCAGCCCATCGCATTTAATATCGATGATAGTACTTTTGCGATCGAGATCAGTGCCGGAGATGGTAAATATAAATTAAGTGGTGAAAATGGTGATGATTTTCCGAAGATTCCAGTAGTGGAAAACGCATCTTCAGTAAACTTGCCTGCATCTGTTTTAACTGAAGCCATTACAAAAACCATTTTCGCAGTAAGTAATGATGAGTTGCGCCCTGCTATGACAGGTGTATTCTGTCAGTTATCCCCTCAGCACATTACTTTTGTAGCTACCGATGCACATAAATTGGTGAGATATCGCCGTATGGATAGCAAGGCAGATAAAGCAACCTCATTTATTCTCCCTAAAAAAGCTTTAACACTTTTGAAGGCTGCTTTACCCTCAACTGATATTAATGTATCAGTAGATTATAATGCAACAAGCGCTTTCTTTAAGTTCGAAAATATCAATTTAGTGTGTCGTTTAATAGACGAGCGCTATCCAGATTATGAGGCGGTAATTCCAACCAATAACCCTAACAAACTAATTATCGATAGAGGTTTGTTTTTAAATACACTTCGTAGGGTTGTAATTTTTGCGAATAAAACGACACATCAGGTAAGATTGAAAATTAGCGGAAGTGAATTAAATATCTCTTCTGAAGATTTAGATTTTGCTAACGAGGCACATGAACGTTTAAGTTGCCAGTATGACGGAGAAGACCTCGAAATAGGCTTTAATGCACGCTTTTTGATCGAAATGTTGAGTAATTTAAGCGGTGATGAAGTTACTTTAGAACTTTCGACACCAAACAGAGCAGGACTTTTAATTCCACAAACCAATGATGAAAACGAGGACGTTTTAATGCTGGTGATGCCTGTTATGTTAAATAATAGTTATTAAGAAAGAACTGGTTTATTAGTTTTAATAACAAAGTGGCTTGGTTTTTGACCGAGCCATTTTTGTTTATAACCAACTAACACAACCAATGAAAATCTATAACAATCTCTCTAAATCACTGATTTTACTCACCGTATTATGTAGTATAGGTCTATCATCCTGTAAAAAGGACAACCCGGATGAAGTAGTAAAAGGCCAGGCCAAGGTAAAAATGGTCAATGCAGTGCAGGCCGATGTACATCAGGATGTTTATTTAGATAATGAAAAACTAACCACTATTGCTTTAGCCTTTGGCGAAACCAGCGATTATGTAAAAATACCTTCAGGCAATAGAAGCGTTTCTTATACCGGCACAAATAATACAACTACAGATACCTCTTTAAACTTTACACCATC
This sequence comes from Pedobacter ginsenosidimutans, assembly GCF_001442625.1. Taxonomy (GTDB): domain Bacteria; phylum Bacteroidota; class Bacteroidia; order Sphingobacteriales; family Sphingobacteriaceae; genus Pedobacter; species Pedobacter ginsenosidimutans. The sequence goes on along the minus strand of NZ_LMZQ01000006.1, from coordinate 169,705 downwards.
TATTACCTACACTACTTTTTTGGTTACCAATAAAAAAGGAGAGATGGAAATAGTAAGTTACGAAGATAATTTAAGTAATACCGAGTCAACCAAAGCCAAAATCAAACTGATTAATCTTACACCTAATTTTGCCACCGGCATAAATGTTATGGTACAAGGCGGTACCCAGTTTGTTAATGGACTGGCTTTTAAAGAAGCATCTAACTATTTTGCAGTGGATACAGGATTCGATTTAAGATATACAGTAGTAGGTTCTGGTAATGTTAAAACCATTCAAAGTACGGCTTTAGAAGGGGGAAAGATATATACCATTTGGTTTAGTGGTACAACGGCTGCAACGTTAGAAGCACATATCATTACCGATAATTAATTTCAAAGTTTAATATGCTTTCTGCTATCTTTACGTTTTATTAGCATCAGCGATTAATTATGAAAAACAAAGTATTGTTTCCTAAAATATTTCTTCTTCTTACACTTGCCGTTTTAATCAGCTCATGCATCAAAAACGATAATTTAATTGAAGGTGATGCTAAAGTTCGATTCTTTCAAACTGCTTCGACTGATACTACGCAAAATTTCTATTTAAATGGAATACAAATAGGAACACCTGTTGCTTACAATACAAACACAAGTTACGTAGTCGTTGCAGGCGATGCTGCTTATAATATAACCACGCGAAATATAAATACTGGTGTTGATGTAGCTGCACTAGGAGATCAAACATTTAAAATCGGACAGAATTATTCTGTTTTTTATTATAAAGAAAAAACTGGCGATCCTGCAAAATTGAAGGTTTATACCGATGATGTAAAACCAGATCTTGATTCAGCTAAACTAACTTTTTTAAACCTTGGTTATACGCTAGGCTCTAGTGTTGTAATTACAGATAGCACAAATACTGCTAAACCTGTAGAATCTACAATTGCGTATGGAGCGATTAAAACGTTCAAGGTTAAAGTTAATAGAAACATGAAATTTGCCTTTAAATTAACTAGTCCTACTGCTACAAACCCTCCGCCTGCGGTATCACGCTTAGATTCTCTTAATATTAATAATGGTAGGGTTTACCTGATATTATTTGATGGCGATAAAAAGGGAGAACTTAAAAATAGAATCATTTCTGCCAACTAATTTTATTGCAATATACTAGCATTTAATCCCTTTGATATTCATACTTTTGCCCAAAATTAGATAAATGGAACTACTACAGCAGCTTATAGATTTTATTCTTCATATAGACGTACATTTAGCTGAAATTGTTAACGAATACCGTACCTGGACTTACCTCATTTTATTCCTGATCATTTTTGCCGAAACCGGTTTTGTGGTAACACCGTTCCTTCCTGGCGATTCGTTGCTTTTTGCAATGGGCGCTTTAATTGCAGGCGAACATGAAACTGGTTTAAATATCTGGATCATGCTTATTATTCTAATTGTAGCAGCAATTTTAGGAAATACAGTTAACTATAAACTCGGGAGTGTTTTAGGCGCAGGTGTATTCAAAGAAAAAAATAAGATTTTGAAGCTTAAATATTATCATCAATCTCACGAATTTTTTGAGAAACATGGTGGTAAGGCCATTATGTTAAGTAGATTTCTTCCAATTTTCAGAACCATTGCACCATTTGTAGCTGGAATAGCCAAGATGCCATTCGGTCGTTTTACCTATTATAACATTATTGGTGGAGTAGCCTGGATATTTGCATTATTGTTAGGCGGTTATCTATTAGGGCAAATTCCGGTAATTAAAAACAACTTCGAACTGGTTATTATTTTTATTGCTGTGGTAACCTTTGTTCCCGCCATCTGGGCAGCTGTTAGGAGCCGTTTTCAGCCTAAAAAGATTGAAGCAATTATTGAAGGAGAGGATACAAAGGCATAATTATAGTTCCCTACCAATTAAGGAACCATTTTGATATTTCCTTTCTACCGTTTCACTTTCTATTTTCTCATCAGGTAATAGCGATGTTTTAATGAGATTTTTAAGCGCTGGCTGACCTGCATCTACCCAGGCGGAGTACCAGAATGATCCGGTTTTTAATATGGCAGCACGCATTTGCTTTTCTACCATGTTATTCATTTTAGTATGGTAAGCTTTTGAATAGGCTGTAGAGTATTGTTTCAGTACAGTATTATTCCTTTCAGAGAAGCTATACTTCTTGTCGGAAGGAAAAGATGCGTTCAGTTCAGCTTCGAAAGTTAGTACGGTATCAACCAAACTGTGTGTGTGTTTAAGTATTTTCCAGATTTCTTGTAATGGGTTTTCGATATAATCTGCTTTGCCAACAACAAAATTGTAATGAGTTGAAAACAATTCGGGTAAACGGCTTTCCCAAAAGGCATGTATACCTACCTGATTGGTGAGTTGGCCGTTATGGTTGGCAGTAGTGTGTAAAGGAACATGTGCATCGCCAATATAATGGCCCAGGTCTGCAGAATATTTTAAAATCTTTACCGAATCACGCATTTTAAAGGCTTTAACTAAACCATAATAGCTACGTTGTATTTGCCAGGGGATAATACCATCAGTGTTTAGTTTTTTTAGGCCGTATTTAACCAGGGCATCATCCCATTTTTCGGGAATACTATCGATATTTTTCTCATAGTTCTCCACATCGAGGTAATGCCGAGGTGCTTCGAGCGTATCAGCATACCTGCGTTTATCTGGGTCAACGGCATGTTCGGTAATGTATTTGATATTCTTTTTATAGAAACCGATCATATCAGAAGGCAAAGTGAAAACAGCAAGGCTATTTATCCTTTGATGTGCAAAGAACCCCCAAGAGGTACAAAGAAATATAGGGATGATTAACGCGGTTAAAATCGTTAATCTTTTCATATAACCTAAGATAAGCAATTTTCTTTGTAACTCAAAGGGTGCAGAAGTTAAAAATTATGCCTCTTCCATTTTTTTCATATCAAGCTTTTTCATTTTCATAACAACATCCATTACTCTTTTTGCTCTTTCGGGCGTTGCCATTAGCTCACCAATGTTTGATGGAACAATTTGCCATGAAAGACCGAATTTATCCTTTAGCCATCCGCAAACGCTCTCTGCGCCACCATCATTTAGGAAAGTATCCCAATAATAGTCTATTTCTTCCTGGCTGTCGCAGTTTACCATAAGAGAAATAGCTTCATCGAATTTAAACTGTGGACCGCCATTAAGGCCCATAAATTTATTTCCGTTTAATTCGAAAGTAACAACCATAGGGGTTACTTGTGTAATTTTGGAATCTTTAAAAACTGTACAATAGTATTTTGCTGCTTCTTCGGCTTGTCCGTCAAACCAAAGGCATGTTACAAGTGGTTTTGCCATTTTATATAAATTTTTTGTGTTACCACAAGTTAGGCAAGATTTTTAGTTTGCGTAAGGTTTAAAAGTGACGATTTAAGGGGGTAATTTGGACAATAATTTGCTGTTATGTGCCTGGAATTAAGCACCAAATTGTGCTAAATGATGATCTAGGTGTTTATAGAACATGTTATTCCACTCCGTTTTTGCTAACGGGCCAAATGAATGTGATTCTTTGCCGTCGAAATGATTTTCGCCAAGTTGTTGGGTTTGATTAATGTAATCAATTAAACGCCTTTTCTCTTTTTCAAAATCTTTTTCACCCTTAATAATAAATGGCGGGGCTGTCTGATTATTTTTAGGATAAGGTTTCTCGCTAACCACTTTGCTTTTGACTAATTTTTTCAGGATAAACTTCATTATCGGCCCTGGTTTTGGATGAATGTCATCGTAAACCATTTCGTAAGTTACATTGCAATGTGCCAGCATCTGTGCAACGTTCATTTTACCCCAAAGTTGAGTGGTAGCTGGAGTAAGCTTGTTAATTCTTTCAATAATTTCGCTAGTTACTGCGGGTTGGAAAATGTTCTTCATGGTTAATTAAAAATGATTTCTGGACGATAGATATTAAAGACTTCCGATCCTATATTGTTCAATTTTTCGATAAGTGGTTCACTGCCGTTTTCAATGACATGGTTTCTTTCATTTTCAGTTATGGGTATCATCCACAAAACATTAACTGAACTACCTCTATAATCATTGAGTTCTAATTTAGGTAGAACATTTAAGTCCCTAACTAAAATTACAGAAGTGATTTTGGTATTCTTAAATTCTTTAAATGTTATAGTATGGCCATTGCCCATCCATGTAATTCTTTTCCAGGGGATGTCTGCCTGTCCGCTTATCCAATTTCCGATTTTGTCTAACTCCGATTGCATTAAGCCTGATTTTAATATCAGGCCTAATTCTATTCTGTTTATTTGATTAGGATTTTCGCTATACATTTCAACTACTGGCATTGGCAGCAAAGAAAGTCCAACGGTAACAAATACATCATTAAAATCTCCAGTTTTTAAAAATAGTCCTTTTGGTGGCCATTCATTTCCATCAATAGCATAATATTTATTGCTCTTTCCTAAAATTTCTTCATAGCTTTTTAATAATTCTGGTTGTTTTATTTGAAATGGATTTGGTTCGCTATCCCATAAAGCCCAATATTCTTGGGCACTTTTAACCCTATCTATTAAAATATTCGATTCAGTAAGTTCCCAACAGAATTCGCCGTGATCTTTAGAATCTCTAGCGTAGCCGAAAAAGTCGCCACTGCCTGACCACGAAGGTATGATTGCAATAATTTCTTCTTTCGCTAATAAAGCTGCCGAGTCCCCCTCTTCGAGCCACACAATTTCCAAATCTTCACTTTTCAATGGAGGTTGCCCCGCTGGAAATCTACAAAATGAACTGGTAAGCATGGGTGGTATCCCTTTTTTGATAAGATTCGTTTCAAGGTTTGCAGGTGCTGCCGCTAAGTTTCTGATCCAACAGCTTTTAATGCCAAAATCTGTGTCTTTATCACCCCAAAGATAAAAGTAAGCAACTCTTTCATCTTGCTCTACGATTGCTGTAATCGGGCAGCTTGGGCTGCGAAATTCAGCAAGCACTTCTGGTTCTTGCCTTTTTTCTTTTCTCGAAGAAAAAAGCTTTTTTAATAAACTCATTTTTAATAATAAATCTTAATTCCTCAACATTTTAAATGAAAACCAGCCCAATAGTGCGATAATCACCGCCATTAATACCCAAAGCCATGCTTTGTTTTCAAATAATGGTTTTTCTATTTTAATGGAATAGGCAGGGTTTTGCTGTTCTGTTCCAATGTTTACGCTGGTTAAATTATTTGGGATTTTACTTTCAAATTTTTCAATTTCATAAACCGGACCTGTAGCTTTTTCATTGCCATAATATAAAGCATATTCATCTTTTGGTTCGTCAAACCGGGCTATAATTTCATAAATGTTTCCTTTTAACTGTAAGCCGCTTAAACGTAATGGCTTATTGTCGTTATTTTGGATGGTGATTTTTAATCTGGATGTAATGGTATTCGCGAAATTGAATGTTGGCTCTTCCAAAGAACTTATCGTGCCTTCATAGAGATTCGCATAATTGTACTGAATGCCTTTGTCGGTTTTAAAACTATCTGTTGCATATTCAATTTTGATCGAACGGTAGAAATCGAAATCGCTTTGTGCATTCAACTTTAAATAGGATAGGGGAACGGGATTGGCCAAGGTTACATCAATAACTGATTCCTTTTTGGATATATCGTTTTTAAGGTCGAAAGATTGATACTTAACCTCCTGATAGGTTCCCTTTATGGTATCTGTTTTCGAAATTTTTGCTTCCAATAATTCGGGCTGTATTGAGCTTTTTACCGCAATCCTAAAATATTGATATTTCGAATCAGGAAAATTCAATTTGGTAAACTGGTAATCTGTATCATTGTTCTTGATCGATAAAATTCGATAATCTGATAAGATAGCAAACCATTCTTTATTATCGTTACTGCCTTCTAGGGTAACTTTCCAATCGAAGTTTTCTTGTTTAAAAGCCAAATTAATCTGGTTGATTAAATTTATTCCTGGCGACTGAAAAGTATAATAATAACCATTAGGATTGGCACTTTGGTTAATCTGTTTAAATGCAATATCATTTGTAGTTACCTTATCGGCACGCTGTTTTAACAGGTAAGGAACTTCTATGGTATCTTTTCCATTGATGCCAAAAATCCTTAAATCTTCGAAACCTGCATTTGCTTTTTTATATAAATCATCTGGCAGTACCATTTTATGCCAAACCGTATTAACACCCGTTATACTTCGCTTAAATTTGTAAGTATTGGTTTGTGCATTTGCGATGGTGGTGCAAAGCAAAAGCAAGGTAAATAGTTTAATTTTCAATTTTAGCATCATCTATAATTAAATGTTTGTATTTATTGTAAAGGAAAGAAATGATGAGCAATAACACACCCAACGATACAAAAACTATGGTTTTAGAAATTGTGCTTAAAGAATAGATATCGTAAAAGAAAAGTTTGATCAACGTTATCCCAAATAAAACCATTGCCCCAATGCGCAAGTGTTTTTTGTTTTTGGCCAGACCCATGCTAATTAAGAATAATGAGAATATGCCCCAGAGGATGCTCAATCCCAGTTTATAACTTCCTTCTGAATGTGATAGTTCTAAAATATTGATCAATTCGCTACTGATGATCCATAAGATTGAAAGATAAAGCAGGTAATCGAACATGGTCTTTAAATCTTTTTTCAATAACCCCGAACGCTGCAACTGATAGCATTGTACAATCAGCAAAGCAAAAAAAGCAATTGCTACATACCTGATGCCGATATTAAATGAACCAATAATGAAATACTTACTTTCAGGAAGTAAATAGGCATCTCTAAGCTCACTTAATTTATAGAGTCCAAAAGTTAGAAATACTATGATAACCCAGATATTAATAACAAGGTTAGTGATGGCGAGTTTGGTGTTTTTTAGCTTTTTAATGTTCAAATAACTTAATGCTGAAGCAAAAAATAGGGTGTAAATATAAATCCACGCTGTTTTTAAGGTCTTATAATTATAGTTGTATTCACTAATTGAATCGTAAAATCTGGTTTTTGGAGTAGTGTTGATCTTGCTCAGTTCGAAGAGGTTATTAAAGTATTTAGAAATCTCGATCCTAAAGGTAATGTAGATTACAAAAACCAAAATAGCGGGAATGGAATAACTGAGTATCTGTCTCATCCAGATCCATGCTACGGGTTCTTCACTTTCTTTTTTGCTGATGCTGAACATCCAGAAGAAGCAGGCAATAAATATGCATGCGGTTAAAAAGCCAACGTTAAGAATTGGTGTGATTATGGCTGCATTTCCGTTATAGATATCATAATAAGTTATCCAGTCTTCCAGCAGACTAAAAAAGGCCAGAAATATTAATGGGAAGGAAAGTTTTTCGTAAATAACAATCTTTTTTATCCGCGCTAAGTAGAATAGTACAGCGGCTTCTACAACCCAGAAAATGGTTACCCAACCGCCATCTAGCTGAACAGGAACAGCCATTGTAATGAAGGTGATCACCATTGCCAGAATAAGGTAAAAGAGGTTTTTATCTGCAAGATTTTTCTTGTAAATAATCAGGCATACCACAAAGTGGATCACGGCATTTGCCAACGTAAACAAACCTAATAATTCAGTACTGTTTTTATTGTCGGATAATATTAGATAACCTATTCCATAGTATACAAACGAATTTAAAAGTAAAATGACGACATCGCTAAAGCCAAAAACTTCTTTTTTGCTCACTTTGTAGGCCAGGTTGGTAATGTAAAAAATAAGGAAAAATAGAGTAGAAAATAATAATGCGAGGCTAAAGTAATTGTTTGTGCTGCTTAAATCTAAGCGCCAGGCAGAAAAGATGATCCATGTTAAACCAAAAGATGCATAGAATAAAGGTTTCCAGTATTTTTTGAAACTGAGCACGAGGATGCCAATATTGATAATGGCCATGTAGGTAAACAAAACGCCAACCTTGCCCGAACCATCGCTCAGTAAAAAAGGCACGGCATAAGCGCCAACTAAACCAATATGGGCGATAATCTGTTTGTTATACTTAATTGCTGCAACAACGGTAAATGAGGTGAATACAACCATTAAGGCAAAGGCCAGTGCCTGCGGAATTAAAGCGTAGAAATCGTAAGCTGCATAGGTAATAAAATACATAATGGCAATTGCACCACTAACCAAAACGGCTGAAAAATTTTCGTATTTGGCTTTAAGCTTTATGGCAAAAGCCATTAAACCGGCTCCTACTGCATAACCCAATACAATCCTGGTAAGTGGACTAACCATATCATGATCAATGGCATATTTAGCGCCAATAGCCACACCAATGATTAAAATCAGGATTCCAATCTTGCTAATTAGATTTTCTCCAATAAATTTCTCGAAATCAGATTTAACCATGTTTTCACGCTTAAATCTCTCGGCAAAATTAGGTTGCGTTTGGTTTGCCGGCGACGGAATAGGCGCAGGGGTAGGTTGAGGTACAGTCGAATGTTGTGCGACAAAGCCCGGAGGCGTATTTCTTGGTGGTGCTGTAATGATTGGCTCAGGATTTATTGTTGGAGGTGTAGACACTGAACCTGGCGATTGCAGCGCGCTAACCTCGTTTCTTAAAGCTTGAATTTCGGCTTCAAAGCCTTGTTGCCTGAGCAACAGGTTTTCCAGCTTAATTAATAGCAGGTTTAATTTTTCTGAATTATCCATTCGATATCTGGTAGTGCGTAATTTTACTTTACTAAATATAGGAATGTATTTCTAATGGGTACAGAAAATTTTGCGAATGAGTTGAGGTAACGCTCTTACTGAGGCTGTGTCAAAAAGTTAAATTCGATCCGCATTGTCACGTTGAGCTTGTCGAAACGCTCTGCCAAGGCTATTTAATTTAGTCCTTCGACAGGCTCAGGATGACAATCTATTATAAGACAGCCACGCAGGAGCAGGGTTCGTGTCTTTTATTTAGAGTTTATAGTCTGAACCTGCATTAAAATGTTGTTCACATTGTAGATTTTATATTGATAAATCAGCTCCCGTTCTTATTTTCAAGGAGGGGTTGGGGGTGGTTTTTTGTTGGATTGTATACACATTAAATTAATTCGCTAATTTTACGGCAAAATTAGCCCTATGGAATTATCTTGCCCGGTATCAGCAGAAAGAATAAATGAAAATGTAGTTAGGATTATTGCCTTTATAGTTGCTGTGATCGCAATTACTTGTGTTGTGTTTTCAAATTATTGGGCAATTGTTTTCCTGCTGTTTGATTTTGCTTTAAGGGCATTTACTTCAGGTAAATTTAGTTTGTTGAAATTTATCGCCATCAAAATAGCTGACGGACTTTCGCTTTCGCCGAAAATGAAGGATCTGGCGCCAAAAAAGTTCGCGGCAACCTTGGGCTTTGGATTCTGCTTATTGATTACCGCGGTATTTCTATTTGATTTTTATAATGCAGCGCTAATTTTTACCTCTGTTATGATCATTTTCGCTTTGTTAGAGAGTTTATTCGCCATTTGTGTAGGCTGTTATATCTATTCTTTTTTGCAGATTTTCACCAAAAAGAATGAGGTATAATTTATTTCTTTAAAGCCTCGCGTACTTTTGGTGCAATTTTGCTTCCGAATAATTCTATTGATTTCATTAAGGCTGCGTGCGATGGGCCTCCTACATCCATGTGTGCTGAGAAACGTGTTAAGCCAAAGGTTTCTTCCATGGCTAAAATCTTCTCTACCGATTCGTTTACATCGCCAATAATTAAAGCCCCACTACTGTTTCGGCCAGCGTCGAACTGATTGCGTTGATAAGGTGCCCAACCACGTGATTTACCGATCCTGTTCATCTGAGCGGAATAAAGTGGGTAATAGTAATCTGCAACTTCGTTACTGTTTTCGCCAAATAAGGAATGCATATGCACACCTACCTCAAATTTACTCATGTCGTGCCCATACGCTTCATAAACTCTTTTATAATAATCGAAAAGTGGTTTAAACTGTATAGGCTGACCACCGATGATGGCAAACATTACAGGTAAACCTAGTCTGCCAGCGCGTTCTACTGATTCTGGTGTTCCACCAACGGCTACCCATATTTTTAAATTGTCGTTTACAGCTCTAGGCAACACTTCTTGATTATTCAGTTCTGGTCTGAATTTACCCTTCCAGCTGATTTTGGGCTCCTTATTTATTTTGAGGAGTAATTCTAACTTCTCTTCATAAAGTTCGTCGTAATCTTGTAGGTTATAACCAAACAGCGGAAACGATTCGATAAAACTTCCACGACCGGCCATTAATTCGGCCCTGCCATTTGAAATTAAATCTATTGTGGCAAAATTTTGATACAATTTAACCGGATCGGATGAACTTAAAACGGAAACTGCGCTGCTTAGTTTAATGTTTTTGGTTACTGTAGCTGCAGCGGCCAGTATAATTTCAGGACTTGATACGGCGTAATCAGGGCGATGATGTTCGCCGATCCCATAGAAATCTAAACCAACCTCGTCCATTAGTTTTATTTCTGCTATAATTTCCTGAAGTCTTTGCTGAGCGGGTTGGATTTCTCCTTTTGCATTAATCTGCAAATCGCCAAACATACCGATACCTAATTCCATAATGATAAATAATTTCAACAAAGTTAATGGATAAGGATGAAGAGGTTTTTGATGTATGGTAAGAAAAGAGATGAAAGGATTTGTAATTTAATCGTCCAGTTTACCTAAAGTTTTAAAAATGCTTTCGAGTTCGTGATTAGGATAATCGAAGTTGGTAGTGTCGATCTTGAACTTTTTACCATTCTGTAAAGTAATATTCATAAATTTGTACCTGTTACGGCTAAATGGTAGATCAGGAATAGCTTTAATCATTTTGATTTCATTCCACTTAAAAGTTCCCAATTTTAAGAATGTGATCTCATTTTCATCTGCTATGATGGCATATTCCTCTTGTTTGGCTATTAGATTTTTGAAAAAGAATATAAGAAATACCACCAATATCGTCATTGTAATTAATGTTGATTGTAGATAACTCAGGTCACAGATAAAAGTGAGGTTAATTAAAAATAATGGGAAGAAACCAAAAACATAGAGTAATGGACCCAAATTGCTATTATCCTTAACTTTTACCGATGTAATCATGTTTGAAACAGGCGTTGGTTTTTACAGCTTCATAGAAATAAGTCAGTTATAAACACGAAGTAAAGCGGCAAGCGGGACTATCGGAACCGATAAGTATTGGTATTGCTTTCCAAAACAAAAATTAAACATGGGAGTCTTATTTGCAGGATAGATTCTGAAACAAGTTCAGAATGACGACTGCTACTGGAATACTAAGAAAGATCCTGAAATAAATTCAGGATGACGTGCCGAGGCTGAAAACTGGCAATTGAAAACTGCCAACTAGTTACTCTATCTTCTTACCTTTCATTGCCGTAGAAATCGCTGCATCCATTACACGCTCTGCAAAAGGACGGGTAAATTCATTCAGCTCGTCTGCTTTCTTCAAAATGGTATCTTTTTCCTGAATAGCTAAAGCGGTTCTGAGCGCTTCGATATGTACTTTGGTTTCTGCAATTTCGGTCTCTGTTAAATGTTCAGCATGTTTTTCAATAAAACGTTCGGCGGTATAAAGCAATTGCTCACCCTCACTTCTCGCTTCAATGAGCATGCGTTGCTCCACATCACTTTTGGCATGTTCTATACTATCGAGGAGCATTTTCTCTACAGTATCGTCACTCAAGCCATAACTTGGGGTAATTTCTATCTCTTGTTTAACACCCGAACGTAACTCTATCGCTTGAACAGTTAAAATTCCATCTGCATTCAGTAAAAAATTGATATCTACTTTCGGCAAGCCAGCTGGCATCGCAGGAATTCCCTTTAAGTCGAACTCAGCCAGTTTTCTGTTTTCTTTCACTAAATCGCGCTCACCCTGATAAACAGAGATCTTCATGTTTACCTGTCCATCTATTGAAGTGGTATATTGGCGACCAGCTTTAGTTGGCACTTTGCTGTTGCGGGCAATAATTACATCCATTAGGCCACCCATAGTTTCGATGCCCAAAGAAAGTGGGGTAACGTCTAATAATAGGATGTCAGAACGGTTTCCTGCCAAAACATCGGCCTGAATGGCGGCGCCAAGTGCTACAACTTCATCAGGATTGATGTTGTCCTGAGGTTTTTTACCAAAGAAATTTTCTACTGCCTGTTTTACGTAAGGTGTACGTGTAGAACCACCCACCAAAATCACTTCATCTATATCGCTGGCTGATAAATCTGCATCTTTTAATGCATTTTTACAAGCAGTAATAGTTTCTCCAACCTTTGCTGAAATTAACTGCTCAAAAGTTTGTTTATCAAGTGTGCACCAGATTTCGCCAACTTGTTCATTGTATAAATTTTGGGTAGATAGTGCTTTTTTAGCAGCCTCAGCCTGTAAGCGTAAGGTTTGCATCAAAATGTTGTCCTGAGCAACAACTGCTACATCAAGGTTGTTTTTCTCCAACCAATAGTTTAAAATGGCACGATCGAAATCATCACCACCTAAATAAGTATTGCCGTTTGTGGCCAAAACTTCAAAAATTCCATTCTGGATCTGTAGAATAGAAACATCAAATGTTCCGCCTCCTAAGTCGTAAACCGCGATTGTTTTTTGTTGCGATGGATCTAAGCCAATTCCGTAAGCCAAACTTGCTGCGGTAGGCTCGTTTACAATACGCATCACATCTAAACCGGCCAGTTTCCCAGCATCTCGTGTGGCCTGGCGCTGGCTATCGTTAAAATATGCCGGAACAGTGATTACAGCTCTGTTAACCGGAGTTTTTAAAGCGTGTTCTGCTCTTGCTTTAAGCTCTTTCAAAATTTCCCCCGATAATTCAATCGGTGTATAGAAACGGTCGCCGGCATGGATTTTTACTAACGCATCGCTATCGTCGTCTATAATTTTGTAAGAGAAAATAGCTGCATGTTCGGCCACATCTTTATAAGAGCGGCCAAGTAATCTTTTAACTGAAAAAATCGTGTTTGAAGGGTCAGAGGTTAAGTATTCTTTCGCCTCGTTACCTACAACGGCTTCATTCTGGCCATTAAAGTATACTACCGATGGTACCAATATTCCTTTACCTGCATCGTTAATTACCTGCGGATTCTTATCTGGATTGATAAATGCCACCAAACTATTGGTTGTACCTAAATCTATTCCAACTATAATTTCTTCCTTTTGAAACGAACCTGTAGCAAGGTTAATTGATATTTTTGCCATGGCTGCAAATTTACAATAATGTTGTGCTAAAATTGTTGTTAAGTTGTAAGTTTTAGTTGAAAAAGTCCGAGGTCGGAGGTCCGAAAGTCGAGAGTTTTATTAATATCGCTATATCTTCGGACTCCCGACTAAAGACTCTGGACTATCTCTTATTCTTCTCCTCGATCCACAAACTCATATATTTGGTGCTCTGTGTCGTGTGGTGATTTAATATCTGTCCGAAAAAGTTATTTTGCCGGTGTGCAGTTAAATCTGAAGCTAATCTTTCAACTTCTTTAATGAATTGATCTGTAAAATATTTAGCAGCATACCTTTGGTTAATAATCTGTACGCCATTTTGCTGCGCAACTTGCCAGGCATTTTTATCCTGATAGAGCTTTAGCGCTTCATCAATAAATAGCGATAAATTGTCTTCGATGCTACCATTCCAATCTAAATTGCCTTTCATGGCTTCTGCGCCAACGGATGTGGTAACCGATGGGGTACCAACCTGCATCGCATTAATGAATTTCCCTTTTACACCTGCGCCAAACTGGATAGGGGCAAGTAATATCCGATGTTTAGCAATGGTTTCCTTAGCATCTAAGGCTCTTCCTTTAATTAAGAACTTTTCGCCTTTGTTATCCAGTTGCAGCACTTTTTGCGAGGCATAAGATCCAAATATATTCAAGTTTGCGTTTGGAAGCCTTTTTCTGAGTTCTGGCCAGATCTTGGTTTTTAAAACCTGAACGGTATTCCAGTTAGGCTCATGAAGGAAATTGCCAATGAAAACAAAATCAGCACGCTCTTCGAATGAGATCCAGTTTTCGATGGTCTGCTGATCCATTTCTTCTTCGAGAAATGGTAAATAATAAATCAGTGAAGGATCAATTTTGAATTGATTTTTCAGTATATCCATCTCCACTTCCGAAATCATTATAGATAAATCGCAGCGTAAAATTGAAGCGATTTCTCTTTTGGCAGTGTCCGAAAATAAATCTAAAACTTGTTTTTTCTTGTCGCTTTGCTGGCGGGCACTTCTCAGGCAGTGTAAATCTTCGGTATCTAAAATCCTAACTGCATTAGGGCATTCCTGCTGAACCCGCCAGCCATATTGCTCCTCTACCATAAAGCGATCGAACAATACCATTTCTGGATTTAATTCTTTCAGAAATAGGTTGAAACTTTCGTCGTTTAATTTGATTTGTTCGTCAACAACGCTAGTCTCACTAAAATCATAACTGAAATCGCTTTTTGATGCTGCCGATGCAAAAGTGATCTGATAACCTTTGGACAGAAATAAATCAACCAATTGGATCATCCTCGTACCCGCTGCTGATGAAGTGGGTTCGGGCCAAACAAATCCAATAATTAATAATTTCTTAGCGCTTGTATTCATTTACCTGCAAAATAAGTTCTTTTTTTTGGCTCCCGCAGATAAATGTGATTTTCGCGGAGTGAAATGTAAAATCTGCATGATCTTTTAAAACTGCGAGAGATATTAAACGTATCTTAAATATTCTTAATTTTGCAGCTCAATTACAAGCACTACATGTTAGGATTAAAATTATTGACAGACCCACGTTGGGCAAATATGGCGGAATCGAATTTAGAAGAAATTTTATCTGACCATGCCTGGTGCGAACAAAAGGCGGCAACCAATGCCATTACTTTAATTACTCAAAATTCAGAACATCAGGATCTTGTAGATGAATTAACAGCGATTGCCATCGAAGAAATGCAGCATTTCCAGATGGTAATTGAAATTATAAAAAAACGGGGTTATACTTTAAGCCGTGAGCGGAAAGATGACTATGTCGGCCGTTTGGTGAAGTTTAGCAAAAAAGACGGAAGCCGAAATATGGCTTTTATTGATAGATTATTGTTTGCGGCAATGATTGAAGCCAGAAGCTGCGAACGTTTTAGGGTACTTTCGTTAAATATAAAAGATCAGGAACTGGCCAAGTTTTATCACGAGCTGATGGTCTCGGAAGCCGGACATTATACCACATTTTTAAATTTTGCGCGTAAATACAGTACCGATGTTGATGTAGATAAACGCTGGAGAGAATGGTTAGATTTTGAAGGGGAACTGATTCAGAGTTTTGGAACTAAAGAAGCGATACACGGATAGTTCAGTTTGCAGTTTTCGGTTTTTCATTATCAACTGTTAATTGTCAACTCCTTTTTATGTATATTCCACAGCCAGATTACAATATCCTGATAACTATTAATTCCTTTTTTCTGATTGTTCAGTTTTAAGAAACTATCGAATGCGGCATCCATATAACCGAACATATCGCCATTGTATTTTCGCCAGAATTCTTTTTCGGTTTTGAAATCGGCTAAAACCTGTGGTAAGAGTTTCAAATAAAGTAATTTATAATCGTCGGGAGATTTCATCCTGATCTCAAACAAAATATACCGCAACATTTCATAATTAGCAGAATATTGATAATTTACATCTGGGCTGTTGCTTGCGGTTAAATAACCCAATAGGTTAGCTTCATCCTCATAAGCGATGCCCAATTGATGTCCGATTTCGTGGCAGCTTACATAAGGTTTAACGAAATCCGGTAAACTCATATTCATATTGGCTTCGCCGGAAAGCGGCGCGTAATAGCCTTCGATGCCAATTTTACTGATCATCCATGAATTTAAAACAGACTTTAAGCAAGGGTTTGGATAATGGAACAACTGATTTTTTTGTGCCATCAACGCATAAGCCGCTGTTGACCTTATTTCTAGTTCTTTGACTGTGTAAGCTGGAATTTTGCCTTGCTTCAGTTTTAGATTATTGGTTTTTTGGATAAAATAATCGCCAAGAACAACTAATTCTTTAACGTTATATTTTTCATTACCAATACCCAGTTCTTCACTAATGCTTGGCTGACTGTAATTTAGACCCCATACAATTTTGAAAATAATATAGAGCATCAGAAAGAAGTTGAGGACCTGTAAAGGAACAAGAATTCTATCCTGTCTTTTTAGCGATTTTCGTTGTTTATAAAACCTCACGATTTTATAAAGTACAAAGCCAATCAATAAGGCATAAATGATATCGCCAATGGCAAAAGGGAAAGTAGACGATAAAAACCTTAATGCCGAAGAGATGTGAGGATAAAAACCTGTTGAGTAATATTTTTGGACAAGGGAGGGGAAGAAGCCAAAGAAATAAATGAGTAAAGCAATTACTAAAACAACGATAAATTTTGAATAGATAGATTTATTTTTTTGCATTTGTATTACCAGTTGAAAATAATGACCATTATAATAATCACCAAGATGAATATTGGCCTGAGTAATTGTTGTTAGTCTGCTTTTCTAATGTATCCATCTTTCCTTAATTCCCAGGAAACTATAATCTCAAAAAGTGTTGTTGGGGGACTAAATATGAAATCAGAGATAGAATATGACTCATTTGCAAGCTTAAAATTTTCGATTTCAATTGCTTTTTGAGCATAAAATTTACTTTGGTTTATTTCACGTTCAGGTATATTTCTCAACTTGATTTCCTCTTCTGCCTGTACCAAGGCAATGTCATTCCAATCTTCAGGAGAACTAACAATCTGCAGAATTTGTTCTGTCGTTCTGTCTTTTATAGGAGGGTTAAAAGTAATCATTGCTTAAATAGCTTCAAATCCTCAATATTCTTGAAATGCTTGTAATTAAGTGTATCGAAATATAAATCGTGTGCAATAGCTGTTGCTGCAATGAATAAGTCAGCTTTATCTATACTTTTGCGATGCCTTTTTAGTTTGTTTTGAACTTCTACCGCCATCAAAGCCGCATCACTATCGAATGGAAATACAATAAAACTAGACAGCATGGCTTTCCAGAAATCTGCCTGCTCACCTTTTGCACCTGTATAAATTTCAAATTCAGTTATACTGGATATGCACAGGTTTTCTGATTTTTGAGATAAATCAAATAACCTTGTTTTTGATTTATCCATTTTTCTGAAATAATCAATCAAAATTGAGGTATCAACCATTATTATTTGGTCCGCCATTCATTTATTGATTTTCTTGCTTCATCGATTTTTTGAATTTGTGTTTCAGAAAATACTGGGCCATTTAATAAAAGATCCGAAAATTTTGTGCCATATTTTATAGCAGGCTCTTCGACTTTGTTATCAGGAATTACATTTCTATTCTTCGCTTTTTCTTTCAACTTAGCAACAAAATCCGAAACCTCCTTCTTCATGTTTGAAGGGAGTGCTGAAATTTCCGAAAATAACTGTAAATCTGTCATTGCTAATCTCTTAAACTAAACAAATATAACAAATCTATCTTGCAAAAGTTAAGCGTTTTCCAATCTGATCGGTCGTAAATTTGCCATTTTGATAAGCCAGATTTCCTGATACAAAGGTATGTGTAATACTTGCCTGGAAGGTATCTCCATCAAAAGGGCTCCAACCACATTTGTAGAAATTGTTAAGCTTGGTTACTGTCCAGGAATCTTTTAAGTCTACCAACACTAAATCTGCCCAGTATCCTTCACGGATGAAACCACGTTTTTCGATATCAAAACAGATGGCCAGGTTGTGTGCTGTTTTTTCAACAATTTTCTCTAAAGAGATCTTACCCTGTAAATGCATTTCTAACAATGCTGGTAAGGCATGTTGTACCAATGGACCACCAGATGGGGCTTGAGCGTAAGGCTGCTGCTTTTCTGCCAATGTGTGTGGCGCGTGATCTGTGGCAATCACGTCAATGTAATCTTCCAGCACACCTTTAAGCACACCTTTTTGATCATCTTCCGTTTTTACTGCAGGATTCCATTTAATGAAATTTCCTTTTGATGCATAATCTTTATCGTTAAACCAAAGGTGATGTACGCAAGCTTCGGCTGTAATTTTTTTATCCTTTAGCGGGGTAATATTATCAAATAGTGCTATTTCTTTTGCTGTAGAAATATGTAAGATATGTAAGCGGGTTTGATAAGTTTTAGCCAGTTCGACCGCTAGTGACGATGATTTATAACAAGCCTCTGTGCTGCGGATTAAAGGATGCATATCAATAGTCAGGTCGTCACCGTATTGCGCCTTAAACTTGGCTAAGTTTTCGCGGATAGTTGCTTCATCTTCGCAGTGGGTAGCCACTAATATTGGCGCTTTGCTAAAAATGTTTTCTAAAGTTTTCTCATTATCAACCAGCATATTCCCGGTTGATGAACCCATGAAGACCTTAATTCCGCAAACGTTTTTAGGGTCGGTTTTTAAAACCTCTTCAATATTGTCATTGCTGGCCCCCATGTAGAATGAGTAATTGGCCAATGAGGTTTGCGAAGCAATTTCGTATTTATCAGCTAATAAATCCTGTGTTAAAGTATTGGGTACCGTGTTGGGCATTTCCATAAAGGAGGTAATCCCTCCAGCCACAGCGGCCATGCTTTCGGTAAAAATATCGGCTTTATGGGTTAAACCAGGCTCGCGGAAATGCACCTGGTCATCAATCATCCCTGGTAAAAGGTATTGCCCTTCTGCGTTAATTTCTTGCGCATCAGGTGCAGATAGATTTTGACCGATTTTGGCTATCAATCCATCTTTTATCAATACATCGGCAACAACTTTTTGTCCTTCATTTACAATTGTAGCAGCTTTTATCAGGTAAGTATTCATGGTTTCAAAGGTAAAAATAGATTTGAGAAGTTAGATATGAGATTTGAGAATTTTGACACGCTAATTTGGCGGATGAAAGGTGCTGACTGAGTTTAATGTTACTGTTTTGAGTGAAATAAACCCGACAGTAGCGAGCACGAAGTAAAGCGGGTGGCGGGGCTTGCTGAAAAGAAGAGTTACTGGCTTTGCTTTACATTAAATAGCTGATAAGAGCTTTGAATTGCAATTGGGTTCAAAACCTTCTGCCTTACATCTTCTAACCCTCAACCTTAATCACTATCTTTGTGCGCTATGGCAAAATCGTTCGAAGAATTTAAGTTAAACAGGCAAATTTTAAATGCAGTTGCCGATGCAGGTTATACCGTTGCCACGCCGATACAGGAAAAAGCAATTGCACCAGTATTATCTGGACAGGATATTTTTGGTATTGCAGAAACTGGTACAGGAAAAACCGCGGCTTTTGTTTTGCCAATTTTAATGCAATTGAAATATGCACAGGGTGATAACCCAAGAGCACTGATTTTATCTCCAACACGCGAACTGGCGATGCAGATTGCCGAGCAGGTAAAGTTGTTTTCGATTTATACCGATTTACGTTCGTTAGTGATTTTTGGTGGAATTGGTCCGAAAACACAGAAAGAGCAAATTGCAAAAGGAGTTGATATCCTGATTGCCACACCCGGAAGATTTTTGGATTTATATTTGGCTGGTGATATTAATACCCAGAGCCTTAAATTTTTGGTACTGGATGAAGCGGACAAAATGATGGATATGGGCTTTATTGGCTCTATTCACCGGATTTTGGAAATAGTTCCGCGTAAACGCCAAAATTTATTGTTTTCGGCAACCATGAGTGATTTAGTGCAGAAAATTGCAGGCGATTTCTTGAATAATCCGCTTGTGATTGAGGCATCTGCGCAAGCAACCCCTGCTGCAAACGTAACGCAGGCTTTATACCATGTTCCCAATTTCAAAACGAAAATTAATTTACTACAGCATTTGCTGAAGAATGATGAGGCTTTTAACCGCCTGATCATTTTCTGTAAAACAAAAACCGTTGCCGATAATATTTACAGTTTTATTGAGCGCAGATATGGCGCTGAGAATGTTCGTGTGATCCATGCCAATAAAGGACAAAACACCAGAATTAACTCCATAAATAGTTTCAAAGAAGGTAATATCAGGGTTTTAGTGGCTACGGATGTTGCAAGTAGGGGTATTGATGTGAGTGATGTAAGCCATGTAATCAATTTCGATGTGCCGATCATTATCGAAGATTACGTACACAGAATTGGCCGTACGGGTAGGGCATTTGCCAAAGGTGATGCGATTACCTTTGCAACGGATGCCGAAAAATATTATATCCGCAAGATCGAAAAATTGATCCGCCAGTACATTCCTGTTGCTGAAATCCCTGAAGGCGTTTTTATTGATGAAACACCTTATGAAGAGCGCCAACATATTGCAAAGGAAATTGATATGCAGAAACGCAAGGAAGATCCTGATTTTAAAGGGGCTTTCCACGAGAAAAAACATGCTGCTGCAATAGAAAAAAAGGTGAGGGAGAAAGCCAAAGCAAAGGCTGGTAAGCAGGTAAAGAGTTTTAAAAAAGGTAAAAAATTCGATAAGAAAAAGTAATGAACCCGACACAATTAAAATAATTATTAATTTCTAAATAATTATTTCAATTGTCAAAGGCTCCATCTGACAATTGAAAACAAATAAATAAACACAGATGAACTTTAGGATTACGCCTTTAAATATAGTTCAGGCCATCACTGTTGCTGCAATGATTTATTTGATCTTTGCACAGAATAAAGTTGGCCGTAGTGAAGAAATTTCAATCGGTTTTTATTTTTTAATATTGGTCTGTTTAATGTTTGTCACAATAATCACGGATATATTATTCAGAATAACATTGAAAAACACAAAAAGGATTTGGATTATTGAATCGATTTTCATCGTGATAGCCATAATCTTGATGGTAATTTTACAAAAAGTAGCGTAAGGCTACGATGAAGTAAAACTAATATTAATCATCTTTGCATCCGAAAAAAATAAACTGATACCTAAGAATCCCTTTATCGGTGTAATCCTTTAATCGGTGTGATATATTTAAAAAAAATGAAAAAAGCAGAAATAAAAATAACCGTTGAGTTAGATGAAGGCAATAACCCAGATAACATACTTTGGGAGAGTACAGATGCTGGAAACGCTGATAAAGTGCCTGCCAAGGCGATGTTTTTATCGGTTTGGGACCACAATTATAAAAATACTTTAAAGATAGATCTTTGGACAAAAGATATGCCTGTTGATGAGATGAAACGTTTCTTCTACGAAACTTTGCAAACCATGGGCGATAGCTTTTTAAAAGCCACAAACGAAACTTTGATTGTTGAAGATTTACGTGATTACTGTGCCCACTTCGCAGATAAGATGGGGATTATTGAAGGGCAATAGTTCATTAGTCATTAGTCATTAGTCATTAGTCATTAGTCATTAGTCATTAGTCATTAGTCATTAGTCATTAGTCATTAGTCATTAGTCATTAGTCATTAGTCATTAGTCATTAAAAAATGCCAGACAAGTTAGCTATTAACCATCAACTATCAGCTATTAAAGCAATTCACCGATTTATACAGTTAACTGATTAACCAAAAAATATGTTAGTATTAAATAAATTCAGGGCTTGGTTAGGCATTTTATTATGCGTTATTGCAGGTTTCTGCCCCATGTTAAAAGTGCCCATTAAAGGCAATTGGAATTTGTATCAATCAGATGCACGTTTGTTTCTGATCACTTATGCCATTATCGCTATTTCGGTGTTGTTTCTGTTTATCAGAAAAGTAGGTGCCTTTAAGTTTATGAGTTTTGTAATGACTATCTGGTATGTTTTAGCGGTAGTTGCTGTTTATTTTACTGCAAATAATTATACTAAATATGGCTTCGCCAATAAACTTATCGGTAAAGTTGTTCATTTCCAGTGGGGCTGGATTGTACTTTTGGTAGGTGTTATATTTATGCTTTTCAGTGTTAAGAAATCACAATTAGAGGTGAAATCTTAGCTTATTCAACTTAATATTTCAGGAATATAGCTTGTAGCCGTGATTTTATTGGCTACCAGTGTTAAGAATGAACGGCTAGATATAAATAATATCAAATTAAAACGCAGGTAGCCGTCAAGTTACCTGTGTTCTTTTTTTTAACAAGGTTATATGGAGAATTAATTGTTCCCTTTCTTTTTAATCTGCTCCAAACCTTGTATCAGGATATCGCCTACTTTTTGGATGTCGGCTGAGGTTTTGGCATCTCTTTCGGCTTTTAAACGCGCTTTTTCAGCAGCAGCTTCTTTTTCTCGTTGCTGTTGTGCAAGCAAAGCTTCTTCTTTTTTGCGTTTGTTATCTGCGAAAACAGCCTCCTGGGCCTTCGAAAATATCATGATGTAGTACATTCGTGTTTTCTCAAATGGCTTATCGCTATAATTTATAATAACTTCCGATTTTGGATCTTTTGCCTGGGTGATTAAGTCGCTTTTCATTTTTTCATAGTAAGCTTTGTCGCCAGTGCTAAAATAGATAATGCGTGAATAGGTATCGCTCAGTTTGTATTCGTAAACGACATAACTAAGCGAATCGGATGGCGATTTGAAGTAGAACTCGTGCGGGTAAGCCGCCGCATTATAGGTCATCTTTCTACTCGCCCAATCTACACTTACCATTGTAACATATTCTTTGGTTAAAAGGGTTTTCAAAGCATTCTTTTCCATGTTCAAGTAATAGCTTACTAAAGCGCTTGCATCTATCGGATTAGTGTTTTGGTACCTGGTATGAATGTCATTAATAAAAGGTGAAATCGTAAATTGGATATATTTATCCTTGTCGTTATTTAAACATTGAAGATTGTTGTTGTTATAAATAATATCTCCTTCTTCGTCTCCTTCACCTTCATTAGCCCAATTGTTAAAACGGAACCATTTCTTTATTTTGTTGTGCACGAGTGGGTCGGTGAAATAGAAGTTAATACCATCTAATTTTCGATATTTATTGCATGAAATAGTTACAGATGTACCTTCTCCAAACATGTAAGTTGTAGTGTATCCAAAAACTGTTGAAATTCCTTTCCCTTCATAATTTGTTAAAATGTTGTTGAGCGATTTATAAAGAAATTTAATGCCCTGACCCTTTAAAAATTGTACAACACTTTGTCCGGTTTCTTCAGGGTTGCTATGAACCGTTAGCGAATCGGTATTGAATGTTTTTGTTATAGTGGGTGAGATAAAACGATCGGTTTTAGTTAAGTTAATGGCATAAGTAAATTTTGCTTTATCGCTTTCACTACTTCCCATTTCGCTTACTTCGGCTATTAAATTATTATTAAAATAAAGGCTTGAGGTAACAGCATTGCTGATTAAAGGCCACTTGCGGTAGCCCAGTATTTTTTCCGTAGCTGTAAAAGTTGCCGGCGAAATATTGTTAAGATACCAATTTACGCCCTGTACCTGATCGCTTGCATTTGCAAGCACATCTACCTGCATCTTGTTACTGCATCTTAACGATGTGCGCATTTCTAACAGTTTTCCGGGTTTTTCGTTGCTTTTTGGATGATCATATATAGATTCTTCTTCCATACTTTCTATCTGGATACCTATTGCTTTCAGTTCATTGCTGATAAGTTTACAGGCTTGCTCTGTATTGGAGCGAAGTAACTCAGCAGCTAAACTTTTTGCTGTAGACTGAGTGGCAATGATCTGTTTGGTTTTAACAGGCGTTGCTGCTTTTTTAATCTGTGCACTGGTCTTTGTTGCTATACACAATAGCATCAATATAAGGCCTTGTTGAATAAAACTTTTCATGGCTTTAATTGCTTAAGTTAAATGTAATAGGAAGTGTAAGTGAGTATCTTACGCTAATGTTGTTTAATCTGGCCGGTGTCCAGTTTCTACTGGTAAGTGTTGCAACCCTCAGCGCCTCATCCCTTAGTGCCATAGGGCCATCAATTATGGATGCACTAACGCTGCCATCAGTTTCTATTATGATTTTGACATTCACTTTGCCTTGTATATTACTTTCGATTGCTTTTTGAGGATATTTCAGGTTTTCGCCTATAAAAGCACCTAAATCTCCTTTAAATTTTGCCGGAACAACTCCAGAACCGGTATCATAAGCTGCATTCTGGTTTGATGAGGTCTGTTGATTTTGCAAGTTTCTTGCTCCGGTTGTTCCTGTATTTCGGTAAGTATTGGTAGTTTGATTGGACTGGGTAGTTCTTTCTCCGTTATAAGCTTTGTAATTAGGTATACCATTATCGCATTCTGCATAGTAATACCCTTTTCTGTAAATGGCAGGATTAGTTGAGCAATCATCAAGTAAAGTGCCATTATACTCCTTAAAAGCGAAACAGGCTGCCTCAAAGATCCATGAAAGTTCGGTTTCACTCCCAAAACTGCCATTTTTCCAGATTGCATTTGGCTCAAAAGTGTGGCGTGAATTTGTCACAGATGGCTTGCCTTCATTTTTATCGTAAAACACCCAGCTAATGGCTACTCTTTTGGTATACCTGTTTTGTATTTGCCAATTCCAGTACCATTGTTGAGAACTTTTGTTAAAATACGCCTTTTGAACACGGATATAAATGCCTTTATAACATGAGTTCTGGACCCAGCCGCCCCATTCAAATTGAGGATTTGAACTGGAATATAGCTGTGCAGAGGCATTTAATGTTATTCCAAAATATAAGACCATACCAAATACAGCCCGCAGCAAAATATTCTTTTTGATTATATACATGGTTACATTTCTTTAAGTAAAGTCAATATGAATGTGGTTTTTGTAAACTGGATCTTATCTTATTTTTAAAAGGTCGTAAACAATTTTCAACATGCTCACTTGCTGGTTTTTATGGCCTTCCTCTGCTTCAATATTGATATATGGAATTTTATTTTTACCGCAATACACAGATAGTGAGCCGTCATCATTTGGATTGTCGCTTTGCAGCACTACATTTTCATTCAATGCTTTTAAATAATTGAAATCATTTAATTCTGTCACCAGAAAAAAGTCATCTAAATCTTTTCCTCCGGCCATAAATACATCTTTAGCTTCCTTATAATATTTGTTTGGTTTGATATAATCGATCAATGAAAGTGCTCCATTATTGGTATTGTTGTGTATAGAAATGATGTATTTGTTTGGATTTCTGACATTAAACACTTTTAAAAGAGTATCTGAAAATTTTTTAATTTGGGTAGTTATTTCTGTTGGAAAGATTACGGTTCCCTGGTTGTACTTTTTTAGCGTACTGTCAATCCCTGTTTTTGAGAAAATACGGTTAGGATCAAAAAAATAATCCTTTTGGTGTATCCGATAAGCTAACCATCGTTCGTTTGCTTGATGTATTTCGAAAAGATTAAAACTTATTTCTTTCGGTAAGCTATTAAAAGCTTCGATGGCCGTATTTTCATTATCATGTAATGATAGGAGTGTGGCAATACTTTTTTTGTTTTCCTGATATTTTACTGTACAGGTTTTTGCACCCAACCGAAAAGAAATATCGGTATTTGAAGTAAACGCTGTTATTAACACAACATTTATTAAGAGTGCGCTAATTAAGGTCTTTTTCATCTCTATCTCATTTATTTTATGGCAAAGAGGTCACCATAATTTTCTACAGTTCAGCTATTAAAAAACACGTTTTTTTGTAGATTTTAATTTACATATCAAATTTAAGTTTACATTATTCTTTAATTGTGGCAATTGAGTGAAGTATCTACTTTTTATTGTGAACCTGCGGTTATGGAATGTGTAGTAAAATAATATTAAATGGAACAGCGGCTTCTCTGTTTGGTTGGTGCATTTAAACTTAGAATAGTAGGCTTCGCAAGGCTAAAACAAGACCTCACTCATTTTTAGTATTTATTGTACTTTTTCTAATTAACTTTAATGAGGAGATCTTTTTTTAGGTTTTTGATAGGATGGGTATAAAAAATAAATTTTTAATCACTTTAATAGCTTTTGTTTATACCATTATAGGTAACAGCCTGTATTTAATGGGACAACCCGTTATAAAACCTATTACAATTAATGATGAAACAAAAAAAACGGGTTTAGTAAATAATTCCTATTACGCTATTTCAAAAAATAATAACAAAACCATTAACCAGCTTAAAAAGTTAAAATGGTATATGCTAGATAGTGCTTCGCAAAAAACAGACGGATTTGCTGATACTGTGAGGCAATTTTGGATTAATTTTAATACAGTAAGTACGTTAGAAAAAGATACCACCCTAATTTTAAAACTGGGTGGTAAAAATGAAGAAACCTCGCTATATGAATATAAAAACAAGGAATTAGTATTACTCGGTAGAACAGGTTTTGGCAGTCGCATTACCGATTTATCAGTTAAAAGTGATTACTGGAGGGTGTATTTACCTATAAAAAAGCAGCGTACGCAGCATTTTTATCTGTTAATAAGTAAATATCAGTACAACATTATCTATCAATGGCCATATTTAGAAACTTTTGATACCGCATATAAAGAGAAAGTTGATGAGCTCATCACTTCTCCCGCCAGTTTTAAAAATTTAAAGCTATGGGTTGCCGGTTTTTATTTTGCCGTGTTTATATACTGTTGTTTGAAATATTTTCTGCAGCGGAGAGTTAAATCCTATCTCTATTGTGCTTTAGCCTCTATTTGGTTGTTTTTAAGATACTCTTTGCAGGTTGATGCATTGGTGTTTGAAGTAAATTGGTTGCCCTGGCTGAATAATGATTTTATATTTTTACTTTCTTTTATTCCTCAAAGTATTTTCTACATCCTCTTTTTGAGCGAATTTTTACAGGTTAGACAAAATAGATTCCTTAATTTATTCGTTAAAATTTGTTTAGTCCAATGGCTATTAATGTTGATTATAATGCCGGTACACTTTGTTTGGCCCGAGCAAAGTATTATAACCAAGATATTCTGGAAATACAATGTATTACCCTTTCTGATATTATTGCTTTTGTTAAGCTATTACACCAGACCAAAACCCAACAGAGGATATTTAAAGTTTGCATTTATAGGTTTGGTAACTTTATCAGCTGCGTTTATTTTTGTTGTTGTACCCAAATGGCTGTATTTTAATAGTTATCTGCCTCATTGGTACTACCATTTAAATAACCAATACGATTTAATAACATTGGCTTTTGTGGTTGATACGATTCTGTTTTTAACAGCCCTTGCCTATAAAGATAGATTGGATGAATTGGAGCGGATTAACTTAAAAATTAAAAATGCAGAAAATGAGCATAAGATTTTAAGATTGCAGATGAATCCTCATTTCATTTTTAATTGCTTAAATTCAATAAACTTATACATCGAACAGAATAATAGTGTTCTGGCATCTAATTACCTGAGTAAATTTTCTCAGTTAATGCGGTTATCGTTAGCACACTCCCGGAAAGAAAAAATAATATTATCAGAAGAAATCAAAACCATTAAGCTGTATTTGGAAATGGAAACCATGCGTTTTAAAGGTAAGTTGAAATATACTTTTGAAATGGAGGATACGGTTGATGTAGATTTTATAGAAATACCACCAATGCTGATACAACCTTACATTGAAAATGCCGTTTGGCATGGTCTGATGCATAAAAAGGAGGGAGGTGAGATCTTGATTAATATATCACAGAATTTTGCCAAACAAACTTTATTGATAACCATCAGAGATAACGGTATAGGCAGAGCTAAAGCAGCCGAATTGAATAGCAAAGCTGCTGAGAAAGAAAAATCTTACGGAACATTGATTACGGGCGAACGTATTGCTAATTTTAATAAGGAATTTAATACAGATACACAGATCCATACTGAAGACCTATACAATGATGAAAATCAGGCCATTGGAACCTTGGTTTTAATTAGTATTCATTTAACCTAAAATATCTTGTTATAAACATTAGTAAAACATATAATGCTCTTTAAATATGAAAACGCTCAATATTGTAATTATAGATGATGAAGAAGATAGTATAAGCCTGTTACGCATCCAGTTAAAAAAGCATTGTGAACAGATTGGTTCTATTTATTCTTTTAGCAATCCGATTAAAGCTTTAGAGGAGATAGAAAGTTTAAGCCCAGATTTAGTCTTTCTGGATATCGAAATGCCAGAACTAAATGGTTTTCAGCTTTTAGAAAAATTAATGCCGATAACCTTCAAAGTGGTTTTTACCACAGCCTATAATGAGTTTGCCATTAAAGCATTTAGATTTAGTGCATTAGATTATCTGGTAAAACCAATAGATGTGAATGATTTGATAGAAGCCGTAAATAAGGCGGCAGTTCAGCATAATCCCTCTGATGAGCAATTAAATCATTTTCAGCGGCAGATGAATTCGGAGCGCATAAACAAAATTGCCGTGAGCTCGCTTTCTGGTGTTGTTTTTATAAATTTAGATGATATTCTTTATATAGAAGCCAGTAGCAATTATTCTATTTTGGTTTTATTGGACGGAGAAAAGGTAATTGTTTCTAAAACCTTAAAAGATGTACAGGAGATTTTGGAGAACAGAAATTTCTTTCGGATCCATCGTCAATACATTATAAATTTAAACAAGGTAAAATATTTTAATAAAAACGATTGTTTGCTTACACTGGAAAATAATAAACAGTTGCAGGTTGCCCGTATCCAAAGAGATCGGTTTATTGATAAATTTGGGTTGGTTTAAAATTCCTTCTATAAACAATTTTAAAATTTAAACCTTTCGTGCAATTGTGAGTGTAGCTGGTTGAAAACGCTAATCTATAGTGAAATAGTCATCAGTATCATCTCCCAGGGGAATATAGATTCTTTCCCATTCATTACCTTCCATAACTTCCCAGGTGTGTCCTTCTCCGGCTGTATCGTTTGCAATGAGTATAATCCCCGGCTCTATAATAAAAGTTTCGCCATTGCTTACTGTAAATTGAAGTTTACCCTTAAGCGTAATTACGTATTGACGCCTTGGTGCAGGGTGGGGGATTTTCTCTAAAGAGGATACATCGGTTTGTGCGAAAAAATAATTGGCATTGATATGCTGACGGATTGGTATTGTACCCGTTTCAAAGGCACATTTGTTATTTTCAATATTAATTAAGCGGATGGCTTTTATAAAATTTTTAGTTGTTTCGGCTTGGTCTGTATTCATCTGCAAAAAAAAGTATGATTTTAAAATTTTAATTCGGTTTGTCCTTTTTGGGCAATTTCCCGTTCGTGTTGTAGCAGCCACTGTTTACGCCATAAACCACCGGCATAACCCACCAGTTTGCCGTTACTGCCAATTACCCTATGGCAAGGTACTACAATGGCAATATTGTTTTTTCCATTTGCTGCGGCAATTGCCCGTATCGCTAATGGATTGTGTGCAGAAAATTTGGCATATGAGGTGGTTTCGCCAAAAGGTATGGTCAGTAAATTCTGCCAGACCTCCTGCTGAAATTCAGTCCCTTTTTGCTTTATTGGGAAATCGAAATCCTTTAAATCGCCTTTAAAATAGTCATTTAGCTGGTTGGCTACCTTTACCGTAAGTTCATTTTCTGATAATCCAGTAATATCCTTCTCAGCAAAAGTAATTACATGCACAAATTCGTCATCAGCTAAGATAGTTATTGTGCCAACAGGCGATGCTATAACTGATGCGTAATCCATAATTTTCCGTGACTTCAGTGTTTCTGTGGCTAATTTCCTTTTCGCTTATTCTTAAACAAAATTACAACAATACAACAATTTAAGCATGCAATATTTATCAATAAAAGTATCTTTGCGGTTATGCAATTGGCCAAAGAGGTTAAATATTTAATTCACAAGGAAGTATTGTTAGAGTGGCGCTCCAAATATACCATTAACGGTGTATTACTCTATGTGGTTTCTACCATTTTTACTTGTTATCTCTCTTTTGTTAGCCTGGGCGATAAATTAACATGGAATGCCTTGTTTTGGATCATCATGCTTTTTGCTTCAATTAATGGCGTATCGAAAAGTTTTTTGCAGGAAACCAAAGGCCAACAGTTGTATAGTTATATTTTGGCAAGTCCGGCTGCGGTTTTAATTTCTAAAACGGTTTACAATACGCTCCTTATGTTGGTGCTTACTACAATTGCTTTAGGCTTTTATACACTGGTTTTCGATTCTTTTACCCCGCCTGATTTAGTGATGTATTACATAGCCGTGGTATTGGGCAGTATCAGTTTTTCTACTGTATTTACAATGGTTTCGGCAATCGCAAGCAAAGCGGGAAATGGTGGAATGTTGATGGCTATTCTAAGCTTCCCAATCATTATTCCGGTATTGATCCTGTTAATTAAACTGGCGAAAAATGCTGTTGACGGTTTGCCGTGGGAGAATAGTTACGATGAAATAGCGATGTTACTGGTGGTGAATGTGCTGATGGTGGCAACGTCTTTATTGTTATTTCCTTACCTTTGGAGGGATTAAAAAATGATTGAATGAGAGATGGATTGAATGATAGAACAGGGAATAACATTCACTAATTCAATCATTCAGAACTCAATAATTATATAGGTATGAATAAAACTTGGTGGAAAATTTTAGGTTCGGTTTTGGTAATTTATACTGCAATAGCAGGTTTATTACTTGGTGTACCGCATCTGGCTATTTTGAACGAAACAATCCGTAATCTGTATTTCCATGTTCCGATGTGGTTTGCCATGATTGTGCTTTTTTCGATCTCTGTTTTTTACAGTGTAAAATCATTGAGTACCAAAAGTGAAATTGATGATATTAAAGCCGTAGAAAGCGTAAATGCTGGGATTGTTTTTGGCGTTTTAGGTTTGGTAACGGGTGCCATCTGGGCTAAATATACCTGGGGGCAGTTTTGGAGTTTCGATCCTAAACAGAATTTTGCTGCCATCTCAATTTTGCTCTATTTTGCCTACCTCATTCTGCGCAATGCGATAGACGAAGAACAGAAAAGAGCCAAAATTTCGGCCATTTACAATATTTTCGCCTTCCCAATGATGGTGGTATTGCTTTTTGTTTTACCCCGCCTAAAAGATTCATTGCACCCAGGCAATGGCGGTAACCCAGGTTTTAACAGTTACGATTTAGACAGCCGCATGCGTATGGTGTTTTATCCCGCATGTTTGGGCTGGATATTAATTGGCTACTGGGTTTATACTATCCGTTTCAGAATACGTTCAATAGAAACCATTACGAATACACCTGATTATGGTGAAATTAAAGGTATTCGTGATAGCTTCGTTACAGATGAAAATCAATCAACAACAAACGAAAACAAACAACAACATAACTAAAATGAAGAAGATATTTTTCTCCCTGATATTAATGATGGCCACCATGCAACTATTTGCGCAGGATAATGGCGTAGAAATGGCTGATAGCCTTCGCAGCAATGGAAAGATATATGTTGTGGTAATATGTATCGTAATTATTCTTGTAGGTTTGCTGGCCTACCTGTTCTCAATCGATAAAAGATTAAAGAAAATAGAAAAAGAAAACCAAACTGATAAATAGTAGCGTAAATACGAATGCTGGTTAAAACCATACTTGGCTTTAGTAGTTTGATAAACCGATGTATTTGAAGACTAAATTCATCAATTTTTTATATTTATCTTATTGTAAAAGAGGGTTTTGGTAATTTTAAAAGCCCTAATTAAAAATACAAAGCAGTAACCACATAAAATACCTACATCACAGTATTGTTTTTTGGTAATTTATTGATCAAGTTTGATTAGTTATAAATTAAATCAACGGGACGATTTAGGTTAAATTAAGAAGTGATCAACACAATTGGTCACTTTTTTTATGTCCTGTTTTTTATAGGTATTTGCAATATTCATAATATTGATCTGTTTTTTAGCTTCTATTTGTTGAGTGTTGCAACAAAAGGCTGTTTTGAATATTTTTTTTATAATTTTTTTTTGATCAAAATGAGCTGTAATAAAACCTGTAAAAATAGTCGTTTTATGGTGTGGGCTGACAAAGATATCTACGTTTAAATGTGTTTAGGTATAGTTTTTAAACAGTTTTCTCCAACGGGTATAAAAGCTGTTGTTAGGCTAAAATAGAATGGTGTTTGCTTTACACTAAGTCTTTTTGCATTTGGATATGTGCAGTTTTTTTAGGCAATTTTGCATCGAAAACTTATTCAATATAAAAAATAAATAATGGCTAATCTAGCAGACGAGAACAAGTTCTTTGCAGATGTTTGTAAGAACTTTGACAGTGCGGCTCAATTCACCAATCATCCAGAAGGTTTATTGAACCAGATTAAAACATGTAATAGTGTGTATCGTTTCCAATTCCCCATCCGTCGCGGAAACGGTTTTGAAGTAATTGATGCTTGGCGTGTAGAACACTCTCACCACATGAGCCCTACCAAGGGGGGGATCCGTTACAGTGAAATGGTAAACGAAGATGAGGTTATGGCACTTGCAGCCTTAATGACTTACAAGTGTGCCATTGTTAACGTTCCATTTGGTGGCGCAAAAGGCGGTATTAAAATTAACACTAAACAATACAGTGTTGCTGAGTTAGAAACCATTACCCGCCGTTATACTACAGAATTAATTAAGAAAAATTTTATTGGCCCTGGTATCGATGTTCCTGCTCCTGATTATGGATCTGGCGAACGCGAAATGAGCTGGATTGCCGATACTTATATGACCATGAATCCTGGTCAGTTAGACGCTTTAGGCTGTGTAACTGGTAAACCAATTGCGCTACATGGTATCCGTGGCCGTAAAGAAGCTACAGGACGTGGTGTTGCCTATGCTGTGCGCGAATGTGTAGAAGTGGCAGAAGATATGGCTAAAATAGGTTTTAAAGCTGGTTTAGGCGATAAAAGAGTAATTGTTCAGGGTTTAGGTAATGTGGGCTACCATTCAGCTAAATTCTTAGCAGAATTTGGTGCTACTATTGTAGGTTTATGTGAGTTTGAGGGAGCTATTTACAATCCTAATGGATTAAATGTGGATGAGGTTTTTGCGCACCGTAAAAATACTGGTTCGATCTTAGGGTTCCCTGGTGCTAAAGACTTTAAAAATTCGATGGAAGGTTTAGAGCAAGATTGCGATATCATTGTTCCTGCTGCTCTAGAAAACCAGTTCACCGAGCTTAACATCCGTAATATTAAGGCGAAAATTATTGCCGAAGGTGCAAATGGGCCAACAACGCCAGAAGCGGAAACAATTTTTACCGAAATGGGTGGTATCATTATTCCTGATATGTATTGCAATGCGGGTGGTGTTACGGTTTCTTATTTCGAGTGGTTGAAAAACCTTTCTCACGTGGCTTTCGGTCGTATGGAAAACCGTTATGCAGCTAACTCAAATGCCAATCTGATCAATACTTTAGAAAACCTGACCGGTAAAACGATCCTTCCAGAGCACCGTTTAATGATTGTTAAAGGCGCATCTGAAATGGAATTGGTAAACTCTGGTTTAGAAGACACTATGATCCATTCTTACCACGAAATCCGTGAAACATTAATGAACAAACCAGCAACTCAAACATTGAGAACAGCTGCTTTTGTAAATTCAATCGATAAAATTGCGGTTTCTTATATGAATTTAGGCGTTTGGCCATAATCAACTAATCGTCATTGCCACATCCCGATCCTTATCGGGATGTGGCAATCTTATTAAAAAGCCTTGCAGAATTTAAAGCTGCAGGGCTTTTTTGTGCCTAAGTTCGCTATTTGAATCTTTTGCTGGCTGTGTAAGCCACTTCCAGCTTTTTTTTATTTTGGAAATGATAGGTCTGCATTCCATAGGAGTGGGCTAGTCCTGCTGTACCTCCTGCCGATGAAGGATCGGCATCCGTCCCATCAGGTTTAGGTACGATGGACAGTTAATCTGCGTAAATCATCCGAATCCATGTTTAGTGGCTCACCAGACAAGTGAATTATCATGTTAGATAATCTACTAGGATGTTTGTCATTCTGAGCCTGTCGAAGAACTAATGTTATTTTTATTGACACTGCAAACAATTATAGTCTGCGTAAATCATCTTCAATCTGCGGGAAAACCATTACTTGTGTATCGAAATATCAAGAGCCGATTTCAGATTTAACTGATTTTGTAAACCATTTCTAAACGCTTTTAAAAGTTGGATCAGGGCGTTGGCATCCTCGTTTAAAAATAAAAGTTCCGATTCCAGTTTGATTTTGTCTTTCTCTATGCTTTTTGCTTTAATCTCTAATTGACTAAAAGTGCCCAGTTTATCTGCAATTAATGGCATTGGCGTTTGTTTAATCAACTTTTTAAAATCTACTTTAAAGTAAAAGAAATCGTCAGATGATGTCCTTTTTAAATCGGGTTTAGTGCTTTTTACTGTACTTAATTGAATATTACCACTACTGCCTTTAAAGTAAACCTGGTACAATGGAATCATCGAACTGCTGATCTTTCCGGTAGATTGATCCAACGCGCCTAGTGATTTAAGATAATCGCTTACTTCCCGGTCATTGGCAGTCAGGTTCATGGAAATAAAAGGAATCTTCCGGTCCTGAAGTACTTTTTTTTCAACCCTTTCAAAATCATCATTGTATTCATAACCTACAACAGTATCAACCTGTGTAATGGTGTTTGTCCATTCAAAATCCACATAATCTTTGTAAAATCTGAAAAAGCTACCTTTTGAAAGGAGAGAAGGAGTTTCTGTTTGATTTTTTTTAGGTAATTCTGATTTAAACTTTGCATTTAGCCACATACCTATTGTGCTTTCCGGGTTTAAAGTCCGGTGCTGCGGTTTAGCTGCTGGCACGATCATTTGATTTATGAACTCATTGCTGAAATTAATTTTTCCGTCAGTAAAATTAATTTTGCTAAAGCTCTCGGTATTTTGAAACGAAATATGATCGGAAAGGTTTGCAAGCCTGTTAAATTGACTATCACCAAGTTTAACCATATTTTTTTTATCCAGAATTGCTTGCAGAACAGTTTTTAATTGCTCCTTTTGTGGTGTATAAGCTAAAGCGACAGTTGTTTTGTTAAATAAGACACAAAAGGTCGAATCTTTGGATTGAAAGAAATTTCTATCCTTTTTAATCAGCGGCAAAGCAGATTTTTTTTGAATAAAACGGTTAAATGCTAGCGTATCTGCTATTTCAAAAGTCGAAAAAAAAGTAGTTTTTGCTTTTCCTTTTAAACTATATATGTAAATGTTTGCCGGGATTTTCAAGCCTGTGTTTAAATCATCTACCTTTTCCTTAATCCCTTTTTTATCTGCTCCCGAATATTGACTTGGATGTTTTATATAACTAACCGCAATGGTTTTGTATAGCTCATCAACATTAATTTTAAGCAATGCATTGGTAGAATCAGGGATGGATATATTATTGGCCTGGATTTGCCTGTATTTGAAAAAGCCGAAATAACAAAGCAGCAGCAATATTGCTATTGCTGCTGTTATTTTTAAAAATTTCTTCATAGAATATGGTTAACTGTTTAAATTGGTTAATCGGTTAACTGTAAACTGATAATTGCCAACTAAACTACTTAGCTGCATTTTCAATTAAAGAAAACAGATATTTCAGAGCGTTCTCATGTCCGTTCGGAATTTCTGCACTAATATCTGCTGAAACCAATCTGCCCTTAATCGGGTTAGATTTCATGTATACATTACCCATTTTTTCTAAAGTGCTGTTAAATTTCTTAGCGGTTTCTTCGCCACCAATTTCCGAATCTGGTACTTTGCCCACAAGGTTTTTGGCATTAAATAAAAAGCTGAAATTGTTTTTGCTCAATAGTTGTTTGTGCAGTTTACTTAATTTATTGCTGTTGTATTGATTGTTGCTAATGCCCTGCATTTCAGTTAACGAATTACCAAAAAATACAATGCCATCTTTAATCATAAAGTAAATATCAATCGGGCTTTTCTTTTCCAATATTTTATAAATGTTGTTCTCAACAGATACATAATTTTTGTTTACGCCATATTTAATCAGTTTGTTAATCAATCTGTGATCTTCTGATGAAAACATGAAAAGGAAATCAGGCAACGTTTCTTTCTTGGTTTTAACTATTTCTTTTTGTTTGTAATCATCATCATATTCGTAAGTGGTGTAAGTAACGTCTTTGGTATTTAATCCATTGATTACGAATAAGGCATCACCTTTAATTACGTTACTTACTGCTTCTTCATCTAGCAAAAGACTGAAGAGCTCAGCGCCAAGATCAATTTCTTCATCCATTTTAGCGCCCAAAAAAGAACCATAGGTTTGTTTCAATAATTTAGGGAATTCTTCCAGATAAGCTTTGGTATCGATAGAATAGCTCATAAAACCAAGCGCTTTTTCGCTGTTTACATATTTCAAAAAGTTTTTGTTTAACTTTCTGTTCATGATTTTTTTATACGCATCTGCCTGTTCCTGCGCCAATTCTAAGCCTGTAGAGATGCGGAAACTTTTATCATCCATGAAAAGTTTCGCATTTAATGCACCATAACCTTTCATCAGTCCGGCTTTTCCGTAAGTGCCAAATTCTGGCGCAATCGAATTATAAACATCTTGAAGGCTCGATACCCAAAGTTCTGCAATGGCTTTATTATCTAAACTCGCCGTGTATGATTTATTGTTCTCGATAGACTCGTAAGTGCCATTGAAAATCTGATCTGCCTGGGCGGTCATCCAGGTGAAAGCCAATCTCTTTTTCTTTGCATCTTGTTCTAAACGCTCTTGTTGGTAAGTATCATATTGCTCATCAACGATACCATGAACTGGAGTCATGCCGCCTGCAGTGTCGAGTGCGAATTCCCTTGCTTCTCTTGTTTCTTCAAAATCTGAATCTATTTTAGCAACTTTTTTAGATTTTTTGGCCGTTTTCTTTTTACCGGTTTTTTTCGTTCCAACCGTTTTTTTGGTATTCTTTTTAGCCGTCGATTTTTTTTGAACTTTTACTTTTTCAACAACCGGGGCTTCAACTGCCTCTACCATAGGCTCATCTGTCGTTGCGTAAGTAGAATCTACAGCCACAGCCGCACTATCAGCAACTATTGTATCATCACTTTGGAACCTTACATCTTTAATCCCATAACGTGCAGATTTAACTGAATCAGCAAAGAAAGATCCTTTTATGCTTCCGGTTACAAAATACAGCATATTATTGTTCCATTTAATAATGCTCGTGCTATCTGGCAAAACCATCGTACGGGTATCGCCCTGCTGTGTAAACTTTTTCTCTTTGTTGTCAATCAGACTTTCAAATTTTTTGGCATCTTTTATCGGAATAAGAAAACAGTTATATGTAATACTATCGCTTAACTGATTAAAGTAATACATGTTTTTCTCCAGGTTGATGCCGAAATCTTCTATGCTGGTAAAGTTTTTATCAAGTGATTTTGAAGTTTCGGTAAGTAATTTTTTGCCTACAAAAGATTCGTTAAAATCTTTTACAAACATCAGTTTAAATACGTTATCGCCTTTAATGGTGGCAACTGTAAAGGCATTTGCAGGTATTTTCTTAACTAGATCCTGAGCCTTCGCCAGATTAAACGATAAGAAAAGAGAGATGGCAATTAGAATTTTTTTCATTAGATATAATTATTGATTCGGTGTTTATTGTTTTTCGATTGTATCAATGAGCTCGCTTACTCGGTTTGTTTTTTAGCGGTTATGAAGCTATCATGAACATATTCATCTCGGTTTGTGAACAGTATGCTCATGATGGTTTCATTGGATATAATTTGTTTCAGTGGAGGTGAAACGATCGCCGATGATGCGTTGGTTTCATTTTTATTTAGATAGTTGTATAGAATTAGATACGTTAATTTTTCCATTAATTAAATCCATGATGCTGCTTTTTAACATCACTGCTTTTTTAGATTTCGATACATTTGATGCCGGATTGGTACTACTTGTTACAGCAGATTCGAAACGATAGATGCTGGTGTAGGTTGCGCCGTTAAAAACTGCTTTGTCTTTTGCTTTTAATTTATTGAATTCCGTTTTAGCGGTACCTACTGCCTGATATTTTCGGCTAAAGATTTTGGTGGCCTTATTATAAGTATACGAGGAGGTGTTAGTGGCCTTAATTTTTTGCTGGGCAAGAATGTTTTTGGTGATGTTATTGATATTTGAAACATCTTTAAAAGAAAAACTAATGCTTGCGATGTAATTATTAAAATCGCTTGTGCTTTTTACATTAGAAATCCCTTCCGATTTTTTTAAATAGGCCACGGCTTCATTTAATTCCTGTTGAATTTTTTGTTTGCTGGGTACTTTATAGCCTTGTACGCTATCCAAAAGCATTACCGAAGCTACCTTGGTTTTGCTCTGGCTTAGGTTTATGGTGAGCACCACATCGCCGGTCCCATCGTTTTTCATGGCAATTTCTTCAATTACTTCAAAACAAGAGCTTAAAAAGGGTATCAAAACTATAAATAATAAAAGCTTATAAAACTGCTTTAATTTCATGTTAATCCGGTTTATGTTCTATTGTGGGATGTAAAAAAGGAATGATTATCTGACAGGCCAAACTTAACAATTTCAGCCCAAACTTTTAAACGATTTAAGATATTCCTTAAGATCGGTTATAAATATGGGCTTCAGAAAAAATATTTTCCTTCAAAAATCAGATAATTGTCAATATAAAGACAAGAAAAATGTAAAAGAATGCTGGCTAAGCCGATTTTTCTATCTTTGTTGCCAGCTTTTACAACAAGTATAACCATGAAGAAAAGTGCAATCATTGGATTAATTACCATCGCAATTTCCGTAGGGATTTTATTTAGCTTAAACGCAAATACTGATACCTACTCTAATTTCAAACAGGCAGCCCTTTCTGAGAAAGAAGAGCATGTTATGGGCTATTGGGTAAAATCGATGGGTACTTACTACGATGCCGTAAAAGATGCTAACCATTTTTCATTCCACATGAAAGATGA
The DNA here is from genome assembly GCF_001442625.1 of Pedobacter ginsenosidimutans. Lineage (GTDB taxonomy): Bacteria > Bacteroidota > Bacteroidia > Sphingobacteriales > Sphingobacteriaceae > Pedobacter > Pedobacter ginsenosidimutans. The sequence continues at coordinate 131,072 of NZ_LMZQ01000006.1, read as the reverse complement.
AAAGGGGGAAGTGAGAGAGGTAATTTACGCAGGTACCAAACCGCAGGATTTCGAAAAATCAGAAAAGCTTGTGTTAATCGGTAAGATGAACAAAGACAAGTTTTATGCGTCGAAAATTTTAATGAAATGCCCATCTAAATATAACGACAACCTTGTTGAGATTAATAAAGATGGTAAGGTTGATACGGTAGGTAAGTACGGCGAGAAAAAATATAACTAATTTTAATGGATATTCAATTTGTAGGCGAAAACCTGCTACCGGGTAAAATCGGGCAGTTTTTTATTGTGCTGGCGTTTAGTGCATCATTACTTTCAACAATCGCATACTTTTATGCCAGTCGCGAGAAAAATTTAGAAGATAAATCTTGGCGTAACTTAGGTCGGATTGGGTTCTTAGCTAATTTTGGCTGTATAATTGGTATCGGAGCAATTTTGTTCTACCTGGTACTGGGGCACTACAATGAATATAGCTATATCTATTGGCACTCTTCAAAACAACTTCCAATTCATTATATTATTTCTGCTTTTTGGGAGGGACAGGAAGGAAGTTTCTTGCTTTGGGCTTTCTGGCAATCGTTTTTAGGTACTTTATTAATCTGGAAAGCTAAAACCTGGGAGCGTCCTGTAATGACAGTTGTGGCTTTCTCTCAAGTATTTTTAACTTCAATGCTTTTAGGTGTAGAGATTTTTGGTGAGCGCATCGGAAGTTCTCCGTTTATCCTGTTAAGAGATTCTCTTGATCTAAAATCAATGGCTCCTGTAGTTTTCGCAAACCCTGAAAACTTCGCTAATTATTTAAAATTTATTACCGATGGTAGAGGATTAAATCCATTGTTGCAAAACTATTGGATGGTTATCCACCCACCAACCTTATTTTTAGGTTTTGCCAGTATGATTGTGCCTTTTGCCTATGGGATTGCGGCTTTGTGGCAAAAAAGATATAAAGAATGGATTAAACCAGCTATGCCCTGGGCGCTTTTTGCAGTGATGGTTTTGGGTACAGGTATTATTATGGGCTCTTTCTGGGCTTACGAAGCGCTAAATTTTGGCGGTTTCTGGGCTTGGGATCCTGTAGAAAATGCTTCTTTAATTCCATGGTTAACGCTAATTGGAGCTGTACACGTAATGATTGCTTATAAAAATACAGGACATGCTTATTTTACCGCAATTGCCCTGGTTTTTTTAAGTTTCTTATTGGTGCTTTACGCATCGTTTTTAACCCGAAGTGGAATTTTAGGTGATACATCAGTTCACTCGTTTACCGATATGGGGATGTTTGGCCACTTAATTTTATACAATGTTGTTTTCGCTGTTTTAGCAATTGTGCTCATTGTAGTAAGATGGAAAGAATTGCCAATTACCACTAAGGATGAAGAAACTTATTCGCGCGAATTCTGGATGTTTATTGGGGCTTTAGTGGTAACCATCGCTTGTATCCAGGTAATATTTTCTACATCAGTTCCCGTGTTTAACAAAGCCTTTGGAACAAACTTTACTCCGCCAATTGATGCTGTAAAATACTATAATCAATGGCAAGCACCATTTGCGGTATTAATTACTTTGATTTCGGGTTTCTCTCAATATTTAAAATACAAAAGGACTGATCCACGCAAATTTTATAGCAGTCTGGTATCGGCAATTATTTTCTCCATTGTGTTAACAGCAGGTTTGGTGTATGTGGCTGAGATTTACACCAACACCATGTACATCCTTATTACCTTTAGTTGTTTATTTGCTGTTCTTTCTAATGCTGCAGTATTATATCAAGCTTTCGGTGGCAAGGCTAAATTGGCTGGCTCAGCAATTGCACACATTGGTTTTGCTTTTTTGATCCTTGGCGCATTAATTTCTGCAGCTACAAACAAACCTTTATCAATTAATGCTACTAAATTTATTCCGGTAAAAGATTTCGAAAAAGTAGAAAAACCAGGCGAGAACATCATGTTATACAAAAATGAACCCAAGAAAATGGGTAACTACACTGTAACATATGTAGCCGATACCACTGTAGCGCCCAATACCATTTATACCCTTAATTTTAAAGTTTTAGATAAAGAAGGTAAGGTTAAAGAAGATTTTAACTTACATCCACACGTACAGGAGAACGAAAAAATGGGCTTAATTGCCTCTCCTGACACCAAGCATTATCTTACTTATGATGTTTATACCCACATTACAAGTGCTGCCATTAAAAAAACATCACATGAAGATCACGAAGGTCATTCTGATGATGAAAATTATAAAGCACCGCGTATTGTTAAGGTTTCGGTAGGAGATACCATCCATACCTCAAGTGGTATTGTTACCGTGAAAGATTTGAACAGAAAACCGACCGCAAAAGATTTAGTTTTAGGCCAGGGTGATTATGCCGTTGGTTTACCATTAGAGGTTAATGCTGCCGGTAAAGTTTACAACACAGAGCCTATTTTCTTAATCAAAGGAAATAACACTTTCGATTTCGCCCGCAAGGTAGATGAATTGGATTTGAAATTCCGTTTTGCCAGGGTATTGCCAGACGAGAAAAAAGTAGAGCTTCAGATCTTTGAAAAACCTCAGCAGGCTAAAGACTGGGTAGTTTTTAAAGCAATAGAATTTCCTTTCATCAATTTATATTGGGCAGGTACTATTGTAATGGTTGTTGGTTTCTTACTTTCAATTTTCAGAAGAAGAAAAGAGGCCAAAACCGCATAAAATCATGAAGATCGTTTTATTAGGTTCGGGAAACGTTGCCACACACTTAGCAAAAGCATTAAAAGCCAAAGGTGAAGATGTGGTACAGGTGTACAGCCCAAACCTTAATAATGCAAAGTTATTGGCTGATTTAATAGCAGCCGAAGCTGTAGACGATTTAAATGAGGTTAAACAGCATGCTGATTTATATATTATCTCGGTAAAGGACGATGCCATTGAAACCATAGCCAAATCGTTAAAAAACGTAAGCGGTTTGGTGGTGCATACCTCCGGAACCACCGATATTAATATTTTATCATCAGCGGTGAAAAAAGCAGGCGTTTTTTATCCGTTGCAAACTTTTTCGAAAGGTAAAGAGGTTTCATTTGAAAATATTCCGCTGTGTATCGAAGCGAATGATGAAAGTCAATTGACGATTTTAAACAATCTGGCAATCAAAATTAGCCGTCAGGTGTACCAGTTAGGTGGAGAGAAAAGAAAAGTATTACACCTTGCAGCGGTATTTGCCTGTAATTTTCCGAATCACCTATATGCTTTGGCGAATAAAATTTTAAGTCAGAACGACTTGGATTTCGAAATCATCAGGCCATTAATTGCCGAAACCGCCGATAAGGTAATGGGCAATCTACCTGAAAATGTGCAGACTGGACCGGCAGTTAGGGCTGACGAAAGCACTTTAAATAAGCATTTGAGCATGTTAACCGATATGCCCGAATTGCAGAACATTTATCAAACATTGAGCGATAGCATAAAATTAACGCTGAAATAGCATAATTACGGCTTTTGCTTCTTACTTTTGCAAAATAATTATGAGCATTTTTAAACTAAAAATAAATTTTGAAGAGGCAGATCACGAATCTATTGAATTACCAATAGCAGCGGGAGAATCTGTTTTAGATGTTTGTCTGGATAATGGAATCGAATTACAGCACAACTGTGGTGGTGTTTGTGGTTGCAGTACCTGCCATGTATACGTAACAAAAGGTATGGATAATATCGAAGAGATTTCTGATAAAGAAGAAGACTTTATCGATAGAGCTGTTCGTCCGAAAATTACTTCTCGCTTAGGTTGCCAATGTGTGGTAATTAACGGCGATATTGAAGTAACCATTCCAGATCAGTCTGACTTTATGGGACACTAGTTAGTCTTGAGTCCAAAGTCTTCATTCGGGAGTCGGTTAGCCGATTTAAACAGTTAACCGATTAACCAATTCAAATAATTAACCAACAACAAAACAACATGAACAACGATAAATTTGCTTTACCTTTTTACTGGAACGATTATGAAGATATTGCAATGTCTTTATATGAGAAATTTGGTGATGATTTTACAGAAGCCAAAATCTACCGTATCCGCTTTACCGAACTTTTAGAATGGGTTTTAGCGTTGCCAAACTTTAAAGGTACCCGTGAAGAAAGCAGTGAAGGCCATTTAGAGCAAATTCAATCTGCCTGGGTTTACGAGTGGAGAGATAATCAGTAATTAGTCCTAAGTTCGGAGTCAGCACCGAGCGCTTAACCCTAAACGCGTAAATGTTTTTACAGAAACTAAAAGAGATCACTACTTTCATTTTTGATGTAGATGGTGTGCTTACCGATGGATCAGTTCAGGTGACTGATAACGGGCAGTCGTTGCGTACTTTTAACATTAAAGATGGCTATGCCATGCAGTTGGCCGTTAAAAGGGGATATAACATCTGTATTATATCTGGTGGAGATGGTATTGCCATGGGAAAGCGTTTTTTCAATCTGGGCGTAACCGATGTTTTCCTCGGTACAGGAGATAAGGTGGCTATTTTTAAGCGATACCTTCAGGATAAAAACATTACTGCAGAAGAAGTGCTTTACATGGGCGACGATATTCCAGATTTAAAAGTAATGAAACTCGTAGGGCTTCCAACCTGCCCGGCAGATGCTGTAGAAGAAATAAAAGCGATATCTACATTCGTTTCTCCTTACAATGGTGGCAAAACCGCTGTCCGCGATATTATCGAAAAAGTAATGAAAGTACAGGGCAGATGGCATGATGAAAATCCAAATGCTGCCGATTCGGGTATTTAAATTAGTTCAGTAGCCATTGGTTCATTAGTGAATTATACAGGTGCCATAACGAATCGTCTTCCTGAACTTGTTTCAGGATCTTTCAGGCAAATAAATTTTTAGTTACCTAAACCTAGCATAGCGAATTCGGCTGGTGAAATTTTTTACGAGATTGTTATTCAGAGCGGAGTCGAAGGATCTTTTTGTCATTCATCCAAATAGCTAATTAAGTTAAAGATTTCTCCATTCCGCGGTGCTGCAGTCGAAATGACGACCAAGTTATCGTCACCTTTATCAGAATCGAAACATCTTTAGAGAAGATCAAAGATTATAAATCTCAGACATTAAAATTTGCAATACACCAGATTATATACGAAATTTACATTGATAAATTAATCAATCGATTGATTAATTTATCAATGTAAAAAATGTTAAATTTAATCACATGAGCACATACCTTGTACCAGTAGATTTTTCGAAAACAGCAGATCACGCAGCCAAATATGCTGCCAGGCTGAGTTTTGCGATGACGAACTCAAAAATTATACTGCTTAATGCCTACTATGTTTCAGAATACGAAAGCATTCTCCCAACACCCGATTTAATTGTTACCACAGATGTGCATATCGCCGATGAAATTACGAGAAGGCTCGAAGCACTGGAAAAACTTAAGGTAAAAATGCTTGAGATCAATCCCAAGGCAGAAATAGATGTTTACCTTACAAGAGAAACAATCTTACGTTCTATCATTGAGCGGGTAAATAGAGAAGAGATCGAACTCATTATTATCGGTAGTAACGGTAAAAAAGCGAAAGACGAAAGCGATATCGGTTCTAATGCGATCAAAATTTCTAAATCAAGCCCGGTTCCGGTTTTGGTTGTTCCGCCTAAGGCCGATTATCAATCGATCCGTAAAGCCATTTTGGCCTGCGATTTTAAAAAGGTTAAAGAGGTGATCCCCATGCATGCACTTAAAAATATTTTAAGCAAACATGCCTTAGAACTTTTGGTGCTTAATATCAATTCTGGTGATGTTATTGACTTGAAGGAAGAACATTTTTTACACGAAATGCTCAAAGATTTTTCTCCCGCTTATCACTATGCTGATCATCCTGATGCAATTAAAGGAATAGTAAAATTTGCTAAAAACGAAGAAGCCCAGCTGATCATCGCACTGCCCAAAAAATATAGTTTTTTCGAAAGTCTGCTTCACGAAAGTGTATCCCAAAAATTGACCATTAAATCACATGTTCCCGTACTATTATTAAAAGATTAACTATTTAATCTGCAACAGCTAAGTTACATTTACAGATTAAACTTTCATCTTTTTGCACACTCCAACATGCTCAATTTTCAACCAAAAACAACAAAAACAACATGAAAAAATTAATGATGATTTGCGGATTAATGCTAGGAATAGCTGGTTTCGCTAACGCGCAGCAAGGTAGTGGACCAGGAAGAATGATGATGAAACCTGAAGAAAGAGTAAAACAGTTAGACGAAAAATTAAAGTTATCTGATGATCAAAAAACAAAGTTAACCACTGTTTTTACTGAGCAGGCAGAAACCATGAAAAAAATGCGTGAAGAAATGCAAGGTGGTGATAGAGATGCAATGAGAGAGAAAATGCAAAAAATGCGTGCTGACAATGATGCAAAAGTAACTGCAGTATTAACAGACGATCAGAAAAAAACTTACGAAGCTTGGCAAAAAGAGCAACGTGCTGAAATGGAAAAACGTAGACAAGGTGGTGGAAATAACTAATCTTGGTAAAATATCAAATAAGAAAAGCGGCTTTATGCCGCTTTTCTTATTTTAGCAGAAAAATAAAATATGCCTGCCAATTTCCCTCCCATTATTTTAGCATCTAAATCGCCACGTAGACAAGAGCTTTTAACGCTTATGGGCTTAAATTTTAAAGTCGAACTAAAAGATGTAGATGAAAGCTACCCATCGGATTTAAGTCCTGCAGAAATTGCCGTTTACATTTCAGAGCAGAAGGCTAAGGCTTTTACGGCTAATGGTGAAATAGTGATTACAGCTGATACCATTGTGGCCTTGAATGGAGAAATTTTAGGTAAACCTGAAGATAGGGCGCATGCACAAGAAATGTTAAAAAAACTATCGGGAAGCAGACATGAAGTTTTTACAGGTGTTACACTTGTTAAAGGCGATAAAATTCATTCTTTTTACGATAGGACAGAAGTTTACTGTAAATCTGTTACAGCTGATGAAATTGATTTCTACATTGATAATTATAAACCCTTTGATAAGGCTGGGAGTTACGGCGTGCAAGATTGGTGGGGTATTGTTGTAGTAGAGCGCATAGAAGGCTCTTATACAAACGTAATGGGCCTGCCAACGGAAAAGCTATACAATGAACTGTTGAAGTTTATTTAAAACCTCTTGTGGAATTCGCCTGAAAGATTCATCATCTATGAAAATTAACACGATGAAAACGAGAATTAACAAAGTTACCATAGCCGAGCCATGTTTAGAAAACTGGGATGAAATGGATAAAGGAGAGGGCTTTAATTTCTGTAAAGCCTGTAGCAAAAATGTAATTGACTTTTCGGGCTATACCAATGCCGAAATCATTAGTGTATTGGCAGGTGCCAGTTCTTCTGTATGTGGGCGTTTAAGCCAAGCTCAATTAAACCAGCTTAACCATCATTTATCGGTTGTGCCCACCACTAATAGAAACTGGATGAAATATCTTGGTGTACTCGCCATAGGGATGAGTATTTTTGTGATGGATGCCAGGGCAGAAAATTTGAAAATGCCGATTGAAATAACAAGAAGTATAAACCACAAAACAGATGATAAAAAAACAGTTGTATCCAAAAAAATATGCGGTTACGTTATCGGTGCCGACAATAAACCTGCTGCAGGCATAAGATTAGCCATTCTTGACACCAAATTTTTTGCATTAACCGATAAAAATGGGCGGTATGAAATCACTTTAGATAACAAATTTGATCTAAACAATAATAAATTAGTGGTTGAAAGCATGAGGTATAGGGCATTTTTGACCATTGATTTTTCTAAGGAAAAACAAAGCAGCCTTAAGCTTAATAAGGCTGAGCCCATGATCATGGGAATAGTAATCCCCTCAATTAAGAAGAAATAATCCTAAATTAATATACGCTAATCTCTCGATGATCCATATCCGTATGGATCATTTTTTTTATATCATGCTGGCCAAAACCCCCATCTTTAAATCATAGGTAGAAAGCGTTAAGCGGTTTATTTTACATCGGCCTAAAACATAGTTTGTAAGTAAAACAGCGATCACAATCATATCAATCCTTAAAGGGATCATGCCTGGCATTTCGGCACGTTCGTTATGCGTAGCATTGAGTAGCTTGATCGAAGTTGAAATGTAATCATCGAAATTGAAGGCGAAGGTTTTGGCAGTATTAATATCTGCTTTTAAGTTGTTTTTTCTAATAATAAGCTCTGCGAATGTTTCGAATGCCCCAGCAGATCCGATTAAAATTTCAGGATGGTATTTTTCACAGATTTCGAAAAGATCTGCCAGTTGATTTTGAATGTGAAATAAAATGGCATTCTTTTCATCGTCGGTTATGGGATCTGATTTAAAGAACTGCTGCATTAAACGTGCCGCCCCAATGTTATAACTTTTCTTCCAGATCAGTTTTTCGGGATCGCACAGGATAAATTCTACGCTTCCGCCACCAATATCCATAATCAAAGATGTCTCTGTAATTGCTCCGCTCAGTTTTACACCTTGGTAAATTAATTCAGCTTCTTCATCGCCGCTAATCGTTTCGATGTTTATTCCGGCTCTTTCCTTTACTGCATGTACAAAATCTTGTCCGTTTTCTGCACTTCTAACCGCAGAAGTAGCTGTAGCTCTTATCTCATTAACCTGATATTGAGCAATTGTATGGCTAAACGTTTCAAGGCAGTTTATCCCCCTTTCAAAAGCTGCAGGAATGATAATATTGTCGTTAATTCTTCCTTCTCCCAATTTAACAGGTACATTGGTTTTGTATAAAACTTCAGGCTGATTTCCTGCTGTTTCAGCAATAAGTAAATGGAAGGTATTCGTACCTAGGTCGATAACTGCAATTCGCATAGTTTATATTTTTGTGTTTTGGAAAGCAGTGGCAGTAGTTCTTTGGTAACTGTCGTCCTGCTATCCATTAAATTTCGTATTGCTAAATTAAGGGTCGTAGAACGAAATACCATTGCTAACAGGTTTATTTTTCAGTAGCTCTTGGTTTTGGCAGGATAGCAAGTGGCTTATAAATTTACACTCTTGCGAGGTTTCCATAAATAGTAGCACAAACCCAGGTAAATAAACGGGATAGCAGCGGTAGCTCCCGATTTTTCATCGGGACTACAGCGTATAGCCCGACTAGCTTTAATATGAGTATTGCAATTGCCTTCCAAAATCTACTTGTTTATTATTGTGTGAAATTTCTGTGGAGTTGGATGTTACCATCTGACACAGCAAAAATTAAAATAACCGGAGTTGCTACTTAGTTTTACCTGAACAGTCAGAGACATCTCACTTCACTAAATAACCTGTTGCGTTAAATCCTGTAGCTGTTTCGCATTATGTAATGCCCCAACTCCCCAGGTATTGTTAAAATATACAAAAATTTCGCTTTCTGTATCCTTGATCTGATTTTTGAATGCTTCAATAACATTGATGTCGTATTCTGATTTGTAAAGCACAGGCTTCCCGTGAAAACGGTAATACACAGTTTCTGCATTCTGAATTGCATCATCAGGTAAGGCAGAAGGATAGCTTTGGCCGCTAAATATGATGTTTTTTTGAGCGAGGTTTTTATAAATTTCTTCATCAAACCAACTGATGTGGCGAAACTCTACCGCATTTTTAAAATCAGGGCTTAAATTTTCGATCAAAAGGTTTAACCGTTCCGCGCTATAATCGAACTTTGGTGGAAACTGAAACAGTACACATCCCAATTTCTCTTTTAGTCCGATTTGAATAGCCTCGTAAAAATCGTTTATGAGTTGTTCACATTCATTGAACTGTTTATAATGTGTAATCAGCCGCGGTGCCTTAATCGTAAATAAAAAATCACCCGGACTTTCATTATACCACTTATCGAAAGATTTTTGAGTTGGCATTTTATAAAAAGTAGAATTGATCTCTATTGTATTAAAATGCTCGCAATAATATTTAAACCAATCTTTTTGTGCCAGACCTTTTGGGTAGAAAATCTCTTTCCATTCGCGATAATAGAAGCCTGAGCAACCAATTCTCCATTTCATATATAGAAAACAGACTGTAAATGAAAAGGTTTATTATCCGTTATATATGACGATAAAAATAATTAATGAGACACCAATATAGCCGGATAACTTTAAATAGAAGTTATTTCTCTTAGCTACAAAACCTATTATCAACATAATTAACAAGTAGAAAATTGAAAGTGTTAAAAATCCGGCAAACGGTGAATGATTGTTTTTTAATTGCGACTCGTTTTTTGTCGAAGCAAAGAAAACCTCAATCAGGACTGGAGAAATCCAACCGATTAAATACAATGCAAATATTACTGATGCTATTGGGTACTTTCTGAAAGCGGTATTGAGTTCGTCCATATTTTGAAATTAATACCTGTTTTATGGATATGGTAACCCAAAAAATAAGCAATTTATGCTCAGATATCTGTGGTGTCAGATGTTACTATCTGATACGGCGAAAAATGGATTACCCAAGTTTATAGGTATGGTTTTAGTAGTGAAATGATAACATGTGACTTCACTAAAATAGGGGTTTTTGGTATGATGCTTATAAAATAAAAAAAACCGATGCTTGCGACATCGGTTTTTCAATTTATATTTAATTAATTACTCGAAGTATTCTTTCATTCTTTCGAAGAAACTCTTATCATTTTTACCCGGTTGAGGCTTAAAGTTTGGCGATTCACGTAATTTCTCTAAAGCATTACGTTCGTCGCTACTTAAAGCTTTTGGTGTCCAGATGTTGATGTGGATGATCTCATCACCTCTATGATAAGAATTCACCTCTGGTAAACCTTTACCTTTTAAGCGTAATAATTTTCCGCTTTGTGTACCCGGATCGATTTTGATTTTTGCTTTACCATCAATGGTTGGTACTTCAATGCTCATTCCTAAAGCAGCATCAACGAAGCTTAAATGTAAATCGTAAACGATATTGTTGCCTTCGCGTTTTAAAGTTTCGTGTGGCGTTTCTTCAATTAAAATGATTAAATCGCCTGGGATACCGCCATTAGGTGCTGCATTTCCTTTTCCACTCATGCTTAACTGCATACCTTCACTTACACCAGCAGGAATATTGATGGTAATGGTTTCTTCGCCACGTACAACACCGTCTCCATGACAAACTGTACATTTTGAGGTAATTTGCTGACCGCTACCGTTACAGGTAGGGCAGGTAGATGCTGTTTGCATCTGACCTAAAATAGTATTGGTTACTCTACGCACCTGGCCGCTGCCACCGCAGGTACCACAGGTACTTACCGATGATTTATCTTTCGCACCGGAGCCGTCGCAGGTTTTACAAACAATTAGTTTATTAACCTTGATTTTCTTTTCTGCACCATGTGCAATTTCTTCAAGTGTTAATTTAACTTTTATACGTAGGTTAGAGCCTTTGGCTACACGACGACCGCCACGTTGCTGACCGCCACCGCCACCAAAAAAGCTTTCGAAAGGATTGTGACCGCCAAATACATCGCCGAAATTGCTAAAAATATCGTCCATGTTCATGCCGCCACCGCCGTAACCACCGCCACTTGCGCCTCCAACACCTGCATGACCGTATTGATCATAACGCTGTTTTTTATCAGGACTGCTTAAAACTTCGTAAGCTTCGGCAGCTTCCTTAAACTTATCTTCAGCAGCTTTATCTCCTGGATTTTTATCTGGATGATATTTAATCGCCATCTTGCGGTAAGCTTTCTTTATCTCATCAGCGGCTGCGCCCCTAGTTACGCCTAGTACGTCGTAATAATCTCTTTTACTCATCTTCTTTATAAACGTTGAAATGTTTGAAAGTTGAAACGTTTAATGTTCCTGACCCAAAAACAAACACCAGTTTTATTAATTTTCTTGCTTGGGGTTAATTGTTGCTATTGCTACTGCAACTTTCCAACTTTTAACCTTCCAACTTTTCAATTTCCTTACGCTCCAACTACAACTTTAGCAAAGCGGATTACATTATCATTTAAGGTATAACCTTTTTCAACTTCATCAATCACTTTCCCTTTAAGATCATCGCTAGGAGCAGGGATATTGGTAATTGCTTCGTGGAAATCGGTATTGAAAGGTTGACTGATGCTTTCTACATCTTTCAATCCTTTTTGTGCTAAAGTGTTTTTTAGCTTTGTGCTTACCAATAAAATACCTTCTTTAACAGGGGCAACGTCAGCAGCAGTTTCCATTGCTTTTAAAGCACGGTCGAAATCATCTAAAACAGGTAAAAGTGAAACAATTACATCTTTACCAGCCGTTTGCAATAATTCTACACGTTCTTTTTGTGTACGACGTTTATAATTATCGAACTCAGCGTATAAACGTAAATATTTGTCGTTAAGTTGTTGAACTTCCGCTTGCAATTTTTCTTCTGCAGATAATTCGGGTGCCTGCTCAGTTTCAGCGATAGGAGCATCAGTATTCTCTACATTCTCAGCAGTATTTTCTGATGTATTTTCAGGATTCATTATATTTTCTTCTTTATCGTTATTTTTCTTCTTATTAAACATAATACTGGGCTGAATTTTTTTGTGTTGATCTCAACTATTTTGCCATAAACGGAAATCAGCCAAGCTGTCAGATTTATTTGTATTTATCTGAACAGATTGGCTGATTAGCTGACGGATGTCAGAATTTTTTATACGATTTGTGCATCTTCGTGCACAACTCCATTCTCGCATTTAATAATACGCGAAGGGAAAGTACGGATGATATGGTAATCGTGTGTAGCCATTAATACCGCAGTTCCGGCCTGGCTAATTTGTTTTAAAAGGGTTACAATTTCTTCTGATGTTTCCGGATCTAAATTTCCTGTAGGCTCATCAGCAAGAATAATCTCCGGATCATTTAACAAAGCTCTTGCAATAACAATACGCTGCTGCTCACCACCAGAAATTTCGTGTGGCATTTTTTTGATTTTAGAACGCAAACCAACTTTGTCTAAAACATCTTTAATGCGTTCGTTAATTAGTTTTTCGTCTTTCCAACCTGTTGCCTTAAGCACAAATTCAAGGTTTTTTTCAATGGTTCTATCAGTAAGCAATTGAAAATCCTGGAAAACTACTCCTAATTTACGGCGTAAAAACGGCACCTGACTTTCTTTCAGGTTTTTAAGGTCGAAACCGGCAATATTACCTTCGCCATTACCAATATGTAAGTCGCCATATAATATTTTAAGCAAACTGCTCTTACCCGAACCTGTTTGACCGATCAGGAAGACAAATTCGTCCTTTTCGATGTGTAAATTTACGTTTGAGAGGACTAAATGTTTCTGTTGAAAAACATCAACATTGCTTAAATGAATTACTGAGTTGCCTGCCATATTATATTTCTAATTTTGCAATCTGCCCGAAAGGCAAATCTTTAACCATTTCCATAATGTATTCTTGCTTGTCGCCAAGTCCGAGTTTTTCCAGCGATTTATCAGGCCTATCAACCCTAAAATAAGCTAAAAGTGTAAACTTGTCATCTCTTAACTGTACGTAATCTGGAATTTTGGCTATGCCTTTAACTTTAACGATATACATTGTGTCCAAAAATAGCATTTCCAAATGATAAGCGAAAGTAAGAAGTCCTTTTTATCTCATCAGCATTACCCAGCCGGTATAGGTTTTAAAATCTTTGTTTAAATAAATGCTGTAATAATATATTGCCGGAGGAAGATCTTTCCCATCCATTTTTCCATCCCAGCCCTTAAAATTTCCGGTACTCTGATAAACGAGCTGGCCATATCGGTTGGTTACTTTCACAATTGAATTGGGGAAAGATGTAATAGCTGGAATGTTCCAGGTATCGTTTACATTATCACCATTTGGCGTAAAGGTATTGGGGATTACCACTTTTGGATAAACCTTGATGAAAACCTCATCACTGCTACTGTTACAGCCTAAATTTGAGCTAGCATGTAAAGTATAGGTAATGTCTTCAGTTGGTGTAGCAATGGGATTGAGTTTGGTGGGATCGTCAAGATAATCTGATGGTGTCCAGAAATAGGTAAAATCATCACCACTCACTTTACCATTTAAAATTATCGGCTGTCCAGTTACAATCGTTTGATCCGCACCTGCATCGGCCATTACATTTTTATTCACATTGACGGTGATTTCTGCTTCGGCCGGACATTTTCCGTTTGAAACCTGAACAGTATATGTCGTGGTTTCAGTTGGTGAGGCGATTGGGTTAGCGATTTGAGGATCTGACAAACCTTTTGATGGGTGCCAAAGATAGGTAGAGCCACCCGATGCTTCTAATTGAACCGATTTACCTTTGCAAATGGTTGCATTTTGGATATTGGTTATTGGAATTATTGGCTCTAAAATTTCAACAGTTGTTGTTGCAGGCGATGTACACCCATTTGCAGTTACCTGAACAGTATAAATGCCTTCCATCGCTTTAGTAGCATTGGGGATGGATGGACTTTTATCTGTTGAGCTAAATTGATTCGGGCCCGTCCAGCTGTAACTTGTTCCGCCAGATGCATTTAACTGAATGTTATTACCAATACAAACCGGTCCAGAATTTTCTGCAATGGCTGTTGGCAATGGATTTACAGTAACCTTTATTGGCTCCGATACTGCCCTGCAGTAAGTTCTATCAATATTACCATTCATAGCCGTAATTAACCGATATTGATAAGTGCCAGCTATGCGATCTGAAAAATCTATAGCAGCTTGTTTCGTTGTTTTGCCAACAATGTCAGCCCAACCGCTACCCGTATTTTCCTGCCATTGGTAAACTGCGTTTGTATATCCTGCGGTAATATTTGCATCTAAAATGAAATTGCTGGTATTACCTTCACACATATTTAATAAAGAGGCATTCGTGTTGAAAAATGGAGCGATGGCCGGGCCGCAAGCTTGTACGGTGATATCATCCAAAGCAAAATCGTTGCCGCTATTTGTTAGTGTACTGTTAATTAGTTGTAAGGTTATGGTTGAGCTGTTGCCATTAGTGAAATCTACAAAATATTGATGCCAAGTGAGGTCTGCGTGCACACTTCCAGTAGGTTTCTCATTTAATACATTACCATTAGGATCGGTGATGCGTAAGATCATGTTTGGGGTTTGGGCATTGGCAGCCGGTGAATTTGCATTTAATACCCAGATTGATAAGCGTAAAATAGTATTTGGACACAAATTATCCATTCGTTGCTCAAAAAATACGGTTCGTGTGGCAATTCCGTCGATTAGAAGCATCAAGCCATTGGGATCTCCGGTATGATCAGCATGTGGCTGCCAATAAATGGGAAAGGGATTACCAGGTGTTGCAGGCGTTTTAACTAATCCTGATTGATTAGCCCTTAAAGCAGAATTGCTCGGCCCTGGGGGACCAATAAATTCTGTAAATGTTGAGGCACCTGGTGCATATTGCGCCAATGGACCATACCAGCTGTCAGTATTGTTTCCCTGCCCAAATGTCTGACTAATGAGTGGTTGTCCAAAAGTTCCGCTACAAAGCTGCGCTTTTGCAAAATTTGCAAACAGGAGGATATAAATAAAGAATAACGCTTTTGATAGAGAGTGCATTTACTGGCTCAGATTTATGCAATATTAAATAAATTTAAAATCTAAATGCCATCAGTGAGCAAAGTTACTGGCCGATATTAGTTTAACCCATTCAAAAACTCAACGGTATTTACATTATCTGCATAGTCCCAAAGTTTAGGGTGCTGACTTTGGCCAAAACCGAAAGTGTTTAAACTTAAAGGCGATTTGCTAATCACACATTGAATGTTTTCTGATTGGTTTTTCAGTTTATCTTCAAGCGCTTGTAACTGCTCGTATTCTTCATAAAAGAGAACAGCCAAAGGTGATGTCAGGCTTTCATCTTCTTTTAATAACAAGAAACCATTGTCGAAGTGCTTAGCCGCATTAACCAGATAGATAGATTTATTGTAATCGTAATTGTTATTGTATTTAAAGTGGTTGATAATAGGCTGAAAACTTTCTACGCCTTCGTAAAAATTTGCAATATCGTAACCTTTTGGGAAATAGATTTTAGATACATTTCTACAGCCTAAGCCAAAATAATCAAAAATATCGTTGCCCAGGTTTTGAATATCTTCGAAACTCTCAGCGCCATCTAAAACTGCAACACTGTTCCTGTTTTTTCTGATAATGTTGGGTACTTTACTGAAATAATAATCAAAATAGCGTGATGAATTGTTGCTTCCGGTTGCAATAACAGCATCAAAATCTTTTAAGCGCTCTACATATTCTATTTTATCCTCAAAAGCAGGTTCTATTTTAACGAGTTCTGCAATTACGGCTTTAATTAATTTATCATCAGCCGAAGAAAGTTTGATTAAAGCAATATTACCCGTGGCCAATACACTTAAAACATCATGTAAACCCACCAATGGGATATTCCCCGCCAGGATTAAACCAACCTTTTTAGGTGATGTACTAAACTTAACCGATTTGAACCAAATGGCCAAATCAGCCTCATTTAACATTTCAGCAAAAGATAAAATCGATTTTTTTATGTTTTCTGCAGTAAACCATGCATTAGTGCTTTCGGCACTATAAAATGCATTTCCTAGTATGTCAGTAGGGTTTGTAAGCAATTTACCCAGTTTGTTGAACGCGATTATTACTTTTTCTTGAGTTAATGCTGACATATTTAGAATTATTATTAAGTGATTATATCTTATATTTGCAGCGCAAAGGTAAACTAAGCAAAAGAATTAGACGAAAACATGGCGATTAAAATAACAGATGAGTGTATAAATTGTGGGGCTTGCGAACCAGAATGTCCTAATAACGCAATTTACGATGCCGGTACTGCATGGCGTTTTTCTGATGGTACAAATTTAAATGGTATCATTGATTTTGGTAATCAACAAATTGAAGCTGATGCAGCTCAAGAAGCAGTTTCGGATGAAGTTTATTACATTGTATCCGATAAGTGTACAGAGTGTAAGGGTTTTCATGATGAACCTCAGTGTGCGGCAGTTTGCCCGGTTGATTGTTGCGTAGATGACGAAGATATCCGCGAAACAGAAGAAGAATTATTGGCTAAGAAAGCTTGGTTACACCAGGAAGGATAAGCTTTATAAAATATTTATAATATTAAAGGCACCATTTGGTGCCTTTTTTAGTTTATAGATAGTCTATAATTTTTTTTATTCTTTCTTCAACAGTAAAATCACCTCTAATCTGCAAAATTTCTTTGTCTAAATCTTTAATCCAATCCTCATGTACTTTTAATGATCTGCCTGTAAAGCCAGATTTAATCGGATCAATATCATAATTAGTTGCCCATTCGATAAAATCCTGATACTTTTTTATTCTTTCAGGATCCTGATAAATTACAGAACCATAACGTTCAAATTCTCTTTTTTTTAATCTGTTCAACCTCACTTCTGGTGGAAGCCAAAGAAATACAATCAGATCAAATTCTGGAAAAACACCATCGCCCCAGCTCACACTTGAGCCACCAAAAACCCAATCATCACTTTCCGTTAAAGCCATTTTGATGAGGTCATTTCTTTCCTTAGGATTTCGTTTTGTTATAAATGGAGGATCAGTAGGTATCCAGAAATATTGATCACTGTCAAAATAGGGGATGTTTAATTTTTTTGCCAATGCTTTGCCCAGCGTAGTTACGCCCGAACCAGAAGCTCCAAATATGTGAATTTTCATTTGTTTGAACTGAATTTAGCTCAAACATCGCATTTATTAGGAATAATCAAAACCGGACAAGCAGATTTTCTCGCCACGTGTTCGGCAACACTTCCCATTAAAAAATGGTACAGGCCCGTACGTCCATATGTGCCAATAACAATTAGATCAGATCCCCACTCGTCTGATTGTTGGATAATACCATGCGCTGCGGTATCAACAACACTTAAATAGGTGGTTTTTGCACCTTTGCTATATTTTGTCTCCATTTCTTTGAGCAAAATGTGGCTGTTTTCTTCGCTGTTGTCATATGTTTCTAAAAACACTGGCGCCAGGGTTAAATCGGGGTTTACGTTAGCCGGAATAGGCTCGATAATGTTAACCAGTGCTACTTCTGCTCCAAATTTTTCAGCCATGTCGTAACCGGCTTTTGCCGCTTTTTCCGAGCAGGTACTATTATCAACGGCAATTAATATTTTTTTAAAATTCATGGCGAGCATATTTAAAGGGTGATCATCATAAAAATAACAAATTTGTGTGCAAAATGTTAGGCAATGGATGTATTTTATTAGTTTTACAATAGTTTCACGAGCATATTTAAATGGAAAATCAATACGGTATTTGTAGGGTTGCTGTAGCGGCCTTAAGAGCTGATGCATCAGATAAAGCAGAGATTGTTTCGCAACTTTTATTCGGCGATCATGTAGAAATTATTCAGAAGGAGGAACGCTGGTGGCTCATTCAAAATGGCTATGATGGTTACCAAGGCTGGATGGATTTCAGACAATTGGCCCCGATTACCCAAAGCCAGTTTACAGCAATGCACGATTGTAAATTGATTGCTCCATTAAGTTTCAATAATGTGCTAACAGCAGCCGATGGAAGTTCATATCATTTAAGTCCGGCAAGTAACCTTCCTTTTTTAAAAGAGGGTTTTTGTTATGCTGGCGAGGAAAAATTTAAACTGAATTTCGAAGCATACAACAATAGTGCTGTCGATTTTACCGATAAAGTTACCGAAACGGCAAAGTTTTTTCAAAACATCCCGTATCTATGGGGTGGAAGACATTTGTTTGGCTTAGATTGCTCTGGTTTTGTACAAACCGTATTTAAAATGTTAGGCATTAAGTTAAACCGCGATGCTTCACAACAGGCTGAACAAGGTGAACTGGTTGGTTTTCTGGCCGAATGCAAAGCAGGCGATGTGGCTTTTTTTGATAATGACGAAGGCAGAATTACCCATGTAGGCATTATGTTAAGCCCGAACGAAATTATCCATTCCTCAGCAAAAGTAAAAATCGATCCGATTGATGACCAGGGAATTTTTAATAAAGAATTGGGAAAATATTCGCACAAGCTGAGAATTATCAAACGTTTTGTGGAATAGTAACCGAAAATGTATCCTATATAAAAGATACATTTTTTATGCCATCTAAATTTAAAATTCAAATCTCAAATCCTTGTCATGAAGAGTGGGCGGGAATGCAAGCTGATTCAAACGGGAAATTTTGCAGTTCCTGCCAAAAATCTGTAATAGACTTTACCCATTTTACTGATGCAGAGTTAAAACGGTGGTTTAACCAAAATCCAGGGAATAGTTGTGGAAGATTTAAGCCTGAGCAGCTTGATCGTTATCTAGGTGGCAAAGCCGCACCATTTTTCAAAATTTTTAAACCCAGTTTAATTGCAGCTTCAATTTTTGCATTTTTAAGTATTCCTAAATTCACTTATGCAAAATATGTAAGGCCATTGGAAACGGAATATAAAATTCAACAAAGCCAGGTTTTGGGTGATGTAGAAGGAGAGTATACCTTTATAAAGGGAAGAGTATATGATCAGGATGGAATTGGCTTAAATCATATAAATATCGAATTAAAAGATCAAAATATTTATGCTGAAACGGCCGCCGATGGCTCATTTTATATTAAAATTAGAAAGCCAAAAAACAGGACTATCGCCGAATTGACTTTTACTTCAAACGCATTTGAGGCTAAAAAGAGTTTATTCCTTTTAGGAGAGGAAAAAGAGATCTCTATTGTTTTACAATATGCAATGCAGATGGATTTTACAAACAAAATGGTTGTTGATAAGGTAAGCGAACAATTGGAAGGAAGACTTGGTGGTATTTCGATAAAAACAACTGTAAGCAGGAGGATTGTGAGCGGTGTTATAAATATCTTTAGATAATTTGTTAATTGAATTTTATGAGCTCAAATTTTAAGATCCAGATTTCCAATCCTTGTCATGAAAAATGGGGCGAGATGATCGATAATAATACAGGGAAATTCTGCTGTTCATGTCAAAAATCAGTTGTTGATTTTGCCAATTTCTCCGATCACGAATTACATATTTGGTTTACAGAAAATCAGGGCAAAAGCTGTGGAAGATTTAAGCCCGAGCAGCTTGATCGTTTAATTCGTGTAAAATCGAATTTTGCAATTAGCCAATTTAAACCTAGCCTGATTGCCGCTTCTTTATTGGCTTTTTTGAGTTTTCCAAAATTGGTTAATGCAAATATTTCGTTATCATATCCCACAACATTTCAGACGGATAATAAGAAATCTCTAAAAGATGATGTTTTAAAAGAAAACACTGAAGATGATTTTGTTACCGTACGAGGTAAAGTTATTGATAAAGGTGATAAATTACCGTTAATTGCCGTGAGTATCAGGGTTAAAAATTCAAAGATTGGAACAACTACTGATCGAAATGGAGAATTTGAATTAAGGTTGGACAGAAAACAGTTTAAGGATAAAGTAATTCTGGATATCAGGTATATTGGATTTGAAAGTAAAGAGCTAAAAGTAAATCTCAATAAAAATGATGTTATTTTTGTTAAAATGAAAATGGATCAATCTATTTTAGGTGGATTTGCCATTATTAATCAGCCTACATTTTTAGAGCGTATTACCCAGCTGTTAAATGGGTAGACTAAATCTGTTCCATCTCCCAAACCATTACCTGCCTGTCATCTCCTGTAGAAATGAGATATTTACCATCATGGCTCCATATAATCTTATTGATGGAGTGAGTATGGCCGGTGCCTGCCTTCTCTAAGCTCAAAATTTTATACAATTTAAAATTCTCTGCATCCCAGAGTTTAATGCTTTTATCCTGACTACTCGTAGCGAAATAAGGCAGGCTAGGGTGAAAGGCAATATCGTAAACAGTAAACATATGTGCAGGAACGGTTTCTCTAAGTCCGTAATTGGGCAGATCCCATATTTTTAGCTGTGCATCCCTGCTTCCAGAAATTAAGTATTTACCTGTAGGATGATATGCCAAAGAGGTAACAGGTAATGAATGTCCTTCGAGAGATTGTTTGAGGCTATAATCAGCCAGGTTATAAATCCTGATCAGGTGATCTTTACAGCCAAAAGCCACTTCACTTTCATCAGGCGCAATGGCAATCGCTCTCACGGTATCGTAAGCCACCTGAAAGCGGTAAATCTCTGTAAAATCTACTAACGACCAAACCGCAACTGTACCATCTTCTCCAGTGGTTAGAAGTTCATTTTTGCCTTTTACCGTTTGTATATTGAAAATAGGTTTGGTATGTGCATTTATTCTGGCAATTACTTTCTGATCATTAAAATCATAAACGCTAAACGCACCACTGCGTTCACCGATAAATAGTTGTTTATTGTAATAGTGTAAACAATATACCGAGCTCTGTACCGGCATTTTAACTTTTACAAAAGCCATCGTATTTAACGACCATTCTACAACACCCTTATCGTTTCCTGCACTAAAAAATATACCATCCTCATCCGAATTGGCTAAAGCATATACAGGGTTTTGGTGTCCGGGAAGGGTTTGCAGGTGTTTGAGCATTTCTTGAGGTTTTGGGTTTAGGGTTTAGGGTGTAAGGTTAGGCATCTAGCACCTTAAACCTAACACCTTTTACCTCAAACCTTATTGATGTCTTTTCTCTAAATTCTTCGCTATATCCTGAATCGATAAGCCTTTTTCTTTCAATAAAAACAATAGGTGAAAAACAAGATCTGATGCTTCTCCAATGAGTTCTTCTTCCGTTTCAGCAAGTGCAGCAATTACCGTTTCCACACCTTCTTCACCGACTTTTTGGGCAATCTTATTCAAACCTTTGTTGCGCATTTTGTTGATATAAGACCCTTCAACGGGGTTTTCATATCGATCATTTATGATGTTTTCGAGTTCGAAAATAAAGTTCTGGTTAAAATCTGTTTTAAAACAGCTACGGCTACCGGTATGGCAGGTTGGACCAACGGCATCCGCTTTGATTAGAATGGTGTCGTTATCACAGTCTACAAAAAGTTCTTTAACAAACAAAAAGTTATTGCTGGTTTCACCTTTTGTCCAAAGGCGGTTTTTAGAACGAGAAAAGAAAGTTACCTTGCCTTCGGCCTGCGTTTTCTCGAGTGCTTCAGCATTCATATAACCCAGCATCAAAACCTCTAAAGTTTTGTAATCCTGAATAATTACAGGAAGTAAGCCAGCTGTTTTATCCCAATCAAGGGTTGATATATCGATATTCATTTTTATGATGTTTCCGTCATTGCGAGGCACGAAGCAATCTTACTACTTTTGCAGGTTTCGAACCCATAGCATTAGGATTGCTTCGTGCCTCGCAATGACGAGTTAACTATTATATTCTCACCGGAATATGATTCCTTTTTAATTCTTGCTTTAGATCAGGGATCAGGATTTCGCCATAATGAAATACCGAAGCTGCCAGTGCGGCATCAACATTGGCCTTTTGAAAAACCTCGGTAAAATGCGCCATACTACCTGCCCCGCCTGATGCTATAATAGGGATATTGATCATTTGGTTTACTTTACTGAGTAATCCACAATCAAAACCTGCTTTTGTGCCATCATGGTCCATCGAGGTTAACAAAATTTCTCCTGCACCTAAATCTTCAGCCTGTTTAATCCAGTTTTCGGTTTCCAGTTCGGTAATTAGCCTTCCTCCATTTAGGTGGACCATATTTTTACCGTTTACATATTTGGTGTCGACTGCCAAAACCACAAACTGCACACCAAAGGTTTTAGCCAGATCTTCTATTAATTTAGGATTCCGGACTGCTGCCGAATTGATGCTGATTTTGTCCGCTCCTGCATTTAATAATGCTTCGGCATCCGCAATTTCGGTTATTCCGCCACCAATGGTAAAAGGAATATTTAATTGCCTGGCAACCGATTTAACCATTTCAATCATCGTTTTCCGACGCTCGTGGGTGGCCGTAATATCCAGAAAAACCAATTCATCGGCACCTTGTTGTGCGTATTGTGCCGCCAATTCAACCGGGTCGCCTGCATCGCGTAAATCAACAAAGTTTACACCTTTTACCGTACGGCCGTCTTTAACGTCTAAACAAGGGATTATTCTTTTTGAAAGCATGTGTTTTGTTTGGGTTTTCGTCATTGCGAGGCACGCAGCGATCTTAAAGCTTTCGCTTCGCGAGGTTCATCACCCTGAATTTATTTCAGGGTCTTTACTGTATGAAAGATGCTGATCCCGGATGTCCGGGGCAGCATGACGATCGCCTATTACAATGAGCCAAATATTATATAAAATTCCGCTTTAAATCGAGCTCAACGCCTTCAAATTCCACTCTTTAATTTCTTCGATGGTAATGCGGTCTTCGTAAATTGCTTTTCCAACCACTACACTTCTAATCGGGTACTTGGCTAGGTCGTAAATATCCTGCATCGAACTTACTCCACCTGATGCAATCAGTTTAATCATAGGCGAATGTTCAAGCAGTTTTTCGTATAAATCTATCGCTGCACCACCTAATTTTCCATCTTTGCTGATATCGGTGCATAAGAAACGGAAAAAACCCAGTGAAAGACATTTGTCAACGTAATCCATCAGTTTAATCGGCGAACTTTCCATCCAGCCAGAATATTTAATTACCTCATCCAAAACGTCGATTGCAATTACAATACGGTTTGCATAATCGTCTTTTTTAGCAAAAGCTTCACTCAATTGAGGTAAGAAATCAGGGTTGGTAATGGCCTGTGTACCTACAATTACGCGGTGTATCCCAGCGTCAAGCAAATTGGTTACCTGCTCAATGGTTCTGATGCCACCACCGTACTGCACTTTCATTTCGGTTTTTTTGATAATCTCAAAAAGTGCTTTTTGATTGCTAAAATCGCCTTTGGCTCCGTTTAAATCAATAATATGGATGAAATCTGTACCATTTGAACGGTATTTTTCTATCATTTCGGGGATCGAAACATCATATTCTGTTTTTTGGTTGTAATCGCCTTCACGAAGACGGACAACTTTTCCATCCAAAATATCAATAGCAGGTATTATGTACATTTTATAAGCTTAAGTTTGAAAAATTTTTTAATACTAGTTCGCCGGCTTTTCCCGATTTCTCAGGGTGGAACTGAACGCCGTAAAAATTGTCTTTTTGTACCGCTGCCGAAAACTTTAAACCATAATCAGCAGATGCGATGTCAAAAGTAGGGTTATATTCAATAAAGTACGAATGCACGAAGTAAAATTGTGTATTATCTTCAACACCTTCAAATAGTGAATTGTTTTTCGGATTAACTGCATTCCATCCCATGTGTGGTATTTTGATATGCAGTGACTTATCGAATTTTTTGGTTTTAACCGGAACGATATTTAAAAGCGCTGCATCGCCCTCTTCCGAATGTTCGGTAATGAGCTGCATGCCCACACAGATGCCAAGAACGGGTTTTGTTAGTTTTTTAATGGCTTCAACCAACCCTGTTCCTTTTAGTTTTTCCATGGCTGCCCCCGCATGGCCAACACCAGGGATGATGATGTGGCTATATTTTTCGAGGTCGTTTTCGGTGTTTACCATGCCGTAGGTTACATTTAAGCGATCTAATGCTGCGGTAAGGGAGAAAATGTTGCCTGCTCCGTAATTTACTATTCCAACACCTAAATCCCCTGAAGGGGACTTTGAATTTTTATCGTTTATGTTATTGTGCATAACTTAAGTTATCTTAATTGTGCCCTTTTTATTGATTTACTACCTCACCTAATTTTATTTTGCTCCCCTTTAGGGGCTGGGGGGTTACAATACCCCCTTTGTGCTTGGCAAAACCATTTTCTCTGCATCGCGTTTGATTGCCATTTTAATTGCTTTTGCAAATGCTTTAAAAATAGCTTCAATTTTATGGTGTTCGTTATCGCCTTCTGCTTTTACGTTTAAATTGCATTTTGCAGCATCACTGAACGATTTAAAGAAATGATAAAACATTTCTGTAGGCATATCGCCAACTTTCTCGCGTTTAAATTCAGCATCCCAAACAATCCAGTTTCTTCCCCCAAAATCGATGGCTACCTGTGCAAGGCAGTCGTCCATTGGTAAGCAAAAACCATACCTCTCAATGCCTAGTTTATTGCCTAATCCTTTAGCAAATGCTTCTCCAAGGGCAATACCAGTATCTTCTATGGTGTGGTGCTCATCAATATGTAAATCGCCTTTAGCAATTACCTCTAAATCTACACTTCCATGTCTGGCAATCTGATCAAGCATATGATCGAAGAAGTTTAATCCTGTTTCGATTTTGGCTTTTCCTGTTCCGTCCAGATCAAGGTTAATGGTAATGTCGGTTTCGTTGGTTTTACGTTCGTGGTGAATTTTTCTGCTTCCTGCTTTAAGCAGGTTGTAGATGTCTTCCCATTTCTTGGTTTCCAGAATAATCACATCCAACAACGTTTCATGTTTATCTAATGCTTCAGTAGAACCCAATGCATCATTCTGACGAAGAAAAATCGCTTTAGCACCCAAATTTTTGGCCAAAACCACATCATTTAATCGGTCTCCAATTACGAAAGAATTTTTCAGATCGTAATCTTCACTGAAATATTTTGTCAACAAAGCAGTACCAGGCTTACGGGTAGGGGCATTGTCTTTTGCAAAAGTTCTATCGATCACAATCTCGCTAAAATGAACACCTTCACCTTCAAAAGTATCGAGCATGAAATTGTGGATCGGCCAGAAATTTTCTTCAGGATTTGAAAGTGTTCCCAATCCATCCTGATTGGTTACCATTACCAGTTCATAATCCAGTTCAGCTGCAATTTTAGATAAATAATATAATGAGCGCGGATAGAATTTAAGCTTCGCAAAACTATCTACCTGTTCATCATCAGGCTCGATATTTAACGTTCCATCGCGGTCTATAAACAATACTTTTTTCATTGGAATATAATTATTAATTTGTTGGTGATTGTTTTTAAATGGCATTAATGAGCTCGCAGGCTCGGTTCATTGCTGTTTGCGAGCGGTATGCTCATGATGGTTTCATCTTAAAAATTTTCTAGAACAGTTAATAGTTTGTCGTTTTCTTCTTTTGTACCCACCGTAATCCTTAAACATCCTTCACACAAAGTTACTTTAGAACGGTCGCGTACAATGATACCCTGATCAACCAAAGTATCATAAATTTTCAAAGCATCGGTAACTTCCGTCAGAATAAAATTAGCATCAGAAGGATATACTTTTTTAACAATATTTAATGCATTTAACGCCTTGCTTAAACGGTCTCTTTCTGCAACCGATTCTTTAATCCAAACGTTCACCTGAGCGATGTTTTTTAGTGCTTCGAAAGCTAAATCCTGCGTAGCCTGATTGATGTTGTAAGGTGGCTTAATTTTGTTCAGAACATCGATCACTTTTGTTGAAGAAAATGCCATGCCTAAACGTAAAGCAGCAAGCCCCCAAGCCTTCGAAAAAGTTTGCAAAACAACCAGGTTTCCGTACTCAGTTAACTCTTGAATAAAGGTCTTCTGACGGGCGTAATTAATGTAGGCTTCATCCACCACAACGATACCATTAAAGTTGGCTAAAATAGTTTCAATATCTTCGCGGTTTATGGAATTTCCGGTCGGATTATTTGGCGAACAAATGAAAATTAATTTCGTGTTTTTATCAATCGTTTCTGCGATTTTTTCCATGTCCAATTGGAAGTTCGGAAGCAGGCTAACTTTGCGTATTTCTACATCGTTTATATTGGCCGAAACTTCATACATTCCATAGGTTGGGGGCAGCACAATTACATTATCTTTTCCAGGATTACAGAATGCGCGAAACAATAAATCTATTGCCTCGTCGCTACCGTTTCCTAAAAAGGTATTTTCAATTGGTACGCCTTTTATTTTGCTGATTGCATCTTTCAGATCCAGTTGCAATGGATCAGGATAACGGTTGTAATTTG
Source organism: Pedobacter ginsenosidimutans (assembly GCF_001442625.1). Lineage (GTDB taxonomy): Bacteria > Bacteroidota > Bacteroidia > Sphingobacteriales > Sphingobacteriaceae > Pedobacter > Pedobacter ginsenosidimutans. Next base: position 104,286 of record NZ_LMZQ01000006.1, on the reverse strand, counting down.
CCGGTAATGGCGAGCCATAACTGTTCTCGTTTGCATCTAAAAATACTGATGCCTGACCTTTAAATTCATCCCTTGCGGTAGAGTAGGGGCGAAGGTTTTTTATATTTTCTCTTACTAAATCGTTAATGTCCATTTTAATATTTTTATTCGTCACCCTGATCCAATAGCTATCGGATTTAATTCAGGGTCTTTTTAATTATATAGATGCTGAAATAAATTCAGCATGACGGCCTCATTATATAGGTTTACCTTAATTTAATTCTTCAATCTAATACTCACCGCATTCTTATGCGCTTCGAGGCCCTCAGCTTCTGCAAGTATTTCAACTGTAGTGCCAATGTTGTTTAATCCATCAGCTGACAGATGCTGAAAAGTGATTTTTTTCAGAAAAGCATCAGTTGATACACCCGAATAAGCTTTTGCGAAGCCACTGGTTGGTAAAGTATGGTTTGTTCCCGAGGCATAATCGCCAACACTTTCAGGTGTAAAGTTGCCTAAAAACACTGATCCAGCGTTGATAATCGATGGAATAAGGCTTTGGAAATGTTCAGTAGCCAATATTAGGTGCTCTGGTGCATATTCATTTGAAAATTGCATCCCCTCATCCAGGTTTTCAGCTAAAACTGCATAAGAATTGGCTATTGCTTTAGCCGCTATATCCTTGCGTGGTAGGATAGTAAGCTGATTTTCAATTTCTTTTAAAGTATCAGCAATGATCTGATTTGAAGTAGATACTAAAATAGCCTGACTATCAGTTCCATGCTCCGCCTGCGCGAGTAGATCTGCAGCAATAAATGACGGATTGGCAGTCTCATCAGCGATGACCAATACCTCTGATGGTCCTGCAGGCATATCAATAGCTACTTTATTTTGAACCATTGTTTTTGCTGTAGTTACATAACGGTTACCTGGGCCGAAGATCTTATATACCTGTGGTACACTTTCTGTTCCGAAAGCCATTGCTGCAACAGCTTGTGCACCCCCAATCAGGAATACTTTTTCGATGCCCAGTAGCACTGCGCAATAAGCAAGATAACAATTGGTTTTACCATCACGCTGCGGAGGAGAACACACTACAATTTCTTTACAGCCTGCGATGATTGCCGGAGTAGCCAGCATTAAAAAAGTGCTCGGTAAAACGGCAGTTCCACCTGGAATATAAAGGCCAACTTTTTCAATTGCCCTCGATTCGCGCCAGCACAGAACGCCAGGCATCGTTTCGATTTTATCTTCAGTTTTTAACTGCGACTGGTGAAAAGTTTTGATGTTTTGGTAAGCAGTATCAATCGCTTTTTTTGCTTCGGTGGGAATGGTAGATGCAATTGCTTTCAATTCTTCTGCATCTAAAAATAGCTTCTCCAGATCAACTTTATCAAATGCTTTTGCGAAGTTGAAAAGCGCCTGGTCGCCATCTTTTTTTACTGTGCTGATGATGCCGGTTACCCGTTCTTCAACCAGTTTATCGTCTTCAATTTGCCTCGAACAAAGTTCTTCAATTTTTGATTTAGATAAATCTGTATAATTGTAGATTTTCAATGTTTTATAATTTAAAATTAACTAATAGTTAATGTGAGTTTAAACGATTTTACTTGATTATTTTCTCGATTGGCATTACCAAGATGCCTTCAGCACCTGCTGCTTTTAAACTGTTTATTTTATCCCAGAAATCTTCCTCGGCAATTACAGAGTGAACAGCCACCCAGTTAGGTTCGAAGAGCGGAACCACGGTTGGACTTTTCACACCCGGAAGTAAATCGACTACTTTTTGAAGGTTATCTTTTGATACATTTAGTACCACGTATTTGTTAGATTTTGCGCTGAGTACAGAGCGGATGCGTTGAAGCAATTCTGCAACTTCAGGATTGTTGGCTATTGATTTATTTCCGATTAAGACAGCTTCCGATTGCATCACATCAGCGAAAGGTTTTAGTCCGTTGCTCTTTAATGTTCCACCTGTTGATACGATATCAAAAATGGCATCACTTAAACCTAAACCGGGGCCAATTTCTACCGATCCAGAAATGGTTCTGATATCAGATTTTATACCTTTTTCCTGTAAGAATTTTTCGAGGATTACCGGGTAAGAAGTAGCAATCGCTTTGCCATTTAACTCTTCCAGTTTTTGGATATTACTGGTAGCCTGAACAGCGATTTTTAAGGTGCATTTTCCGAAGCCTAATTTTTGAAGATAATCTACCTCAGCTTTGGTTTCTAGAATTACATTTTCACCAACTATACCCAAATCGGCAATGCCATCCTGTACATATTCAGGAATATCATCATCCCGAAGGAAAAGAATTTCTAAAGGAAAATTGGTAACGGTTGAGATGAGCGAGCTTTTGTAGTTTTCGAAAGATAAACCACAGTTTTTAAGTATTTCTACAGATTTTTCGTTTAACCTACCCGATTTCTGGATAGCGATTTTAAGTGTTTTCAAAGTATTGAATATAGAGTGAACAAGAAATTATTTTACGGAAAAAAGTTTTGAAGTACAAAACAAACATATCATATCGCCTATCGGCGATGGTGTAAATGTAAGTGATGGTTCAAAGTTAAATTCATAAATTATTTCTGCCAGTATCAATGCTTTAGCTGATAAGCGCTGGCAAATATAGTGTTTGAAATGGGAAAACAAAAAATAATGGCACTTAATTTGCCATTAAGCTGTTTTTATTGCCAATAACCCTTATTTTGTATTAAAATTTTACTCTTTTGAAAAAGTTTCGCTTTCTAATTCTGCCCTTTATTTTGTTCATTTCTGCCTGTGGATGGTTTAAAAGCCCACCTGAGATCGGGAAAGTGCTGTCTGAACATTTCAAGAACAAAATCTATAAAGATTTCGATACTGTAGCTTATGATAGCATTTTTGTGAAAACAATGGACAGTCTTTCGGGCAAGTTCGTTAATCCTAAAACTATAAAAGCTTTTTATTTAAATCATTCTGCTGAGCCTAAATTAGTTACGCAGTTTTATATTAATGGGGAATTAGACTCGCTGGTAAACTATTTAAACGAAAGTAAGGTTCATGGCTTCAATCCGAAGATTTTTAAAGGAGATGAGATTAAAAACTTATTAGATGAATTAACGGCAAACAAGTTTAAAAAGGTAGAAGAAAGTTATCCGGTTATAGCGAAACTAGAATTACTATCGGCTAACGCTTATTTGAACTACAATAATTACCTTAAATATGGGGTGGTAAATCCACGTACTATTTTTTCGCGTTACTACATTAAAGTTAAACGGCCTGATAGCTTGGGGATGATCAATCTTTTAAATAGTAAAAGTCTAGTTGATACATTAAGGTCTGTTCAGCCAAAATCGGCTCAATATAAAGCTTTGCAGGATGCATATTTAAATACAGATGCTTACGATGAAAAGCGAATTTTACTGTTAAATATGGAGCGCTTCCGTTGGAAAATGCCAGAGACAGGAACCAATTATGTGCAGGTAAATATTCCTGATTTTAAGTTAACCTGGTTTGATAAATCTGATACTGTAATTACGATGAAAGTTTGTGTTGGTGGGAAACGTGAAAACGGTTATGAAGAGAAGTTAAAAGCCTTTGCAAAATCTGGCAATCTGGATGATAAACCGAAGAACCATGAGACGCCGTTATTGTTCAGTAGAATCAATTCCATTCAGGCCAATCCGATCTGGAATATTCCGGTAAGTATTGCGCAAAGTGAGATCTATTGGATGGCCAGAAAAGATCCATATTATTTATCAAATAGTAACATCAAAGTTTACTATAAAGATAAGCTGATTGGTGAGCCCGATACTATTAATTGGAGTAAATATTCAAGGGATAAATTACCCTTTAAATTTAAGCAGGGATCTGGCGGTGGAAATGCATTAGGAAAGTTCAAATTCATCTTCGATAATAGCTCGAGTATTTATCTTCACGATACCAATAACAAGAACGGATTCAACTTAACCAATAGAGCCATTAGTCATGGTTGTGTGCGTATCGAAAAACCTCTTCAGTTTGCCGAACTTTTAGTTAAAGACTCTTACACTTACGACAAATTAAGAGCAGAAGTAGATTTACCACCGATAGACAGTACGCATGTAAAATGGTACAAAAAACGCATGGCTCAAAAAGCAGATACCACTAAAGCCTTTCAGTTAAAACCAGCCTGGTTCGGGCCAAAAAAATCTGTTCCGTTAATTATCACCTATATTACGGCCTGGTCGCAAAATGATAAGATCGAATACAGACCTGATGTTTACGGTATGGACGAAAAACTTTGGACTGCAATGAAGAAGTTCAGGTAGAATTTAATCAACAGTTTCGATCTTCTTGGTTAAAACAATTAACTTTGTGTTGTTTTAACACAAATTAAAGGATGATCGATCAAAATATTAAAATTGCTGTTGATGCCATTGTTTTTGGCTACGAAAAAGGAACACTTTATGTATTGGCAGTTCAGCAGCGATTTGGTAAACTGGCCGATAGATGGGTTTTGCCAGGTGGATTTATTTTAAATGATGAGCCTTTGCTTATGGCAGTTGAGCGCGAACTTAAAGAAGAGGCAGGTATAACGGTAAATTATCTTGAGCAGCTGGGTACTTTTGGTGATGATATCAATCGCGACGAACGCTTCAGGGTAATTTCTGTAGCTTATTTTGCCCTCGTTAATCCTAAAAATTTTGTATTAAAAGCCGATACCGATGCCAAAGACGCGAAATGGTTTCCTGTTACTCAAATTCCGGAATTGGGCTACGATCACAATGAAATGGTTAATCTCGCACATCAGCGCTTAAAAAGTAAACTTACTTACCAACCGATCGGTTTTGATCTGTTGGATCACGAATTTCTCTTTTCCGATCTTGAAAATCTGTACTGCTCCATTTTAGAAAGAGATATAGACCGGCGTAATTTCAGGAAAAAAATTCTAAGTTTTGGAATTGTTACAGAAACAGATAAAGTGGTTAAAATGGGTGCTAGTGGCAGGCCGGGCAAACTTTTTACCTTCGATAAGACAAAATATAACCAGCTTTTGAAGGAAAATTTCCAATTTGATATTAGGTTTGCGTAAAATAAACACAAAATATTTTTTGTATTCTAAAAATGATTTTTATATTTGTGTAAATAATACGCAAATATATGTTGAATCTTAATCCAAGTTTTACTCCGCTAGGCGAAAATAACTTAATCGAATACAAGTCTTTCTTATTTGCGGGTGGCGAACCACACATTAAAATTTCGAACAATTTTGATGTTGCTACTCCTGTTACCATTACGCAAAGAATAAATTCCTTCAATGATTTAGGTATGATCTGTATTACGGTTGATGCCTTGAGAAGAATGGGTGTAAAAGAAATCGAACTTTTTATACCATACTTTCCGGCTGCAAGGCAAGATCGGGTGATGATTTCTGGAGAGCCTTTATCGGTGAAAGTTTATGCCGATATCATTAATGCCATGGCTTTGGCAAGTGTTACCGTTTTCGATCCGCATAGTGAAGTAACACCAGCCTTGCTCAATAATTGTATAACGGTTTCCAATCACGATTTTATAAGGCAGGTGATTGCAAAAATAGGAGCAGAAGTAAAACTCATATCCCCTGATGGTGGCGCATTAAAGAAAATTTATAAAGTATCTGAGTTTTTAGGTGGTACAGAAGTGGTAGAGTGTTCAAAAAGCCGGGATGTAAAAACAGGAAAACTTTCAGGATTTAAAGTATATGCAGAAGATTTAGCTGGTGCTGATTGTTTAATTGTGGATGATATCTGTGATGGTGGTGGTACATTTATTGGCTTGGCAGAAGCGCTAAAGACTAAAAATGCGGGGAAACTTTATTTAGCGATTAGTCATGGCATATTTAGCAAAGGTTTTGATGAATTAGGTAAATATTTCGAACAGATTTTTACAACAGATTCCATCAAAGAAGTTGATCATGAAGGGGTAACACAGATAAAATTGATAGATTTTTTATAAAATAAAAATGAAAACGATACTTCCTCCACAGGTTATTACACCATCCGATGTTTCGGTATTTCTTGCTGGAACCATTGATATGGGCAATTCGATTGATTGGCAACAAAAATTTATCGATAAGGCAAATACTGAAGAAGCCTTGGGTAATGTAATCGTTTTCAATCCACGAAGGGCATCTTGGGACCATAGCTGGGCGCAGACAATCGAAAATGCACAATTCAGCGAGCAAGTGAACTGGGAGTTAGATGCCATGGAAAGTGCTGATGTGATTTTATTGTTCATTGAGGGTAATTCTAAATCACCCATTTCAATGATGGAATTGGGTTTATTTGCCGATTCTGGTAAATTAATGGTTTGTTGTGAAGAGGGATTTTGGAGAAAAGGGAATATCGATATAATTTGTCAAAGGAAAGGAATCGACCAGTACAAAACATTTGATGAACTTGTTACTGCAGTAATGACTAAGCTTAAAAAGTTGGCAAATATTAAATAAACTCAAAAAATATGAGAACCACAGTTATCCATAGCTCAATATTCGGCCTGGTGGTTGGTGATGCATTGGGAGTGCCCGTAGAATTTAAGAAAAGGGATTTTTTTAAAAGATTTCCAGTAAAGGATATGCAGGCCTATGGTGTTCATGATCAGCCCATGGGTACTTGGAGTGATGATAGCTCGCTAAGCCTTTGTTTGGCTGAAAGTCTTTGCAACGGTTACGATTTAAATGATATCTCGCAGAAATTCCTTCAATGGTTTAATGCCGAGATTTGGACCCCTCATGGAAAAGTTTTCGACATCGGTATAGCAACGGCTGAAGCCATCAAAATGATAAAACATGGTGCTGATCCGGTTTTATGTGGTGGAGCATCAGAAATGGATAATGGAAATGGATCTTTGATGAGAATTCTACCTCTATTATTTTATCTTCAAGATAAAAACGACTTGCAGCATATTTTTCAGCTGGTAAAAGAAGTTTCATCCATTACCCATGCGCACTTTCGGTCGGTTTTTGCTTGCTTTATCTATGTCGTTTATGGTTTGGAGCTTTTAAAGGAAAAGGATAAAAGTGAAGCGTATTTTAAAATGCAGTTTAAACTCAAAAATTTTATCGCTGATAATGATTTTGAGCAAAAGGAAATTGATCTGTTTAAAAGGGTTTTGATAAATGATGTCTCAACAGTTCCAGAAAAAGAGATTTATTCTTCTGGTTATGTGTTGCACAGTCTCGAAGCTAGCTTATGGTGTATCCTCAATACCGGAACTTATCAGGATGCCGTTCTAAAAGCAGTTAATCTTGGCGACGATACTGATACAACTGGGGCAATTACGGGCGGTTTGGCAGGTTTGATTTATGGTTTTGAATCTATTCCTGAAAAATGGCTTAATACAATTATTAAAAAAAATGAAATCGAAGAACTCTGTGAAAAAATGAATATGGTGGTTATGAAAAAGCAGAAATACAATGTTGTAGATATAAAAGAAAGTACTGAATTTCTATTTTTTTGGGGACATCAAGGTCCGAAAAATGGAACGCTTTCTAAAGCTTGTTTAAGCCAATGGTGGCCATCTCCATTTGTTGAAAATGACATCATCTATCAAACAGCTGAACATTACATGATGGCAAAAAAGGCTTTATTATTTAATGATCAACAGGTTTTTGAAAAAATATTAACGAAAAAATCTCCCAAAGATGTAAAAGATCTGGGGCGACAGATCAGAAACTTTGATGCTGCAAAGTGGGATGCCCATAAATATAAAATTGTAAAACAAGGAAATCTACTTAAGTTTTCTCAAAATGAAGATTTGAAGTTTTTCCTTTTGCAAACTAGAGATAAAGTCCTGGCCGAGGCCAGTCCGGTTGATGCAATTTGGGGGATCGGTTTGGCTGAAGATAGTTCGAATGCTTTCATTCCAGGAAATTGGAAAGGTTTAAACCTATTAGGGTTTGCATTGATGGAAGTTAGAGATGAGATACCCAATCTTTGATGTTAAGACCAATCATTAAGTAACGAATCAGATAAAATGATTTTAGAACTAATCAAAGCCGATATAACAGAAATTAGGGCTGATGCAATCGTTAATGCGGCAAACAGTTCATTGCTTGGTGGTGGAGGGGTAGATGGTGCCATTCATAGAAAAGGTGGTAAAGCCATTTTAGAAGCTTGCGTAGCCATCAGAGATAAACAAGGGAATTGCAAAACCGGAAATGCGGTAATTACCACGGCAGGCAATTTGCCGGCAAAATATGTCATCCATACCGTTGGACCTGTGTGGAACGGCGATAGTGAAGAAAAAAATGCTTTGCTTGCAGATTGTTACCGTAACAGTTTAGTCTTAGCAGTTAAAAATGATGTTAAGATTATAGCATTCCCCAACATCAGCACAGGGATTTATCATTTCCCTAAAGATAAAGCAGCAGATATTGCCATTGCCACGGTAAATAATTTTGCTGAAAAAGAAAAGATAGAAAAGCTAATCTTCGTGTGTTTCGACGATGAGAATTATCAACTCTACCTAGAGAAATTAAAGTAATAACATTTAAGTGATGGAGAATAAAATAACAAAAGGCATAAGTAAACTACTTAGTTATATTTTGAGACATTCACCAGAAACCATAGGTTTAGAACTTGACGAAAACGGTTGGGCAGATGTAAATGAGTTAATTGCCAAATTTGACCTTTACGACAGAAGAATAGATTTTGAACAGCTTGACTATATTGTTGAAAATAACGACAAAAAGAGATTTGCCTTCAATGATAATAAAACTAAAATAAGGGCAAGCCAAGGACATTCCATTGCTGTTGAATTAAACTTAAATCAAGCCGAACCATTAGTATACCTGTATCATGGTACAGTTGAAAAGTTCCTGTCGGATATTAAATCGCAGGGGCTGCAGAAAATGAGCAGACGGCATGTGCATTTAAGTGCCGATAAGGAAACCGCCAATAAAGTAGGTGGCAGGAGGGGGAAAGCGGTTATACTTACCATTAATAGCGGCGAGATGCACAGGGCAGGCTATAAATTTTATTTATCAGCTAACAATGTGTGGCTTACAGATGTTGTGCCCGCTGAATATATAACGTTTTAACATGGGCAGAACATTAGTAATAGGTGATATACACGGAGGATTAAAAGGTTTAGTTCAGTTATTCGAGCGTGCAGAAGTAACAAAAGATGACAAACTGATTTTCCTCGGCGATTATGTGGATGGATGGAGTGAATCGGCACAGGTGATCAATTACCTGATGCAACTGGAAGAAAATCAGCAGTGCATTTTTATCAAAGGAAATCACGATGCCTGGTGTATCGATTGGTTAGACAAAGGTATTATAGATGATGTTTGGTTTGTTCATGGAGGGAAATCAACCATTGAAAGTTATAAAAACATGCCTGATCCAGTGAAGCAGAAACATCTAAATTTCTTTGAACGTTTGAAAGATTACTATGTTGATGAGCATAACAACCTCTTTATTCACGCTGGTTTTTCTTCTATGCACGGTCCTGAAAAAGAACGTTATTCTTCCAATTATTCGTGGGATAGAACGCTTTGGGAAATGGCCCTGACTATGGATCAAAGGATCAAAAAAGATTCGGTACTTTATCCTAAACGTTTATTGCTCTATCATGAAATCTACATCGGCCATACCCCAACGCTCTATTATAATATGTACGTGCCCATGCAGGGTTGTAATGTTTGGAATATTGATACCGGAGCTGCATTTACCGGAAAATTAACCTGTTTGGATATCGAAACAAAAGATTTTTGGCAAAGTGATACTTTACAAAGCCTGTATCCAAACGAAAAAGGAAGAAATTAAAACATGAAAGAGATTGAATATAAAAAAGGTGATGCAACCAATCCCTCCGGTGAGGGAAATAAGATAATTGTTCACATATGTAATGACATAGGTGGATGGGGAAAGGGATTTGTATTGGCTATTTCGAAAAAATGGAAAGCTCCCGAAAGCAAATATAGAACCTGGTATCAATCGAAAGATAATTTCAATCTTGGTGAGGTTCAGTTCGTACGAGTTGAACAAGATTTATGGATAGCTAATTTAATTGGCCAACATAAAATAATTAAAGATGAAAATGGTAATGCTCCAATAAGGTATGATGCCGTTGAAGGTGGCTTAAAAAAGGTTGCAGATTTTGCAAGAGATATTAATGCTTCCGTGCACATGCCAAGAATAGGATGTGGATTAGCAGGAGGGAAATGGGAAATAATTGAGTCAATTATTATAGAAACGATTTCAAAGAAAGATATTAATACAATAGTTTACGATTTTTAAAAGATAGACACTATGAATCCATTATTATTAACAGACGGTTATAAAGTTGACCACCGTAGACAGTACCCAGAAAATACCACATTGGTTTATTCTAACTGGACGCCAAGAAAAAGCAGGCTCGAAAATGTAGATCATGTGGTGCTTTTTGGCTTGCAGTATTTTATTAAAAAATACATCATTGAAGATTTTAACCAGAATTTCTTTAAACAGCCAAAAGAAGAAATTTTAAAGAAATATGCACGCAGGATCAATAATTACCTGGGAGAAAATTTGGTAGGTATACAACATATAGCTGACTTACACGATCTGGGTTATATTCCAATGGTTTTTAAATCATTACCAGAAGGTGCTGAAGTGCCTTTGCGTGTACCCATGTTTACCATGTATAATACAAAGTCTGAATTTTTCTGGCTGACCAATTATTTCGAAACCTTACTATCAGCGGTGGTGTGGTTGCCATGCAATTCTGCTACCATAGCTAAACAATATCGCGCCATTTTGGATCAGTATGCCGCAGAAACCTCTTCAGTTCCAGAATTTGTAGATTGGCAGGGGCACGATTTCTCTATGCGGGGCATGGGTGGAATAGAGGCTGCGGTAACTTCGGCAGCCGGGCATTTATTGAGTTTTACAGGAACAGATACCATTCCAGCTATTGATTTTTTAGAAGAGTATTACAATGCAGATTCAGATAAGGAGTTAATCGGTGGGTCAGTAGCTGCTACAGAACACTCTGTAATGTGTATGGGGACCAATACCGGAGAACTTGAAACCTTTAAACGTTTGATTTTAGAAGTTTACCCGAAAGGAATTGTATCTATCGTTTCTGATACCTGGGATTTATGGAAAGTATTAACGGAATATCTACCTGTTTTAAAAGACGATATTATTGCGCGTCCGGGTAAAGTAGTAATTAGGCCAGATTCGGGAGATCCGGTTGATATTATCTGCGGAAATCCAAATGGTGAAAACGAAAATGAGAAAAAAGGTGTGATCGAGCTGCTTTGGGACGTTTTCGGTGGAAAAACCAACGACAAGGGATTTAAAGAACTCGTTCCGCAAATCGGTGCCATTTATGGCGATAGCATTACTACAGAAAGAGCTACGCAGATCTGCGAGCGATTAAAAGCTAAAGGTTTTGCCTCTACCAATGTTGTTTTTGGCATCGGTTCATTTACCTATCAATATAATACACGCGATACTTTTGGTTTTGCGATGAAAGCCACTTATGGAGAAGTAGACGGCATCGGTCGCGAGATATTTAAAGATCCGATTACCGATGATGGTACCAAGAAATCAGCAAAAGGTTTATTGAAGATTTTTAAAAATGAAGAAGGAGAATACGAACTGAAAGATCAATGCAGCTGGGAAGAAGAAGCACAGGGCGAATTGAAAGAAGTTTTCAGAGATGGAAAGTTATTGATCGATTATTCTCTCGCCGAAATTAGAGAAAGGCTAAAGAATAGTTAACTTCGCCAAGTTTTTAATCGACTGCTTTTTGCTGGTCGATTAATTTTTTGAAAGATACAATGCAGAACAACCCCACATTTAACCATCAGGCTGATATCGTAAATAGTGCCATTAGATTTATAAACGCATGGTTTAAACAGTCGAAGGCCGTTACCGACGAACTGAATGATTTTTTTATTCTCCCAGGTAATAAAGTTATTGGTAAGGATGTTATTATTGGTCGGTTGAAAGGTATTTTCGGCCGTTCTGATGAATACGTTGGTGGCAGATACGATATTATTGATGTTAATTTCGAACTTTTGAATGATGATAAAGGTATGGGCTTTGTTGAAGGCGTTGCGGGCTATAGAGATGTTGTTCAAAAACAATCGAAAATTGTAAGCGGCCCCTTTAAACTGTATTTCGCATTGTACAACGGTGGCTGGAAAATTGTAAATATCGAATTTCCGGGCTTTAGTTATTAAAACGACTTTATTACAATAGTAATTCGCCACTTTCCATAATTTTTCTATCTTTGGTTTTTAATGAATTTCCTTTATCCGGGCTTTCTTTTTGCACTAATATCGGTTGCCATCCCGATTATCATTCATTTATTCAATTTCAGGAAATTTAAAAAGGTTTATTTCTCTAATGTTCAGCTTTTAAAAGAAGTAGAACAACAGAATTCTTCCAAAGAAAAACTTAAAAACCTGCTCATACTGTTGTCGCGGATTTTGGCGATTATCTTTTTGGTGCTGGCATTTGCTCAGCCTTACATTCCAGCGCACAATCAAAAAACAACTGCTGTTAGTAATGTAGTAAGCATTTATATCGATAATTCTTACAGTATGGAAGCCATTAATAAAGATGGCAACCTGCTCGATGAAGCCAAGCGGAGGGCAAAAGAACTGGTTAAAGGTTTTGGAATGAACGATCGTTTTCAACTCCTGACCAATAATTTTGAAGGAAAATACCAACGATTGTTAAACGAGGAAGCGTTTTTAAAAGCATTGGATGATGTTAAAATCTCTGCAGCAAACCGTAATCTCCAACAGATACTAAACCGACAGGGCAATGTTTTAACGGGTTCTGCAAATAAGTATAGCTTTCTGATCTCCGATTTTCAGAAAAATATCTCCACCACCAATAAACTTGATACAAAAGCGGATATTCAGTATTCATTTTTGAAACTGAACGCCAATACCCTACCCAATGTGGCTGTAGATAGCGTTTGGGCACTTTCGCCAAATCATCAGCCGGGAGCAAATGAGCGTTTGGTTGTACAATTGAAAAATTACTCCGAAGAAGAAGCAAAAAATATCCCTTTAAAGCTCAGCATCAATAACCAACAAAAAGGATTGGGTGCTGTAACCATCCCCGCAGGTAAAACGGTTAAAGATACCCTGAATTTCTCTGGGTTGAACGCAGGATGGCAAAAAGGTCTAATCAGCATTAAAGATTTTCCAGTGACCTTTGATGATACATTGTCATTCAGTTTTAAGGTAGACGAAAGTTTTCCAGTTCTGAGTATTAACGGAGCCAATGCAGGCAGTTATATTAAGGCACTATTTGCTGCCGATCGATATTATAAACTCACTGAGAATGCCGAAAGCAATGTGAATTATAGCAATTTTGCCAGTTATGGTCTGATTGTGCTGAATGGATTAAAGAATCCGTCGTCAGGTTTGGCTCAACAGTTAAAAACCTATCTGAATGCAGGTGGTACGGTGGTGCTTTTTCCTGATTTAGATGCCAATATTCAAACTTATAACTCATTTTTAAGTGGATTGTCGCTTCCTGCCATTCAAGGTTTAAGTACCACACCAAGCAAAGTTGATCAGATTGATCTGCAAAACCCCATTTTCAAGACTGTGTTTGAGGAAATTCCCAAAAATCTTGATCTTCCAGCAGTTTCCCGTTATTATTCTTTTGTAGAGAAAAATAGCTCCAATAAAGAAGATATCATGTTATTGCCTGGCAGAAAACCGTTTTTCTCTAAGTATGGCGTAGGTAACGGGCTGGTGTATTTATCAGCATCTGGATTAAATACAAGTGACGGTAATTTATCACGCCACCCGGTTTTTGTACCACTAATTTATCGTTTGGCATTGAGTGGAGGGAATGAAACACCATTATACTACAACCTCGGTAATGATAATGTACTGGCGGGTAAAAAGATTACATTGGGTAAAAACCAAAGCTTAAAAATTACTGCGGATGGTTTCGAAGCGATTCCTGAAATCCGTCAGACAGATGGGAAAACACTAATTTACATTGCCGATCAGATAAAAAATGCAGGCTTTTATAACCTGAAACTTGCAGATTCGTTACTAGCTGTTTATAGTTTCAACAATGGCAGAACAGAATCTGATATGCATTATTTGGATAAAACAGAACTCGATCAGTTGGCTGACAAAGGCAATCTGAAAATATTCGATACCGATAAAGATGCCGTTAAATTAATTGCTGGCGCCAATAAAATCGGGCAGACTTTATGGAAACTTTGTCTAATTTTGTCGCTGATTTTTATTGCAGCAGAAATTTTGCTCATCCGATTTTTTAACAACACAAAAAAAACAATATGAATCTCCTGGTTAAAAATGTAACCGTTGCCGATCCGCAAAGTAAATTCAATAATCAACAATGCGATGTTCGGGTAGAAAATGGCAAAATTAAAAACATAGGTAAATTAACTGCCGATAAAAACGAAACCGTTTTTGATGCTCAGGGTGCTTTCTTAACGCCAGGTTTTTTCGATCTAAACTGCGTAGCTGGCGATCCGGGTTTCGAAACCAAGGAAGATATTCAAACATTAACCGCAACCGCAAAAGCTGGCGGTTTTACAGGCTTGGCTTTATTGCCGCAAACCAGTCCGGTTGTGCAGTCAAAATCTCAGGTAGAATACATTATCAATAAGGCCAAAAATAATCTGGTTAATGTTTTACCAGTGGGAGCGATAAGCCAGAATCGTGAGGCAAAAGAGCTTGCCGAACTTTTCGATATGCAACAGGCGGGTGCAGTAGCTTTTTCTGATGGGGATAGGGCCTTGCAGGATGATGGTTTTATGAGCCGTGCATTACAGTATGCCAAAGGTTTCGATGCACTTTTGATGGTTTATCCCGAAAATAAATCCATAGCTGGCAAATCGCAGATCAATGAGAGCAAAAACTCTGTGCTTTTGGGCATGAAAGGTTTACCAGCATTGGCCGAAGAAATGCATATTGCCCGCGATATTTTCCTGGCATCTTATAATGAAACCAAAATTCACATCAGCAATATTTCAACTGCAGGTGCTGTGGCGCTGATCCGTAAGGCCAAGAAAGATGGCGTTCAGGTTTCTTGCGATGTAACGGCACATCACCTGGTATTTACAGAAGAACTTTTAAGCGATTTTGATAGCAACTATAAGGTTAAGCCACCACTGCGCGGAAAAGCGGATGTAAAGGCACTAATTGCTGGTTTAAAAGACGGAACCATTGATGCCATTACTTCTCAGCACCGTCCGGAAGAAATCGAATTTAAAAATGTTGAGTTCGAAATTGCACACTACGGCATCATCGCTTTACAAACCGTACTGCCGTTGTTATTAAAGGCTGGATTGGATATCGCTTTAATTGCAGAGAAATTGGCCGTTAATCCACGTAAATTATTAAATTTAGCTATTCCGGTAATAGAAGAAGGTACTGAAGCTAACTTTACTGTTTTTAACACGACAGAAAAATGGCTGTATAATGCCACAAGCAATTATTCAAAATCAGCAAATAGCCCATTATTGGGTGCCGAACTTACCGGGAAGGTAACTTTGGTTTATAATAATAGTCAGTACTGGGAGAATTAAGGTTGAAGGTTAGAAGGTTGAGGGCATAAGGTTCTTAACCATATCTCAAAAGATATTAGTTCAAAAAAAATATTGATAAATTAACAGGTTATAAGAACTTAAAGACTAAAGCAAGAAATTACATTTTGTTGTTCAGGTCATACAATCTTATTATCCTAAAATCCTAAAAATCTTAATCATGGATAACAGAGTAAAAAAAGCACTAAGTGCAGCCATTAACAAGTATGCTGAGGTTTCGGCTATCAATGTAGACGGTTTTGAAACAGAGTTATTAGCTGCTTTTGAGCTTGACGTTAACTTTTTAGATAAAGCTACTGCTTTCGATGCCGTTTTCGATTCTCACCCGAAATTTGAAGAATTACGCGAAGTATTTTTCGATTTATTAATGGTGAATTTCTTTAGCAGTGACGTACAGAAATTGGAAGACGATTATTTGGAAAGTGAGGAGTGGGCGAATATCGAAGAAGAAACCATAGACAGAGGAACCGAATTATTAAACCTTCTGCTTTACATTAAAGAGTGTAAGGATGAAGATTTAGATCCTGAATTGGGCGATTTCTTAAAAGAATTTTTGTTAGTAGAAGATGATGAGTTTCAGGATGAATTCGAAATTTATGAAGAACTGATCAGCAACCAGCAGTTGGCAGAAAGCAGTGTAGAAGAGATTTGTAAAACCGCTGCAAATTTAAATATCAGTGAAGAAATGCAAGAATTATTTGTACCTTTTATGGCCTTTTTCCTTGATGTAGAGGGAAGTGCAGAAACAACTAAAGAAATAATTCAGTATAGTAGTAACAAATCATTCGATTCTGCTACTTATATATTAATTACAACAATTAATAATTAAACTAAAATTTAAAATTATGGACAAAAGTGCTCTTATTTCCAAATTAGCTCTTAAAAATGGATTAATGCTCGCTGCGGTTTCGATAATTCTATCGTTAACCTTGCATTTTATAGATCCAGTATTAATTTACACCAGTTTTGCTGCTCAGATAGGTATCTTTGTCTTATTCATCGCGCTATTGGTAGTGGTGGGAATAAACATCCGCAAAGAAATTGGCGGGTTTTGGACATTTGGAGAAGCCTTTAAAGCTTTTTTAATTGTTTCCCTTATTTTGGCCTTAACAGCAACGCTTTATAATGTAGTGCTGATGAAATTTATTGATCCAGATCTTCCACAAAAAGCTGCGGCGGCAATTGAAGATGCACAGCGGGCGATGATGGAAAAATTCGGAATGGCTAGTGAGCAGATTGATGAAGCAATGGCTAAAGCAGGTAATATGCAAGAGAAGCTTGAGCCTACTTTTAAAAACATCTTTACAAGCTTTGGCGTTTCACTTGCATTGTATGGCGTTCTTTCGTTAATCCTTTCAGCTATCTTAAAGAAAAAACAACCAGTTGTACTAGACTCGTTCCCGAAAGAATCTTAATTTCTTTTATAAAATTTTGAACGTGCAGGTTTTATCATTTAATTTGATGAAATTTGCACGTTTTTAATAATGCGTCATTGCGAACGAAGCGTGGGAAATGCGTAGAGGTGTGGCAATCTTATAATAGATTGCTTCGTCGTTCCTTCTCGCAATGACGATAATACTCAAAAATGGATATATCAGTTGTAGTACCCTTATTTAATGAAGATGAATCTTTGCCAGAGTTAACGGCTTGGATTGACAAAGTGATGATCGACAATAATTTCAGCTATGAAATTATTTTGGTTGATGATGGTAGTACCGATAGATCGTGGGAGGTGATTGAAGAATTAAGACTTCAAAATCTTGCTATAAAAGGTATTAAGTTTAGAAGGAACTATGGTAAATCTGCTGCCTTAAATGTTGGTTTCGAAGCTACTCAGGGCGATGTGGTCATTACAATGGATGCCGATCTGCAGGATAGTCCGGATGAAATCCCTGAATTATACCGCCGTATTAAAGAAGAAAAACTCGATATTATTTCAGGCTGGAAGAAGAAACGTTACGATCCGATTACTAAAACTATCCCAACTAAATTGTTCAACGCGGCTACCCGCAAAATGAGCGGCATAGAACTGAACGATTTTAACTGTGGCTTAAAAGCTTACCGTAGCGATGTGATCAAAACCATCGAAGTTTACGGTGAAATGCACCGCTACATACCAGTAATTGCCAAATGGGCAGGATTTAATAAAATAGCCGAGCAAGTGGTAGAACACCGTGCCCGTAAATATGGAACAACAAAATTTGGTTTCAGCAGGTTTATAAACGGCTTTTTAGATTTACTTTCCATTTTCTTTGTGGGTAAATTCGGCAAACGGCCAATGCACTTTTTTGGTTCGTTAGGGGTTTTAAGCTTCTTTTTAGGAATCGTAATGTCGCTTTATGTACTCATAGAAAAACAAGTTTTAATATGGAAAGGTTTAGCTTACCGTGACGTAACCGATCAACCATTGTTTTATTTATCGCTGGTTGCCATTGTTGTTGGTTCGCAGATGTTCCTGGCAGGTTTCATTGCCGAACTCTTATCGCGTAACGCACCAGAAAGAAACCAATATTTGATAGAAAAGGAATTAAGGTAGAAGGTTAGAAGGCGGAAGGTTATCCGCCTAAGCCCTCAACCTCTAAACCCTCAACCCTCAACCTCAAAAAATGTTTTTCTCCATCATCATTCCACTTTATAATCGTCCTCAAGAAATTGACGAACTATTAAATACCCTAACCAAACAAACCTATTTACAGTTTGAGGTTTTGGTTATTGAAGATGGTTCGAAAAACGATGCAAAAGCAATTGTTGCTTCTTATGCAGATAGACTGGATATTAAATATTACTTCAAAGAAAACGCTGGGCAGGGTTTTGCCCGTAATTTTGGTTTCGAAAGGGCTACAGGCGATTACTTTGTTATTTTCGATTCAGATTGTTTAATTCCTGCAAATTACCTCGAAACAGTTAAAAACTATTTGTACGAACATCATTTAGATGCTTATGGTGGTCCTGATGCGGCGCATGATAGTTTTACACCTGTGCAAAAAGCAATTAGTTATGCCATGACATCGCCTTTCACTACTGGCGGAATCCGTGGAAACAAGCAACATGTTGGGCAGTTTCACCCACGCAGTTTTAACATGGGTGTTTCCCGTCAGGCCTGGGAGAAAGTTGGAGGTTTTATCTTAACCAGATTGGGAGAAGATATCGAATATAGTATCCGGATTCATGAAAACGGTTTCAAAATCGGATTGATTCCAGATGCAAAGGTTTACCATAAACGGCGGACAAGCTTTAGCCAGTTTTACAAACAATTACACTTTTTCGGGAGAGCAAGAATCAATATTTACAAACATTTTCCAAAAGAATTAAAACTTGTACATTTTTTTCCAGCGCTGTTTACATTGGGTTTTGGGTTCACTATTTTATGTAACTTTATATATCCTCCATTGGCATATGTTTGTAACTTCTTCTTATTGATTTACTTTATGTTGATATTTTTTCATTCATGGTCTGTAAATAAATCGTTAAAAGTTGCATTTTTGAGCATTATATCCTCATTTATCCAATTAACAGCTTATGGCTTAGGATTTATACAGGATTTATTTAAACGTGTGGTATTCAAACAACAATGATAAATTATCTAAAAGAAAGTACGTTCGCCGTTAATGATGTAATCCAAAAGGCGTGGAGCATTACCAAGAAACACTATTTCTCGATTGCTACATTATGTTTTTTGATGTTTATCACAGCAAGTGCATCGAGCTTAATGGCCTTCTTTATTAAGGATGTAAGTAAGGCCTTGAGTGTAATCATGGTGATTATTTTCGTTTTGCTCTATTTTACCATCAATCTTTCGCTGTTTAAATACATTTTCCATTTAATGGACGATGAAGAGAACGATGTGAAAATTGTAGATACGCTTCCCACCAGGCAACAGATTATCAGGTTCCTGGTAGCTACCCTTTATTTTGTGGGCTGTATCCTTGGTGTTTATCTGGTTGTAATTTTGATTGCCTTTCCTTTTATTTATACAGGGATTAATGTCTCAATTGTAAAAAATGTAGCAATATCCGTAGGCATCATTGCTATTTTCATTACCTGGTTAAGGATTTCATTCTTCCCGTTTTTTATTATCGATAAAGGTGCAACGCCTTTCGATTCGATTAAATTGAGTTTGGCTACCACTAAAGGAAATTTCACTAAGATTTTATTGCTATTGGTGGTTTTAGGTGGAGGTTATTTAATTTATCTCTTACTAAACTACCTGCAATGGCCGTTGGTGGCTTTCATTGTAAATATTTTAAGTTCATTTATCATCGTTCCACTTTCTAGTGTAGCCTTAACGGTTGCATACCGTAAAATTTCGAGTGAGTATAAAGGCGACGAACACCCGGATATTTTACATAATATCGTTTAACCCCCAGCCCCTAAAGGGGAGTTAAAAATCAGATTTAAATTTATGGAAAAAGAAAAGAACGGCAGAAAGGAAAAGTCCCCTTCAGGGGGTTGGGGGCTTAAAGCAGCATTAAGTAAACCCTTTGCAGCATTTGCAGTTTGGCAGATCAACAAATGGAAAAATAATGCCGTAAATGCTCAGCATAATATCCTGAAAAAGCTGATTGACGAGGCTAAAAATACTGCATTTGGAAAAGATCATCATTTTGCTGAGATTAAAACCTATGCTGATTTTAAAAAACATGTTCCCGTTCAGGATTACGAAGGGTTAAAGCCCTATGTAGATCGTGTAGTAGCGGGCGAAGCCGATGTACTCTGGAAAGGTAAACCACTCTATTTCGCCAAAACATCAGGCACCACTTCGGGGGTAAAATATATTCCACTATCGAAAGAATCGATGCCTGAGCATATAAAAGCCGCCCGTAATGCCATTTTAACTTATATTAATGAAACGGGAAAGGCCGATTTTGTAAACGGAAAGATGATCTTTTTGCAAGGGAGTCCGGTTTTAAGTGTAAAACACGGAATCAATGTTGGGCGTTTATCAGGCATTGTGGCCCACCATGTGCCAGCCTATCTGCAAAAGAACCGATTGCCTTCTTACGAAACCAATATTATCGAAGACTGGGAACAAAAAGTTGATGCCATTGTTGAGGAGACCATCAATGAAAACATGACTTTGATTTCGGGTATTCCACCTTGGGTACAAATGTATTTCGATAAACTCTCAGAGCAATCGGGAGGAAAGAAAATAGCTGAAATATTCAGGAATTTTAGCCTGTTTATTTATGGTGGTGTAAATTTTGAGCCTTATCGGGCAAAAATTGAACAAAGCATCGGGAAGAAAATTGATGCTATAGAAACTTATCCGGCTTCGGAGGGGTTTATTGCTTATCAGGATTCGCAAAAGGATAAAGGACTATTGTTGCTGGCCGATGCGGGGATTTTTTACGAATTTGTTCCTGCCGATGAATATTACAACGATAACCCAACACGGCTATCGCTTGGTGAAGTTGAGCTAGATACCAACTATGCGTTAATTTTAAATACCAATGCAGGTTTATGGGGTTACAGCATTGGTGATACCGTGAAGTTTGTTTCTAAAAATCCTTATAAAATCGTTGTAACCGGAAGGATTAAACATTTTATATCTGCCTTTGGCGAACATGTAATAGGAGAAGAGGTAGAACAGGCAATTTTAAGCGTGGCCAATGAGGAACAGGTAGAAATTACAGAATTTACAGTTGCGCCTCAGGTTAACCCTGAAACTGGTCAATTACCTTACCACGAGTGGTTTGTAGAATTTTCATCTGCACCAAAAGATATGGCTACTTTTAGCAAAAAGGTTGATGAGGCTTTGCAAAAGAAAAATATTTATTACTTTGACCTGATTGAAGGAAACATCCTTCAGCCATTGATTATACGTACTTTGCAAAAAGATGCTTTTGTAAACTACATGAAAAGTGAAGGAAAGTTAGGTGGACAGAATAAAGTACCGCGTTTAAGCAATGATAGAAAGTTAGCGGATGGGTTGGAGAGGTATATTGTTTAACTAATCTTCCTCGGTTCGTGTCCTCACGAAACGAAATGAGGAAAAGTAGTTCGTAGAGACACGAACCACAGCATTGAGAGATAGACAATCTTTAAACAAATTAGATTGCTTCAGCCCGCGCAAGTCCAGCTTCGCAATGACGAAGTATAGTGGGGAAGATTAGAGGTAAGTGGATAACAAAATAATTAGATAAAATGCTTAATTTAACCGTAAGCGTTACGATATTAAAAACGATTTGAAAAGAATAACCATATTAGGTTCTACAGGAAGTATCGGTACACAAGCACTAGAAGTGGTAAGGGATCATCCCGATACATTTAAAGTAGCTGTATTATCTGCACTAAAGAATTCGGCATTACTTATTCAACAGGCGATGGAATTTAAGCCAGCCATTGTTGTAATCTGTGATGAAAGCAAGTACGGCGAAGTTAAAACCGCTTTGTCTGCGCTAAATATTAAAGTTTTGGCAGGCGAAGCCGCGTTGTCGGAAGTTGCGGCCTACGACGATAGTGATGTGGTATTAACGGCATTAATGGGCTCGGTAGGATTAAAACCTACAATTGCTGCGATTAAGGCTGGGAAAAATATTGCTTTGGCCAACAAAGAAACGCTGGTGGTAGCCGGCGAACTGATTACACAACTGGCAACAGGACACCATGTTAAAATTTTACCGGTTGATTCAGAGCATTCAGCAATATTTCAATGTTTGGTAGGCGAGGAGCAGAATGAAATCGAAAAGATTTATTTAACAGCTTCCGGTGGCCCATTCTTAGGCAAAACAAGAGGTTTCTTATCCACAGTAAAAAAGGAGCAGGCTTTAAAACATCCCAACTGGGTGATGGGCGCAAAAATCACGATCGATTCTGCATCTTTAATGAATAAAGGTTTGGAGGTAATTGAGGCAAAGTGGCTGTTTAATCTTGATGTAGATCAGATTGATGTAATTGTTCACCCTCAATCTATCATCCATTCAATTGTTCAGTTTACCGATGGATCTATGAAGGCACAAATGGGTGTTCCGGATATGAAACTACCTATTCAGTACGCTTTAAATTATCCCGATAGGCTAAAAAACAATTTTAAACGTTTTAACTTCCTAGATTATCCAAACTTTAGCTTTCAAAAAGCCGACATGGAAACATTCAGGAATTTAGACCTGGCATTCACTACTTTACGAAAAGGCGGGAATATGCCTTGTATTTTGAATGCCGCGAATGAAATTGTTGTAGCTGCATTTTTGAAGGATAAAATCGGTTTTCTGCAGATGAGCGAGGTTATTGAACAGTGTATGGAAGAAATCAGTTTTGTTGAAAAACCACAATTGAGTGATTATTTAGAAACTGACAAACATAGCCGTATCTTAGCCGACGAATTAGTAACAAAAAGTATAGTTTAACATCTAACATAAAAATTTTATAAGAAAATATGAATGGATTGATTATGGCGGGGCAGCTGCTGCTCGGATTGTCTTTATTGGTAATATTACACGAATTAGGGCATTTCCTGGCAGCCAGGGCATTTGGTATTAAAGTAGAAAAGTTTTATTTATTTTTTGATGCCTGGGGTTTCAAGCTTTTTAGTTTCAAAAGAGGTGATGTTGAATATGGAGTGGGATGGTTGCCACTTGGCGGTTATGTAAAAATTGCCGGAATGATTGATGAGAGTATGGATACCGAGCAAATGGCTCAACCTGCACAACCATGGGAATTCCGCTCTAAGCCAGCCTGGCAACGTTTAATCGTGATGCTTGGTGGTATTATCGTAAACGTAATTGTTGGTATTTTTATCTTTTGGATGTTGACCTTCAATGTGGGGCAAAATTATACCGTTAACAGCAAACTGAACGATGGTATTTCTGTAGGCGCAATTGGGAAAGAAATCGGTTTAAAAAACGGAGATAAGATTTTGGCCATCAACGGCAACAAGTTAATCCGTTTTGAAGATGCTATATCGAGCAAAGTATTGTTTGATGGAGCCCAGTTGACCATTTTAAGGGAGAATAAAACACTTTACATTTCTGTTCCGGATATCATTTTAAATAAAATATCGAAAAACGATAAAGAGAATTTTATCTCGCCCAGATATAAGATGGAAAGTGTAGAAAAGGTAAGTACACCTGATGAAAAAGCAGATAAACCATCTTTTTTTGATAAACTGTTTGGCAGAAAGTTCGAGAAACCAGTATATCCAGCTTATGCTGCAGGGATTAAACCGGGTGATAGTATTTTATCGGTTAATGGAAAACAGATTACTTTCTTCGATCAGTTTAAAGAAGAGGTTTCTAAAAACAAATTAAAACCAATTACCATTAATGCCCTACGCAAAGGCAAAGAAGTAAATTTCGATCTTAAAGTAAGCAAAGATGGAACGATTGGAATTATCCCTAATTTAAAAATGCCTGAAACTGCACATGTAGATTTTGGCTTTATAGAATCGTTACCAGTAGGTGCAACCATGGCATGGAACACTTTTGTAGATAACGCAAAAGGTATTGGGAAAATGATTACCGGAAAGTTAAGTGCACGCAACATCAGCAGCCCAATTGGGATTGCCAAGGTGTATGGTAGTACTTTCGACTGGGTTAAATTCTGGACTTTAACAGGATTAATTTCGATGGCACTGGCATTTATGAATTTATTGCCTATTCCCGGCTTAGATGGAGGTCATGTAGTGTTTCTTTTAATTGAGATGGTACAACGTAAGCCTGTAAGCGAAAAAGTGCTGGAGAAGGCGCAAATTGTAGGCTTTGTAATCTTGATCTGTTTAATGGTGTTTGCTTTTGGTAATGATATTCTAAAATCCTTCGGTAAGTAAAAGCAAATTTATATAATTGCCGCAGATGCGCAGATTTGACGAGTCAATCTGAACATCTGCGGTTTTTTAATTTTTATACATCATGAGCGAAGTGAAACCAGCGACAAATTATTTCGATTTTTACGAGTTACCAATCCAGTTTAACCCAGATCAAAATGCAGTTAAAACAAAATTTTATGCATTTAGCAAGCAGTTTCATCCCGATTTTTATGCCAATGAAAGCGAAGAGAAGCAACAAGAAGTACTCGATCTGTCAACTTTGAACAACAAGGCTTACCAAACACTAAGCAACGCTAAAAAACGCTTAAAATATGTGCTCGAATTAAAAGGAATTGTAGAAACGGACGAAGGTTATCAACTGCCACAATCTTTTTTAATGGAAATGATGGATGTAAATGAGGCTTTAATGGATCTGGAATTTGAACCGGATGCCGAAAAGCTAGCGCAGGTAAAACGAGATGTTGATGCTATAGAAAAAGACCTGGCTAACGAATTGAATGATTTGATAGGTCGTTTTGATGGTAACCCAACAGCATCCGATGCACTGCTGCGTTCGATTAAGGATAATTTTTACAGACAGAAATACGTTGATCGGATCAGGGAACGCTTGCCGAAATAGATGAAAGAAGTTTGAAGTCGGGAGTAGGAGGTCCGAAGATAGTAGCGTAAAAACAAGCGCCCAACGCTGTGTACTTTGTGCCTTTTCTTTGTGTCCTCTGTGGTTAAAAGATGGGAAGCCCTAAACCTTCCACTTTCGACCTTTGTAAGACACCCGATTGTAAAATCATTTTTTAGTTTTTGATAGGCAAAAGCTTTGTTTTACTTTCGGAGCAAACAATCAGATCAATGAATAGTTCTCTTTCAATTTTTCGTAAAGTGGCCGTAGCGGAAGGCATATCCTATCTGCTTTTACTATTTGTAGCCATGCCGTTAAAGTATTTTGCAGATCTTCCTTTGTATGTAAAATATATCGGATGGGCCCACGGATTATTATTTGTGTTATATGCAGCCACCTTAGTTTTAGCTTGGCAAGAACAAAAATGGAAGTTTGGTAAGGCCGTTCTCATCTTTTTGGCATCACTTTTACCTTTTATGCCCTTTGTAGTAGATCGCAGATTGAAAGATGAAAGAGCGATAAACTAATTGCCCATTATACAAATTACTTACCTTAGTGTTTATATGCACTTAACAAATGATCGCCAGAGGTAGGTTAGATATTCGTTTTACCGAACTTTTTAAGGGTGCATTATACTGTATTGGTAGTGCTTGCGGTTTTAAAAAAGAACAGCCCCAGTTTCCCGAAGGGCAGTTGCCCTGTCTTTCTGTTCGTACAGGTTTCTATCTTATATTAGAAGCACTAAATCTTGAACCTGGTGACGAAATACTGGTTGCAGATATTAACATCCCGGATATGTTTGCAATCATCGCTGCCTATCATTTAAAAGTTGTACCCTTGACTGTAGATAAAAATACACTAGGAATATCCGCCGGACAGATAGAAGCAGCTGTTACACCCAAAACAAAGCTACTGCTCATTACCCATTTATTTGGTGCCATAATGGATGCAGAATCACTGCGTAACATAGCCAAATTGCACAATCTGATCGTAATAGAAGATTGTGCACAAGCTTATGACGGAATTTACAAGGGTGATTTAAAATCGGACGTGGTATTGTTCAGTTTTGGACTAATTAAGACGAATACAGCTTTAACCGGAGCGATACTTTGTATTCGGAACAAGCAACTACTTGCTGCGGTAAAAATATTGAACAATAGGCTGCCGGTGCAAAAAGGAGACCGATACTTCAAAAAAGTAATTAATGCTACCCTTATTAATATGCTTACCGCAAGATGGCCATTTACCATAGCTTATTGGCTTTGCAATCTATTTGGTAAAGACTTTGATGCGCTTATTACTGGTTTTTCAAGAGGTTTTCCTGGTGCGGAGGTAATGAAGAAAATCAAATACAGACCATGTTATGCCAATTTGTGTATGCTACAGCATAAATTGAGGTATTTTGATCAATCTCGTATTTATAAAAGAAAGGAACTAGCAACCCGATTATTACAGGATTTAGACCCGCAAAACATTATTGGTAATGCAAACTTAAGGCATACACACTGGGTAATCCCAATAATAGCGACTAATCCATCACTGTTAATCGATAAATTAAGAGACAAAGGATTCGATGCCACTTCAAAAGCATCCAGTTTAATTAAGATTGGTTTTGCCAGCTTGTCGTCAAAAACCTCAAATGAGCTAACACTTCAAAATTTAGTTTATCTGCCAATGAATATGAAAATGAGTAAAAAAGAAGTTAAACAGTTGAATCAGTTATTATTAGATAATCTGTTAAACGGTGGAGGTTTTAGTAAATCAGATCAGGCATAAAAAGAAGTAAATAAAATTTGCGAATTAAGTGCTTAATTTATACATTTGCATCCCGCTGAATAAGCAAATGCCCAGCTGGCGGAATTGGTAGACGCGCTGGTCTCAAACACCTGTGGGAAACCGTGCCGGTTCGACTCCGGCGCTGGGTACCGAGCCGGAAAGATAGTTTTTCGAAACATTCTTTCCGGTTTTTTTATGCTCTAAATCCCTGTTTATCAGGTAAATTAGACGCGCTGCGGGATTCGTAATTCTGGTTCGACCTTCTAAATCTAAAATTTGCCATTTTTCCGGAAAGATCGAACCAATTATGTACCGCTTCTGCTCTATATCGCCTAAAGTGTACAATTCGGTTATTCGTTCCAGCCTGATCAACGCATCATCTACAGCTTTGGATAAATCAAGCTTTACAGCAACGGAATGTTTAAATTCCTTTAGTTCCGCTTCCAGCTTTAAAATCCTTTCATCACATTCACCTTTCATGATCTTATATTCCAGCTGATCGATGTCTTCGGCTAAAAACATACCCCG
Source organism: Pedobacter ginsenosidimutans (assembly GCF_001442625.1). GTDB lineage: Bacteria > Bacteroidota > Bacteroidia > Sphingobacteriales > Sphingobacteriaceae > Pedobacter > Pedobacter ginsenosidimutans. The sequence goes on along the minus strand of NZ_LMZQ01000006.1, from coordinate 77,067 downwards.
AACTTTGGTAAGCATATTGTTCTGGATTGCTATCTCTGAAATCAACCGCTTGCGCTCTACATCAAAGCCTCGTTTATCATCCTCGCCCAGATCAGCAATGATCTTCCGGTAAAGCTCAGCCCTGCCAGGTAGCGGCTGGAATTTTTCCAATTCCTGAAAAAACTCCCTGTTGATGAAGTCACAGTTATACCTGGCCTTACACGGGTATTTGCAGTGATAATAGAAGTAGATTCCCTTTCGGCCTTTCGATGCGCTTGAAGTAAGCAATTTACCACACATGGAACAGGTTACAAAGCCCCTTAGGGGATAAGTCTCAGGTGGTATTGCCCTTGCTCTTTTCGGCCTTCTTTTGCCATTGAGCACATCCTGTACGTCCCAAAAGGTCTTTTCAGAAATGATCGGCTGGTGTTTGCCCTGTACAATCTGCATATCATTATTTTCATCCGGTGGAACAACCACAAGGCCGCAGTAAATCGGATTGCGCAGATTAACAAAGAAAGCCTGGGACTGTGATCTAAGACCACGCTCTTTTCCAAGCCGCCAGATCTGGTGCATGTTAAAAGTACCTGTGGCAAGCGTTTCAAATGCCCATCGCATGTGTGTGGCCTCAGGCTCTAAAGGCTCGATATACTTGATTTTATCCTCAATCCTGTTGATATAACCTGCCGGTGCCCGGCCCATCCACCTGCCTTCCATTTTGCCCCGTCTCATGCCTACTACGACATTCAAACCGCGTCTGAGGTTATCGGCTTCAGCTTGTGCGATATACACCGCCAGCATAATCCTGCTTTCGGGGATTTTTAGATCAAGGGATTGATCAATGGCATTGGGGATAATGTTTAGTGTACCCAGAATATCGATCATCTCATAAGCATTGGAAGCATTCCTACTGAAACGATCCCACTTGGTAAACAGCAGCAGATCGCAGATCCGTCCTTTGGTCTTTCTAAGCTCAGATAGCATCTTCGACCATTCTGGCCTTTTCTTAAAGGTCTTAGCCGAATAATCCTCATAAATGACCCTGCCGACTTTAATATTGTTTCTTTCGCAGTATTCAGTTAGCCGCTGATCCTGATCCCGTTGAGAAAATCCACGGTCGGCCTGTTCGTCTGTACTTACCCTAACGTATAGGAAAGCGACTTTTCTGGTGTCGATCTTGTCATCCGCAATGTTTCTTTTGAGCTCAAGTTTATGGGTTCTCCGGTCTCTGAACCGAAGCAGCCCAACGTTCTGTTTTTTCATAATTCTTTCATACGTTCATCTTTAAGTACTTGATTTAAAGATAATATAGCGAAATTATACATGAAATCCAACATGATTCGAGCTTCTGCAAGGCTCATTTTTTCACCATACCTTTTGAGTATCCTTACCGCTTTTTCTGGAGTTACATTTCTTCTTTCGGGATTGATTTTGATCATAATTGAATACAATAATCAGCTATGGTCACCGGGCATTTTGGGGAGTATGTTGGGAAGCCTGTAAAAATAAACCGATTCATTAGCGAGTGGAATACCTGTACGATCGTTTTAATCAAAGCTTACAGAAAAGAACCTGACATTTGATATTGTATTTTGGAAGCCTATCAGGTCAGGATACGGATTTTTTTGCCGAATAACCCGGACTGAAAGCAACGGCAAATCTATCCCATAACATTTCTCCAAAACTGAAAATTATGATATCTTTAATTAAAATAGTTACAACAATGGATTTTATTAAAAAGAGAGCTGAAAATTTTGCCAAACAGTATATTGATAACCAGGTGGACGAACATGAAACAGTGGTTGATGAAGCTCAGATGGAGTTAAGCAAGATTAGAAATCCCTTAGATAAAATAACTTTTCTGCGTGTAATATTGGAACTGAATGAAAGGCAGTATCAGAACCATTTGCTGGTTTGCAGGAATAAAAACAATTGTCCCGAAAACGACAGCCATGAAGCCATTCATTATTATCTTACAGGTGAACTAGAAGACTTAGGTATCCATTTAAATGAAGATCAGTTCACAAAAGAGGAACAGCTTACGGCTGAAAGTAAACTCGACCAAGTTTTAAAGGAATTGGAAACAGTAAAGTTTGGGCATCAGGTTATATATGATGACTTGATGAAAGAAATACAGGAACTCAAGGACTTTTACATACTTGGGAAAAAGAAATGGTATCAGCTATTTTTAGGCAAAACCACCGAAATGGTCTTGGGCGGCGTAATTAGTGAAACGGTGTCCAAAGAACTCGTATCGGTAATGGGTAATGTTTTTCAAAAAGCCATTTCTTAACAAATTATGAAGTACGATTTACCACTATCCAATACACTTTATCTTAAAAATCTCAAATCTTACTTAAAACTGGCAGATGATAACCTTGCCACTTTTAAACAGCAAAACAAAGAATTTACACAAAGGCTGGTCAGAGAGGAAGCCCAAACTGACTGGCTTGACGAGGGAAGTCATTTAAACAATATAGAGTGGCTCTTCTTAAATTCAATTTACGTAACACTATACGCATCTTTCGAGCATTTTCTGTTCAAAGTAGCCAGCACTCTAGAACATCAGACTGGCATAAACATAAAACTAATCGATATTGCGGGGGAAGGTATATTGGCGAAATATACCCGTTATCTTTATCTGGTCGGTGGCATTGCTTCAGCTTCCAGAGAGCTGGCTATTTGGGGGCGGATGAAGCACTACCAGAACGTTAGGAACCTGCTTGCCCACAATGGAGGCATGATGCAGGACAAAAGCACAAAACAGATAGAACAGCATAAGGATTTTCAGTTCCTAAAAAGTGAAGATGTGATTATGGCCGGAGGCTTTGGTCATATTAGAATAAGGAATACAAAAATTCTGCAATCCTTTGCTAGTGATACGGCATTGTTAACGAATCAGATTTTAAAGGAATTTAATTTTAAATATAGCTCCAAGGAATAATATTTTCATCAACCTAAAACTAATATTCTTGGCGGGTGGACTTTAAACACATATAGTTCGTAGTTCTTCAATCTAATATTCTAAATTTCGGAAGAAAACACCGTTTGGAACTTGCGATCAAAATCTAACCCGATCCCACCTGTTTTAAAATGGTCTTCTTTGTAATAAATTTTCTCACAAGGCATATTGTTCATCACCATCGAATATGCAGAATAGATGCGTGGAGTCGAACGGTTTAGAAAAGCGTCAAAAGTGATCCGAAATTGATTCAATGTTTGTCAGAAACTTTATGCCCGTTAGGGCGGCGCGAAAATTTTGCACCCTATTATCTAAAATAAGTTTACAAATAGGGGGAACTTTTTGTTCCCCTTTAAGTCCCTATGTAAACAGGGCTCGTACGATCAGTTTAAATTTTTCATTTTTACTGTCTTTGTCTGCGTATTTTATAATCCGATCTGTGACAAATAGTGAAGTGTAAGTAAAGTATAACTGATCGGAAAACACACGGCTGCTCTTATTCATGTTATAACCATGTTTTTTTATGATGCCTGCGGTTTCCTCTGCCAGGCTCTGCCAATAGTTAAAAGACATAAAGCCAGAATCCCAATTCTGTCTGTAATCTTCTTTATTGGTTTTGAAATCCTCACAAAATGCGCTGATTTGCTCCAATATCATTGGTATTTCATCAGGAAATAGATCATGTAAAAGCCTTGCTTTTTCTGAACCTGTTAATGATGTTAAATTTTTCATGCTGTTTTAGTTATTGTGGTTATCTGTTCGGGTTGATAAATGGTCGTTTTTTAATGCACCCAATTTTTGAAATAGGTCTTTCCAGTATCGTTGGCGTTTTTTGGCAAATGCCGCCTGTTCCTCGCTGGGCACATCGTACAAAAAGCTGATATAAAATGCGACCTGTTTTAACGCTTCATTCAAATCGGTTACCTCGATCAACGCGCCATCCAAATCTTTTATGTAAGTTTTCATGGTGCGGGTTTTTGAGGTAAGTTTTTTAACGCTTCGCTAAAGTCCGTGGGAATTTCGGGCGGATAATCAGCCAGTTGGATTTTTAAGGTTTCCTCCCCCCGATAGGCAAAAGCCACCCGACAGGGTATTACGTTATTAATGGTTATGATCTCGGTTTTACGTTTTTTGAGTTTAAAATAAATGTCCCAAAGGGCGCTATTGAAATTTAGCCCCAAACCTTTAATCAGGTGCCGTTTATAGGTTTTTCCGTTACGCTTTTTAACGTCAACATTAAAATTGAAGTCATAGCAAATCATCATTTCTGCCATAATAAATAATTAAGGGGGATTGCTCCCCCGATTAGAATTAATTAAGCGCCCCAATTCCACCAGTGGCAAAATCACTGCACAGATCAAAAGCCTTTTGGCTGCGCTGCAAGCCTGTGCCATACATAATTGATTTGAATTTGCTTTCGGTGTCCTTGTAACTTTTGGCATTTTGGAAATAACCTGTTACCGCATTGTAAGCACCGAACAAAGTGCCTTTGGTGGTTTCCTCCTGTTGGGTAGGACTGGAAAAAGCGTATTCCATCACCTTTTCTACAGTATTGGTATATAGCGTTGAAAGGTCTTCAAATCGCCCCGCCTTTAAAGCCTCGCTGGTTTCCCTGTTGGGTGACATGGCCAGCCCAATTAATTGTTTAACCTGGCTGTCCGTAATCCGAACCCTTGACCAATGGTTAAATACTTCTTCCAGTTCATTGGCTAAACGGTTGGTTAAACCTAAAAGCTGGTGCGCTACTTTTAACCTGTCCTGTACGTTTGCGGTATGTTTCAAGCGGATGCAATTGGTCTTGTTGCGCATGGCAGCGTTCAGCGTATTATTGCAGACGATGCGCGTAGGGGTAAAGGCTGCCGTGATACTGCCGTAACCATCGTGCGAGGTGGTTAAAAATAAATACTTTTCTATCAGGTCATTACGGCCAACACGGATATAATCGGGCAATTTAGCCGTAATAAAAATGCGCTCGCCTTTGCCCAATGCGCCTGCAGTCTCATACAAAATGCCACCACTACCGCCAACAATACTGTCGAAAAAGTCAAAGGCATGTACATTCTGTACAATCTCATAATCCTTGCCAACAACTCCCAAAACCTGTTCTGTATCCTTGCGCACAGTCGCATAATAATCCGGAACAGCAAGTTCAGGAATCACCAGATCGCGCTCAGGATCGCCCAAATTGTTTTCATTGTCGAAAGTAAACAGCTTGCGTTTTTCAACCGTATAATCCAGTCCGGCAAAACGTAACGCCTCCGCACTGGTCGGGTAATCCTCTATAATCGTACCCAGTCCGTGCCATGCTTTTTCCTTTACGCTCATAAATGCGTGTTTACCTGTAATGCTGTTATAATTGATGTTGTGTCCCATTGTCTTAAATTTTTAAAAGGTTTCAGCTTCTAATAATTCGGTATTTGTTACCCGCACATTTTCTGTGTCACTAAATGAATAGCCCGTGTTTTGTTCAAATTCGGCTATGGTTTCTGAAAGGCTTTGTAAACTGCTTTCAACCTCTACTCTAACCGTGAGGTACAATAAATGACTTTTCATGCCGGGTAAGTTTAGGATTTCTGATTCTTGATAATAAAATTTCGGTTTCCAGTATATTGATATTGGCCGTATCGCTCATCATTAAACTTGATTGGCTTTCAATTTCCCCGATCATATCGGACATGCTGGTATGGTCTGCGTGAACCGTCACGCGCACCATAATACATAAGGTTTCGTATTTCATATCGGTAATCTGTGGTTGGTTTTAAATTCCCTGTAATGGGTATAAAATGCCGTTGGGTTATCCTCTTCGAATTCCTCCGCATAACCCTCCCAATACATTTTGTCCAAAAATTCCTTGAATGCATCTAACATGGCTGAATATTTAAAATGAATAGATAGCCTCCCGAAAACCTCGGGAGGCGTTACCATCTAGGCAGGCAATACAATTCCTGCCTCAACCTCGGCCAAACGTTCAGCAAAACGGCCACTGATAAATACCACTGTTCCTTTAATAACAGACGGACTTTTAGTACTGAACCTGTTGCCCTTGTTATCACTAATCACCAATTCACAAAACTGAAAAGCCGTTTCATCTTCCAGTTCATCGACGTTTTCTTTTTGCTCCTCCTCAAAACCTGCGAGCGAATCGATATAACCTTTGTACCTATCGCGTAAAGCAGTCCTTTTGCTTAATTCCGCAACCAGTTTTAGCGTTTCATCTAAATTCAATACAGGTTTTTGCTGTGCCAGCTGCTCCTTTAAATCCACTTTTGACGGGCCGACTGCTCCTAAAGGGTTTAATTGTTCCTGCTGATTTTTAGTCTCTGCTTTTTTGGTTTCCACATTAACCGGATTACCTGCAACAAAACGAGGGGTTTTGTCTGATTTTGTACCACTTACGTTTGCTTGTCCATTTTGATTTACTTTAGTTTCCATTTTTTGAAAAATTAAATTGTTCACCCTGCGTACTACCTTTCGGCAGGAGCCATCTCTGGCTTTTTGTTAAGCACCCGCATCTGATTAAAGCAGGGGAGACGGCAAGCCTTTGCCACAAAAAATACTACCCGGAGCGCAGCGGAGGTGTGGAGATTTTTTGTGAGCAAGCCCGCAGGGCTCAGGCTTGCAAGGCGATACTGCGGATCAGAACTTTGTTGCGCAAACAGCCAAATTCTCCACAAATCAGATCTTTTTGAACCTTAGCAAAGCGTAATAAAAGCAGGGAACCAAGAAAGGCAGCTACAGCTGCAAAGCAACCTGATCGAAAACAAAACCTTTAACTATTCAAGAAATAGGCAGGTTCATCACCAGCGTCACCAGGTTTTTTAACCAGATAAACAGTTTTGAACTCCGGAGCAGGCGTATATATCCTGTGGGCGAGTTCAATTGCAGCAAGGATAGCACTGGCCTTGGCAACACCCATGCCCTTAAATTTGCACAAAGAAGAATAACTACATTGCTTTAGCAGATGGGGCCTACCACCATGGCCATCATAGATACGTTTGCCCAGCTCAACCGCACTTTCTCTCGGCGTACCTGATCCCACCAAAATTGCCAACAGTTCCTCTGTGGTTAATCGGGAAGCTCCTTTGGAAAACAATTTTTCGCGTGGGCGCGCATCTTCCGGCATTGCCTTAATGCCTTTAGCGGATTTGTATTCTTCAGCCATATCATAAACCGTTTGATAACCCTCATACTGATAAGCTGCTGCCTGGAATACCGAACGCATCGCCCCTAAAAATTCAGGCAGGTGATCTTCAAAAACAACAAAACTCCAGCGTTTATAACTTCCGTCATTCTGCTGCTCACTACGGGTAAGCTGTATGTATCTGCTATTATTGTCTGCCCGTTTGAGATCGATAAAATAGTGTCTTTTAGAATTGGCCGAAAAGAATTCCGAAGCCAGTAATTGTTTATTTTTCATTTTGTGAAAGAGTTGGTTCGCAGCAAACCTCGCTCAGACAGGCCGAAACAATCGGTATAAAATGAAATTACCCGATCAGCTTGTTCATTATCCGATCCTGAAAAGAAATACCCGATAAAATGGCTATATTGCACCATACCAAATACTTACCGATGAGCCAAATTTAGCATGAATCACTAAAGACCTGCACTTATTGCGAGAAGATTTTGCACGGTAGGAGTGATCAGCGATTTTGTAATGATAATTGCCGCAATACCTACAACCGGAACAAAAGGGCGGCCGATAAGGTCAAAGAGCATGAGAATATGCCCGAGATATTCCGCATCATAAAAAAGAATTATCAAATTCTTAAAAAAAGGTGCGACAGACCATGTGAAGAGAACGAAAGCTTTATGACCGATACTACCGCCTTAATAGCAGAGGGATTCAACCCAAAGTTTTTTACCAGCATTGCGACCGATAGTACTGGATCGAAATGGTACTGTGTGTTTGAAATCGGATTTATTATGGGCGTGAAAGATATTTTTATCAAAGATTTTCCAAAACAGGCTCAAGTTTAAAAAAACAATCTATTTCAGAATAAATTCAAGAAAGTGGCCTACAAGTCCTGATGCAGGCCACTTTGAGGCTGATGTTTAAAGTTTTGAAAGCGATGTTTTAAACCAAAATTGATTTTAAGTGCCTGCACTTTGTATAGTTTCTCAAGACATACACAATCATGGAATCAGGATATTCGGTTCCTATTTTTTGGTGAAGCTCGGCGATCGTAGTATCAATTAACGATTGTAGCTTTTTTGATTTAAAATCAGCAAAAGATTTGCTTTCATCTGGCCAAATATCTTTTGGACATTTTTGGTAGACTATATGTGCTACTAACGAATTGCCATACAGATTAATGCTCCGTTCCTTACCTGATGTTTTAGCAGCTAGATCTTTTAAGGTTTGCGATATTGCTCGGTATATAGAAACTACTTTGATCACTTTGGCAGCAGTTGTTCCAGAATTAAAAAGATCTGTGTAGGGAGCGGTTGTGACATCCTGCCATAACTTTCCCGACTCTTTTTTGACCATTGTTGAGTAATCAACATTGGGATTAAATGAAGCCATTCCAAAGGCAACCTCGTCGAGGATATAGTTGGTCTCATCTGGTAAAATTTTATCTTCACTTCTTTTGAAGTGATAATCGATATTTTCCATTTTCAGCTCGATTTTCAGGCGAGCTTGTTCAGGATCCAATGAGATAAAATCTTTCTTGTCAACTTTGTTTTGAGTATTTGTAGCAATTGTAATTCTCTTTCCGAATCCCTGCGCAGCATCCTCCAAAGAAATAAACTTCACAATTACCCGGATTTTTTCAAGTTCATCCGGATTTGCATCATACATTGAGCCGATAGTACCGAGGGTTTGGGCTCCATTAACTACAGCCATACCATTGCATTCAAAAATGCCAACAGATTTGTCCGCTCCTCCAATGACTTTCTTTTTGATTTTTTCACACAGAACAGTAATTCCATTGTTGAAATAAACGAAGTTTTCAGGTTCAGTCTTAATTGTTTGTATGATTTCGTCATTAGCCCCTGAATTTCCTAAAAAACTCCTAATGTTTTCTGTAAATAATCGTACTCCGTACTTCTGGTATAACGTCCCAAGGTCGGTACCCGAAACTTGACCATAATAGGATTTGATAGGTTCTTCAATATGTCCCCAATTATTTAAGATCACGTCTTCAGTGATTGCAACATCCCCGATACCATGCTCTAAAACCCTATAAGCCTTGTCTAAATTGAAATCATGCAATATCACGATCTCGTCTGGATCATTAAGATCATCCATTAAATCCTGTAAGGAGAGGAGGTTATGAGTAGAGAGAGATTTTCCGGTATAAGCCAAAAGCAGCTGAACTTTTACGGAGGCATCATCGAGTGCTTGCAGTAAATCGACTTCTTTATTTTTTACTTTAGCATTAAACCTGGTGAAATCTCCATCAATCAAAAGTTTTACGCCCTTAGTAAATTTTTCAATGTCCCCGTTATCAATTCCACCTGTTCCATTGTGAATAAATTTAGTTTGAACAAGCCAAAGCCTTTTTGAGGTCTTATCGAAATAGATTGCATCAATACCATTGTCATCGAAGCCATCGGTGATAGAAGTTGAAGCTTCTTCGATGGTGCAGCCAGTTAACGCCATCAAAGCGTATGCTGTTAATGCTCTGGACTCGAAATTTTTGTCTATTTCTTCTTGTGATCTTTTTGTTAGGTCACTGAGGTCAATGCTTTCAGAAAATGTCTTTCTAAGGTACGCTTTTAAGCGGTTTACTTTAAGGCTCATAGAGGGTTAATTTTTGCCGCTAAAATATTAAATTAACTTTGAATGTTTTGGTTTGTTGAAATTAATAACATAGCCTTGCAATTGCGCCAAATAAATTATTGTATTAAATGAACTGGAGGATGTTCCATGTTGGTAGCAGTTTTCAATTAATCTTTCACTTGATCTTTCATCATGTCTTGCTCCGTCCAAACGGCAAAAGTCCAAAAAATATCTTCGACCAATATCTTTGGAAAATGTATTGCTAAGTGCAAATCCAACTCTCACCCATTCCTCATAAGTTCCAGTGATTGAAAGGCCTCTTTTCTTTAAATAATGATATATTTTTTTAAGGATTTTTTTTTGGCCCTCGTTGTTTATAATTGCTGATTTTGTAATGCTGATAGATTTCGAAATAATTTTCTGACTTGCGACTGAATCGCTATTTTGACTTTTTGAGTTTTCAGTAGTATCGTCATCAAAATTTAAGAAGTCAGTGCGAAATAACAATTCAGGATCGTATGAAATAAAACATAGCCTGGAAACATCTGATCCACTTTTATCGATTTCGACGCCGTATTCTGTGGTGAAATATTTAACCGCATTCTTGTACACCTGTTTATGTAAATCTCTACTACAGGATGTCGATATTAGGAATTTCAAACCATCTCCAGATGGAGATAACCATATTGCTACTACAAACATATCTTTAAATAAATCGTGCTTGATTTTTTGAAGACGTTCCCCTATTTTGTCTATATCAAGTACGATCAGAGAACTATAAGAGACAATACTCGAAGCATTTCGTGCCGGAGAAAAAGTTCCGGAAAAGGTTACTGCAGGTAGCTTGTTTTTATATAGCGTGTATTCTTCGCTATTCCCAGAATTGTAGATTTCACGCGCTGTGGTAATTATAGTTTTGAAATTTTCACCAGATATATTTTTCAAAATCCTTTCAAGATTTATTTCTATAAAGGAATTACCAAAAGGCTTGATATAGTATCCGACTTTGAATTTTTCTTGCATTATAGTTAAATATAGAATAAAAGTAATAATTTTAACCCGAGGGTAGTGAACTGGTAAGACAGTATTTAGAACTCGATCTATAATTTTAGATTAATATGGAAGGGAAATTCCTTTACAAGAAGAACCAGGTTTTAACCGAACCACACCGACCGACCAATTTTATTGCCACTGCCCTCATTTTTTTTATCTATGGGTGATTTCGAAAGTTGCTTCAGTTTCTATCAATTGGTAGATCAATTATGCCTTTATAGAGCAAAACTTTCTTTTTACACCCATAAAAATTCTTACCTGAATGATTATTGTAAGGTTGACCGCTGGAATGTAAGTGATATTCATAAGATACGGGATATCGAGTTCTTGAAAGATATTTTACCTCCAAGAAAACGTTGGTCTAGACCTAACAAACATATCAACCGAAAACAGCACACATCCTCAATCGAACTTAACAGGATTTCGATTAGAAACAAGGTGTTTATAGTTCACAGAGATTTTATCTCCGGCAAGGTTTCTTTTAAAAATAGCCCGATTTGGTATAGGAACTTAAGGTATTTTATGTTCGAACTCAGGATTGAGGTATTCGGTTCTACTCAGATTAAGATAAAAAAGCCAGATATTTTTCCAGCTAAAAAAAATCCAGATATCAAATCAGATATTCAAAGAAGACCTTTAGCGAAGTTCGAGCTTAAAGACAAGCTAATTCTAAGTCTTACAAATAAATATCTCACCAGAATTTTTGATAGCGAATTTTTAGATTCATCATTTGCTTTTAGATCACGGAATACATTAAAAAGTGGGCCTACACATCACGATGCAGTGGATCAACTTAAAAATTACCGCATTTCAAACATTGAAAAGGAACTTTTTGTTACCGAATGTGATATAAAAAAGTTCTTTGATTGTCTAGATCATGACATTATTGTTAGAGAATATTTTTCACTCAAAGAAATATTGATAAAAAGTGGATATACCGTTCATCCTAGGGCAGAGCAAATTCTATTGGCATATTTAGATTGCTATGCATTTAATAAAGATGTTTTCCCCAAAAATTTGGATGCAAATTACTGGATTGAACAGAATGATTATTCACCCAGAGGCAAATTTGGTTGGGTAAAAGAACTTGAAATTCCTGAGAATTTAGGAGGCGAAAGAAAAATAGGAATACCTCAGGGAGGAGCACTTTCAGGACTGATAGTGAACATATTATTGCACAAGGCAGATATCGCAATGGATAAAATTCCGGGATGGGGTAAAGATTTTCTTTACCTGAGATATTGTGACGACATGGTAATCATACACACCTCTCCTGAGAAATGCGGAACCCTGTTCGAAGAATATGTAAAGGTATTGGAATCGTTGAGTTTAATACCACATGACTGTATGGATCTAAAAACCAGGTATTCTAAAAAATTCTGGGATGATGTAAAATCGAGAGATGTTTATCTTTGGTCGAGAACACGTAAATCTGGATACGCGAATTCGCCTTGGGTTAGTTTTCTTGGTTATATGGTTCATTTCAATGGAGAATTGAAGGTGAGAAAAAAGTCAATTGAAAAACAGGAGAAAAAACATGAATTAGAAGCAAAAAAAACAATAAAGAAATTACGTCAACAAGAGGATTCGGTATTGCTTGAAAATAAAATGTCCATTATACAGAGTTTCGAAACCAAAATGTTTTCTATGGCTGTAGGAAAGGTTGATATAAGAAATTACAAAAGCATGCCTGTTGAAATGTGCTGGGCCGCTGGTTTCCATTTGATCGGCGAAAACAGTTTTACTAAAAACCAATTAAAAAAACTAGACAGATCAAGAAAAATTGCAGTTGCCCAATTGAAGAAATTCCTTAAACTTCGCACAGAAAAATTGGAACAATATTTAATTGACACAGGCAGAATGAACCCAATTTCAAAGAAAATGGTAGTGCTTCAAAATGAAGAAGTTAAAAGGAAAGCGCCAAAAACCATCTTCTCAAAATACCCTCACTCTTTCTACAGCATTCTAGAACGGGAAAAAAAGCTGCTTTAGCGTTTTGAGATATTAAGAAAGGGCAAAACATCTACCGTCCTCGATTACCCGTTTGGTAAGGTTAGAGATCTCTGCATCCCGACCGCTAAAACCATCGAAATTAGGCACATCAAAGTAATTAAAAGATGCAGTTGTCCCCATTACTTAACTTTAAAAAACTCACTGATTTTAGGTCCAAGCCATATTCCCAAGATGAATATGATAATACCAGATACTATATTAATTACAAAACCTACCCATCGTTCCTGATATTTACCTTTATTGACAGTCTTATCAAGTTCTATTAATAATGGTTGGATTTTTTCCTGTTCTATTTCTGCCAGTTTAGAGTATCTTTCGTATTCATCACTTAGGCGTTTAACCTGGTCTGTTCGTTCTGTTAGATCTTTCTGGAGCTCATCTACTAATTCCGAAGTTTCACGTAAAGCGACATAGGCCTTATTGATTTTTTCATTAATGTCTTGCTTTGATTTTTTGAGATCATTTAGGATATCATATAATTCCGGTGCTGGAATTAATGGTAAGGTGCGGAGAAAAAGTTTGATTACCTTATCAATTGTACTTTTTGGTATTGTCATGTCTGCCGAGCGATTAGAGCGGTAATTATTAGGTTAATACCAAGATATTAAAAATTAACTACAAGTTATTACATGTCGTTAGAGCAATAATGTTTTGACGAAAAAAAATGGCTATTTAAAATTTCTGCCCCACTGAAGGCATATTTAGTCTTTTTACTCACATTCTCGCGTACCTGAGAACGATTATTTTTGAGCAATGGCATAATCCCGCTTTGGTTTGGATTAATATTGTTTATTTTCTGAATCCATTATATTGTCGCTTACCAACGAATATTTTACTTTAGTATTTTATCAATTTTTAACGACTTTTTATTCTTATAAATGAGAGAAAATAAGATTTGTGGTTTAAACCTTTCAGAGGGTACAATAGAATATCTAAAGCAGGAAGGAATGGCTATATATCCTGGCAGTCTGGGAAAGCAGGTGCAAATTACATATCCAAGTTACGTTAGTAACCTACGGGTAAATCCACAGGCAGATATACCAAAAAACCTGCATGAATATAGCAAGATTATTATTGATCTGACTACTGAAGCGATCGTCCCATACAGGTCAAGTGATCACGGGAAAATAAATGAAAAATCTAACCGCGGCACATATATTGAATGTCATCAACCTCAAAGTTTATTTGATCCGACACCTCTGATACTTAGCATTCTTCAGAATGAGTTAAGCAATGCCCTGCAGCAGGGGGCATTGCTTATTGTGTTTTGTGGTAGAAACGAGAAAATTGAATATCATTTCAGCGGTGAGCGCGAATCATCGTATGAACGCCAAACTTACTCGTTTCTTCCAGATTTTCCTGGAATAAACAATCGCCAGGGAGAAATACTTAAGGCTGAAAAGGGCACCAACGAGATTTATAGCCTGATAAGGAAGCATTTACCTGGGGCTCGGTACCACGTGACTTTTAATTTGCCTCGGACATATCAGGACGGAAAACCACAGCTTGAGAAGAATTATTATCCACTGGTGTTTTCTCATGATGATGAGGTAGTAAGCTTTTGCATTCTGGACGGAAAATCAGGCATTTTCTTTTTACCCGATATCGACAATAAAGGTGTTTTTTTAAAAGAGTTTTTTACACAGGCAGGCCCTGAGCTGCTGCCAGCACTTTTTCCTGATGAGGTAAAAGATAAATGGTTGGAAAATAAAAGATACAGCTTGCCGAATCAAGAAAAGCTATTGCATGAACGGGAGAAAATTATAGAACAGTTTACTGAGAAGCTTAAGGAAAAAGACCTGGAAATTGACCGCAATAACTTGGAATACGGTTATTTAAAGACATTACTTACAGGTTCCGGTACAGAGTTGGTTACAGCCGTAATCAAATTCCTACACTGGTTGGGTTTTGATCATGTGGTCGATGCAGATACTTTACCTTCTGAGGCAGGTGTGTTGGAAGAAGACGTACAAATTGAAACCGATAAAGGGCTAATCATCATCGAGGTAAAAGGAATCGGTGGTACCTCAACAGACTCTGAATGTAGCCAGATCGGAAAAGTAAGGTTCAGAAGGGCCAAGCAGCGGAATGATTTTAATGTATTTCCTCTTTACCTTGTCAACCATCAACGGCATCTCCCAGCTGAAAAACGGCAACACCCCCCTTTTAATGCCAACCAGATAAGTGATGCCATAAATGATCAGCGCGGAATGTTAAGCACGTGGCAGTTGTTTAACTTATTTTCATTAGTTGAAAAAGGCGTACTCACAAAAGATGAAGCCAGAGCCTGTTTTTATGGTATTGGACATATTGAGTTTATATCCCATAGTAAGAGATTTTTGGGCATACCAAAAGAATATTTTAAAAACAATACTGTGGCGATACTCGAGATGACAGACGAACCAAAAGTGAAAACCGGGGACCAGTTGATAGTTGTACATAATGAAGATGTTCAGATTGCCAAAATCCTCTCCATTGAGCTTAACGATGAACAAGTAGCTGAAAGTGCCGCGGGCGAGGTCGGCCTGTTGCTTGATATTAAAATAAAAAAAGGCGCGAAGTTATTTCTTTAAATTCTCAAGCTATGATGATAATTTGGTAATTTAAGAATTAACACAGCAATTGTTTGTCAAAATACCCTGCTCCAAAGAAGCAGGGTATTACATTCCCAAAACAGTTAACTTGTTTATTTACTTTCAGTATTCTTTAGCTCAGTAACCTCGTTACGGCCAGCCGAAGCTAGGTTTTTAATTTCATGTAGGCCTTACGCAGGCGTGTACCAGCTGCTTTATTGCCCTTAACATAAAACGAATTGGCATCAGCCTCAGTAGCTGCGATCAGCTCTTTTAATTTTTCAAAAGAATTCATATTTATTTTTGTTTTAAAGATTTTGTAAAAATAGAAAACGAAATAAAACAGCTGCAATTACATGCTCGGCGTATTTTCCTGCTGTTTATTTTTCTCCTTGCTGCGGGATTTGCCTTTACCATTCTCCTGATTTAATCCCTGGTCTTTTTTAAGCTCTTCCCGTTTCACCGGCTTACCACCGATTTCAAAGAAATTCAAGTTATTGTACCTGGGAACCGCCTCCATGCGTAAAGCCTTTTCCTGTCCATTTGGCAACACTACCGTTACCAGCGGCCGGTTTCCATTTTCGAGCTTTTCCACCAGTTGTGCTAACTGTTCTGGTTTTTCCAGCTCCTTAATCTGATAACCCGCCAGCTCTTTTTTCAGGTCGAAACCATAACCTTCGCCAAACTGTTTCATGGTATAATTTCCATAACGGTCTTTAGGCTGATCAAACTGATACACACTCCAGGCCTTATACTGTTCACCTGCACGGCTAACCAAATCTTCCCTAAATGCAGACCTGCCCTGAAGCATATTGGCCGCCTGCTCTATGCTAAAGCCTTTACCACGGTCCACATAGTGCGAATTGCGGATGATAGGACTATAAAAAGCCTGGGAGAATTCCTTTTTCACATAGTCGATCTTCCCATCTTTCATGGTCACCAAAGTATCCCTGTACTGCATATCCTTATCTTCAAATCTGCCGGCCGCCAACTCTGAATTTCCTTTTTGTTCCCTGAAATAATCCATTGCCTGTACCGCACTCTCAAACTGGCGCGTTAAGTTTTTCGGATCTCCGGCTGGATTAGGACTCGTCACCAGGTACTTGTGGTCTTTTTCCAAAGGCTTGGCTTTACTCTGCGCAACTTCAAAACGGTTCAGGTAGTAATAATCACTTTGACCCGATTTCTTCATGTGGATGGTAACATCCATTTTCCCCGCATCTGAAGGAATCTGCCCATGCACCGTAAATTTTTCAACGCCCTGTTCCATCATGGATTCAGCCGTTATAGCCATGGCCTCCGGCACTTTCAGTGCCTTGACCTCTGCACGAAAGTTTTCAAGCGAATTTCTGTTCATATCTTTATTGTTTAATGAATAATCTATTTTTTTTAAAGCGCCCATCAGCTCCAAAATGGGCTGGGCAACATGCCAGTTAAAGATCTGCTGGTTTTCTGCTGCATCTTCCAGTGCCGTAAACGGATCCCGGTAACACACCAAATCCCAGCTGCCACTGATTGGCTGATCGCTGTCATATACCACCCAGCTAAAACCAAGACTGGTCTGTTCTTCCAGGTAAGCTGCCAGTTCCCCTGCAAGCCCTTCTTTATCCGCTAACCTTACCATCTCGCTAAAAACTAAGCAATACCTAAAGACTGTGTTTGCTGCTTCTGCTGTACCTTACTGATCTTTAGTTCAGGCTTTATCTCCAGGCTTTTTTCTTTCTTTCTGATCACTTTTTCTAGCGAAACAACTCTCAGCCGCTCGTCCCGCAATAGTATTTTTCCGGACAAGGGACTTGCTTCCAGTAGTATTTTCTCCCCGGAAAGAGAATTTACTGCAATATGGTTTCCCCGTTCCATTGCTTTTAAAATATGCGATGAGAGAAGCTCAGGCCGGTTCAACCCACCAGCAATCTGCTCCATCTGTTTTCCCAGGTCAAATCCATCTGCTTTTCCAAACTCCCGAAGTAAGGGAGCATTTAAAGAAGTAAAATCCAGTTGTAGCCATTTTGCCTCTGAAATGCCGCCCACCCCAAAATCCTTCAATACTGCGCGTCCCTGTAATAGATTCAGCGCTTCCTGCGAAGAAATGTCCATTGCAACATCAAATCCAAAAGATCTGTTACTTTCCGGATCAAAAGTATTTTCCAGCTTCCCGGAATAACCCTGCAGCTTAAACTGCCCCGAGACATCCTTTTCCAGGTGCAAAACCATTTCAAAACGCTTCCCTGCACGCTGGAGAGATGAAAGGGAAATATCCACCTGCTGCCGCTGAAAGTCTAAAGCCCGTTTCAGATTTAGTTTTGTGGTATCAATACCAAGCCCACTGGTAACCTTATCCAGCGCCGCCATGTTCCTTTTTTTTAACCTACCCTCCTTAAGCCTAACCAGTGGCTGGTCTAATACCAGTCTTTTGATCTTATTAGCAAGCCGAACGACTGGGTGGGGGTAAAGCTCTTTTTCAAGCCTTCGGATAGATTTTCGGATGATGGCCAATACCAGTTTTTCATCAGGGCTAGCTGAAGAAATACGCTGCATACCTGCCGATAAAAATTCTAATTTTTCCCTTCCAAGATTTTCTGATATTTTACCATGCCCGAAAACTTCCAGCAGCATTTTTTCCTTAGCTTCCCAGTTCCGCCAAAGCGCTATCGCCCTATTGACTTCAGCAGCCATCACTTCAGTTTTTTGGTGTTGTCACGCAGCAATAGGGGATAACCCGCTTTCAGGTTCTGCTTTACCCGGCCGATCTTTTTGGTCAGCAAAGATTTCGCTGCATCTATACCAGCCCCTGCAATCTGCGTGGTCAGATCAAAGCCCGACAGCCCCAGGCCTCCGATCGCATCGGTTGTGCCACCATTCACCGCATCGGTTAACAGTGCCTCCGGCGCATTAATTCCCTGCATGGCATCACGCTGATCAAATACAGTCAGATTAACCGGGATGACCTGGTTACCCAGACGCACATTTTTGATCTCCAGGTTTAACCGCTGGTTAGAAAAAGCGGCCAAGCCGAATAGGGGATGCCCTTTAGGAAAAACAACGCCATTCAGCACCACAGAATCCAGTAAACGAAGCTCTACAACAGAACCTTGTCTTGCTCTTTGGTTCATCGCAATCACTGCCGGAATGGCTTTAAATAAACTATCCGGTACAATCTTAGCATCCTGTTTTTTATAAATCTGTCCGGCCAGATCAGGATTCTGCACAGCAATAAGCTTATCCATCATCGCATTCAACTGCACCATTTCAGGATCAACTTCAGCCGAATTCTCCTTCATATTTTTCATCAGGGCTTCCAACCGGTCCACATCGCTGGTCATTTTGTTATTCTGAAAACCTCCGGTAAGATCAATACCACTGCCAGCATTGTTTTTCGGCGCCGCATAAGGCGCATTGATTTCTTTATTAATTGCCGCCAGCTTTTCATTGATCTGGGCAGTCTGCGGATCTTCTTTCATATCCAATCCAAACTTAGCCGCAATGGCATCTATTCCACCTATCTTACCCGAATCCGCAATTACCTGATTATAAATTTCCATTTTATCATCAGGCTGCTTGCCCTTAAACTGCGCATCGGGTAAAGCTGTATTGATGCCTTTGGGCAAAGCAGCCTGCTGAGCGCTTATACCACTACCACCGCCCAGCGCATAAAAGCCAAAGGCTAAAAAAGGCAGTACCAAAAAGGGAAGCAGCATCAGTACCTTCCTTTTTTCCATTCGATTTCTTTTCATTGTTATCGTTTAAAAGGTGAATAATATTGTTAATTGAATGTCTGCATCACTAAATGGATCAGGTAAGCACCAAAACCAGCGCAAAAACAGACCAGTAAAAACAGCCATGTTTTAGGATGCAGATCAGCAGTTTTAGCGTTTAGCCAACCCGACAACTGGCGCTGTACCGCTAAAATCCTGCCTGCGATCCTAAAGGCAAACCTTTCCTGACCATCAGATAGGGGCCTGCTATATTTCCTGAATAACTTCATGGTTCCGGCATTTTAGGGTTCACATCCGCATTAACCAGTGTTTCCCATTTCTGGATCAGAAAACCATGCGGATTGTTATCGGTCTGGGATTCCAGTACACGCAGCTCTCCGCGTGTGACCAGCTTTCTGACCACTGTACTGCTGGAGCGGATCAGTCGCTGCGTAGCGTAACAGGTAAAGCCATAAGGCGCATGATCCAGCGATAAGGCAATGCTGTCAATTTCAATGTGCTGGGAGATATTGGCAGAGATCAGGTTATTGTAATAACCGCTCTCTTTTAAATTATCATAAGCCTTTTTAGCCGAGCCATCCGCCAGATACAAAGCCTTGGCAATTCCTGCCGAAATCGCCTTTTCATCCGGATCAAGCGTAAAAAACAAGCGGTGAAAGGTGCCGATATGGTCACGCATTTCTACCGGCAGGTTCTGCTTCCGGTCAGCGGAAATCGCCTCCAGCAGCTTTCCATTGTGCAGGATAAATATCCTCGAACCATTTTCGCGTACCAATGAAAAAGAGCAGTACACTGCTGCAGAGGTCAGCAAAACACAGCAAACCAGAAATACGATGCTGAAGCGTTTAATGTGCTGAAAAGCACGGTCTATATTTTTTAGTTGCGTAAATACCATAGCTATCCGTTTTTACCTCCTGCAATTTTATCCTTCATGTAATCATTGCCATCTGAAACCTCACCACCACGCATTTTTCGGTAGGCGTTACCCATCGCATCGGCCGCCATACCACCAGCAGCGCCAGTAGCATTCATCGCAGAGCGGCCACCACCGACTACCAGTGAATTCACTTTTTGCAGGATCGCATTACCTCCACCGGCATGAACAATATAATTGGCCACATTCGGCACCGTGAAATAACCTACGATACCAATCACCAAAAACACCAGGTAAGCGCTATCTGATGCGCTAAAAAACGTATCCCCCGATTCCCCGATCTGTGAAATATCGATTTTTAACATGTTTTCCTGTATTTTACCCAGGATGCTGCCAAAAATATTGGCTACCGGAAGCCACATAAAAATGTTCACGTAGCGGGCAATATAAACCGTGAGCGTATGCTGGAAACCATCAAATACCGCAAATCCGAACACCAGTGGCCCCAAAATCGCCAAAACGATCAGGTAAAAGGTACGGATGGTATTGATGCACAAAGCAGCAGCTGCAAAAAGCACCTGTAAAACCTCGCTCATCCATTGCTTGATGTTGTTGCGGAAATTATAGCTCATTTTCTCCATTTGAAACTGAAGCCCATTGCCCAGCGCATCCAGCATACTTTCTTCCTCGCGTTCAGGGTCCTTTGGATGCGTATAGCGGTACCATTTATCCGAATTTCCGGATCCGGTTTCTCCAACATACATCTGCCAGTTCCGTGTTTTCTTGATTGCAGCCTCTTTCTGTTTTAACAGTGCCGCAATCGCCTTATCACTGTTTTTCACCATATTACCCGTTGCAGAAACTACCGGCTGCAATACCCCATTCATCACGCTGATCACAACCGGGAATAACATAATCGCCATCCCCAAAGCAAAAGGCCGAAGGAGCGGATAAAAGTCCACCGGCTCTGCGCTGGCAATATGCCGCCATACCCTGGCTGAAATATAAAACAGTGCTCCAAAACCAGCCAGACCGCGAGCTACCCCGATCAGCTTAGCACAAAGCGGCAACATATCCTGATAAACATTATCCAAAACCGGCTGCAATCCCGAAATACTGCCCGCAAGGCCGCCGCCAGACTGCGCGAAACAAAAGCCGGGCAACAGCAAGCCTAAGGCCACCATAAAAACAGCCCTCAAAAAATTAATTTTTCCCATGTCAGTTCGTATTAAAATAACCGCTCAAACCCTTAACATCCGTTTTCTCCCGCTCCCTTTGCAAGGCCAATAGTCCCGCAGAAGAATTAAAAGACCGCAGAAACTCCAGTTTATCCACTGTGTCCGAAAAGATCCTATCAATCGCTTTCAGCCGCTCTTCATCGCTCATTCGCATCTGATTGGCAGTAATCACCATCGCCAGTTGGTCCAGGTTATCCAGGCTTTCATCAAATAGCCGCCTATACACCTTGGAAAGATAATCCAGTTCCGAGATCGTAAAATTCCCACTGGAATTAAAGCGCTTAAAAGCAGCCTTATATTCCGAAACAATAGCAGACTGGTAGCGGATAATATCCGCGATCTTGTAATACTTGCGCACCTCGGGACTCACCAGCCAAAGCCCGTCTAAAAATACCTCGTGCAAAGAGAAATTACCCTGGGCAATGTTCTTTACCGCATTATAGCCCTTGGAAACCACCTCGTAGCCTTTTTTCATATCCGAGAGGATATTTTTCAGCTGTGAGAGCTTTTCTACATTTAATAGAAGCTGCTGGATTTCCTGCGACTGGCTGTAAGCAGAATTTATTCCCAATCCCAAAGACAGCACCAAAGAAAAAAAGCAGCACAGCAAAAACCTTCTAATCAATCCCATAATACCTCCTTAGCTTTTCTATGCTTTCTGATTCTATGCTTTGCTGCAAGATCAGCCTGCTGAACTGCCCGGAAAAATACCGGCTAAATGCTGATCTATCCATCATCCGCTCATAGATACCATTTAAACGCATCAGTCTTTCATCGTCCTTCATCTCCACCTTGCCCGAAGTAATCACCAAAAGCAGTTCTTCTAAATCTCCGTAACATTCTACCATCAGATTACCCGATACCGAGGCCAGGTACAAAAGCTGATCTGGCCGCAAGCCGGAAAGCCCCTTCAACCTGCTAAACCCCGCCACAATCTCCACCTGCATCGCCAGGATCTCCACCACCCGCACATCATCCCGGATAGCCGGGCTCACCTTTTTAAGACCCGTCACAAAAGCATTATGTAAGCCAAATTCGCCGCTTGAAATATCACGGATCGTTTCGATCCCAGATCCAACCAGTTCGTAGCCTTTCTTGGCATAACCGATATAGACCTGCAAGGCTGCAATCTGCTCCAGCAAATATTTCTGCTGCGTTTTTTTCTGCTTAAACCATTCGGCAAAAGTCTGCGCCCTGCATCTCGGTGCAGCTGCCGCAACCAGCAAAAGAACACCAATCCCCAGTATCAGTGCCTTTCTAAAAGACCTGATCCCTACACAAAAACTAATCGATCCCATAGAGCTCCTTTAATTGTTTGGTTTCAAATACCGACTTCGAGCGGCCGAGACTCAAAGCGATCTGCTCATCGTTAAAGGCCTTCAAATCATCGAAATTATCCTCTATTGCCTTTGCTGAAAGCTCAATCAGCTCCATTCTTGCCGCATCACTCATCTGGGTTTTAAAGGAATTGATTACCACAAACACCTGGTCCAGGTTTTTTACACTTTCCTTTAAAATGCCCGTATAGATTTCTTCCATGCGCAGGATCTCGTCAGGTGAAAAATGCTTGTCCTTTTTAAACAGCGATAGCGCCCATTGGTATTCCTGTACAATGGCCTTTTGGGTAGAGATCAGATCACGGATCTTTTTATAGGCCGAGATCACCGATTTCACTTTAACCAGGCTCTCATAGTACTCCGCATAAAGCTTCCGCTGCCTTTCAGTCCAGTCCGAGATTTCCCCCAGCTTTAATTTGCTTAAAGTGTTTTCAATCACCTTCTGCGCATTTTGCAGCCAGATCGTTTCATTCTGCAGACGCTGAACTTTCAGATCCACCGCCTTGACCACCTTTTTTACGCCCGCCTTAATCACTTCCGCTATAGCCAGCTGCGCCGAAGCCCCTTTAGGCAAAGCTGTCAGCAGTACCGTAGCACTTAAAGGTAGCACCACCATATAAACCTTAAGCCCCTCCATTATTTTTTTCATCTTTCTCATCATCATTTTAATTAATTTTCTGGTACGCCCTTCTGCCAACAGTCATCACCGAGCAGTCAGCAGTAAAAGAAATCTGCTTTCCATGCCGTTTCTCGCTCATTATCTCACGTTCTGGGTCATAGACCGCAAACCATTCTTCTTTCTCCCACCGGTAACTGCCCAGACGGCCTGAATCTGAAATCAGGCGGTAGCCGGTCATCCGGTGGATCCGGTACTGATTTCCCTCGACCTGCTCTAAAACCAGCGTATCATTGGCCAGACTGAATTCACTTCCCGCCGAATTGATATAGGTTCCTGAAAATGGTTTGCTAGAATTACAGGACTGCTGGATACCGATCAGAACGATCAGCGCGACCAAAGCTCCTATGTACAACATCCTTGCTGCCCAGGACAGCATCTGAGTGTCCCTATTTTTACCTTGTTTTTCTCTAAGATTTTTCATCATAATTAATTGCTTAGTATTTAAAGTTTTCTTTTGCCAGAGCGGATCTCCGCCGCCAGCGCCGCTATTCCAGCAGCTATACCACCATGTAAGGCTGCAAAAGCTTCTACCTGCATTTTTTCAGATTCTTCAGTGGTATAAGCCAGATATTCCTCCAGACAGAGCTGGTTGCGGTACACCTGCATGTGCTGCCCGCCCTGATCCAGCATCAGCTCCCGGTAATTTTCCCCTTTCGCATTATCCTTGTTCAGCGATAAAAGCAAGGTCTTCGCCTTATCCGACAGTCCCAAAACTTCCTGAAGCTTATCGAACTTGTTCATAAACTTGCGCATATCCAGCAGCAGCTTGGTATCAGAGAGATTGATCACCGTTTCCTTGATAATAGGAGAGGAGATCAGATCATCCACCTCCTGGGTGATCAGCGCAGCAATTCCGTTAAACTTCCGCACGGTTTTATACAGGTAGCGGATAAAATGGGCCATGCCGCTCTTGGCAATGGCTACCCAGGCCTCATCAATCGCCAGAATTTTACGCAGCCCTTTCAGCTTGCGCATCTTGGAAACAAACATTTCCATAATGATGATCGTCACCACCGGAAACAGAATCTCATGCCCGCGGATATTGTCCAGCTCAAAGACTATAAACCGCTCATTAAGCAGGTCCAGGTTCTCCGAAGCGTTCAGCAGGTAATCAAATTCCCCGCCCTTGTAATAAGGGTTAAGCACATACAGCAGATTCACCAGGTCAAAGTCTTTTTCCTTCACCTTGCCATCCTTCATTACCTCCATGTACTCATGCATCAGGAAATCATAAAAGGAATTAAAGCAGGGGAAAACCTCGGGATGAACAGCTAAATACTCATAGTATAGCGTTATAGCTGTAGAGATCGCCACGTATTCCGCCCGGTTATAATCATCGGCATCCTTCTTCCACAGCGAAAGTAAAAGCGTCTTTAAACTCTCTTTCTTTTCGATATCCAGCACATCACCCTCACCGATATAGAAAGGATTGAACCTGATCGGGTTCGCCTCGGTATAAGAAAAGTAATAACCGCCCAGCAGATCACATAATCCCCGATAACTGCCACCCACATCCACCGTCACGCAGTGCGCGCCCTCATCGTAAAGCGAGCGCAGCAAATGGTTCATCGCAAGCGACTTTCCGGCACCCGAACTTCCGCAGACAAAAAGATTACGATTCGTAATCCTTCCAGACTTCATCGGCCCTTGAAACAGGTCCAAAAAAATGGGCCTGCCAGAAAGCCTGTCACCCAAACGAAGCCCTGATCCATCGCAGCGTACACCCGATTCCATATTAAAAAAACAGGCTGCCTGCTCTGCAAACGTATCAAAGCTGTCATTCATCGGAAAATCTGCCGCATTGCCCGGCATACCGGAAAACCAGATCTGCGCCGCACCGTCCGTCTCCTGCTTACATTCTGCGCCAATCCGCGCCATAGCAGAACCCACCTTGTTGCGCAGATCCGAAAACTCCAAAGGATCTTCCGACCAGCACAGCACATTAAAATGCGCCCGAACCGGAAGCTTGCCTGTAGATACCGCCTCATTTAAAAAGTCATTTACCGCATCCCTGGAAACCGCATTCTCTCTGGAATAACCTGAAAGCGACTGCAAACGCAATTTCTTTGCCTCCAGTTCACGGATTGTTTTTCTGCCATCGCCGATAAAAACATACTGCGAATACACATGGTTACAGTCCAATAACATCCCCAATGGCGTAGCAAAACCAATGCTATAGGAAGTGCGGTCAGTAGAATAGGGCTCATAAGTCAGCCTTGATCCGCACAGTGCTGGCAGGTGCACCACATCAGCCAGTGTATACAGCTCACACCTGGCCCTTCCCACCCGGATCTCATCCTGCAGGTGCACATCGCGGATCACTGGCCGCTGCCCGCGTCCCAATAAAAAGCAATACTTTTCAATCACACCAGCGCTGCCAGCAGTACCAGAAAGCGCATCATCACCCAAACGCGAAAGGCCGAGCATACCACTATCCAATAAAATCCGCTCAAACTGCCCGCAGGAAGCTAAAAACCCGGACAACAGTTTTTCATCAGCCACACTGGCAGGGGCAATAGATTTGCGCAGGATATTCGAGTACGCCGATGATGACAGCTTCCTTGCGGCAGGTTTCCTGGTTAAAAAGATAAAACACTCATGATCCAGAAAACTCCGGCCTGCAAATTCCCGCTCACCCGCGCCAGCAAGCGAATCTTGCCTTTTAACCTCATTCAAACCGACCGACCGCCTGACAAACCAATCTGCCTTATGCAGCACCGTTCCCGGCTGCAGCACACCCATCGCTTTTACAATAGCTTGGTGCAGCCCCTCAAAATCCTTGGCCGAGCTGGTCCCAATCTCCGGTAAACGCAACGAATAGGCAATCGTCACATCGCCCGCCATCGACAGCATCGCGCCATTTTCCACTTTCCAGATAGGCATAATTTTTTCGATCTCCATCATCGCCTGGCCTGCCTTTCCTTATTTCCCTGTAAAACCCGAAGCCCGGTAAATACCCTGCGCGAAGAAAACTTCAGGTAAACAGGAATCCCGCGTCTGGCCATAAACTTAGCCAGCCCATGCACCCCAAAGCGTTTGGACAAAGCAAATACCCCAAAAAACAGCGCAGCACCCAGCCCCATCACCAGCGGCAAAAGCGCCACCAGCGGCGTACCCAATAGATACAGCCCGGTAAAAAGCAGCAGCAATACCACCAAACCCACAGCCAGATAAGCAATATACTGACCCTGTAGACCCCGAAACTCAATAGGCTTTCCAACTCCTTTATTAATCTGATATACAATACCCATAAAACATCAATTAAAGCTGGGGCCGACCAGATCCGAACCAAAACCAAACAATCCGGCCAGCCACCAGCATTAAATACTAAACCTAAACCCCAAAGAATGACTTCAGCACCGTGGCCACAATCACCGCAAACACACAGGAACCAAACCAGGCAGCAGCCACCTTATTGGTATCCGGTTCACCTGCATTCCACTTGTTGAACACCTTTACCGCGCCGATCAATCCCACCACCGCGCAGATCGCATACACCAGGTTACAGCCTGCATCAAAATAACCCGCCACCTGATTGGTTGCCTCATTTATCCCCGCCTCACCACTCTGCGCCTTGACCACCACCGCATTCAGCACCGCAAAAACGTTCAACACCATAGCCAGCAGCCAAAAACGGCCAGTCAGCATTCTTCTTTCACCAATAGCACCACCTAATTTTTTCTTCATAAAAACAGCTTGATTTTCCAGATCAGCGGCCCCATGCCACCAGTCCCATCGGATGGAAATCCAGCCCGCTTCAATAAATCAAAAACCAGGCAGGCCTACAGCCAGAGACTTTCCAGCTCCTGCTCACTCAGCGCAAAAGGCACATGCTCCCGGATAAACCCGTTCAGCGCATCCAGCGAACCAGACTCGGCAATCCTTGGATATTTAGAGCGGATCATTTCAAACAGCGTAAAAAAGTCCTCCTTGGTTCCGTCCTCTGCCGTCAGAATCCCGCACACCTCACGGATCTCCTGCTGCACATCAGCCAGATCACCCAGCCTGGAAACCTTATCCGCCCCGCCATGATCCCCGCCCTCATCCGCACCACGCTCAGCAAAAGAAAACTGCCCGGCCTCCAGCACCTGAACACCCTGTTCCACAGCAGGCCTGCCCATCACTTCATCCGAAAATTCCTCCACCTCATCTTCCCAGCTGTGCGGCAAAGGCCCGGCAGTTTTACCCCTTTTCCGGTAACACAGCAGCCACACACCCGCCCACCACACCAAACTCAAAATAATGCTGGCCAGTAAAAATTCCGGCCATGAAAAAGATTTTAACATCGTATTTCGCTTTAACCAGCAGCACCATTACCACTGGAATCAGCAGCAAAACTGGCAAACCATAAAAGCCTGAAAGGGGGAGTAAATAGGGGATACCCTAATATTTGATCAACTTATCCCAAAGAAATAACCACGCCGGGTAAATAAAAATAATCCTCAGCAGGCGGCTGGGCGGCAGCCGATAAAGAAATCACCGCACAAAGCAGCACCAAGAGCAAAAGCGGCACCAGGCCAAAATAAATTTCATGTTTGTTCACAATAGATCAGATTGTCCGGCAGCACCATTGCTGCCGGCACAAAACTGTGATACAAAACCGAACCGGCAAATCACACGATAGTAGGAAATACAGCAAATAAACCATCACCCATTTAGGGCAGATGCTCCAAAATATCATCGGATCGATTGTAATAGCTCACCCAATACCACCTGAATTAAAAGGGCGCCTTTTGGAAGTGTTTTTAATGTGGTGGTTTAGTATATTTGAGCTCGCCAATAAAATATGATATCACCAACCAATATCCATCCTCCAAAAAACTGGCAGGATTTTGAAACCTTATGCCTCAAACTCTGGGGAGAAATCTGGGGAATTCCCCACGAAATTGAATTTAATTCTGACAATGCACAGGGGCAGCAGGGTGTAGATATTTATGGCGCGGTAGATGGCGGTGCAAAATATAACGGCATCCAGTGCAAAAACAAAAAGCTCAACCTGATAGACGGATCACCCAACAGGATTACCACCTCAGATATACAAGCTGAAATCGATAAAGCCGTTCATTTTCAACCACAGCTGAACAAACTCGTGATTGCCACTTCCTTACCAAAGGACCAAAAAATAGAAGAATACGTCCGGATCAAAAGTGTAGAAAATGTGGCCAACAAACTGTTTTCGATACAGATTTGCTTTTGGGACTTTTTCGAACGCAAGATTCCCGAGTTTCCAAAAGTGAACGACTGGTACCTAAAGCACGAAAACCACTACCGTCAGAGCGGAATCAGTGTAACTTTTGCTGAGGGGAGTACTACTTTGGAAGTTAACCCGAAATTCAAAAAAATAATTACTCAAAAAGTATATAGCAGTGAAGCCTTCACCCTTAACACAATCAGGGAGCAGCGGCCAGCTATACTTAAAGGACCGCTCTACACCCAGTTTTTTGATCGTACCGGAGATTGGGAGCAATATTGCTGGTTTGATCTGAAGGTCAGGAATACAGGCAAAAAAACAATCGAAGACTTTAAAATCGAGCTGGAATTCGAAGGCGAATTTGACTCTGTTGGAACCGAGGAATCAACTGTGCTGAATTTCAAGACATTTAAATCCAATGTTAAAGCCTACAGCAATTGTAACAGATCTCTATTGATTGATCCTTATAATTCCGTGCTGGTTCCCTCGGATGGCTTTACTACCAAAGGAATTTACGTTAAACCCACTATGGGCAAAATAGGAGAGGTATTGCTCAAATGGAAACTGTTATCCCGGGATTTCGAAGATGAAGGAGAACTGGTAATTTCAATTATCCCAAAATACAATATCGAGAGAAAGGGAACCTTTGTCGAAGATGAGCGTGAAGAAGGGGAAACTGTTGAAATCAGCCGGATTCAAAGAAAGCTTGATCCCGGATTGTTTGGCGGTTTTAGTGATGATGTTTCCGATATGGAATTTGAATAGCTAACTGGACTGGTAGGCTGAAAAAAAGTATTATTTTTTCTCAGAACGTTTGAAAGCTTCCCCAATCAGGTTCAAAATCTTTATCGTCAGCGGATGTTCTGGTCTGAAAATCGTATTACAGGCCTCTACCAGAGAATTATTGACCTGTTCAGCAGTAGAGTAACAACTGAACAGCACCTGAAGCGTAGTGAGGACAACCTTAGAAAAAAATGAATGATCTGTTTGCAGTTTGCTACTGAGAACCTCGCTTCTGATGATATCATGGTAAAATAACAAACAGGTCGCCTGCGCATGACTAAAACCGGTCAGGTCAGAGGCAAGCCCCTTGATAGCAGTCTGAAAGGTAGGGTGTAATGGATCTGCTGTTTTTTCAAGCAGTGAAATCAGAATACTGCTGTTGACCGGAATCCCCTGATAGTTCATGCCAATCATCTTTTTCAACGCATCATGAAAACGCTCCATGGAAATCACCTCTTTCTTTACCAAATACTGGCATAGCATAAAACTGTTAAAACCATCAGTATGGTAAAATTGATAAGCCATGCTGCGGAAAGTCCATTCCTCGCTGTACAGCAGGTAATCAGAACTTCCGGCAATCAACAGGGTTTCGGCAAAACTTTCGCCATATAAATCATCCAGTTCCAGCTTTTCCTGAGCAGACATATCAAGCGCTGGCCGGCATGGCAACACCTCACAATGCTGCTCAATCCAGCTAACCAGGTTCTTTATAAAGTCAAGGTACTGCGTAATATCCTGGGCACTAAGTTCACTGCGCACATATTGCCCGTTCCGTTTGCCCATCGTGGTAAAACCGCCCTTACTGGTCTCAAATTCTCTGATCAGGCTGTGGAACACGTTAAGGGAAGATTGGGAAACGGTCAAAGGATTTTCCATAGCCGCCAGCTCTGAAAGCAGGCCAATTGAAGCAACCGAATTAAGCGTAATCGCATCAATAATAATCGGGCTGTTTTCCGCAAGTTTTTTAAGGGCAACTTCCACCTCATTTTGCCCGTTCATCACCGGAATACCCGGAGAGTCCCAGGCAATGTAACTATTCCAGGTCTTTATCGGATTTTCCCCCTGTCCTCGCGCAATTGCGCCAAGCGGTAACGGAGTTTTCTTATACATATTCTCCACCACCTGCCTTTGCTTGCCGTCCGCATCCAAAATAGCATACAGCTCCCGGAAAGCCACTTTGGGATCATCAGAATCATGTTTTTTCAATACCCGTAAGCTGTTGCTGTCAATAAACTTCTCCTGCATCAAGCGGTAACTTTCCCTTTTTGCAAAATTAAAAGCATGCAGAATTTCAGTTATTCTGTACCTGCGTCCCGAAATATTAACTTCATCATCTACAGCTTTGCCAGCAAGAGCTTTTCCTATCGGATCTTTTGCCGCGATTTCTTCTTGTATCCCTGCTTTACCTGATTCGGTAATGAAAAAAGTAAGCTTTTTACCCTCATCATCCACTAATCCCACCGCCACCTCATCCTGCACAAGCTGCGGATCAGTCAGTTCACCCGCAAGCCTTAATGCAGTAACCGAATTGAAGATAAAATATTCATGGCATTCCTTCTGCCCGTAATGCCTTTTCCAGCAGATTAAGGACTGGTCATAAAACTGCTCTGGCAGCCCTGCAACTAAAAAAAGTTCAGCAATTTTGAACTGTACCGCAGTCGGAAGCGTCCTGTCAATACGATCAAATTTTGCCAAAATCTTTTTGATCGCATCAAAGTAATTGATCCGCTCATAAACCTGCAAAAGTTTTGCTGCAACACGCTGATCATCAGGGTAAACCTCCAAGTGGTTCAGACAGGTCTGAATCGCTGCCTGGGTATCATTGATCAAAAGATAGGTATCGGTCAGCATATAACTAAGCTCATAAGAAGGCCCATACCTTGAAATCAGATCTATACAGGCATTCAGCACCTTTTTCGATTCTCCGGCCCTAAAATAAGTTTCCAGTAAATTTTTAGTCAGTGGCCCATAGATCTTTACATCAGCAATGCGTTCATACAAAGGTATAGCTTCAGCAAACTTACCTGTTCGGAAAAAATGTGCTGCAAGCGTTTTTATATCCAGCAGCGAGCTTTCCGCATTGACATGGGACAGTGCCAGTTCCAACGCTTCCAGCTCCTTATCCGGCCGGCCGGCCCTCCGCTCATCCAAAGCCCGCTCCAGATAAGGCCGGATGGCATCCGGATAGCGTAGGATCAGGTTGTCATTCAAAACAAGAGCCTTTTCCAGAAATCCACCAAGCTTATAGGCCGCAACCAACAAAACCTGCATTTCCACCATCAGGCTATCGGGAATAACTTCTTTGGTCACCGATTCCAATAATCCTATGGCTTCTGTATAGTGCTCGGTAAAATAAAGTATCTCCGCCCTGACCATCTGGACCTGGCCGCGTTCCTCCCCAACAGCAAACTTTTCCATTTCCACGGTACATGTATACGCCCTGTCAAATTCTTCCACTGCAATCCCCGCGTAAGCCAGGTTATGCAAATTCTGAAGACTCGGATTACATTCTACACATTCCAGCATATCCGCATAATAACCCTTGAAATTCCCCATTATCCTTTTAGCCTGCCCGCGGCAGGACAGCCAGTAGGTATTTATAGGCGCAAGCAACGTTCCCTTTACTTCTGCCCATACCGTATCCAGCAGTTCAACCACGTACTTAGCTTTATTGAGCATATCCCTGGAAACCTGCCGGTTGTACACATCAAAAGGGTAATTGATTGAATCATAGATCAGTGTAGCCAGATAAGCCTTCCCCTGCAACACATTTTTAATCCCTGCGAACCCTATTCCCCTTTCTGCCCAATTGATAGCCTCTTCAAGCATTCCCTTTTTACGGGCCTCATTGGATATCGCCAGGGCCACATCCACCTGATCCCGGTAAGCCAGAGGAACCAGTGCAATCAGTGAAGGCAGATCCAATTTCCCGCCCTCAGCCACAATCAGTGTATTATAAGCATCGGCATTCCCCGGTTCCATAACCAGCGCCTTTCTTGCCAATTCAGCCGCAATATCAAAACTACCCAAAATTACATGGGCCGAGGCAGCAAGCGTTATAGCACGCAAACGTTCCGGCTGGAATTCAAAAGCATCCAGATAGTACCTGGCAGCCTTTTCATATTCCCCAAGCTCAAAATAACAGATACCCAGATTAGCCAGCAGTTTATACCGCTCCAAAGCACTAAGATCTTGCCAATGGCCATCTTTCAAAGCCTTAAGCCCCTCTATGGCCAGGTCGTGGCGATAAGAAGATCGAAGGGTCATCGCCGCATCCATTTGCGGTATATATATGCCTGATCCGGCAACAGTAGTACCGCCAGAACCAGAAGAGATAGCAATCTGCTCATTTACCGCCGCCAGTATTGTCTTGGTATCCTCACGGATTTCCGCAGTATCACTTTTGATGGAATCCATCTGGTTTCCCAGCCTGGAGAGTTGATCGGTAATTTTCTGCAATTCGCCATAATACACCCTTTCAATAAATTCAAAAGTTGGTACCACCCGATCAGCCCCAGACTGAAACTGTGCCTCATGCTCTGATTTTATCTTGCGCAGCTCCGTAGCCGGATAACGGTCAATGTTATTGGTTTTAATATGGTGCTGGTAACACAGCAGCAGAAGGTTTTCCGGCTTTCTCCTGGACTCATTGTCCGACTCCTCGTTATAGCGTTCCCCACCAGGCAGCGCCGCCTCGATATGGCAAACCTGGGCAATAAACTGATCCTCCTCATCAATCAACGGATGAGCACAGCCCGGAAAAGCACAGCAATTCCCTGAACGTGCAAAAAGCAGGTTCAACGTTTCCTTGGAAGGAGAGAGCCGTTTAGGTATTTCGTTCATTGTCCAGCACTAAAATACTCCCTTTTCTAATCTAATGCAGGATTGTTAATAAATTTTCATAAAAGGTAACATCAAACCGCAACCCAATTAAAGCAGTCAAAATAACCGCACAAGAAAATCCATTACCCGACGGGCCAGGTAATGGATTATTATAAACGGACAAACCAGTAAAATCAATTTCCTCTCTCGCTACCGGTTCCATTTGATCCGGATTTCTTTTCAGATGCAATCCTTTTGCGCTCTGACCTGGCCAAACGAAGCCGCTCCTTTTCCGGATCATATTCATTTTTCCTATCAATCCTATTTAAAATCGACATCCGCATCCTATCCGTAAAATCAGTCTTAGAAATAATCTTACGCCCCTCAATCTCATCAAACCTCCGATGCGGTTTCTTCACCACGATGTTCAGCGCATCCGCCATCCACTCAAAAATTTCCGTTAAAGTAGCCTTACCATCATTCAACTGCCCCGTATCATGCAACGCAAAACCCAGCTCCACCGCATTAATCGAATCACCCGTCCAGCGAAGCGGCCTAACCTTCCTACCCGCGCCAGGCCCATCATGCACCAAAGCAAAAGGATGCTCCATCTTCTCCACCAAATACACCTGGAGCCGCTCAAAAGCAATAAACTTCGCAAACAAATAATCCATAGCCGTAGAAAACCCAGCATCAGCATCAACCACATCCACCACCATCCCCACAGGAAGCTCCGCTCCACGAACAAAATACAACCCATCCAACTCCACCGCACCCGAACGGTAATACTGATATAAAAAAGCATACTGCTGAAAAAAACGGTGCACAAGCCTAAGCTCATCTGATAAAAAATCCCTCACCATATCCACCGTGCCCACAGGCCTACCCATCTCAATTCCATGCACCTCAAACCTAAAAATCTTCTCCGCCAAAAATTTGGGCTTCAAATGCTTAAAAAACCAAAGCTCCTCACTCCCAGAAGAAAAACCAAGCGACAACACCCTATCCCTAAGCACACCCAAATGCTCGCGGATCAAAGAAAGATAAGCAGATAAAACCTGAACAGGATTTAACCCAACAACAGAAACGCCACTAAGCGCAAAAACAAACTGCCTAAACAGCTCCTCATAAATTTTTTGATTATTCACAATAGCAGATTAATGGATGGCACCATTACCATCAACACAAAACTGTGATACAAAAACATCAAAAAAAATCCCACAATAGTAGGAAAACGAACAAATACCCCCTCACCCAAAAAGGGGATAATTCAAAAAAGGCTCAAATAAAACCCACCAACTCATCCAACCAAATAAATATTTTCTACCTTAGTCCATGAGAGCGTTAATTAAAACCGGTACCTGTCTTCTGACGGGTTTCCGGTTTTTCTGTTTAAATCGAAATATGGTGCTTACAAACTTCCCAAAAACCGAATTGAATTAGCAAGTAGATCAATGGCAATGGCTTTCCAAAAATTTGGACCGTAACCATTTTTGAAATTTGTGGATTTCTGCACCAAAAGGCTTTTTATTTGCTCAACTGTTGGCTCCATACCCATTGCTCTAACATTGTTTACATCATGTTTAATATCTGAAATCAATAAATTGATACCGTTTTTGTACAATTGTAATAATCCTAATCGAGTAAAATGCTCACTTATTAATCTGAAATGATCGTTAGCAAGTCCGGCGGGTTGCTGAAGTGTGAAAATAATTGTCGGTAAATTTCGAAAATAACTTAAATGCCCTTGTATAAATACAAGGTTAGGCAGAATATCATTGTAAAAATGTATAAAAACACGTTCACCATTATCAAGCCAGGTTTGTCCTTTAATACCGTTACATCGTGCGCAACAAGGCAATAAGTTTCTTGGCATTATACTATAAGCTGGATGATCTTCTTTCGGGATGTAATGATCAATAGTATACCTTGTATGGCTTAGGCAATATGCACAGAAGTGTTGGAATTCTACAGTTTGATTTTCTACAATTCTTTTTAATAATTTACCTCGGGCTATGGTTTTGCCAGTATAACATGTTCTCAGGTGATTGGAATCATCGTTATTATATGGGTTTGCTCCGATCCCCTGAATTGTTGGGAAATTATTAAGATAGGTATCATAATGAATTGAGACACTTGGTTTTAATCTCAATAGCTCAGCATAATTTGCTTTTGGAGCCGAAATTAAATCATATTCATCTATCTCAACACACGCTAGTGGCCTAAGATTCTTCATTCGAATTATTTTGAAATAATGAGGTCAGATAAAGCATTGCGTTAAAACTTAATTTGTTATCAAATAAGGCATTTATTTGATCCTCTGACATAAGCTGCTGATTGATGAGTTTTTCAAATTGCGTTTTGTAAAGTTCTTTTACATCCACCGTCTGAAAAACACTATCTGTCAAAACAGAGATATTTTCTCCAAAACTTTCCAAATGTAATTTCCTTACTATAGGGGTGTTATCAATTCGATCGAATACGTTTATGTATTTAGCTGGTACATCTTGGATAATGATTGGTGAATGCGTTGATATAATGGCAAAAGACTTGTAAGCTTCTAGTATTTCAGAAAAACTTTTGATCAGTTGTGCGATTGCACTTGGGTGAAGGTGAGTTTCAGGTTCATCAAATATTACGAGGCTTTCTTCTGTAATATGAGCTATAAGTTCAGTCAGTACAAAAAACAATATGCTTTGTCCGGAACTTAGCCTTCTTTCTCTTCGGAAGTAATGAAATTCCTTAATCCATGAGTTAGTTAATTCGTTTCCTGAGTTCAATTGTAGACTTTGTAGTGGTATGATTCGATTCAAAATGTCATACCACTCTTCAGATCGATCTAACTCCACGATCTTTAAAAGCGCTTCCTGTAATTTGAGTGCTAAATGTTGATCACTTATTACGATATCGTTCTCTCCTCGTAGTCCAATAAATTTATAATTGAAAACGGTTGTTTCAGGTGGTTTTGGAAAATCATCGAATAAACTATACGAAATTGTTATGAATTTATTAAATAAAGGGATATAAGGTGAAAACGGGAGACGTTGGACCTTCCTAGATCCGCTAATATCGTCGATCATCCTTCCAAGGTATTGGGTCTTTCCAGTGCCATTCTTACCAATAATTACATTAATTCGATAGGGAAGGTCATCGCTCTTAATGAAATTAAAATGTGCCTCGTGCTCTGCTTCAGCCCCTGAAAGAAGTGTTCTATAGGTAAAATTTAAGTTCTCGTGTACTTTTCTAACGTCATTAATCAACATGGATCTCGCCTCTTGAAAAGCCCTTTGGGCAGAGGTAAATCTCAACAAAGCATTGTTGTAGCCATCTACATCCTGGAAATCAAATGCAAGTCCACCAGTCCAGGCAATGTCATTGAGACATTCCAATATTTCTATGAAACCATTAGGAACTAGGCGTTTTAAAGTTTCGTAAAATTCTAAATTTTGACCAAGCGAACATTGATCTTGGTTTAAATATTCAAAGCTTTCATTTAGTAATGTAGATTTAGTGTTTCGATCCAAAATCTTTATTCTTCCGACCGGTTTAAAATCACTATAGCTAGTATAATAAAACGCATCAAATAAAATTGTAAATCCATCATCATCCCAACTATCTTTAACAAAAGCTATACATGGGTAAATATTTTTAATTGTTAAAGGTTCTTTGAATCCTTTTTTATAGAATTGCATAGTTGTTCAGTTTTGAAAGCATTATGTAAAGAATTAATAGTTGCTAATATACAAATGTATTTGAGCCTAAGAATACTGAGAGACTGGAGTTTTAATATGTGAAGATTTCAGTTAGGATAAAATTACTTTAACTTTTTTCGCTGCTTTTCAATTTTTTCAAGGATCGTTTTCTCGGTCTCGTTTTGAATGACCTCGAAAATGAAATTGGGATCAACATTAAAAACAAAGGCCATTCTTAATATTTCAGAAACAGAAAATTTCTCTGGATTGGTCAACTTTATCGTGTAACGCTCATGATTGATCCCCAGTATATTAATTACCCTGGTGGGAGAAAGCGCAATGATATCGTACATACGCTTGACCTTTCCAAGCTCAAACAATGCTCCGATAGAGATAAGATCTCTTTCTGGCTCGATATCTAAATGTTTCCAATTCCCCATGATAGTTATATAGAGACGAAATTCGATAATGAAGAATTGTAAATACATTATTAAGAACTTATAATTCATAAATATGTACTAATAGTACATAAAATGTTTTATCTTTGTTCTATAATGAAAAAGTAAGCTGTAAAAAGCTAAAGAAATCTCCTGTTTGAAAACCGCTAATTTGATCACAGGAAGATAAGTGAGTTATGCCTTTCCCGAGGATTTTATATCTTCGCGGACTTAATATTCCAGTGGGAAGGGCTTCACTTTGTCTTTTGTGGTCAAGCAAGCTCTTTAGAGCTCGTTGGTTCTTAGCGGTACCTCAAGCAAAAGCGGTGAAGTCCTTCCCACTGGGATCTTTTCGACTTCCCCCTAAAAGAGATCATTTAGAAAAATCAGCTGAAAAATGATTTATCAGCCAACAGAACGCTAACCAAATAAAATTTTTCTGTAAATTTTTTAAGACCAAAAAATGCCCCATTGCTTCTAATTGATTTATCACTTAGCGGTGAAAGAAATAGCACTAAATCAGCTAATTCACCACTTCGAATAAAATATTTATAATTGGCGAAAATTCTGCGTAAATTAATACTGGGAATACAAAACTAACCAAACGTGAAAAGAGGAACAGACCTAAAAATAGAATGGAACAGCTTCATCAGCGATGGAACTGAAGCAGCCTATTATCAGCTCTATTCCCACTATCACAAATACTTCTTTTACCTCGGCATCAAAAAAGGCGCACTTTCACCAAGAATTGCCGACTGTGTAAATGACCTCTTCCTCTACATCTTTGAAAACAGGGAAAAACTTACAAACATACGAGACCACCACAATTACCTAGTCACCCTGTTCCTGCGCTTCCTTTTCAAAAAACAAAAATTTAGCGCAGAAGAAAGCCAAGAAATCGAGATCCTTGAAGAAAGCCAAATCGAACCACCAATCGACGAGCGCTTCATGATCAAAGACACCAACGAACACGTTAAGCAAGTCCTGCAGCAATACATCGATGAACTCTCCGTAAGCCAGGCCCGCATGATCTATGAAAAATTCTACCTGAATCTATCTTACGAAGAAATTGCAGCAGCCAATGAAATCTCCGTAAGAACAGCATACAACCTGACCTTCAGGGCAATTAATAATTTAAGAAAGTATATCGGCGATCATAAAGTCGCCAGCCTAATCGCAGCAATTACCACTTTATCATTAATCTATTTTTTTGTGCGATTCTAACTACACAACATTCAGTAGCAAAAAAAATATTTATAAAATTCACCAACACCAAAAAAACTACAAAAACACGCAATAGAGTATTAAGAAGCCAATATTTTTAATGGACATCGCACAAAATAACCTTCAAAAAAGCATCTCAAAAAAATAAGTTAACTTTTTGTTAAGAAAAACGTGGTAAAAAGTTAAACCGACTTTGCTCTATTGTCTAAACACTCCAAAAACATGAAGGAATTAGACTTAATCACAATCACCAGCCAGCAAAGCTTCATCAACTACTGTTTCCAGAACAGCAGCGAAGATGTAGCCTACTGGGAAAACTGGTTAAAGGAAAATCCTGAATACAAAGAGCAGATCACTGAACTAAAAACCAGCATCCTGTTACTTCCAATACCCGCATCAGAAAAAGTAATCGAACACGATTACCAAAAGCTACAAAACAATATTGCAGGCATTAGCAACAAAGCCACAGCCCGCAAATTAACACTATGGCCAATCATTACCGGTATGGTAGCAGCAGTAGCCATCATTGTAGTTGGCATTTATCTATATAAATACAAACTGGATAATAGTCAAAACCAAACCAACACTTTTGCAAATGACATCACACCAGGCAAACAAGGCGCAACCCTAACACTTGCCAGTGGAAAACAAATACAATTGACCAACGCCGCAAACGGAGAGCTCGCCAATGAATCCGGCGTAACCATCACCAAAACAGCTACGGGCGAACTTATCTACCAAATCAACGATCAAACACAAGCATCACAAAACATAACAAATACACTTAACACAGCCAAAGGAGAAACATACCAAGTCGTCCTTCCAGATGGTAGTAAAGTATGGCTAAACGCCGCCTCCACACTAACATACCCCGCAAAATTCACATCACTGAACCAGCGTAAAGTTCAACTGGACGGCGAAGCCTACTTTGAAATTGCAAAAGACAAAACACACCCTTTCATCGTAGCATCGGGCAATCAAGAGATTACCGTATTAGGAACACATTTTAATATCAATAACTACAAAGACGAAAAAGCTGCTAAAACAACCTTACTAGAAGGATCGGTCAAAATTAGCTCAACAATAAATAAAGGAACCGAAAAAACCTTAAAACCTGGTGAGCAAGCTATTCTAAACGACAAAGGAGAATTAAAAGTTAGCGAAGTGATTACCAGCGATGCCATCGCGTGGAAAAACGGCAAATTCGTATTCGATGATGAAAGCATAGAAAGCATCATGCAAAAACTCTCAAGATGGTACAACGTCGAAGTCATCTATGATGGCGAAAACGTTAAAGAAATACCATTTACCGGCTCAATAAGCCGTTACGACAACATCTCTAAAATCCTTGATAAAATCAGTTACACACAAAACATCCATTTCAAAATCGAGGGGAGGAGGGTCACCGTTATGAAGTAGCTATACCACAAAACGGTACCAAAAAAGAAAACGGGAGTGCTTCGACCTACTCCCGCTTTATGTCTGGTCAACCGTCATTAAAGTTTTGAGTCAACAACAACCAACTAACCAAACAACCAAAAATAATGAAAATTATTGAAGATTTTGGGATTGCCCCATTATTTGGAAAATCCCGGCAAATTTTGCGGATTATGAAACTAACCATACTCATAATAACGGTATTCCTATTACAGGTGAGCGCATCAACCAATGCACAAATCACCTTAAAAGAAACCAACGCCCCTTTACAAAAACTATTAAAATCCATCAGCATACAAAGCGGCTATGACTTCGTTTATTCCAGCTTGGATTTTAAAAACCTAAAGCCAGTAACCATTGAATTAGACAATGTTACCATTGAAAATGCCCTCAAAGTGGCCTTTGAAGGGCAACCGCTTGTATACGAAGTGAAAGATAAAACTGTAATGGTCAAACGAAAAGAAAAAAATGAGTCTTCAATTGTTGATCGCATAACGCAATATTTTACTGCTATAGGAGTTAGGGGAGTGATATTAGACGAAAAATTATCGCCTCTTTCTGGCGCTAATGTGAGAGTGAAAAATGGGAAAGGAACCACCTTAACAGACTTTCGAGGGGAATTTTATCTTAAAAATGTCGCCGAAGGCGCAATTCTCGAAGTTACTTTTATTGGGTATAAAAAAGTAGAAATTATTGCAAAAGAATACATAGCTCCAGTTCGAATGGAGCTAAGTGATAACAAATTAGACGAAGTACAAGTGATGTTTTCTGGTACCACTTCCAGGCGGACTAGTACTTCAAATATAACTACGGTCAAAGCTGAGGAAATAGCTAAGCAACCGATTGACAATCCTCTATTTGCTCTGCAAGGGAGAGTTCCTGGACTAATTATAACGCCAACGAGTGGAATACCGGGCGCTCCGGTTAAGCTCCAAATTAGAGGGCAAAATAGTTTAAGTGGTGAATACACCCAACCTCTAATTGTTATTGATGGTATACCTTTTTCAAATAATATACCAGGAGGTACCAGTTTCGGAACAGCAAATCTTTCTGCATTAAGGTTTATTAATCCCTCTGACATAGCTTCAATTGATGTTCTTAAAGATGCTGATGCAACAGCAATTTATGGAAGCAGAGGTGCAAATGGTGTAATTTTGATTACTACTAAGAAGGGGAATGTTGGAGCAACAAAGGTTGACGTCAATATGTTCACTGGAATTTCACAGCGTTCAAATAAAAAACTTCCACTATTAAACACCCAGCAATATCTTCAGATGAGAAAAGAGGCGTTTAAGAATGATGGTTTGACTTTACCAACAGCTCCTGAACCTGGTAATTATGATTTGACTGTTTGGGATCAAAATCGCTATACAGATTGGCAAAACGAATTAGGGGGTGGAAATGGACAGTTTACTTCTGTACAAGTTAGTTTATCCGGCGGAACACAAACCTTACAATATACATTAGGTGGTACCTACAACGGTCAAACCTCAATGTTTTTGGGCAGTGCAAAAGATCAAAGCGGATCTGGGCATTTTAGCTTAACAGGAGTGTCACCGAACGAAAAGTTTAGAGCTTCTTTGACTGCTAATTATACGTCCAACAGCTCAAGCTCCACTGACTTGACGAGTGCAGGGATTTTTTTGCCACCAAATGCCCCTATGATTTATAAGCCAAATGGTGAATTGAATTGGGAACCCAATCCACTATCGGGATTCGCTACTTGGACGAATCCTTACGCCAGCTTATCGAATATCATTTCAAGTAATACAAACACAATAACAACCAGTGCCGATATAAGTTATCGTTTTTCGCCAAGTATCCAATTTAAATCAACCTTGGGCTTTTCGCTGTTACAGCTTAAGAGTTATCAGCCTCAGTCACTGGCCTCTATGGATCCAGCAACTTTGAGTTTCATGACCGCACAAGCAACCCGGAATAATAATTCGTCAAGTTCATGGAGTGTTGAACCGCAACTTTCGTATAATAACCATATTGGGAAAGGTCGTCTCGATGCAATATTGGGAATGAGTTTACAATATAATGAATCTGAACTCCAATATCTTAATGCAAACGGGTATACTTCCGATCTTAGTCTAAAAGACTTATCCTTAGCAAGGA
The DNA here is from genome assembly GCF_001442625.1 of Pedobacter ginsenosidimutans. GTDB lineage: Bacteria > Bacteroidota > Bacteroidia > Sphingobacteriales > Sphingobacteriaceae > Pedobacter > Pedobacter ginsenosidimutans. Next base: position 35,212 of record NZ_LMZQ01000006.1, on the reverse strand, counting down.
ACTACTATTCTGCTAACAACAATAATGAGTATAAATATGCAGGCCTTTTTTCTCGTCTAACCTACAACTGGACAGATAAATACATTCTAAATTTGAATTTCAGGAGGGATGGTAGTAGTAGGTTTGGACCGGGATATCAATTTGGTAACTTCGGCTCTGTTGGGGCAGCATGGGTCTTTACCAATGAGTTAGAAATGCAAAAGCTTTTTCCGTGGATCAGCTTTGGCAAGCTACGCTTTAGTTATGGAGTAACAGGAAATGATAACATAAAGGATTATGGATACGTAGAACTTTGGGGAGCAATTAGCCCTCCTTTCGGAAGGTACCAGGATATAGCAACAATTCAGTCCAGTGGAGCGGCGAATCCAGACTACCATTGGGAAAGTACTAGAAAGGCTGAGTTAGCTCTAGATCTTGGGTTCTTCAAAGATCGGCTATTGCTTACCGCTTCTTTTTTTCGGAATAGATCAGGGGATCAACTTGGTAGCTTTAGCTTACCGGCAACCGCTGGTGGGGGAAGTCTTGGTGGAATTATTTTGAATCAAGACGCAAAGATACAAAATAGTGGTGCTGAATTTACCCTGGTCGCAAAAGTGGCAACTACCAAAGATTTTGGTTGGAGTATATTGGGAAATATAAGTCTAGCAACTAAAAATAAACTGCTATCTCTGGCAGACGGATATCAAGGTTATCCTTTTATCTATGGATATGATCAAAATGGAAAAGAAATTAGTCCAATAGGAAAACCTTTCAGTGGGATTATTCCGGTTGCAGAGTTCCGAGGGGTTGATCCATCTACTGGTCTGTATTTATTTGCTGATGATCATGGAAATACTAACACCGACGGGTTTGCAAACAGATATGCCAGACAGATTACAACTAGACCTGACTTTACTGGAGGTGTTTCTAATCAATTTATCTATAAAGGATTCACTTTAGATATCTTTACTCAATTTACAAAACAAATGGGTAGGAACTATTTATTTAGTACTTCCTTTCTCTCGCCTGGATTATTACTCGATAACGGAATAGGAAATATTCCATTGTCTATTTTCGATCAACGCTGGGTTCAACAAGGTGATAATGCTGTATTTGCAAAGTTTACCAGTGGCTTTGGTAATGTTTCAAATTGGATAATGGCTTCCCAAAGTGATGCTGCCTGGGTTGATGCATCGTTTTTAAGAATTAAAAATGTCTCTCTCTCATACGCTTTACCAGCCCCCCCCCTCAAAAAGCTGCATATTCAAACGCTTAGATTTTATCTACAGGGGCAGAATTTATTAACATTTACAAAATATAAAGGTGCAGATCCAGAAACGCAAGATCCTCTTACTCTCGCGCCACCACGCGTTGTAACTGCTGGAATTTCAATAGGACTTTAAATTAAATAATTATGAGAACAAAATATTTCAATCTCAGATCTACACTAAGATTGCACCTTGTATTAATTTTAATTGCTATTTATATGCAATTCGGTTGCAAGAAATTAATTAGTATTGATTATCCTGTAAATAAATACACCAGTGAGCAGGTATTTTCAAGTACAAGTGCCGCAGTGACTGCAATGACTGGCGTTTATGCAAATTTTCGTACAATGCAAAAGAATATAAACTCTGGACTAATGGCTGACGAAATCAAATTGCGTCAAGTATCCCAAAGTGATGTATATTACATAAATGCGGTTACTAGTGTCGATCAATTAAACCAAGCAAGGTGGGGCCAACTATATAGTAGTTATATTTACTCAGTTAACTCGATCATTGAGGGCATTACTGAATCAAATTCAATTCCAGAAGATAAGAAAAAAGTGCTGTTAGGTGAAGCTAAATTTATCCGAGGATATTGTTATTTTTATTTAGTAAATCTATATGGAGACGTACCTTTAGTTCTTACCACCAACTTTAAAACAAATGCCAATATTAAGCGATCAAGCAAAGCAGATGTTTATAACCAGATTCTGATAGATCTTAAGGAAGCTAAAGCAAATCTATCTCCAGAGTTTCTATCAACGGATTTAACAACTGCAACTACTGAAAGGCTTAGACCCAATCGAGGTGCAGCCACGGCCTTATTAGCTAGAGTATATCTTTATTTAGGTATGTGGGACCAAGCTGAAACCGAAGCAACCGCGGTAATAGGTGATAATGCACATTATGAGCTCCTCAATGATTTGAATGATGTTTTTGTAAAAAATAATCGCGAAGCAGTTTGGCAACTCCAGCCAGAGAAACAAATTGACGGAAGTACAAATACTGTCGATGGACAATCTTTTATTCCTAGAGATGGAGGCGAGCCTCAATTTTCTGTTAGCGATTTTTTGATGAATGCATTCGAAAATAATGATTTAAGAAAACAAAAATGGCTGTCTACCATTACCTACGGTAACGAACAAATTCCAATTTTCTATAAGTACAAAATTGGAAGCTCAAATGCAGGTGGGATACAGGATCAACAGGAATATGTTATGGTTATACGTTTCGCGGAGTTATTTCTTATCAGAGCTGAAGCCAGGGTACATAAAGGATTGTTAATTGGTGCAAATAGTGCCGAAAGCGATCTGAACACAATTAGAAATCGAGCTGGCCTTTTGAATACAACTGCTAATTCTTCAGAGACTATGTTGGATGCGATATTTCATGAGCGGCAAGTGGAGCTATTTACCGAGGGGGAGCAGCGATGGCTGGATCTGAAACGTTCTGGAAAGATTAATGAAATTATGACTTCTATCTGCCAAGCAAAGGGTGGTAATTGGCTTAGTTATAAAGCCCTAATGCCGATACCGTCTTCCGAGTTTTTACTAAATCCTTCATTGAGGGGGCATCAAAATCCTGGCTACTCGGAATAATACATAAACACCTGGATAGAATTTTCCAGGTGTACTAAGCTAATCCTAAATAGTTATTCGATTCATGCCGGTGAGAGTGCAATGCAGCTTATAATTCTTCTTCAGAGGAAGGGACGTTCAACTTAAATATTTGTGCGGTTGGAATAATGCTGCTCTGTGAATAGCTCATGGCAATAGAAAAAGGATAATGTTGGTGTCATCTGTTGGGTTTGCTGTTTGTGATGCCGAAGTAAAAAAGAATGAAGATGAAATTTAGATTTTTATTACTGCTGCTTTTATTAAGCTGCGGATGGAGTTTTGGACAGAAATCAACTGTTGATTTCGTTACCTCAAATAATTGGACAAAATTGGGGAGGTATGACATTTCTGAAAACGGAAAGTTTGTTTGGTACTTTACTAGTTCAGCTAACGGAGATCACTTAAGGATCTGTTCAACGGATGGAAACCAAAGTGTAAAGGTGAAATATGATGTATCAGATTGTAAATTTACATATGATAGCAAAGCCATAATCATTAAGACTTCAGGCGACTCTATTTTTATGTATGACCTTGGTAGTAAAAACTATAAATTTATGGGAATGGGTCAAGAGTACTTCCTATCGAGAGCAAAAAAAGATGAAATACTTTCTATCAAAAATGGGAGTATTCTATCAATGTTAAAGTTCAGAAGTAGGAAGAAATTTGTTGCTACACATATAGAAAACTTCAAGGTTACAGACGAAGGAACTAAAATAATTTTTCTGGGAAAGAATGATAATGGATCCGCAACACTTTCTGTATTCAACTTTGACACATTCAAACTTGAGAACACGATTCAGGTTGGAAATTGTATCAGTTACTTCCCGGACAAAAACGGGTCAAACATTGGCCTCATAACTGAGAATCAAGGCAAATATACCATTTGGCAATATACTACAGGCAAATCGAAACCAGAAGCTAAGGTAACCGACAATTCAGATGGTATAAAGGGCAAATTTCTTATTGAAAATAAAATGATTTCATTTGGAAAGGAGGGAAAACAGATTTTCTTTTTTGCCAAGCCAATAATCAATACTAATCTTAATAGGGATCCGGATGTTGTAAACGGAATGGAGGTATGGACATATAAAGATTCAATTCACTACTCACAGCAAGCAAACTTTAGCGAGCGTAAATTCGACGCTTGTCAATTTGTGCTAAACGCAGAAGACAATAAGGCAGTCCAATTAACTCAAGCATTTGAAGATATAAGTTTCTCGGAAAATTGTTCGGATTTCGTTTTAGTGAAAAAAAATGTTGCTGGAGCTAACGAATTTTACTGGAATCCGTTCTTTTCACACTATAGTAAGGTCATATCTACAGTTACTGGAAAGGTGATTAAGAAGCTTTCGGCTAGCTATAGTGGAGACATTGCCGTTATTCTTTCGCCTGATAATAAATATATTTTGTATTTCGATACCCTTACAAATGATTATTTCTCTCAAGACCTACGAAACAGTTGGGTTTACAATTTAACTAAGAATATAAAGATACCACACACTTTGCCGGAGACGGCTATTTCCGCTGGGAGCAGTGTAAGGCCTGCATTTAATGTGATCGGTTGGCTCAAAGATAATAATGTATTGTTAGGAGATGGCTTTGATATTTGGAAGCTAGATCTAACTGGTCGCGCAAAACCACTAAATCTTACAAATGGCTGGGGCAGAAGAAATAATATATCCTTCTTTAGCGGATCTTTATTGCAATTAAATTTCGAAAAGTTTGGCCCAAAAGATTCTATCCCTTTTTTGGTTATTGATCAAAATACATTAAAAAGTGGTTTTACTTTCATCAAGCTAGACAAAATAAACATCGAACCTAAAATAACATTTCAAAATTGTCTCAGCAAGTACAAAATGTTTTACCATGGATCGCCTTTACATCCAAAGATTATCCCAAATTATTCGGGTGTTTTCTTGTTTGAGCAGGAGACAGCCTCAAGTTCCCCGAATTTGTTCGTATCAAGAGATTTTAAAAAATATGAAAAATTATCCGATATACATCCAGAGCGTACTGTGAATTGGCTAACTAGTGAACTTGTTATATGGAAAGCTTACGACGGGAAAGAAGCTAAAGGTGTGATATATAAACCGGAAAACTTTGATCCAAAGAAGAAATATCCAATTATATTTTATTATTATGTCAATTGGTCGAATAATCTAAATAAGTTTTTAGAGCCTAATTTATCCTACGGACTATCGATTCCCTTCTACGTCAGCAACGGATACCTAGTTTTTGTGCCAGATATAATTCCCAAGAAAACTGCATTTGGTGAAAGTGCTTACAACTCTGTAGTATCTGTTGCTGATTATCTATCTAAGTTTGATTGGATAGATAAAGAACGCATGGGGCTTGCCGGATACAGTTTCGGCGGTTACGAGACTAATTTTTTGGTAGGGAAGTCAAGCCTTTTTGCATGTGCCTATTCTGGTGCAGGAGCAAGTAACCTAATAAGTTCATTTGGCGAGGGACCACTGCAAATGATGTATTGTGAACAAGGAGCTTATGGCATTGGTTTTCAGCCTTGGGAAAGACCCGATCTTTACATCAAAAATTCTCCCATATTTTATGTAGATAAAGTGACCACCCCATTGTTGATTCTTAATAATAGAGGTGATGATAACGTCCCTTTTGCTCAGGGATTGGAGTTTTTCAATAGTCTGAGGCGACTTCGGAAGAAAGTTTGGATGCTACATTATCCTGGTGAAGGCCACGGTTTAAATGGTAAAAATCAAGAAGATTTTTCAAAAAGACAGTTTCAATTCTTCAATCACTATTTGAAAGCTAAACCTGCGCCAATCTGGATGACTGAAGGCATAGGAGTGTCTGTGAGGGAAATGAAGAGTGGTTTGGAACTAGACTCAAGCCGGAGTTTTAGTAACAAATGCCGGCATGCAGTCCAGAGCTTAAAAATTAAATAATATAGGAACCAGGTCAGTCAATGAAAGTTCAACCATTTAAACTCAACAATCAATTTTAAATACAAACAAATGAAAAGAACTATGATTTTAGTAATACTATTGCTATCAGTAGTATTTAGTGAGGCCCAGAGTGTGCTGGACGATAAGTTAAACTGGGATCAGATCGAAACAATTGCTAAAGCCGAAAAGTCCGGAGTGGGAATTAGATTTGAAGATCATCTAAGTTGGGAACAGGTCCAGGAAAAAGCGAAAGCCGAAAAAAAAGCGATATTTCTGGATATCTATACAACATGGTGTGGCCCGTGTAAGTTCATGGAGCAAAATGTCTATTTACTTAAAGAGGTGGGAGACTACATGAACCGTAATTTTGTTAGTGTAAAGGTGCAGATGGACGTTACAACCAAGGACAATGAATTTGTCAAATCCTGGTATGAAACCTCAAAAAAAATGGCTAAGGAATATAATGTAACTGCCTATCCGACACTGCTATTTTTAAACAGCGAAGGTATACCATCCTTTAAGCTTGATGCGATTTGCAAACCTGTGAACTTTATCAAAAGTGCTAAAATGTCGTTGGATTCCAATAATGGTTTTTTAGGTAAACTTAACCAGTACGAAGCGGGGAAAGACGATGCTGGGTTTGTTCTTGATTTGATTATGCATGCGCAGGAGCTTGGACTCTCCGATCAGGCAAATAGGATTGGCAAAAAATATGCAGCAAGTCGAACTGTTAGTCAACTGCTTACCAAGGAAAATCTTATGATTCTATATAAGACAACCACCTCTTCGAAAGACGTGGGTTTTTCAGTATTTATAAATCAAAAGGAGAAAGTACAAAATATTGAGCCTTTATTGGCAATTGGTTATTTGAACGCTTTAACAGATAAAATCATAAGAGAAGAGAACGTAGTTCCGTACTTAAAAAGCCTAAACGGAAAACCGGATTGGCCCAAAATTAGTAAAAACCTTAAAAAGTGGGGTGCCGAAGGTAATTTACTGTTGCTAAAGGAGAAATATATATATGAGGGAGACATAGCAGATCAAAACCCCTTGTATATCCAGAAGATAAAGGTGTTTCTTGATAGAAATGCGAGCTGGAAAGAGATTTTGAATGGCATTCATTCTCTTAAAGCAGGAATGGGTGAAGAGAGGTTGGTTGGGAATACAATATTGTCTATGATGAATAGGATTATGAAAGGACAACAGATTGATTTTAATGAATTTCTCAATGCAGTTGAATACTATGAGAAAAACTTTTCAGTAATGTATAGTGCACTTGCGTTGAACAACTGGGCATGGTTTTCTTTTTTGAAGACTGACAATAAAGTATATCTAAAAAAGGCTTCTGAATGGAGTAGAGAAGCGGTAAAGCTTGATCCTAGTGCAGGAAATATGGATACATACGCCAACCTTCTACATAAGCTTGGAAAACAGCATGAAGCAATCCAGTGGGAGGAAAATGCACTGTCCAAAGACCCTAACAACCTAGAATTTATTGAAACACTAGAAAAAATCAAAAAAGGTAAACCAACATGGAACAGAGATCTTTAATTAATCAAAAACGATTTAAGATTAAAAAAGTTTTCTTAGTCATTTATCAATCTAAGTAAATAAAATATTGGCTTGAGGTGAATCCGTAGAATGTGAAGATTTTTTGTCGTGTCCATTAATCTACAACAGTATTGGTAACCAGAGTACGCCAATGATATCTCAGTTTGCAGGAGATTGACTAAAGATCCCGTATCCACACAGCTACTAGTCAGAATTTAATAAAAAGTAAAATGAAAGAGTTACCAAGAAAAACATTAATAGAACTAATGAGCGCTACACTGGTCCTTCTATTCGTGTATGCTTCAATAAATAAGTTGATAGATTTACAGAAATTTCAGATAGAGCTAAGTAAATCACCAATATTAAACCCGTTTAGTGAAATTGTTAGCATAGCTATACCAGGACTGGAAATAGGTATTTCCTTCTTGTTTTTTCTTGAAAAAACAAAACATCTGGCATTTTATCTTTCATTCGGCTTGATGACAGCCTTTATAGCTTATATCATTATTATTTTAAATTTTAGTGACTATATACCATGTTCTTGCGGTGGCGTAATCTCTTTGCTAACCTGGAGACAACATATCTTTTTTAATCTGTTTTTCTCGGTTATTAGTGCACTCGGAGTATTACTCTACCCAGTAAGATATTATCGGCCGATATAGGGGTAAACCGAAAACCCTAAATAGAGTAGGTTCTAACTTAATAAAAATAAATTATGAGAATTAAAACAATTGCCTTGGGATTAGCTATTTGTGGATCTATGATTGGTTCGTCTCGATCTTCTGCTTCAAAACGTCTTGGAGATTTTTGCAAATTCAAATTCAATGAAATGTGTATCAACACAGGAACAGCCAGGACGAATGAACCGATTTGTAATTTGGTGTTTAGTGGACCTGTTTGTACGGTAACACCGGCAGGTTTAGGAGCAACCGTCACAGCCTATCCAACATTTTCAAATTGTGATTTCCCACTTAGAATCACTAATCCATAATTATTTCTCCCAGGAAGATTCCTTCCTGGGAAATTATAAGAGTATATGTTAAAATCTCGAATTGCCAAGCTTTTTACAATCGCTATTATTTCTATTTCTATGGTGATTGGACTTTATTTTTATTCCAGTGTTGCCAAGAACAGAAAAAATGATTTCGTTCGGGAGTTTCCTCCTCATCTGATAACTGCTGATACCATTAAATCAATAGCCAACTCCGATCTTTATATCGCAGGCTCAAATGGAAAATTTGTTTATCTGTCAAGTAAGAAGAGTAAGAACACATTATTAAGATTTGATCTACAGACGCTTGACTCAGATACAAATAAAATTCGAGCACTAAAGGACTTCAATGTTTACGACGATGCAGAAGTACAAGTTGAATCGGAAAATATCTTTCTGACTCAAGGTTTTGCAGGAAATATCAGGAGTGGTATGCTTAAGGATCTTATCCTTACCAAAACAACTCAGATTTTTCCTTTCTACTCTGTGGTTTCTATTACTGATACGTCCTATGTTATTCGATATATAAATAAAAGCAATAAAAATGTGTTGGCTATTTATTCTACACAGAATAGACTGGTAAGTGAAAAAAATATTTCAACTAAACAAGGAGACGAAATATTTAGTAATGATGGAATATTGCTTAAAACTCCAGATAAAAGAATCGCTTTTGTCTACTATTACAGCAACAACTTTATAGTTACAGATCAAAATCTTAATGAAAGTTATAAGGCCAAAACTATAGATACCAATACTATAGCAAAAATCAAAGTAAAAAAAATAAGATCTACAGGCGATCTTACGATGTCAGCTCCGCCATTAATTGTGAATAAAGAGGCTTGCGCAAATAATGATCATCTGTTTATCCGTTCTGGCCTAAAGGCCGATAATCAAGTTCCAGAGGAATGGAGTAATAGCTCCACAATTGACGTATATAATCTCAAAAATGGTAATTATGAATTTAGTTTTTACCTCCTTGATCTAGGTAAAGATAAACTTGTTTCGTTTAAGGTATACAATAAAACCCTTGTTGCACTTTATCATAATGTAATCTATACGTTCAAATTAAACTTTTAGCTATAATCTAAATAGACTTCAAACTAAATAAAACTAAAAAAAATGAGGACAGTAAAATCACTGTTTATTGCTGGCGCATTGTTTGTACTTTGTTCAAAAGATGTCATTGCACAGCAAAAATACGCCCAAAAGCAAGTTCCAATCCAAAGCCGCTGGGCTAAGGATGTGTCTCCTGAAAACGCCTTGAGAGAATATCCTAGACCACAATTGGTTCGATCAAACTGGACAAATCTTAACGGAATGTGGGATTATGCCATTACTGCAAAGAATGTAAGCAAACCATCTACCTATGAAGGGCAGATTATGGTGCCTTATCCATTAGAATCCGCACTATCTGGTGTGCAGAAGCGACTAGGTGCAGAGCAAAACCTATGGTACAAACGCAGTTTTACTAAACCTGCGATGAAAGCTGGAGAACGACTAAAAATCAACTTCGGCGCGGTAGATTATGAAGCAACTGTTTACATCAACGGGAAACAAGTTGGCACACATGAAGGTGGCTATACAGAATTCAGTTTTGATATGACCTCGGCCCTCAAAGAAGGCCAGAATGAAATTATCGTCAAAGTCTTCGATCCAACAGATCAAGGCGTTGGCCCGCACGGCAAACAAGTAACAAGCCCTGAAAACATCTACTATACCCCAAGTTCAGGTATCTGGCAAACTGTTTGGATGGAAGTAGTTCCAGCTAATTCGATACACAACTTAAATATCACACCAGACATAGATAAATCGGTTGTAAATATAACCGTTAATTCCGCAGTTAAATCTCCAGTTCAGTTAACCATTGATGGCAAAACCATAATAGGCTCAAGCAACACAATTATCACCGTTCCGGTAAAAAATGCCAAACTCTGGTCACCAGGCAATCCTTACTTATATGACCTAACAACCAAACTTGGAAATGATGAGGTAAAAAGTTATTTCGGCATGCGCAAAATCTCTATCGGAAAAGACGATAAGGGAACAGACCGCATCATGCTCAACAATAAACCCTACTACAACCTGGGAACATTAGATCAAGGCTTTTGGCCAGAAGGACTATACACGGCTCCAACAGATGAAGCGTTAGCCTACGATATCAAAGCCATTAAAGCAATGGGTTTTAACACCATCCGTAAACACATTAAAGTAGAACCGGCACGCTGGTATTACCATGCTGATAAACTTGGGATGCTCGTATGGCAGGATATGGTTAATCCTAACCAAGGTTTACCAGAAGGTAGCAAACAAGCATTTGAAAAACAAAGCAAAGAAATCCTTACCCAATTGCACAACTACCCATCCATCACCACCTGGGTACTCTTTAATGAAAAATGGGGTCAATACGACCAGGAACGCCTAACCAAATGGATCAAACAAACCGATCCTTCAAGAATAGTTAATGGCCACTCTGGGGAACTATTGTACGTGAATGAACAATTACGCTCACCATCCCCAAACGCGTACGTGGGAGCAGATATTACTGATGTACACGCTTATCCAGATCCAATGATGTCAGTTAAACAAGAAGGTAAAGCGCAAATCTGCGGAGAGTTTGGTGGAATCGGTGTTTTCATTCCAGACCACCAATGGTTAACTGGGTCAGCCTGGGGTTACATTCAGGAAAAACCAGCCGGACTAAAAGCCAAATACACCATCATGCAACAGCACTTGCAACTTTTTGAAAAAGAAGGTTTATCAGGATCTATTTATACCCAACCATTCGACGTAGAGGGAGAGCAGAACGGATTAATGACCTATGATCGTGAAGTCATTAAAATTCCATTCGCTGAACTTCGAAAAATACACAGCGCATTAAACCCGGATGCCAATACAAATGTGCCCGAAGTAACAGCGCAGGATGCAGACCTCACCGAACCCGGCCAGGCTTATTCCGTATTACTTCAACAATATATCGAAGGAAAAAGAGATAAATATTTTCTAAAGCGCCTGGGCATGATGGCCAGTCAAGCTGGAGACAAACCAGGAGTAGCACTGGCTTCCACAGCTTTGGTGTCAACCTATAAAGCTCCTCTATCTGACCAGGATGCAGCAGAAGTAGCGCAATTCGCCAAAAGCTCTCAAGATGCAGGTTTCAAATTAATGCTCGAAAACGCCGATCAGTTCAAGAGAATCCTAGGTGAACGACAGTACACCGTAAACATGATGACCATGATCTTCAAAGGGGATATGGAAACCATGATCGCTAATGGTGCAAGCTGGGATGCTATCGAGGCTAAAATTAAACCGTACGGAACGCCAGCAGAAGAAATCTTGCTCAGAGCAAAAACAGTAGAATTCTTTAATAAACAGAACTGGGGGCAATACGTGCCGACCGCCCAAACTTATCTGGAGAAATACGGAAAGAACCTGCCAGAAAACGAAAAGAGCATGTTTCAGGGAGCAATCGACCAGCATAACGGCAACTAAAAAACAATGAAATTAAATTTGAAATATACCATTAGCCAAGGACTGGCGCTGATAATAACAGCAATTACTTCTGTAGCATCGGCCCAATCCCTGCCACTGGATAAATTGGTAAAAACAGGTAGGCTCACTAATGGGCTTACCTATTACATCCGAAAAAACACAGAACCCCAAAAGCGAGCAACATTATATCTGGTCGTTAAAGCAGGATCAATCCTGGAAAACGATGACCAACAAGGACTTGCCCATTTTATTGAACACATGAGCTTCAACGGAACCAAAAACTTTCCTAAAAACGAGCTCATCAATTACTTGCAACGTTCGGGAATCCGCTTCGGAGCAGACCTGAACGCCTATACAGGTTTTGATGAAACCGTATACCAATTGCCTATACCAACCGATAAGCCGGATATCCTTAAACACGGGCTTCAAATCCTGCGCGACTGGGCGCAGGATGCGACCCTAGACCCCGCGGAAATCAATAGCGAGCGTGGTGTGATCTTGGAAGAAAAGCGCCTGAGAATGGGCGCTCAGCAAAGGGTACAGGACCAGACCTTACCGGTAGTGCTGAATGACTCCAGATACGTTAACCGCCTGCCTATCGGAACAGATGAGGTCTTAAAAAACTTCAAGCCAGCTGTAATCCGCTCATTTTATAAAGATTGGTACAGACCAAACCTGCAAGCCGTAATCATTGTAGGAGATATTGATGTTACTGCAATAGAAACACAGATCAAAACACTATTTTCAGATTTAAAGAACCCAATTCAACCCAAACTAAGAACAGTTTATGCCATCCCCTTAACCGGAAAAAACCAGTTCAAAACCATCACCGATAGCGAAATCCCTCAAACTTCTGTTGACATCAGCATCAAGTTTAAAGAACGCATCAACAAAACAGAGGCTGATTTTAGAAAAAGCCTGATCACCAACCTCTTCTCCAGCATGTTTTCTTCAAGACTAGCAGAATCCGCTAAAAAGCCAGATGCGCCATTTTTAAAACTATCCGGCGGATATGGCAGTATGATGGGAGGTCTTGATGCCTTATCTATAGAACTCGTACCCAAAAAATGCCAACTAAAAAACGGATTTATTTCTGCATGGACAATCATTGAAGGCATTAAGAGAAACGGTTTTATTGCCACTGAACTACAAAGAAGCAAACAATCCCTTCTTTCCCAGATGCAAGCTGCTTTAAAAGAAAAAGACAAACAAAGTTCAACAAGTTTAGCTGATCAATATAAAACCCATTTTCTCAAAGGAGAGGCTGCCACAGGGATTGAGACCGAAAATAAACTCGTAAATGAAATCTTGCCGGGAATAACCCTCGCTGAAATTAATGCAGCAGCCAAAATGTTCCTCAAAGCAACCGATCGCGACATCATCATTACAGGTCCTGAGAGTGAAAAAACCATAATGCCGGTAAAAAATGAAGTAGATGGTTGGATAAACACCGTAGAAAACGCCACCATCAAACCATACACCGAAACAACTTTTAGTAACGGACTAATCACCAATCTCCCACCAAAAGGAAAAATTGTATCAGAAAAACGAATCCCAGAAATCGGCGTAATGGAGTGGATGTTAAGTAATGGCGCTAAAATAGTTTTGAAACCAACCGATTTTAAACACGATGAAATTTCGTTTTTGGCTTTAAGTCCGGGTGGAACTTCCCTTTATAATAACCAGGATTATGAATCAGCCGCCAATGCTGCGGGTATCGTTGCTAGTTTTGGACTTGGTGAATATGACAACATTTCTTTACCCAAAATCCTAAACGGAAAACAGGTATCCATTCAACCATTTATTTCAGATAGGGTAGAAGGACTTCAAGGCGGATCATCCGTTAAAGATCTGCATACTGCAATGGAACTGCTACACTTATACTTCACTTCTCCAAGAAAAGATACAGCGCTATTCGCCAAGATCATCAGAAACTCAGCCGAAAGAATCGCCAATCGTTATACCGACCCGGATGCAATTTTCTCAGATACCGTTTCCGCGGTACTGGGCGGCTATAATCCAAGAAGAACCGGACCAACGCTGGATAAACTAAAATCCATAGAACTTGATAAAGCAGTCCAGATCTATAAAGAACGTTTTGCGAATGCAGGAGATTTCACCTTCTTTTTTGTGGGGAATATCAATAGCGATAGCCTAAAATCCTATGCGGAACAATATATCGGTTCGCTGCCATCATCCGGCTTCACCGAAAGTGCTAAAGATTTGGGCATACATATACCTTCTGGAAAAATTGCCAAAACAGTAAATGCAGGTAAAGAAGATAAAGCTACCGTGCGTATGGTATTCAGCGGGAATTATGAATTTAATCCTAAAAATAACCTGTCTTTAAATGCACTTCAGGAAATCCTGCAATACCGGTTAACTGAGCGACTGAGAGAAACAGAAGGAGGCGTATATACGCCAAGTGCTCAAATGAGCAATAACAAATACCCAACAGCAAGATACAGTTTCACCGTTGGTTTTGGTTGCGCTCCAGCAAATGTCGAAAAACTGATCTCTGCCACCTTAGACGAAATCAGGAAACTTAAAGAAAACGGTATTTCAGCTGTTGATCTCCAGAAATTCAAAGCGGAAGAACTCCGACAAAACGAACTGGCTGCTAAAGACAATGGTTTCTGGTTGAACTATATATCTGGTCAATATTTAAACCAGGAAGATCCTCTAAGCTTCTTAAAACTGAACGAAGCAATAGAAAAACTCGATACAGCTACCTTACAACAGGCTGCCAAAACCTTTTTTAACGAAGATAATTATGTCCGGTTGGTCTTGCTTCCAAAAGAATAGTGTATAAATAAAGATAAAGTCATCACAAGTTAACATGCAAAATGATTTATGCAGTATCGGCATGCTGATCTACGATCTAAAGCGGCAAGTGACATTCACTCCAGGCAAAGCTAATTTTCATTTTCTGGAAACAGAATTTAAACGGATCAACCTTAGCATCAGCTGGAAATGGAATGAAAAGATTAACGGATATCCCTATCTGTTAGCCTTTCACAAAAGAGAAGCAGAATTCCTGCTTGCAGAAGTATCTAAACTCGATCAGTACAATACCGAGCTGAAAGGCCTAAATCCTAGTAGCGATTTCCTAACCGAAATCTATACCTCCATTGCACTAGGACTTTCTGAACTCATTGACCGCATTGTGATCATGGAACATAGCACCGCAATCATGGATCAATCTGCATTAAAATATAATTAACTCAAAATACCATGAAAATCAAATCTTCCCTGCCAATCCTTCTGCTCATCCTCGCAGCTGGATGCAAACCAACAAAAACAACCCTGCCAGGTCAAATCCCTTCCGCTGAAAACTTCCAGCAGGAAATCGACGGAAAACATACCGATCTGTTTATCCTTAAAAATAAACAGGGCATGAAAGCAGCCATCACCAACTACGGTGGCAGGCTTGTATCCCTGCTCGTTCCAAACGCAAAAGGAGATACCGTTGATGTAGTGGTAGGATTTAATGATCTGGATGGATATAAAGACAGCAGCGAGCCTTACTTTGGTGCCACCATCGGAAGATACGGCAACCGTATTGCTAAAGGCAAATTCAGCATCGATGGCAAAGCCTATCAGATCATCCCCAATAATGGTCCAAACGCACTGCATGGCGGAAAACAGGGATTTCAGTACAGAGTTTGGGATGCCAAGAGAATAGGCGATTCCGTGCTAGTATTAAAATATACAAGTAAGGCAGGCGAAGAAGGATTCCCAGGAAAGTTAAATGCCATGGTAACCTACACGCTAACCCACGATAATCACCTGGAACTGGAATATTCTGCATCCACAGACGAGCCAACCATTGTTAACCTCACCAATCATGCATTTTTCAACCTGAACGGTGCAGGCAGCATATTAAGCCACAATTTAATGATCAATGCCAACGGCTACACTCCTGTAGGCAGTACACTCATTCCAACTGGAGCACTTGCCAGCGTAAAGGGAACACCATTTGATTTCAGGATTTCTGAAAAAATCGGAAGCCGGATCAACGCAGATAATCAGCAGTTAAAATTCGGTAAAGGATATGACCACAACTACGTGTTAAACCCTAGCAAAATGATGCCAGCAGCCGTAGTCACCGGAGATTTATCAGGAATCACCATGGAAGTTTATACCACTGAACCAGGCCTCCAGTTTTATTCAGGCAATTTTATGCAAAGCAAAAACAAACTGCGTACGGGATTAGATGATTTCAGAACCGCATTCTGTCTGGAAACACAACATTTCCCGGACAGCCCAAACCACCCAAACTTTCCAAATACGGTTTTAAGACCGGGGCAGGTTTACAAAAGTACAAGTATATACACCTTTTCAGCAGCTAAATAAAGGCTGAAAAGAATCAAGATAATACCATAGCCATTATGGTTTTTTAGTTGAGTAAAGACATTTAGTCTTTGGTTTTCTGATCGGGGCCCGCTGGATGGCGGGTCCGCGGTCAATTTATAATGGCCAACAGGTAAAAGAGCTACTAGGTAGAAGTAGAATAAGAATAGTTAGTTAATTGGAAATGGGGTGAAGCTGGATAGCCGCCCCTTTTTAGTAAATGAAAAAACCATTAAAAACGTGGTAAAAATTACCTGTCCAAATACTCTATTAAGTTGTGCAATAAAAAAAGATACGTTGTAATGATCGGCTTCGGGCAACAATGCCCAGGCCATTGTTCGACAGAACATCATTACTTAAAAAAAACGAAATGATATCACCAAACATACAGGAACAAACTGCCATAATTTTTGAACCCATAAAACTTGAACCGGAATACGAATTTGTATTGCCCCAATTTACCATAGAAATATTTGTGCCAGTTGAAAAAGACATTACCCTGAACGGACTTCTATACGAAAAACCCACAAATAAATATTTAATGATTTATTTTCAGGGTAATGCAAAGAACCTCCAGAATTTCTTGGATAACCATGCCATGGTGTTCGACTGGGGATATAACATCCTGGTTACCGATTACCGTAGCTTCGGTAAATCCGGTGGTGAAATAACAGGAGAAGAACTGTTGTACTCAGATGCCGAAAAAGTCTACGAGTTTGCAGCGTTCCTCGGTTACCATCCTGATCAGATCATCCTATACGGTTACTCCATGGGTGCAGCGATGGTAGCTCACCTGGCCACCTGTAAACCAGCAAAAGCCGTGATCATGGAAAGCGGTTATTCCTCCATTAATGAAATGGAATTTTCCGCTGGACTCTGCCCCGCATTTCCGCTCAACAATGCGGAAAAAGCAAAAGACATCTTTATGCCCGCCCTCGTCATCCATGGCTTATCAGATCACATCATCACACCAGATCACGCCGAAAGGATATTAAACCGCCTTGGATCAACCATCAAACAACAGTTCATCTTGGCAGGCGGACATGGCGACCTGAAGGAAAAACCCGAATATATCGGCATCATCAATGGTTTCATCGAAAAATTATCAGCTAAAGAATTGGTATAATGGAAAACCAGACTCTACATATCCACCAGCCATCTCATTTAGATCAAAACGATACCGATCTGACGCTGCTTAACCGTAGGCTAAAATCCAGACAGGAATTTACCCTTGCCAAACTGGCCGTTAGACCTGCAAAGGCCGAAGTAACCAGAAAAAGGGAATGCGATTTTTGGGATTACAAACAACTGGAAAAATTAACCGGATTAATCGAAAGCCATTATGCAACCGATAAAAAAGTGAGCTTCTATAGCGAACAGTTAAACATCAAACCCAGAACACTAAACAGGCTGACCAGTTTTGCACTTGGCCAAACCGTATACCAGTTGATCCTGGACCGCAGATTAAAGGCAAGCCGGGAAATGCTACAGGACAGAACTAAAATCATCAAAGAAATCGCCTACCTGACCGGCTTTAAAAGCTCCGGACGGTTTAGCCGCTTCTTTAAAGAAATGACCGGTATGAGCGCAAGGGAATTTAGAAGGGAATCATTCCGCCAACAACAAAATAAATAAACCAGATATCATAACCAAAAACGATAAGGAATACCTAAAACCAAGATGCCAATGATGAAAAAATAATAAGCAGCAACTGATAAAAATAAGTGCTTTCGGAAAAAATCTAATAGATGGAATTCCTGCAAAGTTCAACTGGTCAGAATTTAGCCTTAATGAGATTTTTATGCCCTTTTCGGTAGTTTTTAGAAAGATTTTAACTGATTGATTAGGCGCTTTTTAGCTTCCTAAAAACACTATTTGAAAATAGTTCTGCTAATTCACCACTAAGCGGAAATTACTGCTCTAGTTTCGCTGCCATACTTTTTCATTATTCTTAAAATTATTAAAAATGAACAAAACAATTATTGATTTTGAGCAGGCATCTTTCAAAGACTTTGAAAATCCTAAAGGTTACAATGTGTACGAGCGGAGCGCATTGTTTAGCGATTATTTAGACTCCTTGGATAAAAGGGGACACCTGAATTACCGGCTGGAAAGCACCACTGGTTGCGGACCAACGGTAAACATGGACATCAAAGGTTTCGGTGGTCCGCGTAATTATGTAGGACTGGTATCCAATGATTATCTGGGTTTCACCCAGCACCACCTGGTTAAAAAAGCGGCGGTCTTTGGGATCACTTATTATGGTACAGGTGCTGGAGCGTCACCTGCCATTGGTGGTCACTTTAGTTTCCATCAGGAACTGGAAAACAAGATCGCTGCTTTTTTCAGGCGTGATGCAGCCATTATTTATACCACAGGATATACCGCCAATAGCGCCACATTACTCTGCATGTTGCAGGATGAAGATCTGGCCATCATCGATATGGGTGTTCATGCCAGCGTACAGGAAGGTTTGCGCGGAAAGAACGTAAAAACCTTTTTGCATAACAACCTGGAAATGTTGGAGCGCATACTCAAACAATCCAAAGGAAAATACCGCTCGATTATTGTCGTTATCGACGGCGTATATTCCCAGGATGGTGATCTTGCGCCACTCGATCAGATTGTTGAACTCGTACACCAGTATGGAGGATATGTGATGTTAGACGATGCGCACGGAACAGGAGTAATCGGAACAACAGGCAGGGGCGTAATTGAACTATATGATCTATTTGACAAGGTAGATATCATCTCAGGAACATTCAGTAAAACCTTTGGGCACATCGGTGGCTACGTAATCGCAAGCCCGGATCTGATCCGCTTCCTGAAATTCCAAAGCCGCCAACATCTATTTTCTGCAACCAGTACGCCCGCCGCAATGTCCATCATCAAGGCCATCGAACTGATTGATGAGGAACCCGAATGGATGGATATGCTCTGGGAAAATGTGCGCTATTTTTCAGATGGTTTGAGAAGTCTAGGTCTTGATATCGGTACCACTTCATCTGCCATTATCCCGGTTAAAATACGTGATGCAAAATTAACCGGGGAAGTAAGCAGGTTACTATTGAAGGCTGGCGTATACGCCAACCCCATCATTTATCCGGCCGTTCCAAAAAAAGATTCCAGGATCAGGATGAGCCTAATGGCTACCCACAAAAAAGAACATCTGGATATCGTGCTTAATGCTTACGAAGATATATCCAGAAAACTTCCGATCCGGCTCGCCACGGAAGTATAAAATCAACAAACTAAATTATAGCTAACCAAATATGAACAAACAAAGAGGGCCTTACAAGTCACGGGATCCGGAAATCACCAAACAGTTACTTGTCGATACGGTAGGGGTAATCCTGACTGAAGAAGGATATAAAGGACTTGGAGTAAATAAGATCGGAATAAGGGCAGGGGTGAACAAGAAATTGATCTACTGGTATTTTACCAGTTATAACAATCTGCTTAAAACCTATATCCGTGGCCGTGATTTCTGGAAGCCCATCTTTGAAAAGTTCCGGCTGACCAAAAAGCCAAAAGAACACGAATTACCGGGCTATATCAGCGCCATCTTTAAAGAGCAGTTTCACCACTTCTTGACCAATGCAGAAATGCAGAAAATGATCCAGTGGCAGGTTTCTGAATCCCATCCGCTTCTGAAAGAGATTTCTGATGAACGCGAAGCGCAGGGAGATCCGATAGCAAAATTAACCGATCCCCATTTTAAGGATTCAGGAATTAGTTTCCGTGCGGTTCTTGCATTAGTGCTAGGTGGTATTTACTATACCGTCTGGCATGCTGGAACCAATAAAAGTAAAGTTTGTGGTGTCGACATCAACGAAGAACGCGATAAGGTGGCTTTTGAAAAAGCCATCGGCCAAGTCATCGAAGCAGTTTGGAAACTGGCGGAAACTGAACGTGATGAGGGTTCTTTGTAGATTCTTTGGTTCGTAATAAAAGGGTTGTTGAGAGGATCACCGGTGCGGTTCTGATCGGGAGATCAGGACCGGCCGGCTGATTATCACCTTTTAGCTACCAGGCTTCTGCCATTTTTTTGAATTTTTCTTAGCGGTTTTTAATTCATCTCCTATGTATATTTTTAATTCCGAAATGCACATACTCACCTTTGTGGTCAGTGTGCTGGAATTCGGTATGTTCTTTTCCCAGGTTATCCTTTATCTTTCCAGACCACAGGAAAAACCAAGATTGTGGTATTGTTTGTTACTGGTGTTATTGATCCTGTATAATATATCCTGCGGGCTCTTCCCGGATTCAAATTTTGCTATCCCCATCATGGCGCAGAATATCATTTCCTATGGAAGTGGCTTTCTGATTGCGTCCTATTTTCCTTGTTATTTTTATATGGCCTTTGGCCTTCGGGCATTAAGGTGGCATGTGTTTTATGGCGTACCCATGTTTTTGTTGATCCCTTTTGGTGTTTCCTTTTTGTTTGCATATCCGCTTACCGGTAAACTCGAATATGCCACCAGTTATGGCATGATTATACCAGGTGTTTATGCGTTAATCTTACTGTTTATAATGTTAAAAGCAATCCGGTCTCAAAACCCTTCGGAAAATGATCTGGCATTTTCTTACGGAAAACCGGAAATGTATAAAGTTTATTCTGCTGTAGTACCCTGGGTATTGATGGGCGTTTTTGTTTACCTGCATATCTCGCAATGGATTCAGATTATGGTTACCAATTCAGGGTTTTTGGTGGTAACAATTCTCTGTTTCCGCAAAACCATCCGGTGGGAGCGTGCAAGGGATTTACAATTGAATGCCGTTTATGTTGCGGGTGTTGGCGCTTCCATATTTGAACATAACTGCGCGGTGTATGGGTTAACGGCGAGGGAAACAGAAATTTCACTTTTGATCAGTCAGGGAATGCAGTATAAATTTATTGCGGATAAGCTGTTTATTTCACTGGATACGGTGAAGAGCCACGTGAAGAATATATTTAAGAAAGTTGGGGTGAACGATAAAACGGAACTGGTGTATAAATTGGGGCAGGGGGTGATCTAATGATGATGGCTACTTAATTCAAAGTTTAGGCCGGGTTAACGGCCTATCTCAAAGCGATCAATTGTAAGACCGTTAATGCGTTTTAAATTTATACTCAAATTAAAACTTGCTTCTATTCTAATTCGAGCATACTCGGAAAGTAGTAGACCATTAGGAAGTTCTTCCAGTTCTTGAAAATACTTGTGCATCCAACCTGGATCCCCTAATAAGTAGTGATCTAAAATTGTAAACGATAGAACACAACTTCTGAGTTCAAATTCGTAGTTAATGCTTAGCCTACTTGCACCTGTGTCTTTACAGCCAATTATTAAGGGATCTTCAATACCTTCTATTATTTCAAACTTATGACTGTTTATCACAGGCATGTTAGGGAACCAAGTGTTGTCGTTATTAATTAAGCGCATAAGTTCTTCGGTACTAATTGAATTTAAGTAGTCCGATATTTCATCCTGTATCTCAAGATCATAGTGGTCCAGAATTTCATGTTGAACTTTATCGAAGTTGTAAAGGTGATCTTCTTCCGAAACTTTGTCTTTTAGAAACGCGTTTAAAGATTTGTAATTAAGGAATTTACATTGTACTCCATAATCTCTGATATCAACTAATAATTCGGGAAGGAAATTAACCGAATTATTTTCAAAAAAATCATTTGCGTTTGCCTGGACAAAAATAATTTCATCCTTGATTTTGTTATGCTTTAAATATTCCAAAAGCGACAACCAGATAAGCGTATCTCTATATCCTTTGTCTTCGGTAAAAAACGGTTTTATCTGCTTGATAGCTCTATGGACTAGTTTTTTTTGAGGTATCGAATCGTAGGGTATGAAGGTTAGTCTATCGAAATTATCAACTAGTATGTTTTTAAAATTATATTTTTCTATCTGACTATATACATCTACTTCCAAGGCTTCGGCATTAACTTTATTGAATGCCTTAAGTGAATTGTTCAAAGATGTAGCCACCTCTTGCATTGAAATTTCCTGCTTATTTTGGACCTCTTCACAAACCAGGTCTGACATCAAAAGTTCAACGCCTGAATTATTCGCAAAGTTGATCAATAGTTGAAAATGAGCGCTTCTAAGGTGCCAATTCTGATAAAATACATTAGTGTCAATAAATATCTTCATTGTATTTAAAAGTTATAGCGGGAGATGTTCCATTGCGAATTCATAAAAGAAACTGGCACTTGTATGTGTAGCATAGCCAACTCGATGAACTGGAGGTTTTAATGGAGCGGTATAGACAGTATTGTGAGAACCAAAATCTGAAACCGACTTAATTGAAACAAATAGTGGTTTATTTTTGAATCTGGTATTCACCGCTGCAAAATAGAATCCATAAGTTTCCATATCCAATCCTATAACCCCCGGGTTTGCAGTTATAATTTTATTAAACCAGGATTCAGATCTAACTAAAGCGTTTCCGGAGGCCATACTTCCAAAATGAACATTGAGTGAACTAGTGAATAGACTATTACCAGGATAATCTTGTTTGATGGTAGTTAATGGCGCTTTATGGTCTGCAAACTGCTTTATTCGAGTAATTAAGCTTCTATCAGCCTCAATGGGCCGTTTTTTGTCTTTCTCAATATATTCAATATTGCCATTTGTAACTTTTTCTATCACAGTTACTTGCCCATAATCGAATGCCTCTTTTGCAACTAGTATATCACCAAGTCCTGTTGTATGCATAAGGTTTTTGTTTCCAGCTGCGTGACCAATCATAACTAGAAAATTTGGGTTGTGAGAATTGATCATTTGGGTTGTAGCGACAGCAGCGGCCGAACTTCCCTGATCTTGTGTTTGTGATAACACTACCGCCAAACGTTTAGTGCCTTTTTCAAAATATCCCTTAGTGTAGTTGTGGCTGTCTGCGTCAAGTAATGGCAGGAGTTTCGGACTCTTTAGAAGTGAATTTACCGCATTAAATTCTTCGGGAGTTGCTGTAATAATGCCGATAAGGTATTCATCTGATGCACTAGATTTTTTCTCCTTTTCTATGTGTTTAGGGTTTTCTTTCTGTTCTTCGATAGCGAGTTTTACAGCTTCGTTCATCTTGTAGTAAGCCCTGACCAATAGTTCTTGGACAGTTGCTTCGACATTTACTAAAACACCATGACCATTTACTTTTGTTATTTTCGAAAATAAACTATTTTCTTTCTTAGCCCATTTTGCCAAGGCCTTTATGTTATCAATGATTTCCTGGTCGGAAGCTGAATAGGTGTCAGTTAGTTTACTATAAAGAGTATCATATAGTTCATGATACAAAGTGTCCATCAGTCCAAACACCTCATCTGCGTACCATTCTATACGCCATCCTTCACCAGGTCTAATGTGCTTGTATGCCTGGGCATATTCATCACGATTATTTTCTAAAAAATGTTCGACCTCGATTTTGGTCCTTGGAATTCTTGAGAGAGTTGCAGACATATTAAGTTTTTAGGTTGCTAAAGTAGAAATTTTTTTTCAGCAGAGCAGCGGGACGTTGTTATCGCATTCAAGCTTTTTTACTTTGTTCTAAGTGTCTCTGAAGCTTCCTTAATTTGCTTACTCTTTTTTTGATTTGCAACCGAATCACGATTTTTTCTCTTATTTGATTTCTTCGGCCGACGATCACTGATCTTTTTCAATTCCAGCCTCATCAACTCCTGTACATCCCTTTTAACCCTTAAATAATTTTCATCAATATCCTCCTTTGTAACTGTTCGGATAACTGGAAGCGGTTTGTATCCAGCTTCCTCTTTGGCAATAGCCTCATGATCATTTTGTATCTCACCATGAAACATTTTTTGCGGAATTTTTTCGCCAGGACTATCCGCCACAATACCCACAAACTCTCCTGAAGAAAGCGTAGCAATTTTAGAGGCTGGAATCGCATAATCCATCTGTGTTGATTTAGAAATAGAAGTATCATTGCTATTGATGCTCATGCTTTGCCTATCCTGCATAATTTTGCCGAAAGTCTCCGAAAGCTTCTTTGCACTATCACCCGATACCTGCCCACTGATAATATTGGCACAAATACCCGCCATAATCTCCGCCTGTTCCGCGCCATATTCCTTTTTCACCTGTTCAATGCTTTGTATCCCGATTGTACAACTGATCAGATTACTCCTGCCGGTACTAATCGTGGTAATTAAATTCGCCACCAAGGTCGGATATTCATCAAAAATTAAGCTACATTTCTGTTTACCTTTTTTATTGATCAGCTTCAGCATCCGGTTCACGTAAAGTGAAAGCACAGCCCCATAAGTATCAATTTTCTGTGGATTATTACCCATAGAGACAATCTTAGGCGAATCGGGATTATTAATATCAAGCGTAAAATCATTACCCGTTAGCACGTAATACAACTGCGGTGATGAAAGCCTGGCAAGGCCAATTTTAGCTGATGCAATCTGACCCTCTAATTGCGCCTGGGCATTATTCCGCAATGCCGAAACAAATGGATTAATCAGCGCTTTAATTTCTTCCTCAGCTTGCAACACAGCAAATAATGGATCGTAATTCAACTGCATTAGCTCGATAACATGGGCCAATGTGCAATACTTGCCATTCTCGTATTTCTTTAAAAACCAGATTACTGCGGTTAAGAAATTGATTGGCGATTCAACGAAGAAATCTCCTTGTTTTTTAAGCCAGTCTTTATTCAAGCCCATCATAATGGTACGACTAGCCTCTGTTGCATCGGTAATATCTTCCATACCATTGGGATCAAGTGGATTGCAGCGATGCGTTCTGTTCAGGTCTTCAAAATTAATCATGTAAAAGGCTGGTTTAATCTTATAATTGGACCGATATTTTAATAGCTTATTATAAGCCATTCGGGTTAAATCATCAAACTTAAAATCATAAATGAACATTGAAAAAGCTTTTTTTAACTGCTGATCCATGATATGGCGGATCACAAAATAGGTCTTTCCAGCACCACCAGATCCGGCTACCAAAACGCTCCGGTAAGGGTTAACACAATTTATCCAGCCCTCCCTTGTCTTACCCTTTAAGTTATATTTGGTAGGTAGATTAAAAGAATGTTCGTTTTCCAGCAGCCGTTCTTCCTGCGGGAAGGTTTCATTTTCCGAATTAAACACGTCAGTAGAAAGGTTGTTTTTAATCAACCTGCTTAACCAGGTGCCCCCGGTAAGCACCAGTAAATAACCACTTGCAGATAAGGCGATGTACAAGGCAGCTATCGCTGTCAGAGGGCAAGGCAAATACAAAACCAGTACACTAACCAGGTAAATCAGTAAACCACACACCAAATAAGCCACAATGCTATTCCTTTGGATTTTTTCATCCTTTTTGCCCTTCACACCGAGTAAGGATATACACAAAAACAACAAGGCGGCTAGTTTGGGTTTAAGCATGCCGGTAAACAAACCGGTTTTTGCAATATTCACCACAATCCTGTCGGTAAGCGTTGCCGTCCATCCCCAAAACTCAAATGCCCTATAACAGGTAATATAGAAATGTATGGCCAATATGAAAAGGCTAATCAGCCTTGTAAAATCAAGGATCTTACGTAGTCCTTGGGTATCTTCTCCTGTATTCATGAATTAGTTATTAAAGGTTAATCTGCTGGGTTTGTTGGCCCCGTTTTTTTCGTTTCTTTTTTCTTTTCGGCAGGTGAGGCGCATGTTCCTGTTCCATTCTTCCCAATAGAATTTCAAGATAATGGGTAGGAGCAACAGGTTGCAGGTAACTATTTTGATCATCTTTGGCCGGATTTGGAAGTTTACTGTTAAGGGAGGTGGTCGTATTTACTGTCGCCTTTTGCTTTTGTGGCAATTGGTTAAAGGTCTGCAACAATGCTTTAGCGCCATAAGCTTTGCCTAGCTCGCTACCATTGAAAACCGCTCTCCCCAGGTGATCAATAAAAGTTAAGCCATATATATGCCCATCCTTGCTGGTCCGGTAAAGCAGCTCTATTTTCCGCTCTTTTAACTGTTCCTGGAAACCTTGTTTGTTGGGATATTTTTCCAGCACGTGGTTTATACGCTGTTTTAAGATTGTGGCCAATATTTTACGCTTGGATTTATTCTTTTCAAATCGCTGTTCCAGTTTGTCCAAAGTATGTTTCCCTGCAATCCTGCTGGCTTTGATGGGAACACCTAGTTTATTTCCCTTCTCATCAATAATGCGGTATAAGAGCCCCTTAGCCCCATACATAGCCGATTTTTCATGCCCACGGTCGGCCAAAATGTTAAAGCTGCCCAGAGCTGCATTGAGCTCAGCCAGACTGGTGTAGTTGTATTTCTGAACGACAGCATTTACAATCTGGGTAATTACTTTTTTGGTCTCATCCCTACCGTAATCCGCCTTTTTAAGTGCCCAAAGGTCAGGAGGGGGGAGTTCCTGTTCCGTTCCCCGGCCTGCAGCTGGGGTCAGTTCATATTTGGTTTCTATTTCCTGTCTGGCAACTTCCGATAAATCCCGTCCCAGGTTGTGCAGACTAATGCGCTTACCGACTGCATCAATATTCGTGGTAACGATATGACAATGCGGATGCCCGGCATCCAGGTGCCTGTAGATCAATAGCGGTTGCTCTCCGAAACCGACCCGCGCCATGTAATCCTTTGCGATCTGCTGCATTTTGTCATTTGATATTTGCTCCTTGCTTTCGAAATTCAGTGAAATGTGCAGGCAATTGGTTTTTACCCGCTCATTAAGCCCTGCCCGCTGCTGCAGGAAAAACAGCTTATCTGAATAACCCAGAGCGCTGCTTTCTTTCAGGTAATTTACTCCAGCAAGAAATACCGCGCTTCCTTCGCCCATTTTCTTCTCGTTATAATTTAATGCTCCCCGGATATTTTTCCCGCTGACGATCCTTGCAACCATGCATCTGATATCTGGTTCAATTTGTTTTTGATCTCACTAATTTTCGTATCTACGTTTTCTTTGACCACTTTATAGCCATCTGCCATTATCCTAACCCCTGGTGCTGTGGCATAACTGTTCATCTTTTTTGCGATCTGGTTGAGATTACTGCCTATGGCACTTAGCTCGTTTTTAAGCAGTACCATTTCGGTAATGAAATGATCAAATGACTCGTTCCGGGAATTAACTTTTACAGGTTTTTCCAGCAGGACTTTGCGAAGATAGGTGCTCAGATCTCTATAAGGCGTTTTGCGGTACCGCTCATTAACTTTACCCATCTCCTCAGAGGTCATTCTAACATGAATCCACTCCGTGCGTTTTTCGCTTTTTTTGTTGAGGTTCTTTCCATCCATAATACTTTGATATACTTCATAGCTGTACTTTGTAAATAGCAGAAAAACCGAGTTCCGAGTGTTTTTCTCTCCTCCCTCCGAGTTTCGAGGCCAGGGAGTGAAATCCGTTTGTATCACAAACGTACATTTCACTCCGCCACAAAAACAGGCGGAGTACCTTAATGAGAGGAGGAAAGTGCAGGTGAGAAAACTGATTAGTTAAAATCCCGGATCCAGCCTCGATTCTCATTTGATTGTTCTACGCTTTAGCAATTGTAGCTGAATAAAATCTTCCAGGCCCGGCGAGAGAAAACACCGTAGTTTGCAGCGAATCTTTTTGCGAGGAGATGTAGTGATCCGTTTGATCTTTGGATAATGTTTGCCGGTCGTATCGTGGCTTTTTGTTTGTGATAAATTGTTCATAATTCTTTTTTGACTAAGCCAAAATTGAAAAAGATGAGACTGAGAGGGTAGGAAGCTAGTTGGGGAGTTGGTATAAAATAGTTTGAGAAACCTGGCTTGGTTTAGAAATGGCAAAATTATAATCAATACTTGCCAAACTGTCACTATAGCTGTAGGTTGTATGTTTGTTTGTTCAGAAAATGGGCTTTTGTGTATAGGATTGGTGTGCTGACTTTAGGCAATCTGGCAGTATCAGAGAATATTTATCCAGTGTCATTTTTACACTAACTGTCAAAATGTGAGACGTTTTTATAACGAATTGCAAATGGTACAGGACTTGATGTACCATTTACAGATCCATTTGAATAGGTTAACATTTGGAATTTTTCGATATCCTATTTTTTCATTTCGCGGTGCAAATATAATAGCATATTCTGAAACTACAAGAGCCTGAGGTGGTGCCCTTCGCACTGAGATGAAAATATAGCTCATGGCAAATTTTACAAAAACTGATTTGGCCTACAAAGGTTATAAGGATTCAGCATGGCCTGATGATGACCCGAAATTGACGGGTAAACCTGACAGTACAATGCTCAACCGCTCAGAGTCTTATGAAATGGTTTATTTTATAAATCGTTACATGGCTGGAAAAACCTGGAAGCAGAAAGGTACATTCAATAAGATTGAAGCATATCTTAAAGAACACAAGGCTGATAGTAAGTCCCACGCATTCTGGCGGGCAGAACTAGATAAGAATTTCAAACTTAACTAGGATGCATGAAAAGGTAACCCGAATTCGGGTTACCTTTTCTTCTGTTAAGGAATTAGATTAAAAAGTCTGCTTGGTCTTCAGTTTTTAACAGCAGTTGAGAATTGATAAGCTGAGATGGTACAGTCGCTCTAATTTCTTTTATCCAATATCTAAAACAGACTCAGTTGCACCTGCGCCACTCTATACTTATCGATATCCTTTAGAGTCGCCTTAATAATCTTCTGATTATAATTGCCTCCATCGACATCGCCCAATTTTTCTTCCATTCTTTCCTTTAAGAAAATCAAAGCTGTATCAAAAGCCACCTGTTTTGATGAAAAAGATTTATTGTACACTGATAGCCCGGAACATGATCCTGCAGTACCCCATGAGATACTAAAGCCATAACACCAAACCCCGTTTGGTCCTCTACCCACTGTAATTGTACTGTGATTTCCCCAGCGGGTCTTATCCAATCGTCCGAGCTCAGTTTCTTTCTGATCCAAAAATACCGGTCTTTTCAGCCATCCATATTCGTCAAAACAAATCTCCCCAAAACCAAACACTAACCCTTTTCTATAGGCGTATGAATTCATCAATATCTGGCGGATATCCTCGCCAAACTGTGCAAACCAATTAAGTTTTAGTTCGTCACCAGCTTTAACGGCCATTAAAAGTTCACTAAAAGTATCCCTTTCATGTGAACAAATATTATATTCTGATGCATATTCATCCAAGTAAGTCTGATCAAAAATTTTCAAAGAATTTTCCATAACATTAAGATTTAAGTTTTTTAATAATGGAAACCCAAGCCGGCTGCTTTACCGCTCAAGGGCCGACCGCAAGGAGGTTCATATACCCTTGACCGGTAAACGGGCAGATCGGCTTAACTTTGTAGTAAAAAACAAACCCCAAGCTCATTCATTATACAGCATGATTCTGTTTGTCAAGCTCATCAAACTTGAATGATGCTGTTGATTATCATGAAAATAATATAAGGGGTATTATAAGGAAGGGAAATTCCAAATTGTTGTAACAAATCCCAAAAAATCAGATCAAATTTGTACACGAATAAACCAGATAAATACTTTTATGAGACTAAGGATATCGCTCGGTATCATTTTGACGTTTTTGCTAATGCCCTTCCCAGGTTCAGCTTATTTATACGGAGAACATAAAAAAATCGGTGATGCAGCATTCACCAAATTCAAATTGGCCTGTGCTAACCTACCTAACGGTAGATTTTTCTTTGATGCACTACTGGATGGAACGGGGAGTTTTGAAAATTTCGGTTTTTTATCTGATGGCGGAAACCCAATCAGTTATGGTGTGCTAAATGGATTAAATGGAGATCATGAGGTCGATCCGCTGCTGTTAAAAGAACATTTGAGAAACCGAGAATCTGTCATCCAAAAGATTATCGCTATGCACCAGTCCTACATTGACCAAGGGCAGTTTGCTGCACCCGATGGTAAACTGGTGGCATTAAATATGCGTTATGCTTTATTGGCAGTGGTTAACATGGCGCATTTTTATCTTTATGGAAAAGATTTACGTTCGCAGATTGCCGCTTTTAATCCAGCCTGGATTAAAGATGCGCAGGATGAAAGTAAGGTAGCTGCTGTCTTCCGTAAATTGGAGAAAACCAATGCTTTAACGATGTATGTAACAGTGCATCTAGTGGCGATGGATCTGGCTGCCCAGGCCGGTAAAATCAAAGAAGCGAATCCCATGCAGGCAAAACTCCTGCTGCAACAGGCGATCCTGTTCAACAGCTTTGCTGATCACTTTTTAGAAGATGCTTTTTCTTCTGGCCATTTGGTGGTCAACAGAAGCCCACTGGCATCCTTTACCAATAATAAAGCACTACATGATTTTTATTCTATGAAAGGCAGTATGGTAGTGAACAGGGGTGGAGAAGTTTGGAAAGCCTATGGTGATGGATCGCTGGCGAAAAGTGGTACTGAAAGGGTGGTTGAAGCTGTAGAACTTTCATTGTCAGAAGTGTTCGAGGCTTATTCTGGTAAAGTCATCAAGCAAACAGATTCAGATAGCCTGCTAGAATTTATAAAACCACTGAGCCTGATCCCTATCCCATACAATACTGATCTTGATAAGGTGCTACCAGATAGCCTGATCACCAAAGATGCCCGTAATGCCAGCCAGCTTTTGCCGGAACGTAATTTTATAAGGAGCAGGATTGGAAATTCGATTGTATTTGGTTTTAATACGAGAGCTTTTCGCAGTAATTACCTGCAGAGCGGTGAGTTCAGGCTGAAGTTCGGGCTTTTTTCGAAGCGATATGAATATAATGCGAGTGGAACAAAAAAAGGTATGCTCGACTATTTTAACGGCTATACCTTAAGCTATGGCTTTGGAAACATAGGAAGATTTGGATCAGAACAACCAAGGGAGCGGGTTCACTTACTAAAAGGGGGGATTCGCAGCAATTACGATTGGTGGATTAGTGATACCAGATTTTTGGGCTTTACCAGTTATCTTGAAGGTGGATTGGAATTTACCGGAGGTAAAACAAAACCAGTATTTGTTCCTTCAGCGGGAGTCCAGTTAGGGCCACTGTTAAAGGTGAACTATTACAATATGCCATTGTGGTTGCGCATCCCTGCACAGCTTGTCCTGCCCCTTGAGGTGCGGATCGGTAGTGTGATCGGAAATGGAAAACCAGCCATGTTTTCAGGACTGGATTTAAATTATGTTTTTTAAAGGCAGCACTACAAAATAACATCTATCCTTTACCGGTATAAAGTCGCCTGCTTTTCTAAACAGTAAAAAACAAAATCGATAACCCTATCCTCGCCACGAATCAAGGATTATCCGGGACCTAGTATAGCCTATTGATACAACTTCATTATTCTAAGGGAAGTCGTTAACAATATTCCTGAATTTATTTATACAATAGCCATACACTTGTTGGCAAAAGCAAGTGATGAGATGGAAGGACCAAAGTAAACCCTTCACGCTTGACGAGGTAGCCAGGATTTAACGAAAAATGGTAGCTTTTCTATTGCAGTTATTTCCAAGGTTATTTCTGCTAACGTTTCTTACAAATAAGGGACTTTTAGCAAAATAATCCATATTTGCAAGTTTGTGATATTAAGAGTGCCGCACATTTCTTTCAACCTGTGTGATTATTTGTTTGTCCAAAGATTATCTGAATATTTGTGTAACTGACATTTATTATTTTTGTTAAATAACCAAATATTTCTGTGCCTGAAAGGCATTTTTTTTCCTATGGACCAGCGTTTACAGCCGAATCCCATAAAGCCGGTATCTGATGAATCATTTGATACCATCATTGGCGTTATGGACAGTTTTACTAATTTAAGCAGGGCATTTAAAGCCAAATTACGCCCGATGCTTTTCGAGATCACCTATAAAAAGGGCTATATGATCCTCAACCCCGGAGCAAAACAATCCTTATTATGGTTTAATCTTGATGGCTTACTCAGGGAGGTAAGCATAGACCGGAATACTTATCAGTCGCAAACAACATGGTATTGGTTTAAAACTAATTTTGTTTACGCCATGCCTGGTTTTTTTGACCAGGAGCCCTCGCAGGTCTCCATAGAGGTAATAAAAGATACCAGGGCAATTCTTTTTAGCTATGATAGCTGGAGGATACTTAAAAATTCATTCGAGGAAGCTGACCGGATGATTGAGATGATCAGAAGTAGCTATGAAACAGCAAGAAAAACCCATCTCAAAGAGATTATAGAGCTGGATACAATCACCCGTTACTTGAGGCATGAGTCTAAAATCAACCTTCTTTTTCCAAACATAAAATTGAAATATATCGCTGAATACATGGGAATGTCTACCGATACGCTAGGTAAACTGCGGCGCAAATTCATTCGCAGGAAGCAACTGGCAAAATAAATTAAAGATATTTTTTTTTCAGACGTGGGACTGTTTTTTCAAAGCTCCCCAACTGGTTTTTTCTCGCTTTAAGTGTGGAATTTTGCTGCAAACATTTTTAAATACGATATCCAATCTTTACTTGAAGAACCTTGGTAGGCTTCGGTTTAGAGGATATTCTTTTAAGCGCATGTGCCTTAGTTGTGCTAAGCAAGGCGGTTGATTTTTGGGTATCGTTAACCATTGGTAAATGGCTAATACAAGTATAAGTATGAATAAGATTAGGCAGATTATAAGGCTCTACGATCAGGGAACAGGCAAGCAGACGATTGCCGATTATATTGGCATTTCCCGAACCACCGTCATAAAATATATCGAGACACTGGAATCCTTTGGCTTTCCAATCAAGGAAGTAGATGCTCTGAATGATAAAGAACTCAACGAGCTTTTTGGGGAGATCAAGGGCAGAGCCACTTTCGAAAGCCCAAAGATGAAAGCGCTCATCCGCTGTTTCCCACAGATGGAGAAAGAACTTAAAAAAGTGGGTGTCACCAGGCAGTTGCTGTGGAAAGATTACATTAAAGAATTCCCAGATGGATACCGTTATACTCAGTTCTGTAATTATTTTAAATTCTGGCAGCAGAGGGTCAATCCGACCATGCATAGGACACATAAGGTCGGAGATAAATTATTTGTTGATTTTGCTGGTAAAAAACTGAGTTATGTGAACCCCGAAACCGGTGAGGTTATCGATGCCGAAGTATTCGTGGCCGTACTTGGCGCAAGTCAGCTCACCTACGTAGAAGCTGTAGCGAGCCAGCAGAAGGAAGATTTTATAAAGGCCTGTGAGAACACGATGCATTACATGGGCGGGGTGCCATCTGCAATTGTACCTGACAATCTGAAAGCTGCAGTGGTGAAAAGTCACCGTTACGAGCCTACATTGAACCAGACCTTCGAATCCTTTGCCCACCATTACGATACTTGTATCCTTCCGGCAAGGGCCTACAAGCCCAGGGACAAAGCATTGGTAGAGGGAGCTGTACGCATTATGTATACCAGGATCTATCTGCCCATCCGGCAAAAAAGCTATTATTCCTTGGCAGAGCTTAACAGGGCAATATGGGAAAATCTTGAAATTCACAATAACCAAAAATTACAGGGCAGAACCTACAGCAGGCGGATGCAGTTTGAGGAAATAGAGCGCAGGGAATTGAAAGCTCTGCCGCTTGAACGTTTTGAGATGCAGGAACAGTTTTGGTCGAAGGTTAAATCCGATGGTCATGCCTGTTTGGGCCCGGATAAACATTATTATAGTGTGCCGATCCGCTTTTTGAACAGTAAGGTTAAGATTTTGTACTCTACATCAACAGTAGAGATTTTTTATAAAACTGACCGGATTGCTGTGCATAAGAGAGACAGAACAAAGCATGCCTATACTACCAATAACAGCCATCTGAATCATCTGCACCGTTACTCTGCTGAACGCTCCCCGGCTGTTTTTCTGGAACGAGCAGCAGAGATTGATGAAAATGTAAGGATGGTGATCCAGGCGATTTTGGAAAGTGGCAGACATGAGGATCAGATTATCCGTTCCTGTGAAGGTGTCCTAAGTCTTGGCAAAAAGTTTGGCCCTGAGCGCTTGGCTGGTGCATGTAGACGTGCAATGGATTTCGGTGTGCACACCAAATTTAAATCCATCCAGTCCATTTTGGAAAAGAATCTGGACGGGTACAGGGAAAATATGTTTGCTCATGAGCGGCCTGCACCCGTTCATGAGAATATTAGAGGAGAAAAATATTATAAATAGGTTAATATCTACTGAACATGAATAATTCAGACACTTTAAACAAATTACGCTCATTGAAACTCTTTGGTATGTACCACGCATTCAAAACCAATCTTGAAATGGGTAAAACCGAAGATTATACACCTGACCAATTATTGGCTGAACTGATCGAAGCCGAACACGAGGATAGGATCAACAGAAAAATAAACCGTCTGATCGATGCCGCCAGATTCCGTTATAAAGCTTCGGTAGAACAGATCAATTTTCACAGGGACAGGAATATTGACCGAACGCTGATTATGCGGCTCGCGGAATGTGGGTTTATCGAGAAACACGAAAATGTGCTCATTACCGGCCCTACTGGTATCGGAAAAAGTTACCTAGCCTCGGCATTGGGGCATCAGGCATGTGCTTTGGAATATAAAGTGGTTTATTGGAGTGCCCCCAAACTTTTCACCAAGCTGAAGCAGGCCAAGGCGGATAACAGCTATGTGAAAGAGATGACTAGGATTGAGCGGTCCGAGATGCTGATCCTGGATGATTTTGGGTTACAGCCACTGGATGCACAATCCCGGGCCATGCTGATGGAGATTGTAGAAGATAGACATGAAAAGAATTCAATCGTGATTACCTCGCAGCTTCCGGTGAGCGCTTGGTTTGAAATGATCGGAGATAAAACTATTGCCGATGCGGTTTTAGATAGGATTGTGCACAATGCACATCGGATCGAGGCATTAGGAGAATCTATGCGTAAAAGCAGACCTCGTAGGGTAGAAGAGAATGTTTATGAATAAGAGTTTTTTGAGTCAAAAACATCGATTTTTGGGTATGGGTATTTCGGCAAAAGTGTACGCGCGTTTCGCATTTAAGCTGACACGCCGTTTCGCACCAAACTGACAGGCTGTTTCGGGCCAAGCTGTACGCACTGATCGTTAGGTCAGGATTTCTTCGCTCAACAAATCCTTTTAATTTTTTAAGTTCGGGCCAAATAAAGAGCTC
>NZ_LMZQ01000005.1 GCF_001442625.1 Pedobacter ginsenosidimutans | reverse complement strand
GTCCTTCGACAAGCTCAGGATGACAATTTTTAACAATTACAATTTAATAGTAACATGAAAAATATAATATACAGTATCGCAATTTTATTTGCCGCTTTAGCTTACGGATGCCATAATAGTGGCGGTTATTTATCAATAAATGCTACGGATAATGATACTAGTTTCAAATTTGAAGCAAAGTATGCCGAAGATAAAACAGGCAAGCTGGAAAAATACCTGGATAGCGCCTTGAATAATGAACTGCCATTGGATCAGAATATCGATCTGTTTGTGAATTTAAATGGCAGCGATAAGTTTAACCTTAAAGCCAAAAAGGGCTGGTTAGTGATCGACTTTGATAAACGGAACAGCTCATTGGCAGGCTATATGAAAGTGAAAAAACTTACTGAAGGCATTAAGCAGAAGTTAATGGAATAATCGAGTTTTAACCGCAAAGATCAAGAGAGAAGGCGCAGAGGGCTCAAAGTTGGGTGGTCTTGGACTACGCTAAGACTGATAATTTATAAAGAAAAATCAGTGTGATCTGCGGGAAACTTATCGTTAATTTTCTCCCTCAGATTTAAGATGATTAGCGCAGAAGCTAATGCGAACGTTATTCCTGAGTAGGAGAGAATCACGTGGTGTTCAGTGAGGCTAATCTTAATGTTTCCGTGCTTTCTGTGTTTCCGTGGCTGTTTTAATCACAACGTACACGAAAAGAAGGCACAGAGGACACAGAGTTGACTGATCTTCGACTACGCTCAGTCTGACAATTTACAAAGAAAAATCAGCGTATATCAGTTTGATCTCCGGGAGAACCCTTTCGTAATTTTCTCCCGCAGATTTAACGTAATTTGCGTTGAGTGAGATTTAAGGTCACAAAATCATATTAGTTTTTTATAATCACATTTATTTGTCCTTGCAGGTTTTTAAGTATTTAGTGTACTCATTCATAAAGCTGTTGCGCTGCTTTTTATAGTCATCCAAGTTTTCAAAATTTCTGTATTCAGCTTTCATATTGTTAAAGTAGAAGTAAACCGTTACACCGTTTCCTGGAAACATAATAAATGTTCCTAAGGTGCTGCCTGTTTCTATCGTTGCTCTACTAAGTCCGTAAACTTTAAAGCCATTAAACTCAAGTTCGATCAAATCTTTAGTTTCCATACCCGTTGTATGTGAGTTTAAAAATTTCAGATTATCAATCAGGTTCTTTTTGTCTTGGTTATATGCTTTTTGTTCGGAAAGTTCAACTTTCAAGTTTACGAATGGAGCGTTCTTTTTGTTGTTGTACAAAACTCTATAACCGTCTAATCTGGTTACTTGAACTTGTCCGGCAGCCGTTGGTACAATCCTTACCTTTTCTGGACTTTCTGGCAATCTGTCTGCACTGGCAGCAGTAAGGTTCGTTGCCGTTTTAAATGAAATATAACATGGTGTAATTTCATTTGTACTGGTAAAGCTTATTAAAAATGTTGCTAATAGAATGGCTGGAAACAAAGTCAATTTTGATTTCATGTTTTTAAGATCTCGTATAATTTGGTGGCAACAAGATAAAGAATTTTTAAACTTTAGTGCAACTAGGACAAGAAGGGATGGCGCTACTGGCTTCGGTCTTGTATAAAGGACATTGTGAACTTATGCTTTCCGAAATTTAGATAGATTCATTTGAGACTTTTAAAGCACAAGTCTGGCCTTGCTTGGGTCGGGGCGCTAAGACTTGCGCTAGAATGGGATCTGCGGGAAAATTGTCGTTAATTTTCTCCCGCAGATTTAAGATGATTAGCGCAGAAGCAAAAGCTTTATTTATCGAGTCCTAGCTGTTTACGTGTGTCGAGATTTAAATTGTACTGTTCTTCAATTGATATTATCTTTCTCGTGTTTTTGTTTATGTTTTTGCCTTCTTTTGACCAGAGGTATGGATAAAAACTATATACTTTATCTCCCTGTAATTTTGAAACTTCATCTTTCCATTTTGTCCACCTTTTGCCTTTATAAAATTTGTCTAAATCGTTGTTGAAACAAAACTGTAAGAAATCCGAATAAGTAAGATCAAGTGGCTCGTAAGTTAAATTATCTGGAGAAAAATAGTATATTTTTCCCAGGTCTTTACCGAGGCCACCACCATTTAAAAGGTAAAAACCACCAATTGCATCATCTGCAACTAATAGGAAGGGCGATGCGTCCCCAAATTTCTCTATTGATTTTCCTTTGTTCCAATCAGGTAGTGTACGGTTTAGTTTTGGATTGCCCGAACCAAGAATTCTGATCCAGCCATCATCAACCAAAATTCCACCAGTCATATAAACTACCGAACCCATTGGCGAACGTGTGGTTACCTGTGTCTTAAACAAGGCATCTTTTGCTTTTGCAGTATCAACTGTTAAAATTTCGACTTTGTTTTTTGCAGATTCAATCCAATCTTTTACCATAGGCCAGCCCGGATTGGTGGTATTGATGAGTTCATTAACGGGTTGCATTTTGTTCTGTGCTTTAACTGTTAAAGTAGTTAGGGCAACTATAGCAATTAGTATGTGTTTGATCATAATTTATATTTAAACCTCTTTTAGTCATTTCCTTCAACCAAACAGTTTATCCAATAAATACCCATTTGTCCTCTGTTATCCATTGTTCCTTTGGGTAACATTTTTTTGGATAAGCTAAAACGGTAGCATCAACTTCTTTGACAAATGTTGTTAAAGCAATAAGGTTGTTTTCTGAAAAGGGGAGTATGTTAAACTTTTCTTTAAACAAGACCTATTAACTGTTTTTATATAGTTCAATTTTTCTTCCATCGGGGTCAATTATAATGGCTATAAAACCAAATTCTGTTTGGGTTGGTTCTTGTGAAAAATCAACTTGTAATGTTTTTAACGTTATCATCACCTGATCAAAATTTTCTATACCAAAACCTAACCTTAAGTTCCTGTCTGCTTCAATTTGGTTTTTCGCCAATGGATAAATTTCAAGAACAGTTACCCCAATTGTAGCCGAATAATGATACGGTGAATTGTCATGTTTGTGATATTGAAATTGAATTCCAAGTAAACTGTAAAAATCGGCTAGAAGTTTTGTGTCTACAGTTCGTAAAACCAGTAATCGAATATCCATATTTATTTTTTATTGAAGCTAAAAACAAAAGTGCTTTATATACAATCTATTCAAAGCGTTGTATTTTCCTTAATGAATTGGATATTTGGTCTTTCTGAGGTAATCCAAATTTCAAATTCGTAAGGTTTATGGTCTATCTCAAGGATTAATTTTCTTTGATTGGAGTTTAATTTTACATCGCTCCCAATTTCTTTAATTTTTCCTTCACATAGTAAAGTATAAATTTCCGCCCGGCCATTCTTTATCGCATATGGGAAATACCGGTCTTTTAAGTCAGGATTAAAAGATGCAACATTACTTTTTACATTGTCAATTGAGATTATTGCAAAACAATGATTTTGGGACACCTTTACAGATTTTAGGGTGCCTGTAAATTCAATGTTGTTCTTTAATAGCTTGTCATCTTCAGTTTTTCGGCTTCTACCCGTTTTATACCAGATAAAAATAAGTAATAGCCAAATGATAAAGGCAAAAACAATTTTTGGGGGTTTCATGGGGTGCTTATATATTAATTTAATCTGGGTAAATCGGAGCAGGCTGCGTGTTTAATATATCAGTAAATCACAAAAAAATCATCTATCAGTGTCCCATCCAATGCGAAAACCAATCTGTAATAACCTATTATATTTCCATCTTGATCGATTTGGCTTTTGAAAGCAATCGCATCTCCATTAAGCAGCTCGAAATCGAGGTTTCTGGTCTCTATTGAAATATTCTTATGGCGAATGTCTAAATCTTCACAAGTATTTTGCTCCAATAATGATCTGAAAGATTTGATGAAAGTATCGGATATATTGTTTGTTTCTATAAAATCTTTTATTTGAAAGTTGGCCATCATATTATTTCTTTGCATTCCCCATCAATCGTTTTATTGCTAACCCACTAAACTTTATATGTATATCTACTGATGCATTTATAAAACTTAAAACATACATGTCTTCAGATTTGCTGTCTCTTTCTAGTTTTACTTCGTCTATATCAAATTCAAATGCCCTTTCATCTTCGTGGAGGAAATCGATTTGATAGCTGGTAACATGTGTTAATATTAGCTCGTAGATATTTTCACTTAATTTATGTTCGTCGCTTCTGGGTTCTATTAACATTACTTTTAATTCAACCTTACTCTCCATCCCTTCATTTTTAATGGATGTATCAATTGTAGAATAATGTTTAATTGTTTCAATCGCAATAAGATTTAGCAAAAATGCAGGGTTTAATATTGCTTCAATTTCGGTCATTGTTTTTTCTTGATTTATCTCCATTTATTTACATGCTCTACTTTACTCTGAAACTGTGCTGCCAATGATTTTATTCTTGATTGTAAGATCAATTTTCTGCCTTCTATACTACGGGTAAATATTAAATCACAAGCACCTACACCTAATTCCCACTGATGTTTAAAGTGTTCGGCCAGGTTTTTATTTCTTCCAATAAGCTCTGGTACGGCATGATAATCTTTCTGCTTTACAAACAGCATAAATTTGTTTTTTCTGATAATTACGTAACGTGGATTATCAATAGGTGCAATTACTTCTTGTAGTGCATTAATAAAAGTCGATTTTTCGAAAGTGGTTCCACCTTCTAAATGGCAAAAAACGGCTCCATATTGGTCTATCTCACTTTGTACATAAATTTGTGAGGTATCGGTTTGGATTACTCCTGCCTTAACCAATGCACTCAGAAGTGCTTGTCCAATTTGGTGAATATCTTTTGAAATGTCTCGGTATTTAATATAAAGTGTTAGGGTTTTGCATGTTAACCGGCCGAATATGAGCATCCCTATAGTACCAATAATGCCCAGCAGAATGTACAGATCATGTGCCGATTTGAGATGCCTGCCCCCTCTAAGAAGGAATTCCAGACTTTGCAGTCCGAACCCAGCCAAACCCGAGCCCAAAGTAGCCAAAAGATTGGCAATTGTTTTATTCAGGTACATGGCTTTAACTTCTTGGTATTCTCGTTCTTCCTGAAATGGGATTTTAATTTCTTCGACAAGATTTACGCCCACTTCGAGCGCAGACTTCCAACGTTGTTTTAAATTTTCTCTATCGGCAGCATAGGCAAACATTTCTATATTCTTTTTCTCTGCTTCTGCTACCTGGCTAATGTTTTCGGGTAAATTTAATCTGTTCACCCCATTTTCGATACCCGGCTCCTGTTTAAAGGAAACGCCAACGAAACTTTTAAAGCGCCTTTTTAAGAGATCGAAGTCATCTCCTCCTGTTTTGGCTGTGGGATCGATTGTAACCAGATGCCAGATATTTCCGGTCTTATCCGTATTTCCATTTTGTGTTCTGATGGCTCTGCCGCGCATCTGATTGGAAGAAACAAAAGAACCAACAAAGCTCGCTAATATTAATGAATTGATGGCTGGAGCATCCCATCCTTCACCGAGTAAAGATTTTGTTCCGATTAATACTTCAATTTCTCCTTCCTCAAAAATTTCGGTTACGAGGTGGATCAGATCATTTTTAACCTGTTCTGTTTGCTCGATGATGATATAATCATGATCGAAAGGAACAGGAGATAGGCTGATTTTGGTAATACCCTGTTTAACTGCTTTTGCCTCGAATGCGTTACATGCGGTTTTTGGTATAATTACTATCGAACCGGTTAGCACACCTATTTTTTTATTGGTTGCGTTTTCTCGTCTTAGTTTTTCAAAGATCGGGATCACGCCCATTTTAGTTAATCCGAGTTGATTTTCACTTGTATTAATATAGAATTCCTTGCGGATATAATCAGATAGGATAACCATTCTTAAATTATGGGCTAAGTGCTTAAACTCAAAATCTACAATGCTGCTAATTCCATTGAGTTTGCTTACGCTCGAAGTTAAAAAGTTTGTAATCCGTTTATTGTTAGCGAAATTGATCTGTCTTTTTTCCATCGCACCGCAATGTCTCAACTTATTCTCAAGTTGTCTACGGTGTTCTTCGAAAGGTTTAAAATGTTCTTTTTCTTGATAAAGGTAAAAATCCAAAAGCTTCTCCATCCAATGGTAATTGAGCTGTGGAATTTTTAGTTTTTCATCTCCAATTACTTCTATATGCAGTTCATGGATTTCTCTATTATTGGCATTCAAGAAAATTAAACATGCAGAATAGCAGGAGAGATTGGTGTATATCCATTCTAGATTTTCGGTTGGGTGTACCCATATCGGATGGTTTTCTATTGCGGTAATAATCGTTTTATCCAGTTTGATTTGATGGAACAGTTGTTCGATATTTTCCCTGAACCTGATGATGTTCTGGTTCTCTTCTGCTGTTGGAAAAGTGAAATGCACATAATCCTGATGTGGGCATAAGTCGCCCTCAATAACCAATTCGGGTACTGATATTTCGGCATCAACCGGGCCATTAAATTCGATATACCGTAACCATTCGGCTGGTGTAACATCGTACGGTGGTGTGGCGGTTAAGCCAACAATGATTGGATCGAGTTTTTCTTTTACCTTGGTTAAGGTTTGCCACCACTCATTTTTTAAGTGATGGGCTTCATCCACTACAATCGTGTTAATGTTCTGCGATTTTAATCCGTTTACTATATTATCGAGATTAGGATTGGATGATTTTATCGTTTCTTCCTCATCGTCTTCTTCATCAATTTCTTCTTCCTGCACACGCAAATTATTACAGGCTGCATGGAGCCCCTGGAAAGTAACCACAGTCATAAATTTTGGGTTTCTGATATCTTTCGAAATCCAATCGGGTATAACTTCAACCTGAAGGAAAAGATTACAAAAACGCTGTATCCATTGGTTACGGATGGCAATGGTTGGCGCGAGGATCAAAGTCGGCTTGTTTAGGCGAATGGCCACTTCTAAACCTAAAACTGTTTTCCCCGATCCCGGTGGCGCGATAATATGTAAATGTCGGTTTGCGATGTAATCATCTAAATGATCAAGCACACGTTGCTGATATTTTCGCCAACTGGATATAAATTTTATTTCTTTAGGATATGCTGTCAAGGGGGCTGTGGCTTTATTAAATTAGTTCGGTTCTTTAAATTTATTTAGATGATTAGGTTTATTTCGTGTAACATCGCAGCATACGTTTTCCTAATTACTGTTGTTGATTTTGACAGAGAAATAGGGACACATCTTAGAGGTGATTTAATTACCCGTATTTTTCAAAACATGCTGCAAATAACTTTGGAAATTGCTGTGCCCATTTTTTTCAGGATGTTCAAGGTCTAGCATTTCTCCATTTCCCATATCGAATATTTGCCAGTTGTAGATTTTAGCAATTCTTATTAACTCAAAAAGTGCGGCCTCACCATAAAGACTAAAT
Source organism: Pedobacter ginsenosidimutans (assembly GCF_001442625.1). Taxonomy (GTDB): domain Bacteria; phylum Bacteroidota; class Bacteroidia; order Sphingobacteriales; family Sphingobacteriaceae; genus Pedobacter; species Pedobacter ginsenosidimutans. The sequence continues at coordinate 435,423 of NZ_LMZQ01000005.1, read as the reverse complement.
ACTTTATTGCTTACAGGTTCGGTATCAACAAAATAATTTATAGCGTACCCTTCGCCTTTTATTTCCCTATGATTTTCGCTAGCGATAATATTGGTAAAGTGCTTTTCTAAAATAATGTTAAAATCTATTGCTACAAGTAACTCTTCGTCTACTTCTTCAACAGCATTTATTTTTTGCTTGGAGCTAAATATTACAATGTCCCAACTCATTGTGAATATTAGTGAAAAATGTTAAGGTCTGTATTAAGTTCATGATTTTTATTTATCCTTTCGTGTATTCCAATTTTTATTGCCCAATAATTTCAATACGATCTCCGTTCGTTATTGCCAATTGTTTCGTCTGTTGGTTAAAAGCCACTTTCGGAAGTTCTTCAATATTGCGAATGATTGATGAATTCTGTAAACCACTTGATAAACTCTTGTCTTCGTCAACTACCTCACCTGTTTTGAGGCTTATAATTTTCGGGAAACCATATATATCCCAGGCATACAGATCATTAATGGCAAAAAGATTTCCAAATTCAATATTCATTTTAAAAGGTTTAGAAATTTGATTTAAGCTGATGTCCCAGATTGCAATATGCTTTGATGGAAGATTTTCCAATAGTTCATCATTAATTGCTTCCTCATCAGAAGAACCCAATAACACTTTGTGATCGTCAATAAAACTTGCGGTAGCGATTTCTACCCCAACGTTTGGATAAATTTCAGATTCATCGAGTAATTTGGGCGTTTGAATACATTTTTCAATGTCGTATACTTTGATAGCGTCCCAAGGATGCCAAAACCAACCCTTACTCATCAGGTATTTGCCGTTAGGGCTTACTTCGAGCCTAGAATGAAAAAAATCACTGGGATTTCGTCCCTCACTATTGGTAATAATTTGTCCGGTTTCGACCTCTTCAAAATCAAGCCTGCAATATTCGGATGGACAGTGGATTAAAAATGTTTTACTGTTTAAGGTTACGAATGCTGCAGGGTATTCATAAACATCTGCGCAATAATATGAACGGTTTATTTCTCTTAAAAGCGCTCCGTTTTTAAGTAGGAGCCCCTTTGTGCCAAGTTTTTGAAAAATAAATGCATATTGTCCATCGGCCGATGTAATGGCGCTATCGCCAAAATTAAAACTATTTTCGCCCAATTGATCTGTTTTCCCATCAAGCGTATACTGCTTGCCAGCAGCGGCCCAGTCTATAATTGAATTGTTAAACCAACAAATGGTTTTTAAATAATTAGCTGGTATAGTTTGTCGTTTCATTATGACTTTTTGGTGTTTTCGGAATTAATCGGCACAGGTTTAGATTGACTGTAAGATAATGCTGCGGTAAGATTAAAAATGATGAGGAGCGTTAGAGATGATTTCACGATTTACTGGGGCTTATGAAAGATTAACTAATGTAAGTGATCCTCGACAAAGATAGATTTATGAGGCTTGATTGGGCTCTACTGCTATTGAATTTTTAACCTACCTGTTTTGAAAATTTTTAATACGGTTTTTTGTTGCACTGTCGTCAGGTTACTGGTAAACATTGATAGTGCTACAGTACCATCTGTTTTTGCCAGGTAAATTCCAGTAATTCCATTTTTCGTGTCTCTGGAGAATACTATCTTTCTGTATACATTTTGGATGGTATCAATGCTAAAATTTTGGTTTTTGATATCATCTGGAATCGATATCGGGTATTCAAATTTGCTGCTTTCGTATATACATTCGGCAACAAAATCATATTTTTTATTTTTTGAATTATCTTTCGCCGTTGCGGGCCGGATATTGATAATTTCGACATTTGGCATGTTTCTGTCATCATAATTGACGCCATCTTTCATAAATTGAAATGCAATGAGACCTCGCCAATCCCCCTCTTTTAAATATTCATCAACGGTTTGTTCAAAGTCATTTGAGTAAAACCCAAAATCAAATTCAAAGGTGATATCATTTCCTTTAATTCTTCCAACATAGGAGTCAATCCCTTGATCTTTAATTAATTTAAAGTCCTGAGGAAAGTCAAAAAGGTAGTCACCAACTTCAATTGTTTCCCATTTGACTTCAGGCTTCTTAGCCATCTGTTTACAACTAAAGAAGAGGAATAATATCGAAATGCTTAGTAGTGTTTTCATTTGTCAATAGATCACATGAATGATAGATAGTGATACCTGCTATTTTTTAAGTTTTTTTGGCCACTGGTTAATTAAAATTGGATTGGTAATTCGAAATCAATTGTTTTTGCCCCGTTTTCAATCTCCCTACCCTTTAGGCTCATGTAGGTTTTTCCACTCTTTTCGAGTTTACCTATCGTGAATTTATATTGCCTCATTTTTAAACTATTTAAATCTTTCAATGCATTGGCATCTAAATCATTTGGTTCTTCTAAAATCCAGCTATAGCCCATCCACTTGCTTTTTAGCACATTTTTATCGCTTGTTATATTTAGCTTATCCGCAAAAGGAATTTTGATCTGCCCAAATGATACCATATTATTTTTAAGGTCAATAGTCAACGAATCTAGCTTTGAAAGCTTGTTCTGAGATTTAAAATAAATTACATCATTTTTGATTTGAACAGAGATGTTTTCTGTACCTGTTGAAACCATTTCTATATTGTTCATAAAACCCAGGAGTTCCGTATATTCTTCTTTTGTTAAGCCCAATTTAACATGATAAGGCATTTTTTCACCAGGGGGTACGGCTTTCATATAATCTACAAACCATTCATAATTTTGTGCTATTGAAGATTGAAGCTTTTTTGTCAACTCCATTTGTCTTGGGTTTTGCCGTACGCTATCTATAATATCTGCCTGAACCGTTCCGCTTGGCAATAGGCTGATAAGATCGTTTTTTATATCACCTGTTAGTTTTTGATCAGAACTGGTTGTTTGTGCTTGCGTGCAACTGCAAAAAAACACCATGAATAAAATGAGGTAAGATGTGTGGCGTTTATAAGAGTTCGGCTTAAAAGTGAGCATATTGGTTAATTTAGTGATCACAAGATAGAAGATTCTAGAATAAAAATAAAAGCTTTCGTATATTTTCTAACTTCATGCGAGCTTAGAAAATAGGTGAATCTACAATCACGAAACTTAGCTAGTTAAGGCTTTTTAGAGAGATTGATGTATTGATTTAACGAAAAGCTCAAGTCAGGCCTTGCATAGGCCTTGGAGCAAAGACTTGCACTAGACGGATAGTCATCCAAACTCCTTTGTTTTATTCATCGTGCTCATTGCCCCAAATTAAAAGTCCGCCAATATTTTCAATGTTTAATTTTTCGAAATCGTTTATTTTGTCAAGGCGTTTTTCAAAAAATTGAAGTGCTTTTTTAACTTTTTCAACTGCTTTTTTGAGTTCATGTCGGTCAATTGATAGCGTAATTTCTGGTGGTGTAGGTTGAAAGGGTTCATCAAATTCTTCAACCGAAAAATCAAATACAATATTTTTACCTTCAAATTTAATTTGTGGGGCAGGGTGCCCTTCGTGATAAGTATTTTGTAGCGTTGAAAGTCTATCCCAATACATGATGTCACCCAGGCCCCCGCAACATTGAGGAAAATATTTGTCTTGTCCATCAATATTCAAAACATAACCGCCAAAAAATGTTGCAGCCTGTTGTCGTTCATATTTTCCGTCTCTCATTTCTTGCGTATGGTCAATGATGAGTTTGGTTAAATTGTTATCGGTAATTTCTGAGAGTGGATAGAATGGAAAACCTTTTAAATAAGGTGTCAGTTTATCTTTAAAGCCCGCTTTTCGAAAGCATTCCTGATGATAAACGTTCCAGATTTCAGGATGTTCCCAATAGGGAAATTTGTCTGGTGCAGTTAGCTCCTGATTGTTATATCCGATTTCAATTACTGGTATCAAATCTATGAGCATGCTTGGTAATTTAGTTGACACAAGTTAGGAGTTTTAGTTTACAGTTTTAAATTGACAGTTTACGGTCGACTTTATCCATGCCAGTATTTATCAATCGAAACGGTAAGGCCATATGAATATAACAATCGCTATTCAACCTTGCCAAAAGCTACAAGCCCTCCTTCATAAACCCGACATCAGCGGAAATCCTTTTTGTTGCCCCTTCGATAGGTTCAGAATAACAGTAACAAAAAGATTGTAGCGAATGGCGGGGCTGCGTTGCCCGAAAAGCACAGAGCCCTTCATTTCCAAATCCTTTACCATTTCCAATTGGCTTTCTGTTAAACAACTAAGCACTTAACCATATAAGAAATATAAGGCCATATAAGTTATAACACTCTAATAATGATCGTGTAAGCGGTGAAATGAAAGATGTAATATACTCCGGTAATCATCTTACGTCCCAATGCAAATGGTCATAAAAACGCCGTTATATTGTCATGATTGCCCCTTATACGCGTAACTCTTCCGTTGTAACTTTATCATCATTAAATCAATAGAAAATAACATGAGAAAGATCAAAATAATGGAACACATCTCGCTTGATGGCGTGATGCAGCACGAAAACAGCGAGGATTTTACAAATGGCGGATGGACAACACCTTACCGGAGTGCGGAAGGCCTGGCCGCAGTACTGGAAGCTCAGGGCACTCACATCGACCTGCTGCTTGGCCGCAAAACCTACGATAGCTGGACCCAATACTGGCCAAAGGCAGGCGATAATCCGATGGCGAACAGTTTGAATAATGGCAAAAAATATGTGGCTACCCACAGAGCAGAAAGCCTCGATTGGGGGCCGGTTGAAGATTTAGGTACTGACATCGTAACGCGTATTCGTGAGCTTAAATCAACAGAGGGCCCTGATCTGATTGTGTATGGAAGTTCAACGGTGGTTGCTGTGCTATTGGAACAGGGACTGGTTGACGAGGTTGTACTAATGGTATATCCAGTGTTGTTGGGCAGAGGCAAACGCTTCTTTTCAGACACTGCCGATCCCCGCGAACTGGCTTTTGTAAGTACGAAAACTACGCCCACAGGAGTGCAGGTGAACACTTATCGGTATGTTGGAGAACTGGGTAAGGGTTAGTTTGGAGTCGGAGGTAAGGGGGTGAAGGTCCGAAGTCTGCATTTCTAAAGAGAAAACTAGGAGAAGATCGGTTTGGAGTTGAAGGTTTTTGGAGCGCAGCGGCTGTGATCCTTAGGTTGGCTTCGGTCCTGCTGTCCGTTTCACTTCCATCAGGGCTATTAACAATGGATTGTGCCTCGAAAACGCAGTAAATGGAGGAAATAATCTGTTGGCATATTAATCCGCAGTCAGGAGGTTTGGGGCCCGAAACCTAACATTAAAAGATTGGATTTGGTAAATCATTAAAAAAACGCCCATACTTTTCGGCATGAGCGCTAGCTGTTTGTTTATTGTCTTTAATGTTTAACATCGGCTGGAGCATTGGTGGTCGAATCTGCTGTTGAATCGGTGTTTGTGCTGTCGATCAACTTGCTCGTATCGGTGTATTTGTGCATACTGTCGGCATTTTCCTGATCGGCTTTTTTACCACTACACGCTGACAACGCTAAACCAAAGGCAGCTACCAAGATTATTATTTTTGTTTTCATATCAAATGTTATTGGTGTACTTATATAATCCCTTTTAAAGGCAATTGTTTTGATAATTGTTAAAGAAAGGTTTTGGTAGGCCATTATGATTAGTCCGGAGTCTGAAGACTAGGCTTATTGATAAATCAACGCGTCATTGCGAACGGAAATGCAGGGATTTTGAAATGAGGTGAAGCAATCCAATCATTAAAAATAAGCGATTTAAGCCCTAGGTTAGATATCAGCTTATATCCCCTTCAATTCCTTATATGGTCAAATACCGATGTAAGTGGTGTTTAGTTTGTTATGCCCCTTAAAAAAAATCAACCGGAAATCTTGATTATTCCCGGTTGAGTGAGCGATTTCAAACCTTTAGGTTTCGAAACATGAACATTATTGTGATATGGCGAATTAATCTTTTACTAACCTTACCGCGGCACCCGTGGTTTTACTATAATCGGTTACACGCGGTTCGCTGTATTTGTTAAAGTCAAGGTAATAGGCAAAGCTGTCGCCGCTTGATTTGGTACTGCTCGACCACCAGTAGCTTAGCCATACTCCGTACTTAAAAGACTGACCACCTCCATATTCATCTCCACCTGCACTACCATTGGTCAATAAATTGAGACCCGATGAGTTATCGCCATTGCCATGTGCAAATTTGTACGAATCTTTTACGTCCCAGCCGGTAGTACCACGCATTTTTTTACCGGCTAGCTTTTCACCACCTAAAGTCGCAATAAGGGTTAAAAATTCATTGCTGCTCGGCACATGCCAACCGGCGGGCGCTAAGCCGCGACGATCGGTAACCGCGTAAAAGTTATACAGCTTACCGTATTTCTTTTCATTACTGCTGTCGAAATTAAGGTAACAATAAGCCGGAATTTTTTCTCTACTCACTTTTTCCCATTCTTTTTGGTTGGCTGCGTAATAAATCTGATCGCCGTTTCTATAGGTGCTCACGTTTAAATTGGTGCTTGTCCACACCTGGTTGCCAATTTTTACCGGACCTGTGATTTCAGGCGAGGCATTGTATATTTCTTTTAACGGCGCCGCCTGTGCTACATTACAGCTCCAAACAAAGTTGGTAGGTTGTATACCGCCGCTTCTTTTTAAACATTCTTTCGTAGCTATTGCATCGGCCTCTTCTTTGGTTTTTGCTATGCCCCAGCCAAATGCGGTACCAACATTGCCGTTTATGGTGCGGTAGGCTGCACAGCCTGTACCCGAATAGGTGAGCACAATGCTACAAGATCCACCCCGTTTGTTGCATTCGTCAACCGCTTTCTTCTCGGCTTCTGCCAGGTTTGGCTGATCGAACGAAAAACCATAATAAAAACCATTGGATCGGTCTATAGCTAAAGCGCCGTATTTGGTTTTAACGGGAACTGCCGTTTTGGTTGCTGATTTTTTTACCTGCGCAATTAAATTTGATGTGGTAACCAATTGCACAAGTACTGCCATTAATAGTAGTTTGTTTATTTTCATGCCTTTATTGTTTGTTATTGGCAAATTTCCCAATCAGGCTACTTAGCAACAATACCATTTATTGGGTATATTTTTATAAGGGTTTGAAAAGTTAGGAAACGGAGATCCGAGGTTTAGGGTTACAAAACAAAACCGTCATCATCTCAGAACCGGAGTTGGATATGGGTTAATCACGGTTTTTATTTAACCTTTCAAAAAGTTGTTTGAACTTATTCATGCTTGTATCGATGTTAGGTTTTGTACTCAAATCATTCCCCTCATAATCAAATTTATAGACCCTGTTCTCAAAGTCTTTGGCCAAAATAAAATGCTCACATAGTTCAAAATTTTGCTCGCCAGTAATTGTTGTGAAAATATCTGCACCACCTTGTTGCCAAAGTATTTTTCCGTCCCTGTCAAGTCGTGAAATTTCGAGTTCACCATGAATAATATATGTGTCCTGATATTTATAAATTTCAAAGCAGGTAGCTTCGTCAGCTTGCGTACGCCACAATAAAGCTAAATTAGGAAGTGATAAACAAAAGATGGTGTCTGAGCAGCAGAGTAAAAGTCTGTCATCTTCTATTATTGCTGATGTTTCGTGAATTGATGTTCCACCACCGATAGCGCCTATAACTGCACTTTTGATTAATACGTTATCTTGAAAAACTTTTATTCCATAAATTGACGTAGAGCGATATTTAGATTCTTCAAAATAAACAAAATCATAATGGTTAACATGATCAACTGACCCCTCAGTAAATGCTTCATCATCGAAAATGTTAATGTGATATTTATTGGTTGTGTGGTTTATCATGTGGTTTTGTCAAATCTTAGATTCGGATGTACGAAATTACGAGGCTGTAGCGGACATTCAATTTTGTGTTATTATGCATGGTGTTGCGCGCTCATTATTTGGTCAACAATTTCTACCGCTTTCTTATAGGTAATGCCATTTTCCTGATCAAATGTCAAACGATGTCCTTCTTCAATCAGTTTAATTTCGGGAATTAGACCAACTTGTTGTTCTACAGCGATTGTTTTTATGTTTAACGTATCCCCATAAGTTGGAACAATTGTTTGTAGCCACCCAAAGTATGGTTCTTGAGTAATTCTATCTGGGGCTTTCCATAATTCCATTCTTTTATTGAAGTTGTCAGGGCTTATTGATGACCACACATTAAATATTAAATTTTCACTATAATCAAGTACTGGGATTGTTATACGACCGCGATGAAAGAAATGTTGTTTATCAACCACACACCAACTTTCGTTAATTTCGATTCGTTCTGCGATTTCATTTGGTGGAACAGAGAAATAATAATCTGGGTAGTCTGAGCCAAAACATAAAGGCAATTCATGATATACCTGGCCACAGCAAGAACAGGTATAGGTATGTTTGTTTTTTGGTTTGTTGAAAAACGAGAATAGTTTCAAAATGGGCATTTGTTAATTGAGTAGCCACAAGGTAAAGATTTAAGCATAAAATAAAAAGTACGGCATTTTATTGATTTAATGAAAGCACAAGTCCGGCTTTGCTTAAGTCAGGCGCGCTAAGACTTGCGCTTGATAGGGAATTACTTTAGTGTAAAGGCGAAGAGAAATAAAGGTAAAATCGTTATCTCTGATTGAGGGTTGAGACGGGGTTGGTTCGGAGTTGGTTCGGACTTCTGACAGAGTTGTTACAATTGTACCCGAACAAAGCCCGAAGTAAATCTGTAGATATTACCTCCTAATTATTAACCTCTTTGAGGCGGAAGTGTTCGTGTACAAGGCAACGTGATGAACGGCTTGTGTATAACCGTATCTACTCGTTAAGATTTTTAGTGAGAATAATGTATTGAAAGCACAAGCCTTACTGGCGCAAGTCTTAGCGTGCAGGGGCTTGGGATGATTGAATGTGCATTTATCACACCCAATTCATTTAGTTTCTTAGCGAGATTAATATAAAGAGCTATTTTACCAATAAAAACAATTAACGCGCTAATGCTTTACAAACTCAATCGTAATAAATGACTTCCCATTCGGTAAAATGTTCTCCTCCCGGTCATTTAGTCTGAAGCCATTATTTGCTGCTTGGCTTATTAAATCATCAGCGTCAACGACTTTAAATAGACCTTCTATCGCATTTAACGATTCGATTCCGGTTTGACTAATGGATTCGATACCGTTGTTGGATTGGATGGTAAATATAAGCTTAGCATCAGCGGCAGTGTTGTTCGAAATAAATTTGAAACATCGGTCTATATCAACATATTCAAGTATTAAAGCACCCCAAACAAGATTTGCTTTGGTAAGTGATTCCTCAGCAGTATTTATATCAAGATTTAGCAGACGTAACTGCTTCAACTTATTTCCAAATCGCTTTTCAGTCTCCGCAATGTATGCTTGATTAATATCGATACCAACTATACTTTTAACTTTATCAGTATTGATGTTCGCTAAGCCATTGCCGCCACTTATGCCTAAAAACAATATGTGCTCTGGATGATGTTTTACAAGATATTTCCGTGTTAAATTATTGAGTAACTGTGCTTGCCCAACAATATCATGTTGCATATGAAGTTCATAGTCTTCTAGCGGGATTTTACACCAAGGGTTCTCAACCATAGTTTTATCAATACTTTGTTTTTAAACAAATATAGGCAACTATTGATATTTGTATTTAGGTAAACTGGCTTAATGCTCGCGTTACTGGCGCAAGTCTTAGCGTGCAGCGCAGTGGGGTGATGACTTGTGCATTTACCGCAAAGACTTGCGCGAGATAGGGATGAGTTTGTCTCATCGTTTACATTGAAATTAAGATCGTTTTCTAACGTCATCTGTAGAAGAATTGATCAGTATCATTTTGATCTCCTGCATGCATGCGGTTAATTGCTTTTGATTGCCTTCTGGTATAACTGAAATCATATCATTAATTTGTTGATTAGATGCGGCATCGAGTTCGTTATAAACTTTTTTGCCTGAGGGTGAGAGTGAAATTAGTATAACTCTTCCATCAGTTTCAGAAGCTTTCCGGGTGATTAGCCCATACTTTTCAAGGTTCCTCATGATCTTGCTTAACTGCCCTTTATCAATTCCAAGCTCAGATATGATCTGTGTTGCCGTAACTTTTTCGCCAGCATGTATTTCATAAAGTATCCGGGCCTCAGTAAGAGAATATTTGCTATTAAGCAACTGATTATTTAAAAGGCCGAGCAATTTTGTGTAGTACCGGTTAAAACTTCTGATTTCGTCAACAATTTTTAATTTATCTCCCATAATAAATTGATTTGGCGATTAATTGAATAAAAGATCGTAGCGGAATTCTCTAAGAGGCTTATCAAAGCTATTGGATTTTTTTTCTTCAGTTAATTGAAATCCATACTTCGTATATAAAGATACAGCAGTAAGTTGTTCTTCTGTAGTCCATAAAAAAGCATGTTTTATTTCCTTTTCCTTCATGAAAGTAATGAACTGTTGCACAAGATGTTTGCCTAGGCCCAGTCCACGATATTCCGGAAGAAAAATAAAGTATCGGAACTGTAATGCTTCGTTGCGGCGATGCGCAATAAGGCAACCTACTATCTTATCGTTGTGTTCGCATATCCAAATCCTATCTTTTTCCTGGTCGTATTCCTTAGCAAAATCTTTCAGGCCATCGAGCACATATCCTTCAAAACTGAGGCCATAACCACATTCTTTAGCATATAAGCGCCCATGGATATAGGCGATATATCCTAAGTCTCCCGGATTCAGTGTTGTTCTGATCTTGATGTCTGCAAATGAAATTGGTGTCATAATTTATATTTTATGTGTTACATAGTTGATCTTATCAACTATTGCAAAATAACCAAATATAGTTGAAATAATCAACTATATTTGGTTATTTAACATAGGATATTCTTTGTTTTCATTTTCATCCATTACTGGCGCAAGTCTTAGCGTTCAAGGTAGTGGGGGTGATGACTTGTGCATTTACCGTACACAACTCATTAAGATTTTTAGTGAGATTAGTGTATCAATTTATTAAAAGCATATTCAGGCCTTGCTTAGGCTAAGGCGCAAAGACTTGCGCGAGATAGGAGTTTTTTTATTTAAGTAAATTAATGATGTCGTCAAATTTTTGGTTAAGTAGAAGTTGGTAAAGATCAATTACTTCTTGCCACGAATTTAGTTTTGCATTTATGGGCTCCCGTTCTTCGAAAATAATGGTGAGCGTTAAGTCTTTATCGACTTCGATCACATTCTCATCATTTTTAATAACACTTACCCAAATTGCTCCGTGCTCATCATCCATTTCTTTTAGCTCTTCAATTGCTATTTTAACATCTTCGATGTTTATATTGTAAACTCCGTCCGACCAGGCTCTCTGTAAATGATTTTCAATTTGATCCATCTTTTTTCTATAGCTTATTTTCTTTTGTTCTTCATTCGAAGCATGCGTGCTGGTTTTTTTGTTAAATGTTTGGCGATATTGTTGATATTATTTTACACTCGTCACATTTAAAATCATACTGATTGTTTAGTTGTGTTTTTAAATTCCATTTCTTATTGCAACCCGGACAAGGCCTTGTCAGCTGATCTTCTTTATATTTCTTGTAATTATGTAAATAATAAAAAGTTGGGATTGAAGTCAGTTCTTCGATTTTTCTGCAAATTTCAAGTCCTTGTTTGGATAGTTGGGATTTAATTTCTTGCATCTGATTTAGCGCCCAACGTTCTCCAATTTCACAATTCATTTGCAACCTGTCGCAGGAAATATAATTCGTTTCCCAGCGTAAAATTGGCATATAGCCGTGATCGTAATAAATTGGTAATCTATAAAGTGGTACTGATTTGTTACAAGCCCCACAAGTCAACGGAGATTCAATGGTGATATAATTTGTAATCAGAATATAGAAGTGAGACTTTTTACATTTGCAAGGAGATTTGTAACTGTCATACGACTTGCCGATAGTTTTATATCTCAGTCTGGAATTACAGAGATCTTCAATTTTTTTTGTTTGCCTATTTACATAGAAGTTGTTAAATTTTCTGTCAAGAGAATTTTTCTCCAGAGTGAAAGGTAAACAAGACATTAGTATACCAAATTCATCGATGAGTTCATCTTTATCCAATTTAGTCTTTATATCAATTGATATTTCTTGAATGTACATGCTGTCTTTGTCTTGATGCTAATGAGTTGCCAAAGTGGTAAATAAATAAAGTCAATCAATCGTTCTAGATGATTTTGATACTGGCGATCATATTTTGAACCGACGTTAGTTCCCTTGCATTAATCGGCATTGCTTCCTGTTTCTTATCAATTGAGAATGTGCAGATAAATATATCATTTTGTTTTCCCGTCATCCAATAATAAATAACTTGGTGATCTCCCTCTTGCTCGAATTCTTTCTTGTAATGCGCGCAGTCATACTCACCTAAGATAATTTTCTGGGCATCTGTATTTTCCAAAACCTCAGTAGTAATATATTCACTAGCTTTATCCACAATGGGGTCAGTTACATTTGGCCATTGGAAGGCCGTAATCCTAAAATTACCGGTCCAAGATTCCTCTGCCTCATTCCAGAAGGCATAAGTAGAATCATCCGCATCATCATATTCTGTCCAACCATTGGCTAGTGTGAAGCTAAACCAACCACCCCTAGAAATATAATTATTCATAGTGTTTTTTATCCTATTTTTTTAAAAGCCAAATTAAGTAAAAGACGTAACATAACTGCAGCTTCCGTACGATCACATTGGTATAAATAACTTTGGTTAATTTTTCTAATATCACCATCAAATCCTATATTTAATCCACCAGACTTCTTAGCTCAGTTGGTAGAGCAACAGACTCTTAATCTGTGGGTCCAGGGTTCGAACCCCTGAGGGGTCACAATATCACTTATTGTATTTGAACGAATCATAAAATCAATCGTTTATGAACGATACTTTGACAAAAGATCCTTCGGCTGATTTGCCGGGAGATACTGCTACTCGTTACGAACAGTTTTTCGGCCCATTATTCTTTGAACCCTATGCTATAGAAGTTGCAAAACGAATTCACTCCATCCCGGTTTCTGTGGTGCTCGAAATTGCGGCAGGGACAGGCCGTGTTACCCGTCATATTCGGGAGCATATTCCATACTCAGCAAAGCTAATCGCTTCAGATATTAGTGAGGAGATGCTGGCCGTAGCCAAAAAGACATTGGGCCAACTGGATATTGACTGGCGAAATATTGATGCCCAGCAACTTCCTTTTAGCGATAATAGTATAGATTTAGTTGTTTGTTGCTTTGGGTATATGTTTGTTCCTGATAAAGCGAAAGCATTTGCAGAGGCTTATCGGGTTTTAAAACCGGGTGGCCTGTTTTTATTTACAACCTGGGATAAGCTGGAGAATAATGCGGCGTCTTATTCTGCCAGGTCTATTGCAATGAAATATTTAGAACAGCCCTTGCCCGAATCGCATAATCTTGCAACCTCGATGAATAATGAAGCGCTTATAACACCATTACTAAAGGATGCCGGCTTTGCAAAAATATCAATTGAAAAAGTAAAACTTTTTTCCGTAAGTCCAACCGCAAAAGAAGCTGCATGCGGTCTGGTAGAGTGGGGGCCTGTTTATGAGGAGATCAAAAAACATAATCCTTCCTGTATAGACGAGATAAAAATTAAGGTGGAAAAAGAACTTGCTGAAAAATTCGGGGCTGCTCCCATGATCGCTCCAATAAGTGCTGTATTCAGTCAGGCGTGGAAATAATAAGACACAGCATAATTTCTTCTCTCCGTAGTGTTCAGCGCAGCGTCACTACGGAGTAACATATAAGATTAAGTTATGAACACGCAATTACTCTTCTAAATCCTAAAGAACAGATCGGTACCTTCCTCTCCGTAGTGTTCAGCGCAGCGTCACTACGGAGAAACACATAAGATTAAGTTATGAACACGCAATTACGCTTCTAAATCCTAAAGAACAGATCGGTATCTGGTTTTGTGTAGCTATTTGTTATGCATGCATTATAAATCTGTTATCTTTGCAGCTTTTATCAATTATCAGCATTCATTAACATATTCATGGGCAAAAACAGTATCGGCTCTACCATTTCGTATTTCTTTTTAGGCGAGTACTTTTCTGATGCCCTGCGCACCACCATTACTGTGGTATTGCCCATTATGTTGTTCTTTTACCTGGGCAATCCTGAAGCAGCAAAAGGAATAGGGGTTGGTGCTTTATTGATCAGCCTGACCGATTTGCCAGATAACCGACTGAACAAACTGAAAACGGCGCTATCAAGCATTATCGTCTTTTTTGCCACTACCTTGGTGGTTTCATCAGTTTTAGATCATGTTTACCTCACTGCGGTGATTGTTGTAATTGCCGCTTTCATCTTTTCGATGTTTGCCGTATATGGGCAGAAACTCTCCCTGATTGGTACCATGGCACTGATTGTGTGTACTTTTGTGATGGGGCTTCACCCGGAGCGACCGCTGTATTTTAGCAGTTATATCCTGCTTGGCGGGATTTGGTATTATATCATCAGTTTAATCCAGATTTTAATCCGCCCTTACCGTTCGCTTCACCACGCCATTTTCGAATGCCTGATGAGCAGCGCAGTATTTTTGAATGCCAAGGCGAAGAATTACGATGTGGATGTTCCGCTCGATCTGCAACAAAAAGAAGCCATAAAACTGCACATTAAGGTTAACCAGAAACATGAGCTGATCAGGAATCTGCTGCTTACCGATAAATACGCCATGAACCCCGATAACCCTAAAGGTCAATTGCTATTGGAAAGGGCGCGGTTACTGATCGATTTGTATGAGCAGTTGAATGCCGTACATTACGATTATGTTTTGGTACGCAAAACGCTGGCAAAAGGCCCGAGCCTGAAACTGATTGCCACCTTGATTGGATTACTGGCCAAAGAGCTTGAACAATTGGGTAGGCACGTTCGATCGGCAAAGGCTTATAAGGGAGAATTGGCCACCAATATCGAATATTACCAGAAACGGGTAATGCTGTTGCAGGAAATGGAGCGTTTAAACGAAACCCAGCGTAGAATTGTATTGAAAGTGGTTTCGAACATGAACGATATTGTGCGCATTATCGAAATGATCAGGGGTAACGAGCGCAGGCCTGAAAAAGACTTACAAGAACTGAGCGGATCTATTTCTTATCCCTTATTTGTTACCGGCGATCGCTTTTCGATCAGGGAACACCTTACCTTAAAATCGCCGATCTTTAGGTTTTCGCTGCGGCTGGCCATCTGTTTTCTGTTTGGTTTCTTGCTCATCTGGCAGTTGGAACCGAGTAAATACAGTTACTGGCTTTTTCTTACCCTGGTAATTGTGGCGCGGCCCAAATTTTCGATTACCTGGAAACGGAACTTACAGCGGTTAAAAGGAAGCCTTGGCGGGGTTGTAATCGGATTGATCATCATTTATTTTGTAAAGAGCCCAACGTTGCTGCTTTCTTTTTCAGTGATTTTTCTATTGGGTTTTTATGCCTTTAACCGCTTAAACTATACCGTAAGTGTATTGTTTATTACCCCTGCGGTAATTTTAACATTGGGCAGTTACCAAGGGCATTTCGATCATATTGTACACGACAGGATTATATTTACGGTGCTGGGTTGTGTAATTGCCATTTTTGCCACTTATCTTTTCCCAATTTGGGACAGCCACCAGTTGAAAGAGAAAATAAGCAAAGCCACAAAAGACAGTTTGCACTATTTGCAGATGGCGATAGAAAGGAAGGAAAACCTGGACGAGAATATCTCACGCATGGCCCGGAAAAATGCCAACCTGAGTTTATCGGCATTAAGCGAAGCGATTGAGTCGGCCAGCCAGGAGCCGATGCGGAAACATATCGATTTTAACGGTTTGTATGGCGTACAATCGACCATTTACCAGATCAATGCGATTATTACTTCTATATACCTTTCGCTTAACCATAAACCCGAACAGGCCGACCCGTTGTTGGTTAGCCAGATTGTAAGTAACCTCAGTACTGGAGCGGTGCTAAAAAGTGATGCTGTGCCCAATGTTAATATAATAGATGCTGATCATGATGACCATTCTACAAGGCAAAAACTGGCACATATTGCGGCTTTATCGTTGGAATTTAATAGATTCAGCGCTGGTTTCAGAGGTTAACAGATAGTTTTATTTGAATTTTTGGAAATGAAAGGGCAGTGGGGCTTGGCGGATTGTAGCCCTGCTTTCCATTACAAGTCCTCTTCACGTGTATGTGTCTGTCAATAATAGAAAAGAGTCTGTGACTCGTTTTAATTGAGTTTATAAACTCAATTTTATTCTTGTATCCATAGAGACGCTATGCTTAACTCTACGGACAGAGCGGTTTCAAGGGCTAAATTTATTGTTTGTCAGTCTGAGCGGAGTCGAAGACCCTGTTAATGGTCAACTTTGATTGTATTTGTGTCTGTCAGTAGCGTTCCGAAGGGCTCTACGGATCAATATATAGAAAAGAGGCTGTGACTCGTTTTAACTGAGTTTATAAACTCAATTTTATTCATGTACCCATAGAGACGCTATGCTTAACTCTACGGACAGAGCGGGTATCTATCATAAAAGATCCTTCGACTACGCTCAGGATGACAGATTCTAAAAAATTGGCATCAGCGGGAAACTCATTTATACTAATCATGGCAAATTATTCGTTAATAACCTTCAACAGGCTTAGCTTGATAGGTGATGCCTGCAAAGAGAATTTTTTAACAATTTTATTAAAAAGCTTCATTCCAGGGGTTGTTAAGCATTCTTCTTTAAAATTAAATGGATTGATTGTTAGTATTTTACTATTCTTTTAGTTAATTATTGTTAATTATTTAGAATAGTTCTAAATAAAGATCTATATTTGTTTATCATTATATTTGGTTAGTTGATGATAACAAGACCTGTTTGCCTGCATTACTCAATGCAGGCGAATCAGGCACTACTCTACAGAAAACTTCAATCTATTCCTTTTACATACAGTAATAAATTTGATTGAATTGATTGTAAAAAATAGGATATTGGTATATTGTGAGCCTTTAAACATCCTTATTCGCATGAAAAGATCATTTTTAAGCTTCCTTTTGATTTCTTTTTTAACTGTAACTGCTTTTGCCCAAAAGAAACCTAATTTTTGGGATGATGTACAAACCATTAAAAAGTACGATCAAATGTACAAACCACCCGTTCATCCGGTGTTGTTTGTAGGAAGTTCATCCATCAGGAAGTGGGACGACTGTACACAGATTTTTGCTAAATACAATGCTTTAAACCGTGGGATAGGTGGTGCTGTAATAAACGATATTACCTATTATTTAAATGATGTTGTTTTTCCTTACCAGCCAAAACAGATTGTACTGTATGTGGGGGAGAACGATTTACCAAACGAAACGGTAACACCTGATACTGTTTTGAACCGTACCATGCGTTTGTACCAGGCCATTAGGGCAAAATTGCCTACGGTGCCCATTGTTTATATTTCTATTAAACCAAGCCCGAGCAGGGATAAATTTAAAGCAAAGGCAGTAGCTTCGAATGCATTGATCGCGAAATTTTTAGCCGGAGAGGCCAATACGAAATTCGTTAATATATATCCGCTGATGCTAACCAAAGACGGGCAACTTAGGCCAGAACTTTTTGTGGATGATATGTTGCACATGAACGCAGCTGGTTATGCCATCTGGCGAAAAGCGCTAGAACCGTATTTAATGAAATAATGATTTTTTACCAACTAAGAGATTCTGATCAAGATATTTTTCTCTAATTATTTTTACCATATAAGACATGTAAGAACAGATGGGCTTACATGTCCTTAAATTCTTATATGGTTAGAAACCCTTGACGCTTTTAATTTCATTGCACAGTCTCAGCAAACTAGCCCCGATCCGATAGCTATCGGATGAACGGAAAGCCCGCAGCGAGGACTTGAAGTAAAAGCGGGACTGAAGCAACTCTAAGCATTACAGGCAGGCCGCTCCAAAAAATAAGATCAAATTTTCTAACCAAACCTCAAGCAAATACCCACCTTAGGAGTCATTTTACCATATAAGAATACATAAGCTTTCATTTTTTCCATCTAAGGCACCTTGGTATGCCTAAGAAAATAAGCATTAGCTATTTTATGCTCAAAAATGATTTGTTCTGGTGGATGATGTAAGCAATGTTAACCGGAATTAAAATTATATATTTATTATTGCGGGCTAATCATCCCTAACCATATGTATAAACTTCTGCTTGCCGTTACTTTTCTCCTGATGGGCTATCATGCACCGGCCCAGGATCTTTTGGGCATTCCGCAGATTGTAAATTACAATAACGAACAGTACAACGCAGGGATGCAGAACTGGGATGTTAAGCAGGATAAAAACGGGATTCTTTATTTTGGGAACAATGAGGGGCTGCTTACTTTTAATGGTCGCTATTGGAATCTGTTTCGCTTACCTAATTATACTTCGGTACGCTCGATTGGGATCGACTCTAAAAACCGGATTTACGTAGGTGGACAGGATGAATTTGGTTTTTATTATCCCAATGAGAAAGGGATTTTAAAATATACTTCGCTTTTAGGCCTGCTGCCCGAAAAACTGCGGAAACTGGCCGATATATGGGACATCTCGATTATCCATGACGAAGTTTTTTTCAGATCGAACAATTCCATTCTGCATTATAAGGATGGGGTAATTAAAAACTATAAACCCAGTACCGCATGGCTATTTATGGGCATTGCCAATAATAAAGTGTTTGCCCAATCGGAAGAATCGGTTTTAATGGTTTACGAGCAGGAAATGTGGAAACCTTTTTGTGCTGATCCGGTTTTCAAGAAATCGTCTATTACAGCTATTTTACCTTATAATGGCGATACTTTGATGGTTTCTACCTTAAAAGGTGGTTTTTTTCTATTGATTAACCATCAGCTTAAGCCCTTAAAAACCAATCTTGATCATGTGTTTTTTAACGACCGGATTTATTTTGCCAATCAGATCAATCAAAATCTTTATGTAGTAGGTACCACCTCTGGCGGGGTATATATCATGAACAAAAGTGGAGAACTGATCCAGAAATACAATTATAGGGAAGGTTTGCAGAACAACAATGTAAGGGGCATTCTGCAGGATAGGGATAAGAACATGTGGCTGGCTTTAGACGATGGGATTGCCTATGTAGCCATAAACAGCGCCATTAAAAGCATTTTTCCTGACCGTACCAAGCAGATTACGAGTTATGCATTCAGGAAATTTAACCAATCGGTTTACATTGGTACATCGAACGGTTTGTATATGACCAAAGTTAATCCCGCTGCCAAAGATTTAAGTTATGCCACCTCAAATTTTGAGGAGGTGAAAAATACCAAAGGGCAGGTTTGGGGGCTTGATGAGATTAACAGCCAGCTGTTGCTGGCACATGAGGAGGGCACACTTTTGGTGCAGAACAATGTAGCTAAGCCGCTTTACTATTTACCCGGTACCTGGTTGTACCAAACTTTAGATCGGGTTTACCCAAGCAGCGAGGTTATTGCCGGTACCTATTGGGGCTTGCAGCGCTTAAATTATAAGGATGGCGTGTTTAACAATGGCGGAAGAATTGACGGCATAAATGAGCCGCTGCGGTTTATTGTGGCAGATAATAATAACCCCGATCATATCTGGGCATCGCACCCTTACCACGGCGTATATAAAATAGAATTGCAGCCCGATCATAAGCACGTACTGCGTACCACCATGTACACCGATCGTGATGGATTACCTTCTAAGTTGTACAATTATGTGTACCACATAAAAAACAGGGTGGTAATTGCAACTGTTGATGGTGTTTATGAATATGATAACATGAAGAAGAAATTTGTCCGACTAAAATTATTGGCCAATGCCATAAAGGGTATTTCGGTGCAGTATATGAAGGAGGATAACGACGGGAACATTTGGTTTGTAAGCAATAAAAAGGTAGGCGTAATCGATTTTAGCCGGCCATCGGGATCGAATCCTTTTAGTATTTTTTATCTGCCCGAATTAGATGGGAAAGTAGTAGGCGGCTTCGAATCTATTTACCCCTTAGATAGTAAGAACATATTTATTGGGGCAAATAAAGGAGCTTATCATATCAATTATGAAAAATACATCGAAAACATAACCAAACCAATTGTAGTACTGGGGCAGATTAAACTGCTTGGTAAAAAAGATAGTTTGGTTTTTGGTGGCTATTTTACAACCAAGGGTGTAATTTCTGCCAAACAGGATCAAAACGAGATACCAGAATACACTAATGATTTAAATTCAATGCATTTCGAATATTCCTCTACATTGTTCGAGCATGATAAAAACATTAAATTCAGTTATCAGCTGGTTGGTTTCGACAAGGAATGGTCGGCATGGGCTACAAAAAGCGAAAAGGATTATACCAATCTGCCTGCCGGTAAATATACTTTCAATATTAAAGCCAGAACAGACGTAGGTAACGAATCGGAAGTGGTAGCTTATACTTTTGTAGTGCTGCCAGCCTGGTACAATACCATATGGATGAGGATTTTTTACCTGATTCTGATTGTGCTGTTAATCAGGTTGATTATTAGGTGGCAGAAGCGAAAACACATTAAAGAGCAGGAGCGGATGAGTTACCTGCATCAGCTGGAGCTGGACAGGAATGAAAAGGAAATTGTTAGGCTGCAGAACGAAAAGTTAGAAGCCGATGTAAATTATAAGAACAAAGAACTTTCTACCATGACCATGCACCTGGTACAGCGGGGCAAAGTATTGGCCAAGATTAAAGAAGTGATATCGGCCGTAATTAAAAACCACGATATTAATGAGAGCTCGCCAAGTTTCAGGCACCTCATCAGGTTAATCAGGGATGTGGAAAAGAAAGACCAGGAACTGGATCATTTGAGCGTTCACTTTAATCATGTAAACACCGAATTTTTTAATAAGCTTAAAGACCTTTACCCTGATTTAAGTCAGAACGATTTAAAGTTTTGTGCCTATTTATCGATGAATCTTTCATCAAAAGAAATGGCACAGTTGATGAATGTAACCATTAAAGCCATCGAAGTGGGCCGATATCGTTTAAGAAAGAAGCTTCAGCTTAAGCCTGAGACTAATTTATATGAATTCCTGATCAACATTGCCCGCCAAAAAACACCTTAAACAGAGGTTTTTGTTACAATAGAAACATTTTTAGTTAAAATAACATAAGTGTCTGTAATTCAGTTTTGTTGTGTTTTCCTTGTAGGGCTTATGTAGGCCTAAAAATCTTCTTTTTCGGTTAATTGAGGGCTTCTGTATGGTTTGTGTAGTAGTGCAAAATTGTTCAATTGTACTGCACGGCTATAGATTTGATTTATGAAACGGGCTACCAAAAGCTCCGGTCATTAACTAACCAAATATTAACTTAAAACTAATTTCTATGAGAGGAAGATTTACATTCGTATTCTTCATGTACTGTATCATGGCATTTCCGCTGGCCTTATTGGCACAAGACATTCCGGTTACAGGAAAAGTAACAGAACAAAATGGTGCCCCTTTACCTGGCGTAACAGTTAAGCTTGATGGAACTACTAAAGCTGCATCTACTGATGCCAATGGTGTTTTTAGTATCCAGGCACCTGTTGGTGGTAAATTAACCATTAGTTTAATTGGTATGGCAACGCAAACGGTAACTGTTCCGGCAGGCGGCCGTATCAATGTTTCGCTTGCAGCTGATTCGAAAGATTTAACGGAAGTGGTTGTAGTGGGTTATGGTACACAGAAAAAAGCCCTTGTAACTGGGTCAATCTCCAGCGTAAAGGCAAAAGATCTGGAATCGATGCCTATTAACAGGGTAGAGCAAGCCTTACAAGGAAGAACATCTGGTTTAACTATTGCCAGTGGTAATGGGCAGCCAGGATCTGCTTCAACAGTGAGAGTGAGGGGCTTTACCTCTTTTGCATCTTCAGGTAATAACGATCCGCTTTGGGTTGTTGATGGTGTAATTGTAGATAATGGTGGCATTGGTTATCTAAATCAATCAGACATCGAATCTATTGAGGTTTTAAAAGATGCAGCTTCGCAGGCAATTTATGGTGCCCGAGCGGCAAACGGGGTAATTATTATCTCAACCAAGAAGGGTAAAGAAGGAAGGTTATCTATAAATTACAATGGATTTTACGGTACACAGTCACCGGCTAAAAAGCTAAAACTGCTAAATGCAAGTGAATATGCAACGATCAGAAATGAAGCATATTCAAATAGTTATAATGCAGCAACTGATGGCCCTTTAACACTTCCGTATTCAAATCCATCATCTTATGGAGAAGGCACTGATTGGCAATCGGTTGTTTTTAACGACGATGCCCGCAGACAGACCCACGAGTTTAGCGTTTCTGGCGGAACCAATAAATCTACCTTTTATACTTCTTTTGGTTATATAGATCAGGAAGGTATTGTAGCCACGCCGATTTCTAATTTCAATCGCGCTAATATTCGTATTAATTCTACATTTAAGCCTGCCAAGTGGATAAGCTTTGGCGAGAATTTAGGCTATAGCCATTCGGTTAACAGTTCTTTAGGTAATACCAATAGTGAGTTCGGTGGCCCTTTAAGTTCGGCAATCCATTTAGATCCAATTACCCCGGTTATTCAAACGGATCCAACTGCTATAGGGAAATCTCCTTATACCATTGCGAATATTATAAGAGATCCGGCAACAGGATTTCCTTATGGTATTTCTGGCCCTGTTGGTCAGGAAATGAGTAATCCGCTGGCTTATATTCAAACCAGATTGGGTAACTATGGTTGGGATCATAACATTGTTGGTAATGCTTTCTTAGAAATTGAACCCATTGAAAATTTAAAATTCAGATCATCGCTGGGAACAAAACTTGCTTTTTATGGCGCGGAGTCTTATACCCCGTTGTTCTGGTTAAGTCCTTCAAACACCAATACTAAGGCGAATTTCTACCGCGAGATGAATATGACATTAAATTATAACTGGGAAAATACCATTAGCTATTCAAAAAGCTTTGGTAAACATCATGCATATGCAATCTTTGGTCAAGGTTATTATATGGACAACAATAACCGTGGCTTAAACGTAAGGTTTAACAATATCATTGCGCAGAATTTTTATCAGAGTAATTTAAATTACAAACCTGCAACTGCCGATATTCAGGGTGATGGTAGTGATGCTACCTTGCATGTTGTTAACTCTTTATTTACCCGTGTAACTTATGATTATGATGAAAAATATCTATTTACAGGTATTATTCGCCGTGATGGTTCTTCACGCTTTGGTACAAACAACCGGTTTGGTTATTTCCCTTCAGCCTCAATTGGCTGGGTGCCTACAAAAGAGGCTTTCTGGAAAGAAAACAACATCGTTAATTTCTTAAAATTACGTGGTAGCTATGGAATTACAGGAAATGATGCCATTGGCGATTTCAGTTATGTGTCATTAGTGAATAGCGGACGTAACTATACTTTTGGCACTACAGATGTAAGTACTATTGGATGGAGTCCGGCTGCCTTGTCAAATCCTGATTTGAAATGGGAAGAAACCCACCAAACTGATATTGGTTTAGATGCTACCTTGTTTAAGGATTTTACACTTAGTGCTTCTTACTTCAAAAAGAAAACCATTGGTGTATTGCAAACACCTTCTATTCCACTTTATTTAGGTGCAGCTGGTGGTGCCGCAGAAAATGTTGGCGATATGCAGAACACCGGTATAGAATTCGAATTAGGTTACAGAAAAAAAATCGGCGAGCTTAATTTAGGTATTAATGCTAATATCTCAACTTTAAAAAATAAGGTAACCAAGTTATTGCCCGGAAGAGAGTTTATAGAGGATAATGCACAAAGTTTTCAGGGCATGGGTAACTTCACCCGTACCGCAATCGGGCGATCATTCAATGAGTTTTATGGGTATGATGCGGTTGGTATTTTCCAGTCGCAGGCAGAAATTAATGCCTACACAGGACCGGGTGGCACAGTGCTGCAACCTGCTGCAAAACCCGGGGATATTAAATTTGCCAACTTAGATGGAAATGAAACTATAAATGGTAGTGACCGTACTTATTTAGGTAGTCCGCTTCCAAAATATACATACGGTATTACCATTAATTTGGCATATAAAAACTTTGATTTTGTTGCCTTCGGAAACGGTGTAGGTGGAAATATGATCTTTCAGGGATTAAGACGTTTAGATGTAACCTATGGAAACTGGCAAAAATCAATTCTTGATAGGTGGACACCTACAAACCCGTCAACTACTGTTCCGCGTGTTGCAGATAAAGATCTTAACGGAAACTATACCAAGTTCTCTAAAAATTATTTGGAAAAAGGAGATTATTTCCGTTTAAAAACCCTTCAGGTAGGTTATAACCTTCCAGGTAATGTGATTAAAAAAATTGGCGCACAAAAAGTTCGGGTATATCTGATGAGTGAAAACCTTTGGACCATTACAAAGTATACCGGTTACGATCCCGAAATCGGTGGAACTGTATTGGGTATAGATCGGGGAATTTATCCGCAAGCCCGTTCGTTTATGGTAGGTTTAAATGTTGGATTCTAAAAAAAATTAAAATGAAAAAGAATATTTTAGCTATTGCAGCACTTTTAACCGCTTCTCAACTAATCGTTTCTTGTCAAAAGCAACTGGACGTAAATCCGCGTGAACGTATTTTAGAGACAAGTTATTATCAAAGCCAGCAGCAAGCTTTTACGGGTTTGGTAGCTGTTTATGATCAATTGGGTAATCAGTCTAGTGGCTACCTTACCAAACTTAATTTATTTAGCTCTGCATCAGACGATCATTTCGCCGGTGCCGATTCTCCATCAGATTTAGGAGATATGCAAGCGATGAATAATTATACTGTAAACTCATTATCAGGTGGCCCAAGTTATTTATGGAGTAAGGGTTTTACCGGCGTTTACCGGGCAAATGTTTTATTGAAAAAAATAGAAGGCATTACGATGGATGCTTCAACCAAGGCAAGGTATATTGCCGAAGCTAAAGCATTGCGTGCGATATTTTATTTTGATTTGGTACGTATCTTCAAAAATATACCATTAATCTTAGCACCAGTAGAGCCTTCTGGTATGTTCGATGTTACGCAGGTTGCTCCGGCAGATGTTTATAAACAAATAGAAACAGATTTAACAGAATCATTATCTGCTCTTCCTGTAACTATTCCTACTGCTGATGCAGGGCGTTTGAATCAAGGGGCAGTTCATGCAGTTTTAGGTAAGGTTTACTTATGGCAAGAAAAATGGGCCCCAGCGGCTGCAGAGTTTGCATTGGTTAACGGTACTGCACCAGGCGCCAGTACTTATGGGTACAAATTATTACCAAACTTTGCCGATCTGTGGAATTGGAAAAACAAATTCAATTCAGAATCTATTTTAGAACTCAGCTACAATACTACTTCAAACATGGGCTGGGGTAACGTTGGGAGCCGCGAAGGTAATGTTATGGGTATTTTAGTAGGGCCACGTAACTACGTACCTGTAATTGCTGCACAAGCACCCGATTATGTTTCGGGTTGGAGTGTTATGCCAATAACCAAAGAGTTATTCGACTTAATTCACTACGACCCACGTAATAAACCTACAGTTGCCAATTTAGATAGCTTAGAAAAGGCAGGTATTGTAACCTACAAACATGCAAATGATAATACCGGATATTTTGTTGAGAAATATGCTGGAAGAGTTTCTACCAAAGCAGCCGTTGGCCAGTTAGAATTAAACTTCGGTCAGAATATGTACGAAATACGTTTAGCTGATACTTACTTAATGGAAGCCGAAGCATTATTGAAAAGTGGTGCCGCAGTTGGTGCGGGTACCAGGGCTTATATTTTCCTCAATGCAGTAAGGGCCCGTGTAGGTTTAAATCCTGTTGCGGTAACCATGGATAATATCATGAAAGAAAGACGTTTGGAACTGGTAGCCGAAGGACAAAGGTGGTTTGATTTGGTTAGGTGGAAACTGGCCCCAACCAAACTGGCTTTTAAAGGATTTCAGGCAAATAAAAACGAGACCCTGCCCATCCCACAGGCTGAGTTAAACAACACCAAAATTCTTCAGAGTAAAGAGTGGGGCGGCACAAAATAAGTTGCCATCTAAATAACCTTAAAGTTTAATTGTTAACAGGGAGAAAGCGAGTTCTTTCTTCCTGTTTTTTAATCCGATCATCATTGTCTATGCTACTTACTAAACGGCTCCTTTTTATGGCCTGTGTTTTTACCTGTTCATCACTTTCCGCTATTGCCCAAAACCAGGCAGATGTTTGGCTTACCAAGGCAGATCGATCTGTTTTGTTTGCTAAGCAAGCGGCCAAAATAAGTTTTAATGTAGCTAAAAACAACCTGCCAACCATTACTGTAAACGACAAAGAAACTTATCAAACAATTGATGGCTTCGGTTATGCCTTGACGGGTGGAAGTGCGCAGCATATTGTTAAAATGTCGGCACCAGCCAGAGCGGCTTTATTGAAAGAGTTATTTGCTACTGATGGAAACAACATCGGGGTAAGCTATATCAGGTTAAGCATTGGTGCTTCTGATTTAAATGAAAAAGTATTTTCTTATAACGACCTTCCCGAAGGACAAACCGATTTAACACAGGCTAAATTTGATTTAGGCCAGGATAAAATGGATGTGATTCCGGTAATTAAGGAAATCCTCGCGATAAACCCAAAGTTAAAGATTATGGGCTCGCCATGGTCTCCTCCCTTATGGATGAAAACTACTTATGATGCGCGAGGAGGCATGTTGAAGCCTGAGTTTTATGACGCTTACGCTAAATATTTTGTCCGTTATGTGCAGGAAATGCAAAAAGAAGGTATCCCGATTGATGCGATTACCGTTCAGAACGAACCTTTACACCCCGGCAATAATCCCAGTTTGCTGATGGTTGCGCCAGATCAGGCGCTTTTTGTAAAGAAATTTCTCGGTCCTGCTTTTGCTAAAGCCAATATTAAAACCAAAATTATTGTGTACGATCATAATGCCGATCGCCCGGATTACCCGATTAGCATTTTAGATGATCCGGAAGCCAAAATATATATAGATGGATCTGCCTTCCACCTGTACGGAGGAAAGATTGAAGCCTTAACTGATGTGCACAATGCCCATCCTGATAAGAACATTTACTTTTCTGAGCAAATGGTAGTAGAACAGCCAGATGCTGCGGATATTAAAATTGTTAATCCGGTTAGGCGTTTAATTATCGGCGCTACCAGAAACTGGAGCAAAAATGTGCTCGAATGGAATCTGGCAGCCGATCCCGAGAATAAACCTTATACCGATAGGGGCGGTTGCTCCATGTGCCAGGGTGCCGTAACCATTGATAAAGATGCCTATAGCAGAAACCTGGCTTATTATTCCATTGCCCACGCTTCTAAGTTTGTACGGCCTGGCGCTATTCGGGTGGCTACAAACGATTTAACCGATCTGCCAAATGTTGCCTTTAAAACACCTGGTGGAAAACATGTTTTAATTGTAGCCAATAGCGGTAAAAATGCCGCTAGGTTTAATATTAGCTTTAACGGCAAAACACTTGTTGCAACGCTCGATAAAGGATCTGTAGCCACATACATCTGGTAATTATCTAAACCTAATCTTATTTTTATGTCTTTTACAAAATCAATCTTATATATTTTTCTGCTTAGCATTGTTTCGTTTACAGGGTTTAGTCAGGGCTTTTTAAAAGCCGAGGGTAAAAAAATAGTGAACGCAAAAGGCGAGAATGTTTTGCTCCGCGGCTTTGGTTTAGGAGGCTGGATGTTGCAGGAAGGTTATATGCTCAAAATTAACAAAGAGGCACAACAATACAGGATCCGCGAACGGATAGAAGAACTGATGGGGCCAAAACAGACCCAGGAGTTTTACGATGCCTGGCTGGCCAACCACATGCGCAAAATAGATGTCGATTCGATGAAACGCTGGGGTTTTAATTCTATCCGCTTACCCATGCACTACAATTTATATACCCTGCCAGCAGATAAAGAGCCTGTTGCAGGTAAAAATACCTGGCTGGAGAAAGGTTTTGCCCTAACTGATAGCTTACTAGCCTGGTGTAAGGCCAATAAAATGTACCTGATTTTAGATTTGCACGCTGCGCCCGGAGGGCAAGGGAATGATTTAAACATCGCCGACCGCGATCCATCAAAACCTTATTTATGGGATAGTGAAGCCAATCAGGAGAAAACCATTGCACTCTGGAAAAAACTGGCCGAACGTTATAAAGATGAGCCTTACATTGGCGCATACGATATTTTGAACGAACCCAATTACGGTTTCTCAAACCCTGATGAAGATAAAAATGGGACAAAAGAAAAAGTGAATGCGCCTTTAAGAAAGTTAATGGTCGAAATTACCAAAGCCATCCGCGAGGTTGATCAAAAGCACATCATTATTATCGAAGGCAATGGCTGGGGCAATAATTACAATGGCATTTTTCCACTGTGGGATAAAAACATGGTTTTGAGTTATCATAAATACTGGAATTATAACGATCAGGCTTCAATTGCACACATTATCAAAGCCAGAGATGAACAGCATGTTCCGGTTTGGCTGGGCGAAACTGGTGAAAATTCTAATGTTTGGTTTACTGATGCCATTCATCTTTTAGAAAAAAATAATATCGGCTGGGCCTGGTGGCCATTGAAAAAGATAGGGGCGAATAATCCTATGGAAATTAAATCGAACCCTAATTACGATGAGGTGGTAAAGTACTTCAATAACGGTGGAGACAAACCTAAAGATAGCAATGTATACAGCGGTTTAATGGAACTGGCTATTTATTCGAGATTAGAAAATACCATCATTCACAGCGATGTGATCGATGCCATGATCCGTCAGCCCTTTAGTAATGAAACCAAGCCGTTTAAGCCCAATTTAATTAAAGATAAAAGCATTTTGTATGCTGTAGATTACGATTTAGGTAAAAACGGCAGAGCTTATTTCGATACTGATACAGCCGATTACCATACTTCAACAGGAAAACGATCACCCGGAAACCGCGGTCGGATTTACAGGAACGATGGTGTGGATATTGTTAAGGATTCTACCCAGTACGAAAAGTATTATGTAAACCATATCGAAAAAGGAGAGTGGTTGCAGTACACCGTAAATGTTTCGCAAAAAGGGACTTACACTTTAAAAATGAATACTGGGGCAGATAATGCTGGAGGTAGGATTACCATTATAATCGATGGCAAGGTGGTAGCTAAGGATATTGTGGTTCCAAATACCGGAGACAATAAGAAGTTTGCAACTTTTGAGGTTAAAAAGCTTGCTTTAAAGGCAGGTAAACAAAAGATTAAGATTTTAACAGCTGTTGGAGGTTATAATTTTGGTTATATTCAATTCGTAAAATAAAAACAAAACATCATTTTGAAAGGCATAAAACGTATCCTGCTTATTTTGGGAGCAATCGCCATTGCAGTTGTTGTTCTTTCGAGATGCATGAATGTGGCCGATCAATTGCCTGAAGATGCGAGGGGCAAGGCTTATACCGGAGCGGCTACCTGTGTTAAATGCCATAAGGATTTATCGCAGTCTTATGCACATAGTCCGCATGGTTTAACCTCTAAACCTGTTGTAGATGCAAGTTTGTTAAAGGTTTTTGCCCCTGATTCGAATCACTTTTTATACAACGAACATCAAAAAGTGGTGATTGAAAAAAGAGACAGCGGTATATTTCAGGTCGCTTATCAGGATGGCAAAGCCGTGCGTGCGCAAAAGTTCGATATGCAGTTTGGTTCAGGCGAAAAAGCCTATACTTATACCTATTGGCAAGGCAAGAAAATGTACGAACTGCCTTTATCTTACTTTGCTGCTATTCAGAATTGGGCCATCAGTCCTGGTTTTCCGAAAGAAAGCTTTTATTACGATCGGGCGATAACGAGCCGTTGTTTAGAGTGCCACGCTTCTTATGTAGATATTAACCTCACACAAAAATCTACTTTTTCAAAAGATGAGGAAATGGAAAAAGGCTCTGTTATTTATGGGATAGATTGTGAACGTTGCCACGGACCGGGTAAACAGCATGTTGTTTTTCATATGGAGAACCCCGAAGAAAAGACAGCAAAATTTATAACACTTTATAAAACACTTAGCCGTAAACAAAAGATGGATGTTTGCGCGGTTTGTCATTCGGGCAATACTTTGGTGGCACAGCGATCTGTATTCGGTTTCCAGCCTGGCGACGATCTGGATGCTTATTATTCTCAGGATTTTACAGGTTTTGGTGGTGGTAATATTGATGTACACGGTAACCAAAGTGCTATGTTACAGGGCAGTAATTGTTATCGGAAAAGCGAAACCATGACTTGCCAATCGTGCCACAATACACACGAAAATATTAAAGGGAACTTAAGCCTTTATTCGCAGCGCTGCATCAATTGCCACAAAAGTACCAGCCATAGCAAAGCCACTTTAGCTAAAGGGTCGCTCAGTACCAATTGTATCGACTGCCATATGCCTAAAGAATCTTCAAAACTAATCACCTTTCAACAGGCCGGTAAAGATCATTTGAGCCCATACCGGTTACGTTCACACCATATTGCCATTTATCCCGTTATTAATAAGTAAAACCCAAACTTGTATTAAGAAATTCCCCACTATCCATTAATAGGACTTGGATTTCGTACATTTGGTTTCCACCTTAAAAATTAGATAGTAGCCAATATGCTCATAAAACACTACTTAGCTTTATTCTTCCTCCTTTTTCTCTCAACCTCTATTTTTGCTCAAAAGAAATTTACCCTTAGTGGCACCATCCGCGATGCGGGTACAGGTGAAACCTTAATCGGCGCAACTATCCGGATTACCGGAGCTTCTACCGCAGCAACCTTAACCAATAATTATGGTTATTTTGCTTTAACACAAGCCGAGGGTACCTACACTGTGGCGGTAAGTTATATGGGCTATGCATCTGTTGTTAAAACCATCAATCTAACTAAAGATACCAAGCTGAACGAGGAATTAAAAAGTGCAATCGATCTGGCTGAAGTAACGGTAAATGCAAACAACCGTAAAAATGAAAATGTTAAAAGTGCACAGATGGGCTTGGAGCGCATCGATATGAAATCGCTTAATTCTATCCCGGTACTGCTCGGCGAAAAAGATATCTTAAAAACCATTCAGCTGTTACCAGGTGTAAAATCGGGTGGCGAGGGGAACACAGGTTTCTATGTGCGCGGTGGTGCTGCCGATCAGAATTTAATTATTCTGGATGAAGCGGTGGTATACAACTCTTCTCACTTGCTTGGCTTTTTTTCTACTTTTAATGCTGATGCGATTAAAGATGTAAGCCTGTATAAAGGTGGCATGCCCGCACAATACGGTGGCCGTTTATCGTCGGTTTTAGATGTTAAAATGGATGATGGGAACAACAAGGAATTTAAATTTCAGGGTGGGATCGGGTTGATTGCCTCGCGTATAAAAGCAGAAGGGCCGATTGTAAAAGACAGGGGATCGTTTATGGTGAGTTTCCGCAGAACTTATATCGATCTGTTTTTAAGGTCTTCACCCGATTCTACTGTAAATGGGAGTACCTTAAATTTTTATGATATTAATGCAAAGGCAAATTATAAGATCAATGATAAAAACACCATTTATATTTCCGGCTATTTTGGCAAGGATAATATCGGCGTTAAAGATCTGTTCGAAAACAACTGGGGCAATGTAACCACTACCATCCGCTTAAACCATATTTTTAGCGATCGTTTGTTTTCGAATACCTCGTTAATTTACAACAACTATAATTATACCGTTCGCTTATTAAACGATGCGACCAACTTTAAAGCAACCTCACTGGTTCGGGATTTTAACTTTAAAGAAGATTTCCAGTATTTCAGCAACAAGCATACACTTCGTTTTGGTATCAATGCCACACAGCACCGTATTTCGCCGATTGATATTGATAGCGATGAAGCATCGCAGGTAAATTCGCTTACGCAGGAAAGGCGTTATGGTATTGAATCAGCAGCTTACATTTCTGACGAATGGACCGTAAACGAACATTTAAATTTTTTATATGGTGTACGTTTAGCTGCATTTTCTTTAATGGGACCTGGTAATTTTAGCACCTATGATGCCGATGGGAATACCCTGTCGACAGAAAATGTAGCCAAGGGAAAATTCCATAAAAACTACTTTAACCTGGAGCCACGTTTTTCGGTGAGCTATCTGTTTAACGAAGAAAATTCGATAAAGGCTTCTTATAACCGGAATACCCAGAACGTCCATATTTTAACCAACGCTACTTCTAGCTCGCCAACCGATCAGTATGTGCTGAGCAGTACCAATATTAAACCCGAAATTGCCGATCAGGTGGCTTTGGGGTATTTCAAAAACATTCAGGATAACAATTATGAATTCTCGGGAGAGATTTATTATAAGTGGCTCCAGAATCAGATCGACTATAAAAATGCGGCCGAATTATTGGCTAACTCAAATGTAGAATCAGAACTTTTATACGGAGTAGGCAGGGCTTATGGATTGGAGCTTTTTTTTAAGAAGAAATTTGGCAAGCTGAACGGCTGGGTGGGTTATACCTTATCGCGTACTGAACGTAAATTTACTGAACTTAATGATGGTAAATATTTTCCGGCACGGCAAGATCGCACACATGATATTTCGTTAGTTGGCATTTACAACATGACCAAGCGGTGGACTTTCTCCTCGAGTTTTATTTACAGTACAGGTAATGCGGTAACTTATCCGGCAGGAAAATATAGTATTGGTGGACAGATGGCTTACTATTATACGCAAAGAAATGCAGGCCGAATGCCTTATAATATGCGTTGGGATGTAAGTGCAACTTTAGAGGGGAAACCTGGTAAGAAATACCAGTCGAGTTGGAATTTCGGAATTTATAATTTATTGGCCAGAAAAAATCCTTATTCTATTGAGTTTATTACCGATCCCAACGACCCAACTAAAACTGCCGCTCAGCAAACTTCGCTTTTCGGGCTTATTCCATCAATTACCTGGAACTTTAAATTTTAAAACAATGAAACCATCATGAGCAAACGCTCACAAATAGAAATGAACCGAGCCTGCGAGCTCTTGAACACAAAAATCAAATAGATACTTGTGAAAAATATTGCTCATGATAGCTTCATAACCATTAAAAAACAAACTATATTCTGATGAAAAAACTGATTATATACTTTTCGCTGTTCACTTTATGTTTGTCTTCTTGCAAGAAAATTATTTCTATCGATACCGAAAATGCCGCACCTCAGATCGTAATTGAAGGGAAAATTAATGATCAACTGATCGATCAGCAGATTAAGATCAGCAAAACCATTGGTTATACCGAAGCGAATGTTTTTCCGAAAATTTCTGGTGCGACGGTTACCGTTACGGATAGCAAAGGAAATAACTATGTTTTTAAAGAAGGTACCACTCCTGGTACTTATATCAACAGGATGAGGGGTGTACCTGGTGTTACTTACAATTTAAGTGTTACTGCCGAAGGACAGACCTATACGGCCAGTTCGAAAATGCCCAATGTGGTTAAAATGGATTCGATAGGGGTGATTAAAAACTTTTTCTTTGGCCGCGAACGCAAAACCGCTGCTGTATTTTTAAAAGATCCGGCCAACGAAACCAATTTTTATCATTTTAACCTTTATGTAAATGATATTTTATCGGAACGTTTCTATGTAAATAACGATCGTTTAACAAATGGAAACGACTTAAGGATCCAGTTGTTTTTTAAACCTCCTACTAACGACCACGACAGTGATGAGTTGAATTCGAACGATAAGATTAAAATAGAAATGGAGTGTATTGATTCGAATATTTTCGATTATTGGTATGCTTTAAGTCAGCAATCAAACCGGGGGCCAAACCAGGGGACAACTCCGGCCAATCCAACTTCAAATATCTCTAACCAGGCACTCGGCTATTTTAGTGCCAATACTTACCAGGTGTTATCCGCAACTGTGAAATAGTATCCATAGGTCAATTCGTATTATCCAAAACACCTTAGAATTTTTAGTGTTAAATAAAACATGAAAGTATTTATAAGCGGCAACATTGCTTCAGTTGGCATAAAACAACTGGAAGAAAACAATATTTCGATTACCCAGTGGAAAGAAAACCGGCAGATTACAGCCGAAGAACTGATTGAGGCCTGCCAAGGTCAGGATGGCTTGATCAGCGTTGGGCCAAATAAAATTAATGCCGAATTTTTAAAAGCATGTAGTCATTTAAAGGTTATTGCTTTACATTCTGTAGGTTACGATCAGGTTGATGTGGCTGCAGCTAAAAAATTAAATGTCCCCATCGGGAATACGCCTGGTGTTTTAAGCGTGGCAACTGCCGATACCGCTTTTTTATTAATGCTTGCCGTATCGCGAAAGGCCTTTTTCTCTCACAAAAAAATCATTAAAGGCGAATGGAAAAATTATGAGCCATCACCCGAACTGGGCATTGAAGTAAACGGCAAAACCCTCGGTATTTTTGGCTTGGGGAAAATAGGATTGGAGATGGCAAAAAAATGTAAGGCTGCCTACCAAATGGAGGTAATTTATCACAACAGATCGCGTAACGAAGAAGCCGAAAGAGAAATCGGAGCCAAATATGTCTCTTTCGAAGAACTTTTGGCACAAAGTGATGTGCTCTCCATCCACACAGCGCTAACGCCAGAAACTAAGGGTAAATTTACGCTTGATGTTTTTAAACAGATGAAACCCAATTCGATTTTCATTAATACGGCCAGGGGTGGTATCCATAACGAAAAGGATTTAATTAAAGCCTTAGATGAGAGAATGATATGGGGAGCAGGTTTGGATGTAACCAATCCTGAGCCAATGGATAAAGATAATCCTTTGCTATCGATGGAAAGTGTTGCAGTTTTACCACACATTGGTTCAGCTACCGAAGAAACCAGGGCGGCCATGGCGCAGATTATTGTTAAGAATATTCTGGCTGGACTGAAAGGAGAGAAGCTGCCGTTTGAGGTGATGTAAGATGAATGAGAGTAGTAGGTTGCGAGGAATCGTTCTACTGCAATCTTCAATGATATGTTGTTGAAGGTCTTTTATAGTCGAAAATAAAAAGCATTTGCCCTTCAATAGGCTATCATTGGCAGGTTCCAAAAGGAGGTCGTCATCTCGACCGAAGCAACGCGCTGCGGTCGAGATGACGATTCATTGTAAACCTGTCATCCAGCTTGCTATCCCATTTCCCTCATTACCTATTTAACAAGGTACTTGAACACCGATCTTCCTAAATTTCCATTCGCATCTATACCCTCAATAATTACTTTATACTGGCCTTTACCATCTGCGTTGTAATATTCGAAAGAAGCATTACCCGTAGCATCGGTTACCACTTTAGGGTTCCAGTAGATGGTTGTTCTTAAATCGTTGCGGTTCATGCTTGCAGGAATATCATATTTAGGTGAGTAGAACTGTTTTTCTTTGTTATAACCTTGTGGTGAGAAAGTAAGTTCGTAGTATTTGGGTAGCATATCCATTAGCTGCGCTTTAGATATTTTAGTGCCTTTTGGCGCTTTTTTCTGATTGAATACGATCACCCCGTTTACATTATTTGCACGATTAACCAAGCCTAAATCATCTCTTAAAAATACTTCAATAGATTCGATCTGGTTGGCATCTAGCGTATTGATCTGGTTTACATCCACGTTCATTCCATTGATAAAGATACCCATCGGGATTTTTTTGCCCTGATTATAATCTCTGCTCACGTAGAAATTGTTATCTGCAAAAGTAACACCAGCCAACATGCCCTGTAAACAGTTAATCAATAAGCCACAACCTTTTAAACGGTCTCCACTAACTTCGTGGTCAGCCATTTGGCTTAGTCCGCTCAGTGCAGGATAATCCTTATGACTTACTTTAGGAACAACCGCGGCTTTAATGTTTACATCTTTCAAGGTATGTAAATAAGCGTATTGTCTTTTGCTGTTGTCTAAGTAACTGGTTAAAGCGCTATCGATATTTAAAACCTCTTCGGCTGCACTAAAGTTTCTGGTTAATGTAGGTACCGGTGCACCATTCAAACTTAAGGTCATGTTTTTATAGTTTACATTGTACTTAGCAGTAATGGTCACTTTAGAGGAGTCGTTAAACACCAGATTTTGGAATTTAAAATTTCCAACTGGATCTGTAGTACTTTCTAAATTGAAACGTTTATCAGGTATGGTTAATAATAATGCTCCTTTTCTAACCGGTATGCCATTGTTCTGGCGTAAAATGCCAGAAATTTCGATGCCTTGCTCTGGTAAGAAATCAATTTTAGGTAATTTATTGGCGATGATATCAGCATATTTAAAACTGCGGTATCCTTGGGTAAGCAGTAGCACATCTAAATCTGCATTTTTCTTCGCATCGGGAGCATTAAAGTAATAGTTTGCTTTTTCGATATAACCTTTAACATCGCTACTTAATAACAGGCCTGTTAAAATAGTGCTGGTTGCATCCTCGCTTGATGGAACCTTCGATTCATCTACAACAGCTACCGAGAAGCTACCTTCTACAGGGGCACCGTCTTTTTTAGCTGCAACGTTTATTTTAACTTTTTTCTTGATTCCGTAAGTAGCTGCGGCGCTGGTTAACGCTATTGCCATGGAATTTTTGTGCTGAACAAACACCAATCTTTCGCTAAGGGGTTTGCCAAATTCGTTAAACAAAGTAAACTGGGCAATTCCGTTAGGGAATTTAGCTTTAAGTACGGTTGTATTGTACTCTTTGTTTGATAATGCTGTTTGCGCACCATAGCAGATAACGCCTTTACTCTGTGCAATTAAATAAAGTTTTTTACCCTGGTTCTGCTCAAAGAAAGCATCATTTGCTACAATTTTTATGGCCACATTATCAGCACTGCTATTATCTATATTTACGGCAACACCATTTGCTGCAACTGCAGGCAAATTATAATTTTGAGTAGTACCATCAGCATAAGTAACTGTCGCTTTGTAGGTTTTTCCAGCTTCAGCCAATAAGTTGAAACTGCCCATCCCTAAATGCTGAGCCGTAAAAGCAGCAACAGTTTTGCCATCGTTATCGGTTACTGTACCTTTTGAACTAATGCCCAAACCATCACTTTTAATGGCTTTAAATGCTACCCTGTTGGTTAAGCCGGCAATTAAACTTCCACCTTCAGGGAAAAATTGAAAATCTTTGCTTACGATAGCGTTTTTAAGTTGAAAGCTACTGCTCGCCACATCTTTATCTGTTGTATTAATGCTGGTAATCAGTTCGCCTTTTTGTAATTGATATTCTGCCTTTTGTGCATTGCTCATGGCTATTGTTAAAAAACCATTGGCATCTGTTGTTCCCCTTCCTTTGGCAATAACTGTATAGCTCGTAACCACTTGCCAGCTTACATTTTTATTGGCATAAGGTTTATTATTGGCATCTTTAAATTGTACGCGTGCGTCAATTTTTTCTAACTTATCGGTAGAGGTATTTTTATAAGTGATATGGGTTTTTACTTCTTTATCAATGGCTTCTCCTACATAAAATGTTTTGTTAAAGTAAGCAGGATCTTCGCTGTTCAGCATCCATAAAGTATAGGCTCTGATGTGGTAATTACCTTGTTTATAATTAATCTGATCTAAGGGGAAACTGCCGTAAGCAAAACCACCGGTAATGGGTAATTTTAAGGTTTGGATAAGCGAATCTTTCTGATTGATCACATCAACATAAATGATCTTACTAATTGCAGATAAGAAATTCTGGTTTTCGGTAACATAAGCTTTAAACCAAACCGTATCGGCAACAGCGTAATAGGGTTTATCAAAATGAAGATAAATTTTTTCAGCAGGATAATCGCTCAATACCTTATTCGTTTTGGTAATGATGCTATTTATGCTAATGGTGTCGGTTTGGGCCGAAGAAGAAAAACTTAGTGCTGATAAAAGTGACAGTATTATAAACGATAATCTAAAAATCTTCATGGATTGGATATTAAATGCTAAGCCCGTAAATATATCCAATTATAAATAGAGCACATAAAATGTGATGATGTTTAACATTTTTTTACATAAATTCCCATGTTCATCGTCGCCCTGAACTTGTTTCAGGATCTTAAAATAACCGATAAAGATGCT
The DNA here is from genome assembly GCF_001442625.1 of Pedobacter ginsenosidimutans. Classification (GTDB taxonomy): domain Bacteria; phylum Bacteroidota; class Bacteroidia; order Sphingobacteriales; family Sphingobacteriaceae; genus Pedobacter; species Pedobacter ginsenosidimutans. The sequence goes on along the minus strand of NZ_LMZQ01000005.1, from coordinate 397,412 downwards.
GAAACAAGTTCAGCCAGACATTCGTTTATGGAGCGTGTAACGAACCATTGCTAAACAAAACAGGCCGCTAAAATAGCGGCCCGTTTTAATATAGTGTTGTTTGCCTGTTATTTAAACTCGATCAAAAATTCTTCTTTAGGTGAACGTACCTTTTTAAGGTTTACCAACCAATCGCCGGCTTCATCCCTGTTTCCTAATGGCAATAGGGTAACACTTTTTAAGCCTTTTTTATCTAATCCTAAAAGTTCATCTAAAGCAGGGCCATTAAAGCCTTCCATTGGGGTAGCATCTACTTTTAACAAAGCCGCTTCTGCGATAGCGATACCGAAACCGATATAAGCCTGACGGGCTGCATGGTTAAAGTTTTCTTCAGCAGTTCTGGATAAGACCATGCCTTTTAATTGCGCTTTGTAAGCATCCGTTCCACTTTCGGGTAAACCACGCTCAGCATTCATTCTGCTAAAAACAGCATCAATACCTTCTTCTGTATAGTTTTCGTTGGCTGCGAAAATCAACAGGTGAGAAGAATCGATAACCTGCGATTGGTTATATGCAATCGGTGCAATTTTCTCTTTTAACTCCTGGTTGGTTACCACAATCACTTTAAATGGCTGTAAGCCTGATGATGTTGGTGCCAGATGTGCTGCAGCAATAATTTTATCAACCTTTTCTTGTTCAACAGGTTGACCGTTCATTTTCTTAACGGCATAACGCCAGTTTAGGGCATCTATTAAGCTCATATTTTTGAAGATTTTTTTTAAATTTTATGAAGCAAATATGGAGATAAGGAATAAACCTATTGTTGATGTATGGTAAGAAAACAAAATAGCTAGTAATCTGGTCGTCATTTGCATTAAGCTTATATGTCGCTTATATTTCTTATATGGTTAATGTTGTTCCATCATTAGGAAATTGAATGGCTTATGGTTCTTGGTGGTTTTTATTCTATCAGTTGGTGTCTCACCGACCGAAATAGAAACATATTTATTATTTCTTGAATCAGGAAACGATTGGCTTGTGGTTCTTGGCAGTTTACAGTCCCGCTTTCGCTTATAGTCCTCGCTGCGCTCCGGGCTATTCCGCTCTATCGGGTTTAGGAACAAGGGTTTGTGTATTTTGCAGCCCCAAAAATGAAATACTGTTTGAGCCACCTAGCCCCGGTTGAAGTGTTACCTTGCAGCAACGAGGCACGAGGAAGCGAAGCGTAAAAGCGTAAAACGGGAAGAAACTTATTGTTTTGTACAGGCCTTGCGCTCCAGATGAAAATTTTTTGCTTGGTTTCGGTTGGTTAAAGCCAACGGTAAAGAGGATTTTTCTTAGCCGTTGACTTCAGTCAACGGTAATATTAAGGCACAAACCTTAAATCGCTGCGTACCGGAAAGTGATCGGATAATTTGGCCTGGGTAATTTTGTAGTTTAGTACCTCTAAATCTTTAGAAGTGGCAATATAATCGATCTGGAAATTAGGGAATTTACCGTTATAGGTTTTGCCAAAACCGTTGCCCTTTTTAATGAAGCTATTGTTTAATCCGGCAGTAATCTGGGTAACCACATAAGAAGCAGGGGTGTCGTTAAAATCGCCGGCAATAAGGTAAGGCGTTTTACAGGTTGCCATTTCCTTTTTCATAATATCTACCTGACCGCTACGTTTCAAAAAGGCACTTTTGAGCATTCTTAAAATCCGTTTAGATGGCTGCAGTTCGGTATTCATTTCCTTTACCTTATCTAAGTATTCGTAATCCTGCTTTTCGAAAGAGATCGATTGAAAGTGTACGTTGTAAACCCGTAAGGTTTTTCCTTTGATGTTTAAATCGGTATAAATACTCATGTTGCCAGGGAAGCCTTCAACAAAGGGGATTTTGCCAGAATCTTTAATGGGGAATTTAGAAAATATAGCTAAACCCGTAGCTTCGTAATCATTTTTATTGGTGGGTACGAAGTAGTAATATTTTGTATTTAACAATGCTTTTAAGCTATCAACTGTATCAAAAGCGCCTTTGTAACGGGTAAAAAATTCCTGAAAACAGATGATGTCAGGATTTTGATCTTTTACCACCTGTAGCATTTTTTCTTTTACCGATTCGGTATTGTCTTCGCCGTATAGTTTAAAGCTGTGCACGTTGTAAGTCATCATCCTGATGCTATTGTCTGCTTTTTCAGTGCCACCTTCATCGCCACCAATGGCAAAGGTTGCTTTTAAAGTTTTAGCGCCAAGTGCGATAACCAGAACGGTAGCGATTGCAAAAATCCATTTTTTGCTTAAAAACCACCAGGCCAAGAAGATAATATTAACGAATAGGACAAAGGGATAGGCAAGACCGAAAAAAGCAATAATGGCATGTTTTCTTGGATCCATATTTCCGGCAAGAACCCCTAATAGCAAAGCAATTGCCAATACAACGGCAATGGGCAAAAGGAGTTTATCCACTAAACTATACTTCTTCTTTTTTGTGGCCATTAATCTTTACTTGCCTTAAATAGTTTTTCTTTTTCTACTGCTGTTAATTTATCGTATCCTGAGGTTGATATTTTATCTAAAATAGCATCTATTTCCTGTTGGGAAACGCCGCCTTTAAATTCGGGTTTTTTAACCGGTTTTTCATTCCGAACCACTTTTAATTTTGGTTTGCGTTCGAACAGCTTGCTCCAATCTCTTCCGTTCTGCAAACTTTTAATAAAGGTGAAGCCTAACAACGCGCCACCAATATGCGCTAAGCTTCCGCCAGCATTTACTGACCCTATAGCAATAAAATCGAGTACAAAATATATGATGGCAATCCATTTAATTTTAACCTCGCCAAAGAAAAGTAGCATGATGGTATAATTCGGTACCAGCGTTGCGGCAGCGAAAATAATGGCCATTACTGCCGCAGATGCCCCTACAATGGTTACGCCTGCTAATCCACTGGCATAAAGAGGAAATACATTTAACGCGGCAACAGCAAATAAACCTCCAAATAGCCCCCCGGCCAGATATACAAAGTGGAACTGACGGCTTTTTAAGAAATTCATGAATATGTTGCCGAACCAAAATAAGCCGAGCATGTTAAACAGGATGTGAAGAATCCCATCATGAATAAACATGTAGGTAAATATGGTATAAAATCGCTCAGGCAGTTTTGAAATACTTGCAGGTAAACCTAAATAATCGCTTACAAATAAATCAATAATATCACCTTGGCCACTTAGCTTGCTGATTACCCCAATAACAGCGATAATCAAAAATAGCATCACATTAATCCCAATGTAAAAGAACAATGGATTGCCAGATTGAAAAACCTTGAATTTTAAATCTTTGAAAGTATTATTCATAGAGCGTATAAAATGTATCGTTCTTATCTTTCCATATTTTAACGAGTATAAACCCAATTAAAGCACCACCCAAGTGGGCATAATGTGCTACTGAATCGCCGGCAATTTCTGCCACACCTAAAGTTAATTCTATTAAAATATAAACCGGAATAATATATTTTGCTTTTACCGGAACTGGAATAAACATGATCATTAACTCGGCGTTTGGATATAACATGCCAAAAGCGACCAATAAACCGAAAATGGCGCCCGATGCACCAAGCATTCCACCAAAATATATTCCAAATAGTGTTTTAACTTTTGCTGGTGATGCATCTGTTGCATTATATAAGTCACTCAAGCTTAGCTTGTTTCCGGCTGTAAAAGTTCCTAAGATTTGATGAACCTCGTAAGCCTGTACAGCCCATTGTAAAAACAAGGCACCCAGGCCTGTTACAAAATAAAATATTAAAAATTTTTTAGCTCCCCAACGCTGTTCTAAAATACTGCCAAAACTATAAAGTGCAAACATATTGAAAAAGATATGTGCCAGGTTACCATGCATAAACATATAACTTATTGGCTGCCATATCTCGAATTTTGGAGAATCAAAATAATATACAGCTAACAGGTCATCAAGGTGAAGGTTTGTCAGCAGGTAAGTGGCTGCGAAAAATAAAATGTTAATAATCAGTAGGTTTTTTACTACAGGTGGAATATATATGTTATTCATTTAATTTTTTTTCTTGTTTTTAAGCGGCAAAGTTTAATCTTTAATTGTTTTCCCTAAACCCTAAACCCTAAACCCTAAACCCTAAACCCTAAACCTACTTCTCAAACTTCTTATCCAGCTCTGCCAAAGTAATGGTTTGGATAATTGGTTTGCCACTCACGCTAAAGTTAGGTGTTTTACAGGCAAAAAGCTCATCAATCAAGGTATTCATTTCCTCCTGACCAAGACTTGTTCCGGCTTTAATGGCACCATTTTTTGCTAAACTCCTTGCAAGGCTATCGCGTTTGCTTAATTTTAGTTCCTGCTGTGAGTTTTTAAAGCCCTCAATCAATTGTTCAAATAATTGCGTTTCGTTAATATTGCTGCTGCCCAGATCAACCGGAACGCCTTCTACTACCAACGTATTTTTTCCAAATTCGCGTACATCGAAGCCCAAACTTTTTATATCATCCAGTAAACTTTTTGCCAGTTCGAAATCGTTGGCGTTAAGTGTAATGGTTTGCGGAAATAAACTCTGCTGCGATGCGCCTTTGCGATCATCAAGATGTACGAGAAAACGTTCATAAAGGATGCGCTCATGTGCCATTTGTTGATCGATCACCATCAATCCCGACTTAATCTGCGAAACAATATAACGGTTGTGCAATTGCATGTACTGCTTTTGCTTGGTTTCTAAAACAGTTTCATCGGCATAAATAGAAGTTTGTTCTACAATTGGCTGTTCGGTTATTTCGTAAAGCGAGCCCCAGTTTTTAGCACTTGGTTTGGCTTCATAATTTCTTGGCGATGAAGCATAACCTGATGTAGAACTACTGTCGCTTGCAAAGGGATTAAAATCAGGATTGAAATTAATACTCGGTGGAACAATATCTTCAACCGCTTTATGGGTAATCATATTGCTAAAACCTGTTTCCTGATCGAAATCTAAAGTTGGCGAAATGTTATAACGGCCAATTGAACGTTTTACCGCCGATTTCATGATTGCATAAATGGATTTTTCATCCAGATACTTAATTTCTGTTTTAGTGGGATGAACGTTTACGTCAATTTTAGATGGATCGATCTCTATAAACAATACATATAGGGGGTAACTGTCATCCGGTAATAAATCTTCGAAAGCAGAACTTACCGCATGGTTTAAATAGGGGTCTTTAATAAAGCGGTTATTCACGAAAAAGAACTGTTCGCCCCTGGTTTTCTTTGCAAAAGCAGGTTTACCAATATATCCTTTAAGGTTGATGATGGTCGTTTCTTCTTCAACAGGAACCAGACGTTCGTTATAGTTGTTGCCAAAAAGGTGGACAATACGTTGTTTTAAATTGCCTTTTGGCAGGTTAAAAATCTCGGTACCATCATGATGCAGACTAAAAAATACAGCGGGGTGTGCCAATGCTACCCGTTGAAATTCATCCAGAATATGGCGCATTTCTACCGGATTACTTTTAAGGAAATTCCTTCTGGCAGGCGTATTGAAAAATAAGTTTTTAATCGAAATCTGTGTCCCTGGTGAGGTGGCAACGGGTTCCTGATTGGTTACCTGTGCACCTTCGATAGAGATACAGGTACCGATTTCATCTTCATGCCTGCGGGTTTTCATTTCCACCTGCGAAATTGCCGCAATAGAGGCCATTGCTTCGCCACGGAAACCCATGGTACGGATGGCGAATAAATCTTCTGCTTTTTTTACCTTCGAAGTGGCATGGCGTTCGAAACACATTCTGGCATCGGTAACGCTCATTCCACAACCGTTATCTATAATCTGAATCAATGCCTTTCCGGCATCTTTTACTACCAGTTGAATTTTATCTGCGCCGGCATCTATCGAATTTTCGAGCAATTCTTTTACCGCAGAAGCAGGTCGTTGAACAACTTCTCCGGCAGCAATTTGATTGGCAACAGCATCAGGCAATAAGTGAATAATATCAGTCATGTATTAAGGCAAAGTGAATTCGCTAAATTATGCAAAATAAGCTTAAAGAACCCGATTTGTTTAAAACTCAACACGTAAATGACTGTAGGTAAATAGATTTAATTGATTGGTAGGTACATATTGATGAAAACATTTGAAAACACAATATTTTAAGACTTTACATTTTTTTGAAAAGCGGGTTCCTGTGTCAATCGGTTTTGGTAGCCCCGCTGTCCGCTGTATCTTTTTGGCTGCCCTTAGACTCCGCTCAGGGTGATCGCCAAAAAGTATACCGCTTCCATCGGGTTTATTTTACAAAGGGCTGTTCATCCAAACATAGTGAAGAAATAAACATCCATTTTTACGAAGAGTCATCCTACTGATCCGATAGCTATCGGATTCGTTTCAGGATTTATTAAGGGATAAAATTTTTTTTTATTTAGACCTAGCTGTCCGTAGAGTTCCGAAGGGCTCTACGGGATGACTAATAAAAAAGAGTCTCTGACTCATTCTGAATTATTGAGTTTGAAAACTCAATCTTATTAGCCAATCCGTAGAGACGCTGCGCTTAACTCTACGGACAGGATATGTTTCCTTGGCTAAAAAAATCTAATTCTGTAAAACCGAATTTACAAACCCAAATGCTTTCAATTTTCTATCTTTATCGATATGAAATCCATTTTATACAGCCTCTTTTTTGCGCTGCTGTTCACTTCATGTACCAAAAAGGAAAAAGTTGATGTAATTGTTTACAACGCAAAAGTTTATACCGTTAACAGTAAATTTGATACTGTTGAAGCTTTCGCTGTAAAGAATGGCAAAATCCTGGCCCTTGGCAAAAGTGATGATATTCAAGCCAAATATGCTGGCAAAGAAGAAATCAATGCCGAAGGCAAGGCTGTTTATCCAGGTTTTATCGATGCCCATGCTCATTTTTACGGTTACGGACAAAGTTTGCAAACAGCCGATCTACGGGAAACAAAATCCTGGGATGAAGTGCTTATGCGTTTAACTGATTTTGCCAAAACGCACCCCGATGGTTGGTTAATCGGTAACGGATGGGATCAAAACGATTGGGATAATAAAGCTTTCCCTACCAATGAACAGTTAACGGTACTTTTTCCGGGTCGCCCGGTATTTTTAAACCGTATTGATGGTCATGCGGCCATTGTTAACCAAAAAGCATTGGATGTCGCTGGCATTAAAGGCGAGCAGAAATTGGTAGGTGGCGATATGCTTACCCAAGATGGAAAGCTCACTGGCGTTTTAATTGATAATGCTGCAGCTTTAGTAGAACGCAAAATCCCTTTACCAGATGCTAAACAAGCCGAAAAAATATTTATAGACGCGCAGAAAAACTGCTTTGCTGCTGGCTTAACCACCATTGACGATTGCGGCTTAAGTTACTTGGCTATCGAATTTATCGAAAAACTGCAGAAAGAGAATAAATTGAAAATGAGGCTCTATGTAATGCTTTCGGATGAGCCTGATAATTATAAATATTTGTTTAGTCGTGGGCCAATTAAAACCGATCGGTTAAATGTTAGGGCATTTAAAGTTTATGCTGACGGTGCTTTAGGTTCGCGTGGAGCGTGCCTGTTGCACCCATATGGCGACATGCCAAACAAAACAGGTTTTCTATTGAGCGATCAAAAACACTTTGAAGAAGTGGCCACAAAGATTGCTGCCAATCATTTTCAGATGTGTACCCATGCCATTGGCGATTCGGCCAACCGCGTAATCCTGAATATTTACAATAAAATTTTAAAAGGTAAAAACGATCAGCGCTGGCGCATTGAACATGCACAAGTAGTGAATGTTAGTGATTTCGATCTGTTCGGAAAGGCCAGCATTGTTCCATCCGTTCAGCCTACACATGCCACTTCCGATATGTATTGGGCCGGACAGCGTTTAGGGACTGAAAGATTAAAAAGTGCTTATGCTTACAAACAATTGTTAAAACAAAACGGTTGGATTCCTTTGGGTACTGATTTTCCGATCGAAAACATTAATCCATTATTAACGTTTTATGCAGCAACAGTGAGAGAAGATGCAAAAGGTTTCCCGAAAGGAGGTTTCCAAATGGAAAATGCCTTAACACCTGAAGAAGCTTTACGTGGAATGACCATTTGGGCAGCAAAAGCCAATTTTGAAGAGCAGGAAAAAGGAAGTCTAGAGAAAGGCAAGTTAGCCGATTTTGTTATCCTCGATCACGATATTTTGAAATCAACACCACAAAACATATTAAAAACCAAAGTTTTAAAAACCTACCTGAACGGAGAAAAAGTATATGAAGCGAAATAGATTGTGTATCATGGCTGTAGCATTTTGCTGCAATGTTTTATGTTTAATGGCCTGCGCACAGGAGCATACAGCGAATGAGAAAAAACTGGCTATAGCCAATGCAATAGCTAACGCAACAGTGTTGTTAAACAATCAGGATGGTATTATTCCTTTAAAGGCACTCGATAAAAAGAATATTGCGTCGGTTAGCCTGAGCTTTGCCTACAGTACCGTTTTCGATAGTTTGGCCAATAAATATGATAAAATCACGTCGTTTTCTGCCGATTCGTACAAAGACAGCGTAAACCTCAACGATTTAGAAGATGATCTGAAATACTTTAATACCATTTTAATTAGCATTGATGATCAGAATGTAAACAAGGCGAAATACATTAACTTTATCAATAGCATCAGTAAAAATAAACAGGTTATTATTTCCTTTTTCGGTAACGGGCCAGGTTTAAAGTCATTCGATCTATTAAAATCGCCAATTGTGTGGACTGCCCAAAACAATGCAGATGCTGCTGCTATTGTGCCACAATATATTTTTGGTGGCATTGCCGCTTCGAATAAGTTAACCACTGCATATTCTGCCCGTTATACCATGGGCTCTGGCTTTACTACAACTGCTATCCGTTTAAAATACACTGTACCAGAAGATGCAGGTTTAAATTCGAACAACTTAAAAGAAATTGATGCTATTGCCGCTGAAGCGATTGCACAGAAAGCAACCCCGGGAATGGTGGTTTTGGTGGCTAAAGATGGTAAGGTAATCTTTAACAAAGCATACGGTACTCATACTTATGATACCAGTGTGCCCGATAAAGTAACCGATATTTTCGATTTGGCCTCTGTAACCAAGGTAACGGCAACCACACCGGCCGTAATGCGTTTGTTTGAAGAAGGAAAGCTGAAATTAGATACCAACATCGGCGCTTATATTCCAAAAGCGCGTACTACGCCGATGAACAATATCCAGGTTCGCGAAGTGATGTTGCACCAGGCAGGTTTTATCCCCTATATCCCTTTTCATGATTATGTGAAAACAGGCGATTACAGTAGAGATTCTTCAGCTGCATATCCTACCAAGGTGGCCGATAACTATTACATCAAAAAAGGCTTTTTTAAAGATTTTATGTGGCCTAAAATGCTCAATTCGCCAATAAAAACACGTGGCAAATATGTGTACAGCGATATCAGCATGTATGTAATGAAAGATATTGTGGAGCATATTAGTGAGGAGCCTTTAAATCAATATACCTACGAAAACTTTTACAAGCCATTAGGTATGCAAACAGCGGGGTTTTTACCGCGTAACCGCTTTAAACCCGAACAGATTATCCCAACAGAAGATGATAAATTTTTCAGAAAAACCTTGCTAGTGGGTTATGTTCACGATCAAGGGGCGGCTTTGGCTGGCGGAGTTTCTGGTCACGCAGGTTTGTTTGCCAGCGCCAACGATCTGGCCATTATTTATCAGATGCTTTTAAACCGCGGTACCTACGGAGGAGTAGAATATTTCAAAAATTCGACAGTAGATATGTTTACCTCGAAACAATCGAATATAAGTCGCAGGGGTTTAGGTTTCGATCGTTGGGATCCAGATACGACTAAGCATTACCCGTCTGAACTGGCTTCGCCACAAACTTATGGCCATACCGGTTATACCGGAACTTGTGTTTGGGTAGATCCATCCCGAGGTTTGGTGTATGTGTTTTTGTCTAACCGTGTTAATCCTACCGTTACGGATAAACTATCGAACTTAAAAATTAGAGGTAGGATAGAAGATGTGGTGAACAAAGCCATCGATGAATCGAAGAAATAAACCTGTAAAATATCTAAATATGAAACGAATCAAAACTTTAGCGCTTTTCTTGCTTTTTATCGGAGGGATAAAAGTTGCAAACGCACAACAGATTAAAGATGGAGAAACTGTAAACGTTGATGGAATTGCAGTAACCTATTCTGTTGTTAATAAAGAAAAATTAACCATAAAAGATCAAAATTTCGATCGTTACAAAGTGCTGGCTTCGGTAAAAAACAATACAGGCAAATCCTTTAACATCCGTTTGGCCAGTTCACTTGATTTATCGGGAATAAACAGCTCAAAAATTATAGAATTAGATTGCATTAATGCTACAGGAGCAAGGCTAACCTCCAAAAAGGTTCAGGTTGCGATGAAAAGCCATTTGATAAATGTTACTTATCCTACAAAAGATAAAGATGGAAAAGCAATCACCGCTGTGTTACCGGTTACCGCGGGCTATTATTTCGATCAGGGACAAGTAATAGAAAATGATGCTATTTTTATTGTACCCGCAGGCGAAACGCCACAGGTTACCGTAAGGAGCTTGTTGAAGAATTAAAATTCAGGGTTGTCAACTTTACTAATCCATTGGCTAGAAAGTTGATAATTCTTTAAATAATTAATTTTTACAGTTATAATAGGCATCAAAAAGCTTATTTCTGAATTTATAATTAGGATCGTATTTCTTTTTCAGTTTAAAAAATGATTCAGCATTTGGATAGGCTTTTGAAAACTGTGATTGAGTAGCCTGTAGTTGGTAAGGCAGATAGTAAGTGCCTTTTTCAGAAAGCGATGCATCAATCAGGGCCCTTGTCCATTGGGTTACTTTAGCCTTTTCTGTATCAGATACTTCCTGTTTGTAATAAATTACGAAAGCAAAAACTTCCTCCTTCGCCCAGGCGAGATACGATCCCGTATCTTTATTTGCATGCCGGATTGAAATGTTGATCACATTTACATCATTGCTTTTTAATACTTTAACCATTTTTGGATAAAAGGAATCAAAACGATCTACAGGGACAAAATATTCTTGTAAAACGTAGGTGGCTTTTTTTCTTGAGTTGGGTTCCAACTCTTTTACATCATAGGTAGCTTCATAATTTCTCCATTCAACAACTTTACCTGTATAATGTAATGGATCTGCAATGTGTTGCCTTAACCACTTTCCAAAATCAGAACCAGCTACTACTTTCATGGCAAATTTTTTCAACCCATAGTTTTTGTCATTTGGTTTTAAATGCTCGGTTACAGTTAATTTATTTTCGGTTCTGGCATAAGTAACCGCTCTAACTTTGGTGTAGCTGTTTGGGTATATATCTGCATTATGAAATACAAATTGAGGTTTATTTCTAATGCTGGAAAAGAAGAATTTTTTGTATCCTGCAATATTCATTAGCGTATCGTTTTTCTCTATTTTATAATTCTCTGTTAGCGATAAGGTTATTTCAGTGATTACACCAATTCCACCGTAGCCACCTATGGCTGCATAAAAAACCTCATTATTAACCGTTGGGCTCGCAGTGATGAAACTTCCGTCAGCCAAAACGATCTTAAAACTTTTAACCGATAAAATAATTGGTCCCTGCCCAACATAACGCCCATGAACATTAACGCTAAGTGAACCACCAACAGTGAAATTCGCATAAGTCTGCATAATTTTAACAGATAAATCATACCGGTCAATAAACTGGATCAGCTCTCGCCACCTTATACCGGCCTGAACTGTAACTTCCTTCCGTTCTTTTGAGAAACTTAAAATCCTGTTAAACTTTCTCATATCAATTTGCAGGGCATTTTCTGTAGCGGTTTGTCCACCTTGACTAAATCGGCCTCCACCTATCGAGATTGGCCCGTTGTGACTTTTAACTGCTTTAATAATTTCAGTAGAAGTTCGCGGGGTAATTATGTTGGCAACCTTTATGGGGTTGAGCTCGGTAACATCGTTTACGACGTTCTTTTGTACAATCGGTTTATCAGGCTGGCACGCAAGAAGTAAAGCAGTGAGGATTAGAAAAATTCTGAGAGGGGAGCGTTTCATAGTGATCAGATGTTTCTGGGTTTATATACAATGATATAAAAATTGTTAAATCTAATAGGCTGTTTGCTAGAAAGTTAACTGCCCATTAAGTTAATGATTTAGAATTAGCTTATAAATTACCGTTTTAAGTTCTTCGCTATCACGATCTTCGCACAATAGGAAAGTTGTACTATACTCACCTTGATTAAGTAAAGTAATACCTTCGAATTTATGTTTGGCCGAAATTTTATTGCTGAAGGTTAGTTTTAAAGTCTGAAGGTTAATACTGCCGATAAAACTGCCCAGAATTTCGCCATCTGCATAAGTCGATTTGGTATCTTCTGCGGTTGCAATGAAAAATATTTCATTTTTTACCAATACAGCATCGGTAAAAGAGGATTCAACATGATCAATATTTGGAAGCTTAAAAGGGTTAAACCCGGCATGCTTAGTTTTAGTTAAATCTGCTCCCTGGATATTGAATATGCCATTCTTTGCATCGATCCCGTTGCCACGGTTAAAAAGCATCCACTCATTGCCTGTAAAGATTGCGCCTTCGAGGTTAAAGTTCTGATCATCTATTATAGAGATAGATTTAAGCAAGGAATAAGTTTCAGTCAGGTCTTTTTGAAAAACTTTTTGCATTTTCAGGTCGAATTCGATCATCAGGTTTCTTTTGGGCGTGGAGCCCGAACCTAAAATGTATAATTTATCGCCATGCTGACAAAGGATTTCGAAATCGGGTTTTAAGGGCTTAGGTATATTTTCTAACTGATCAAGTGTTTGATCAAATAAAATCTGAATTTTGCGTAGCTTTTTGGTTTTGATGTTATATTCATTCAAATAGCCACTGTTATCGCCAATGATATATAGTAAATCTTCGTGAAGGAATAGACCCGAAGCAGAACCAATGCCATCTATCTCGGCAAAAACTTCTAAAGTTGTTGAATGCATGCTTTGAAAATAATAAAAAAGCACCGGTTTTGACCGATGCTTAATGTCTTTTCGAATAAGATTGCCACGTCTCGATGAAAAATCGAGTCTCGCAATGACGATCTTTTTTTATTTTTTCAATCCGATTTCTCTTAATCTTTCATCTAAATATTCGCCCGCAGTCATGTCGCTATAAGCTTTAGGATGTTCCGCATCAATGGTTGATGGCAAGCTTGTTAAATCCATGTCGCTGCGTGGATGTAAGAAAAAAGGAACAGAGAAGCGTGATGTTTTCATCAGTTCACGAGGTGGGTTTACCACTCTGTGTGTGGTCGATTTTAGTTTATTGTTGGTTAAACGCTGTAACATATCGCCAACATTCACCACGATATCAGTATGATGTGCTTTAATTGGCAACCACTCATTGCTGCGGGTTAACACTTCAAGGCCATCAGCACTGGCACCGATTAATAAGGTAATCAGATTGATGTCTTCATGTGCACCTGCACGTACCGCATCATCAGGAATGGTTTCAGGATTTTCGATCGGGAAATAGTGGATTCCCCTTAAAATAGAGTTTCCGTTATGAACGTGTTTGTCGAAATAATTGATCGGCAATTCCAGGTAAGTTGCAATGGCACGTAATAAATGTGTCCCGTTTTCTTCCAGTTTTTTATAAATATCGCCGGTTACTTTGTTAAACTCTGGTAATTCCTCTAAAATCTCATTATCAGGATACTCATTTTTAACAGGATCACCATCAGTTACTTCCTGGCCAATCTGCCAGAACTCTTTCAAATCTGGAGTTTTAGCCCCTTTAGCTGTTTCTTTGCCTGCACTGGTGTAACCACGTTGACCAGCCAATTCTGGTTTCTCGTATTTCCTTTTGGTTTCAACAGGAAGCGAAAAGGCAGCTTTAATATTTTCATAAAGCTTGTCAATTAATTCCTGGCTTAAACCATGGTTGGTAATGGTAACAAAACCCGAATCGTTAAAAGCCCTGCCCAATTCATCAGAAAACTTTTTACGGTCTTCTGCAGAACCATTGATGTAAGAGCCTAAATCTAAACAAGGAATATACGGTGTAGACATAATTTTATATTTAATGTTTTACGAATTTAAAAAAGAATTGTTAATAAGTGCGTTTCGGTTGTGTATTAAGTGTTTAATAAATTAATATACAGTTTTTTAAGTTATTAACAAAATCAGGAAAGCGATGTGATAGTCGATTGTCACACTAAATCCATTATAATTTAAACGCAAACTAGGCTTTGTTTAATTTCGTATAATTAACTAGAAAATAACTTAATAAACTGTAAGGTAAATTGATTATTTGCGACTAATAAAATAAACACAAAATGAAAAAAATAATTTTAATTCTTTTATCGGTATTGGCCTTAAATCAGGCAAATGCACAAGGGAAAAAGACGGAGAAAGCTACATTCGGGATGGGCTGTTTTTGGTGTACCGAAGCCATTTTTCAACGTTTAAGAGGCGTAGTTTCAGTGAAGTCTGGTTATGAAGGCGGTACTTTAAGCAATCCAACTTACGAAGAAGTATGTACCGGTGCTACAGGGCATGCCGAGGTTTTAGAGATTACCTATAACCCGATGGTGATTTCTTATGATGATTTATTGGAAGTTTTTTGGAAAAGCCACGATCCTACAACATTAAACCGTCAGGGTGCCGATAGCGGTACACAATACCGTTCAGTAGTTTTTTATCACACCGCTGAGCAAAAAACTTTGGCAGAAAAGTATAAGGCAGAGTTGAATAAAACCAATGCTTATGGCAAAAAGGTGGTAACAGCAATTGAAGCGGCCAAACCTTTCTATGTTGCCGAAAATTATCATCAGAATTATTTCAACAAAAACGGAAGTGAACCCTATTGCAGATTGGTGATCCAACCCAAAATAGAGAAACTGGAAAAAATATTTAAAGCGAAGCTTAAAAACTGATAAGCGTGCTTGACTAGCCCTGCAATAAACATTGCAGGGCTTTTTGTTATCTTAGGAATTTAAACTTCTGTTTATGGTAAAAAGAATAGTGCTCAATATTAATACCCAAAAAATTGCTGATGCAGCCAGTTTTTATAAAGATATTTTGGGGCTTGATCTGCTAATGGATCATGGTTGGATTGCAACTTATGGTGCGGCTGGTCAAAAAATGGATGTGCAGATCAGTTTTGCGTCTGAAGGCGGATCGGGTACCCCAACACCAGATTTATCCATCGAAGTTGAAAACGTTGATGAAATATTGGAAAAGGTTAAGACAGCCGGATTTCCGATCGAATACGGCCCGGCTGATGAGCCATGGGGTGTTAGGCGATTTTACACCAGAGATCCTTTTGGTAAACTGGTTAATATTTTAAGCCATTATTGAGGGCTAATTTTTGACAAAACATTAGAGTTACGATGACAGGTTTAGGTGGGGCGTCATTTCGACCGCAGTGGAGAAATCTTTGAACTATGTTAAAAGATCTCTCCATTCCGCTGCGCTTCATCCGATAGCTATCGGATCGAGATGACGAATCGTATTTTAGTTCAAAAACCCTTTAGCTTTTTCGAACAGTTCGCTACCTTTTTTTCCAATTTCTTTTTTACCCTTTTCAATGGTTGAGGGCTGCGTATATTCACTCACTGAATTAGAAAGCGCTTTAAACTTGCCTATGCCAGCAAATACTTCTTCGGTATAAGGAACACCCTGCTGTTTCATCAGTTTTTCCCAATCTATTTTCGAGAGTACCGCAACCATGTATTTAGTGGCAATTTTACCGATAAATGCTTTATCGTACACATTGGTTAAAGCCTTGTCTGAGTCGCGGTCTTTTACATAAACCATAGTTTGTTGCAGTGCCTCGCGTTCGCTGTTAGAAAATAATGGGCTTTTGCTCAGCTTTTCCAATGCTGGAAGTGATTTCTCTGGCCGCTCTTTCTTTAAATTCAAATAAGCGGTTATTCCCCAAACCAGTTCGTTTTGAATGCCGAGTTTGTTCATATCGTTTAAGAAAGCCTCAAAATCTTCAAGCGATCTTTCCTCATCAATTTTTCGCTCCATTCTCATTCGGTCAAAACCTCTAAAAAGATAGTTCATACTATGGAAAGCCAAATGTGTCTGCTCATCGTTTAAACGGCTCCAGCCAAAAAATGATTTGGTGTAGGGAAGTGGGATTTTCTCGTTTTTATCCAACCATTTAATATTTCTCGAAAGGCCATCTTCAGATAAATAAAACAGGTTGTTGCTAAAAAACAAGAAACCGCGAACAAATTCTAAAAGTGTTTTAATTTCGCAATCGTCCAGCAGTTCCGGTTGAGTTTTAGCACATTCATATAACGCAAAAGGCTGCCCTAAATCTCTGGTGGCCAGTACAGCCATACTTAAAATGGCATGTTCTATATTTTGATAGTAGGCCTTGTTTGTATCCTTAAAAAATGGTTGCGGCGTTTTTACGCCCGTTTTCATCGCGATAAAGCCTGCAGTTAGCAATGGAAAAACATCTTCATCGGTTTCTTTTACAAATTGTTTAACCGATCTATATTCTTTATATACCCTTAAGGCGTCTATTACAGAAATATTTTCATTATTGTTTGCGTTTACTTTGTTCAGGGTTCTGAAAACACTTTGTGCCTGTTTGCTGAATTTCTGATACTCGGGCTGGGTGGTATCCTGAACAGCGGTTGAACGGACTGCTATTTTAGCAAATTTATAAAATATGATTTTATCATAATTGATGTTTTCAGCCAGTTTCTTTTTATCAAGTTCGAGTAAAAGCTGATCGGTTTTTTCGCCAGAACAGGCAGCTAAAAATAGGACAAGGCAAAATAAAATTAAATTCTTCATGAGGCATGTTTTGAACAAATAGATGTATAAAACTAACATTTTAGGAAAGAAAAAAAATGAAAAACGCAGATTCTTCCAAATTTAGCCTTTCAGTACATTTCTCAATTATCGAAATTTTAATTTTTTTGAGCGTTTAAAAGTAAAATGATAAATTTTTAAAGGAAATAGATGGTAAGATTAGCAAATCAATAATAGGTTTCTGTGATCAGTTTTATGTTCTATTTGCTTTGTTATTGACCAAACTAATTTTTGGATTAAAATTTGATTAGAACATGTCAAAAAGAGAGAGGTATTTCTAATTTTTTAGCAATTTTTTCAGATTTAATGGCCTAAAATTCGTAGGATGTTTAAAATCATTCTAAATTTGTAACTCCTTTAAGCTAAGATGACAAAAAAGAAAAAGACAGTTGGTAAAACTGACGCTGATGTAATTTTAATAGGGGCTGGCATCATGAGTGCAACCCTGGGTGTTTTGTTAAAACAATTAGAGCCCAATTTAAGCATAGAAATTTACGAACGTTTAGATATTGCGGCGGCAGAAAGTTCTGATGCCTGGAATAATGCCGGAACGGGACACTCTGCTTTTTGCGAATTAAACTATACACCCGAAAAGAAGGATGGTACGGTTGAAATAAAAAAGGCGGTTCAGATTGCAGAACATTTTGAAGTTTCTAAACAATTTTGGTCATATTTAGTGAACAAGGGATTGGTTTCTGACCCTTGTAATTTTATCCGCAATATTCCTCACATGAGTTTTGTTTGGGGGAAAAAGAATGTAGAGTACCTTAAAAAACGCTACGATGCATTGACCCAATGTGATCTGTTTAGCGACATGCAATATACCGAGGATACTGAGCTTGTAAAAAACTGGGCACCCTTAATAATGGATGGCCGTAAAAAGGGCGAAAAAGTTGCAGCAACAAAGATGGATCTGGGAACCGATGTTAATTTCGGAACCTTAACCCGTGATATGTTTAACAACTTAAAGGAACAAAGCAATGTTAATCTGCATTTCAATCACGAAATCCGTGACCTGAAAAAGAATAAAGACGGCAACTGGATTGTAAAAGTTAAAGATTTAGAAACCGGCGATAAACGTAAACGTGTAGCTAAATTTGTATTTATTGGTGCCGGTGGTGGTTCTTTGCCGTTACTGGAAAAATCAGATATTCCTGAAGGAAAAGGTTTTGGAGGTTTCCCTGTAAGTGGGCAATGGCTGAAATGTACCAATGAGGAAATTATTAAAAAACACCATGCAAAGGTATATGGTAAGGCTGCGGTTGGTGCGCCACCAATGTCGGTTCCACATTTAGATACCAGAATGATTAATGGCAAACAGGCATTGTTGTTTGGCCCTTATGCTGGTTTTTCTACTAAATTCCTTAAAAATGGTTCATTCCTGGATTTACCAAAATCAATTAAATTTAATAATATCCGTCCGATGCTCTCTGCCGGATTACATAACCTCGATTTAACAAAATATTTGATTGAGCAGGTTAGGCAGTCGCCAGAAGACAGATTGGAAGCGTTGAAAGAATATTTACCAACCGCCGAACTTAAAGATTGGGAATTGGAATATGCCGGGCAACGTGTTCAGGTAATCAAAAAAGATGAAAAACAAGGCGGTATTTTAGAATTCGGTACCGAGGTAGTAAGTGCTGCTGATGGTTCTATTGCTGCTTTGTTGGGCGCTTCTCCTGGTGCATCAACAGCTGTTTCTATTATGCTCGATCTGTTAAACCGTTGTTTCGCTGATGATCTGGCCACAGAAGAATGGCAGGCGAAAATCAAAGAAATGATTCCTACTTATGGAAAATCACTTGCTCAGGATGCTGATCTTTGTAAAGAAACCAGAAATAAAACTTCAAAAATATTGAAAATAGAAAATGCTGTAATTGCTTAACCGAAACAGCAATAAATCTTTAAAAGGTTCCGATACAAAATCGGGACCTTTTTTGTTGGGCGGTATTTTCTCGGCCTGTGTCTCCACAGACAGAAATCCGATAAATAATTAACCATCGATATCATCAAACGTTCCTACGGAACGAATCGTGGGTAATATATAAGGAAAAATGGTTTTTTCGTTCCGTAGGAACGTTTGGTGTTTTCTCTTCACAGGCCTTATCTTAATAAACCTGATGGGAAAGGCAGGCCCCGATTGAAAAAATCGGGACTACAGTTTACAGCAGGACTACAGTAACCGATAGCAAACCGGACCATATTCTTACCAAACAAAAGAGGGTATCCAATTGCTTGAATACCCTCTTTTGTGAAAAATACTTTATGATTAAGCCGCAATTACTTCTGCAACTTCATCGGCAGAAATATCACTGTGCGATGCCTCCAATACACACTCGCCATCCTTAATTAATAAGATCTGTGGTGATTGGTGCGCTACCTGAAAGATTTCGGCAATCTGGTTGGAAATATCACGATAGCTAATTAAATCTAAAAAGTAAAGTTTTGTGTCTGCCGGAATGATGTCCCAGTCAAATTCGAAGTTCTTTTTAGCCATTAAACTAATTGAGCAACGTGTGCTGTGCTTAAAAATAAGGCTAAAACCGCTTGCATTCTTGATCTCGTCAAGCTGTTCTATTGAAGTTAAGTTAACCCAAGTCATGATATTATACGTATTGTTTTACAGGACAACAATTACAGTTAAATAAAGTTCTGTAAATGACCTGAATATGAAGATTGCGAATAAAGCGGTTAATTTCTTCTGCGTTTTCCTTCAGGATAAGATCCATAAGCAGGACAAAGCTTAGAAGAACAGGATTCTAAAATGGTAATGGTGCAAAACACCGCCAATAATAAAATGGCTACTTTTTTCATCTGCATAAGTTTGTTTCAATGGTAATGAAGCGATCATGAACTGGTCATGATGATTTCATCGGATCTGATAATTTTTTAAACTTCTAAGTTACAAATAATTATTAAAACGCAAGTTTAAATTTGAGCAGAAAAATCAGCCATTTTAATCGCTGTAATAGCAGCCTCATCGCCTTTGTTGCCATGTTTGCCACCAGCACGATCTTGTGCCTGCTCTAAGTTATTGGTAGTTAAAACACCAAAAATAACTGGTTTACTGTATTTAATGCCAACATTGGTTATACCCTGTGCTACTGCATCGCAAATAAAATCGAAATGTTTGGTATCACCCTGAATCACGCATCCTAAACAAATTACAGCATCTATATCGCTTCTTTTGCTTAATAGAATTTCTGCACCACCTGTTAATTCGAAACTTCCCGGTACAGGTAAAGAAATTATATTTTCTTCGGCAACACCATTAGCTAACAATGTTTTTAATGCACCATTGTACAAAGCACCGGTAATTTCGGCATTCCATTCGGCTACAATAATTCCGAATTTATAGTTTGCTCCATTAGGAACGGTGGTGTGAGAGAAATCAGATAGATTTTTTAATTGTGTTGACATGGGGCAAAGATAATGTTATGCTTCGAATGTTAAAAACCTTAATGTTTGTTACTTGTAACATTTAGTTCAGTTATAGTTAGATTAGTATAATAATCAGATAAAATTTTAACCGCTTATGGAATTTTTACGTTCTGCCCATCTATATTAAAACGCAAAGCCATCTTATGAACATATCATTACGTATCTCCGCTTTATTTCTTTTTACCTTTTTGTTTTCCTTCGGTGTTTCTGCTCAGCATAAATATACGCTGGCAGATTTTTATCGGGTTGACTCTCTTGCTAACCAAGCCAAACCCAAGGATGCCCTGGCTTTGATCGAAAAAATAAATCAAGCGGCACAGAAAGAGAACAATGCACCATTGCTGATCAAATCGGTTATCTACCGGATGATGTTTCAAAGCTATTTAGAAGAGAATGCCTTTGATAAAATTTTGATTGACCTGCGCACAGATATCAGCAATGCCAAACAACCCGAAAAAAGCATTTTACAATCGCTTTTAGCCGAAACATATTGGAATTATTTGCAACAAAATAGGTGGCAAATTGGATCGCGGACACAAGTACAGGGCGATATTGGCAATGACATTAAAACCTGGAGCATTAAAAAACTAAATGAGGAAACGATAAAATACTACCTGTTAT
The DNA here is from genome assembly GCF_001442625.1 of Pedobacter ginsenosidimutans. Classification (GTDB taxonomy): domain Bacteria; phylum Bacteroidota; class Bacteroidia; order Sphingobacteriales; family Sphingobacteriaceae; genus Pedobacter; species Pedobacter ginsenosidimutans. Next base: position 376,519 of record NZ_LMZQ01000005.1, on the reverse strand, counting down.
CGTTGAAGGAAGCTGAAATTTTGCAACAAACTAAAGTCGATGTTTTGGATGCCGTTTTAGCCGGTGATAAAACTAACCGGAATTATAGGCCAACGCTGTATGATCTGCTTGTACACCGGGCCATCGATGTTTTTAGCAATACGCAGATTAACCTTACACAATATGATGATGACTCAATTGATATGAGCAATGCTGCCTGGTTTGGCAGCAGACAGGCTTTTTTGGCGATGGAACTCACAAATGACAGTACATTGTTTAAACCGCAAGCTTTGCAGTTGTTTAAAAACCTGATCAGATTTCATCAAAACAGCAATAACTTTTCGGCATTGGCCGATGTTGATTTAAAACGCTTAAAATTTATACAACGAAATTTTAGTGGCGATAATCAGGAATTGTACAATAATGCTTTGAGTAATTTAGCCGAACAAAGCAATCAAACTGAAGTTTATGCCGATATTTTATATGAACAGGCCCTTATGCATAAAAATGCGCAATTACCTGTTGATACCAACAGACAAAATCTTTTAACAGCCGTTGTTTTAGCCAAAAGAGCTGTTGATAGCTATCCCAAAAGTATAGGCGCGCAAAATGCAGAAAATTTAATCAAGCAGATTAAAAGCAGCGAATTATCAATTAAAATAAAAGGATATATCCAGCCAGATAAATCTGCACAGTTGTATTTATCATATAAAAATACAGATACAGTACATATTAGGCTTTTTAAAGCACCCGAACCTCAAAATGATTACGAACAGTTTAAAAACAAGGATGACTTTTTAGCTTTTTTTAATCAGAATAAAGTAATCAAAAAATGGTTTGTCATTGTACCCAAAACCAGCGATTACCAAAGCCATACCTTAATTGATAAAATAGGCGGTTTACCCTTTGGTAATTATACCTTGATTGCCCAAACTGTTAACCGCGAACAAAAAGATACTGTTTATAGCAATATTAATTTTAAGGTTACTGCAATGGCTGTAATTAACAGGCGCAATATTGAAAAACATGAATATTTTGTTAGCCAGCTTAGCAACGGTGCACCCTTAAAAAATGTTAAAATCCAGCAACAGCGATATGATTATAATAAGCGGAAATACATTAATGGCGATTTAATTACCACTGATGAAAATGGTTATGCAATTACAAATGAAACCGATGGGAATATGTCTTTTGCGGTGGCTACTTTCGGGAAAGACGAATTGAAATTAAACATCAATAATTATAATACCTATCGGGATGACGATGATAAAGAACGTGTAATTCTTTTTACTGATAGACCTATTTATCGGCCAGGGCAAACCATTTATTACAAGGGTATATGCTTGCAATCGAAAGATGGTAAAAATAAAATAGAAATAAATAAGGCACTTGAGGTATTTTTTAATGATGCGAATGGTAAGGAAATAGCATCAAATAATGTTACCAGCAATGATTTTGGCACTTTTCAGGGATCTTTTAGTATCCCGATGGGGAAATTAAATGGCCAGATGGAAATTGAAACCGATTATGGCCGTATTGCTGTACAGGTTGAGGAATATAAAAGACCGACTTTCGAAGTGGTTTTTGATAAGCCTAATCAGCACTACAAATTGAACGACAGCATTAAAGTACAGGCCAAGGCCAGTTCATTTTCAGGATATTCCGTAAATAATGCAAAAGTAAATTATAAAGTTTTCCACAGGGCGATGTACGATTATCGTTTAACCTACACGCAGCGTAGTGCTATTTATGGTTCAAATATATATAGCGAAAGAAAACAGATTGCCATTGGCAAAACAAATACTAAACCAGGTGGCAGATTCGATATTACCTTTTTTGCAAAGGCCACCAATACCAAACAAAATTATAGCTATGAAATTGAAACTGAGGTAACAGATTTAAATGGCGAAACCCGAACGAAAACCACAACTATAAATGTGGGGCAAAAAGATATCAATCTTAATATCAGTACCGAGCAGGTTATTTATGTAAGCAACAAAACCGATAGTATCCCATTCTGGGTAACCAATTTAAACAACGAACCTATTAAAGCCAATGTTAAGGCAGAATGGAGTTTATTGCAAGCGCCATCCAGGTTAATGAACAAGAGTCCGTTTTATGCCGAAAACTATGCATTAAGCAAAGAGGAATTTATTAAGCGGTTTCCTGATGAGGATTATAACAACGAACTCGAAGTAGCCAAATGGCCAATAAAATCGGTAGAATTAAAACAAAACCCGACTGCTAAAAGTGGTCGGGGGAATTTAATCTTCAATCAGAAAAATCTAAAACCAGGTTATTATAAAATCAGTTTAATAGCCATAAATGAGCAGAACGATACCATTAAAGTAGATAAGTATTTAGTTATCTATAATGAAGCGCCTGCAACGATACAATCTAATATCGAATGGATTGCTCCTGAAGTAAGCGTAATTAAACCGACTGAGAGTGCTGTTTTCCGCTTGGCAGGCTTAGCCGATAACAGCAGGGCTTATTATGAAGTTTATTATCGTGATAGTATAGCCGAAAAGGTATGGCTTAACCTATCGCCAAAACAAAGTTTTGTTAAAATTAAACCGAAAGGTAATTACGAGGATGGTTTTGCCGTACAATTTACCATGGTACATCAAGGTATGGTTTACAGTTCTATGCAACAGGTTAAAATTATAGATCCGAAAAAAGAGTTAGATGTTAAGTTTTTAACCTTTAGAAATAAGCTTCAGCCCGGTGAAAAAGAAAGCTGGAAACTACAGATCAGTAATAAAAATGGCGAAAAGCAGATGGCCGAAATGGTGGCTACGCTATACGACGCAAGTTTGGACGACCTGAAAAGAATGGATTGGAATACGCAGTTACCAACAGGCTTTAACTATTATTTTTACACTTGGAACTTCAATGTAAATGATGTCGCTAACGCAGGTTATTTATGGTTTTTAAGGTCTGAAAATAATTATGGCGTAATTGCACGTGGTTACGAAAATCTTAATTTATTCGGTTACAATTATTACGGCGGTTACAACAATGGTTACCGTAATTATATGAACAGTTTACAAAGGCCTAAAAGAAAGGGCTTATCTCCCGAAGCTGTAAAAAAACTGGCTGAACTGGAAAAAGGTAAATTAATTTATGGGGTGGTGTTCGATAGTCAGCGTGAGCCGGTTCCAGGTGTACAGATCAAATGTGGTAAGATTACTACAAGTACAAATATTTTTGGCATTTACACCATTGATGCTAAAATAGGGGAGACACTGAATTTCGCTTTTATAGGGTATAAGAGATATGCTGTAAAAATTGGCAATAAAAAACGGGTCGATGTAATATTGAAAGAAGATGGGAATGCTTTAAATGAAGTAGTAGTTGTGGGCTATGGGGCGCAGAAAAAGGAGATGACAAGTGCAGCGATACAGATCAGAGGTTCAGCTAGCTTGCAAGGGAAGGTAGCAGGTGTGGCTACAGAAGCTATTTATGGCAGTAGGGCTGCAGATAATAATGCAATTGAAGATTTAATCTCAAGTGCTAGGGCGCCAATTGATCAGAAAGATCCAACACCAGGTCAGGAAATAGAATCCCTTAAAAACAAAAATATTATCCCACGCACCAACTTTAACGAGCTTGCATTTTTTTATCCTCAATTGTTAACTGATGCTAAAGGCGAAATCAAGATCGAGTTTACCATCCCGCAAAGTTTAACACGCTATAAAATGATGGGGTTTGCACATACCAAAGATTTAAAAACCGCATCCATCACCAACGAATTGGTTACCCAGAAACAATTGGCCATTGCCATTAATGCCCCGCGTTTTTTCCGCGAAGGGGATACCATTTTATTAAGCGCCAAACTAAATAATCTGGCAGGCAAAAAACTTATCGGCAATGCCAGTTTAGCACTCACAGATGCCTTAACGGCTAAACCGATCCAGATTTTTGGAGCAAACGAAAAAAACGAAAAAACTTTTGAAGTTGATGATGCAGACAATACGGTTTTAAAATGGACATTAATTATTCCGTCGGGAATTAATGCAATTACCTACAAAGTTTTGGCCCAAAGTGGCAAGTTTAGCGATGGTGAAGAAAATACCATTCCGGTTTTGGCAAATGCCATGTTGGTTACCGAAAGTATGCCCATAAACGTGCGTGGTAATACCAGTAAAACTTTCGAATTTGAGAAGCTGGAGAAATCAGGAGCTTCAAAAACCTTACGCAACCAGAGCTTAACTTTCGAGTTTACTTCAAATCCCATCTGGTATGCCGTGCAGGCATTACCTTATTTAATGGAATACCCCTATGAGTGCGCTGAACAAACTTTTAGCCGGTTTTATGCCAATAGTTTTGCCACAGGTATTATTAATTCCTCGCCAAAAATTAAAACCGTTTTCGAACAATGGCAAAATACAAATAATGGCGAAGCCCTCTTATCCAACCTGGAGAAAAACCAGGAGCTCAAATCAATCTTGTTAGAAGAAACACCTTGGGTACGTAATGCCGATAATGAAAACGAGCGTAAAAAACGTTTAGCCATACTTTTCGATTTAAACAGAATGACTTACGAGTTGAAAAACAATTTCGAAAAGTTAGAGAAAATGCAGTTTAATAACGGTGCTTTTCCGTGGTTTAATGGCATGCAAGAAGATCGGTACATCACACAGCACATTGTTTTAGGAATGAGCCAGTTAAAAAAATTAAAACTGATTGACGAAAAAGCTTATCCTAGTTTTAATGTAATGCTTAACAAAGCCATTATTTATTTAGATGCACAGCTGGTTAAGGATTACAAGGAGGAAGTGAAAGGAAAACGTTTTGCCTATTTGCCGTTGCACTATCTATTCGCCAGAAGCTACACCAATCAAAAAAATAACAATGCAGATTTTTTAAAGGCTAAAGATTTCTATCTGAAAAAATTAATAGCAAGCTGGAAAACCTTTGATACTTACCAGTTGGCACAAACTGCCTTGGTTTTAAATAGAAACAGCAATGAGGTAGAAGCCAAAAAAATCATTACGTTATTAAATCAAACGGCTCAGCAAAGTGATGAACTCGGCATGTACTGGGCTACAAATAAAGCTGGCTGGTGGTGGTACCAAAGCCCGATAGAAACACAGGCTTTACTAATAGAGGCTTTCGACGAAGTGACTAACGATGCCAAATCGGTGGAGGAAATGAAAATCTGGTTGCTCAAAAACAAACAGACCAATGATTGGAAAACAACTAAAGCCACCACGGCGGCGTGTTATGCATTGCTAATGAAAGGTACTAACCTTCTGACAGAGCGCAATGAGCCAGAAATAACTATTGGCGGTCAAAAAATAACAGATCTGCTACAGCCTAATGCCCTAAAAGAAGCCGGAACGGGTTATCAAAAATTAACCATTGCAGCGGCTAATGTAAAACCAGAAATGGGGAAAGTACAGGTTAAAAACAACAACCAGACTGTAGCCTGGGGTGCAATGTACTGGCAATATTTTGAGCAACTGGATAAAATTACCCCGGCCAACACAGGTATTAAAATCAACAAACAATTGTTTGTCCAAAAAGCTAGCGCTAAAGGCGATGTTTTGACACCACTTACGGCAACCAATATTTTGGCCCCTGGCGATTTATTGAAAGTGCGTATTGAAATTTACTGCGATCGGGATATGGAATATATTCATTTGAAGGATATGCGTTCATCGGGTTTTGAACCTGTAAACGTAATCTCCAGGTATAAATATCAGGATGGTTTAGGTTATTACGAAAGTACAAAAGATGCTTCAACCAATTTCTTTATCAGTTATATGCCAAAAGGAACCTACGTATTTGAATATCCATTGCGGGTTACGCATGCCGGAAATTTTTCAAATGGAATTACAAGCTTGCAAAGTATGTATGCACCAGAGTTTACCACACACTCAGCAGGGATAAGGGTAAATGTGAAACCTTAAGATGTTGGGCGTCACCCTGACCTGGAGCGAAGCGGAAAGCTACGGAGTAAACCGAGCTCACCGAAGGTAATTTATTTCAGGGGGCTAACTAACGAAGTACAAGTGGTTGAATCATAAATATAGATTTGTCATCCTGTCCAAAGGACTCCTACGGAGAGCTTGTCGACGGACCTGCTTAAATACTCTTTAAGGTGTTTCGACAAGCTCAACATGACATCATCTAAGGTGAAATCGCCTATATGATACAACCACTTAAATTACATTAAGTAAGTTTAATACTGGTATAAGTTGCACCTATAGGAATAATTTTTTCTCCAATCCAAATCTGGCTGCGGTCAAATTTGGATATTTTATTTTTAGCTACAATAAATGCCCGGTGACAACGGATAAAATCTGCTTTTGGCAATAGTTCGGCCAAATCGTTAATGGTAATCCTTGAGCTTAAAAGTTTATCTTTTAGTTGTATCTGGGTGTAATTGCCTGAGGCTTCTACATAAAGAATTTCGTCCAACTCTACCTTAATTTGCTCGTAACCATCTTTTACGAAAATATATTCTGTTTTTGTTTCCTGCTTCTGATTGCGCAGGTTAAAGAGTTCCTGGGCTTTATTGCAAGCCTTTAAAAAACGCGAAAGTGAAAAAGGTTTTAGCAGATAATCTACAGCATCGAGTTCAAAACTCTGCACAGCATGCTCTGTATAGGCTGTTGTAAAAATAACCATTGGTGGTTTGCTCAAACTCTTTAAAAAATCAATTCCACTGATATCTGGCATTTTGATATCCAGAAAAATTAAATCAACCTTGTTCTGCTGAAGATAGCTGATGGCTGCAAAGGCATCGGTAAAAGTTTGTTGCAATGTTACAAATGGAACTTTTGAGGCGTGAGATTTTATGATCTCTAATGCAATTGGTTCATCATCTATAGCAATGGCAATCATTTTTTATTTGTCTTGTTGGATGTCAGGCGGAACGTAGTCGAAACCTATTACTTTGTGAAATTTGTATGGCTTGTAATGTTTTTACAAATGGATAACGCTTTAAGTTTATCCCAGTTATCGTTTATAATGGCCTCTTTCTTTTTTCTCGACCAGCCTTTAACTTGTTTTTCGAAACTTATCGCATCGTTTATATCTTCAAAGTGCTCACAAAACACTAACGCCAATGGTCTTCTTTCTGCAGTATAGCAATTAACGTTTATTGCATTTTCATGCTCATAAAGCCTTCTGTCTATATCGTTGGTAACCCCTGTGTAATATGAATTATCAGCACATTTTAGAATATAAACAGTGTAGGTTTTCATATTTTTATTTTACTTGTCGGTACTTCATCTTCGCTTTATACTAATGCGTGTTGTCATCCTGAGCGGAGTCGAAGGACATTTTAAATATAATAAAATCAAGATTAATCCCAACAGATATTTTTGATCTACTACCCTTCGACTACGCTCAGGGTGACAGTCGCAGATAAATTATCATTTATACTGACATGACAAATTATGGGTTGCCATAAGCAAAGTCGAAGGACTAATCCAATTGCAAAGTTAAATGAACAAAAAATTCATTAGCACTTTCACGGATAATTAACTCATGTTTTCCGTAATAAAGCAATGATAAACGTTGTTTAACATTTTCTAGTCCGATGCCACTTTTTAATTTCTCGGGATCATTATCTGCCTTAATATAAATGCTGTTGCTTACATCAAAATACAAAGTTTTTTCTTTGGTTTGCAAGGTAATTTTAATATACGAAGGCTGTTGCAAACTAATACCATGTTTAAATGCATTTTCGATAAACGGAATCAATAGCATTGGTGTAATCTGCAGGTTATTCAACTGTTCTTCAATATGTGTATCAATTCTGATATCTGCAGAGCGGGAGGTACGGAGCTTTTGCAAATCAATATAATTGTTCAGGTATTCTACCTCGCGGGTTAACGAAATTTTATCCTGGGTATTTTCATGGAGCATAAAACGCATCATATCACCCAGTTTCTGGATCCCTTCGCCCGTCCTTTCTGCATTTTCCTGCAAAGCTGTTCCGAATAAGGTATTTAAAGCATTAAACAAGAAGTGTGGATTGATCTGCGATTTTAAGAAATTAAGGTTCGCATCCGATTTGCCCAACTCCGTTTTGAGCATCTGGATTTCGCTTTGTTTTTCAAATTTATGTTTATAAATATACCATGCAGATGGCGTAGTAATGCAGATTAAGCATATGGCGTTTAAAATTAAGGTAATCGGCACTACAGCACCATTGCGCATAAAAGGGATAAGGACAATCAACAGCAGGAGTGAGAGGATAATGGTTAAACCTACATTTCCCCAAAAATACCGGCCAAAACCTTTAAAATCCTTTCTGAGGTTTGGAATAACGTAATAAATAGAGCAAAAAGCCAGAAAGATATTTACCGGTGGTACAATTACCCAAACGATCAGTATTTCGTAATCTATTCTTACCGAAAGTACGGCTGCAAAAATCATGAGCGAAATCAGCCAGATTTTGGTACTTACAAAGAGTTCTGGAACGATGTTATTATGGTAGTTTTTTAATACCGGGATTCTTTTTAGTAATTCTAAGCCCCGCTCATTAAAATAGGCATACGCATTAAAGAGTAGATATAAAAAGAAAATATAAGTAAAAGCTTCGCCAAAAAAGATCCCGTAAGCGTTATCGATGTTGTCATATTCAACCAATCGGTATGCTTGAGAATAGGTATTGTAAACCATCCACGCAACTACAGAGAACGCTGTAACCAAAACCGTAAGAATAAGATTAAGTGTTATGTTATTCTTATTTGCAAGTTGGGGCATGAGGCAAAAATTGAACAATAAAAAGCTGATATATAAACTGGTGATCTTAAATAATTCTGGAATAAAGAAGTTTGCCATTACACTGTAATCAATACCGCTTTCTTCAAAACGATAAGAATTGCCCGAGTTATAGATTGTGGATGAGCAGATACCAATTAGGGCCAGCACATATAGTGTTGTAGAAATCCAAAATTCAAGCTGGTTGATGCTTTTGGTTTTTATTGTAGATGGGTTACCTGATAGAATTACCATTTGTTTTAGTTTATACCACAATTTTACGAAGAGAATTTACATCTATATTTAAAATGTGATGGATGAGCTAAAAAATGGGATGAATGATTAGAATTTTTAGGATTATTTGATTTTAAGATCAGGTTTCGGGTTAGTTGTGCAGTCAGATGTTACCATCTGACTGTTGTTGGATCCGGAAAATTGATTGACAGTTGAGCTTTGCATTGGATAGAAATATCTGACACCACATTCAAATTTTATTATCTTTGAAACGGATTGTTGGATTGGTTACCATCATCCATTTTACATTTTTCCATTTATACTTCACTCATTCAAAATTCAATAATTTATATGACCGTTTACGGAATTCCAAATTGCAATACAGTTAAAAAATCGCTCGATTGGTTAAAAACACATCAGATTGATTTTGAATTTCACGATTTCAAGAAAAAAGGCATTACAACTGAAAAATTAAATGAATGGTGTAATACCTTCGGTTGGGAAACGGTATTAAACCGTAAAGGCTTAACCTGGAAAAAACTCACTAAAGAAGAGCAGGCTAAAATTGATAACCAAGATTTGGCAATAGCTTATTTAAAAGAAAATACCAGCGCAATAAAACGTCCGATTATTGAGCAAAACAACAAAGCCATATTAATTGGATTTGATGATGACAATTATTTAAAAACACTAGCCTAATTCAATTGTTCTAATGTTAAAGTTTGTTAAATGCAGCTTTTAAATGTCGAACTAAGTTACTTTTGAGTATGTACAAACTGATCATTTTTCTATTGCTTGCCTTGCCAATTGGCGTTTTTGCACAAACGGTAACTACAGGTACGGTTTTCGATTACTCGAAAAAAACGCTTTCTCTTCCTGGTGTTAGTATCAGAAATCTGAACAGTAAAAAATCAACCAGTACAAATAGAGAAGGTAAGTATACCATTGGTGCGAATATTGGCGATCTTTTAGAGTTTTCTGCCGTTGGCTATCATACCGATACGCTGTACTTAACCAACCTGTTAAATAGAACGATATATCTTCCGGTTAAATCGAACAGTCTAAAAGATGTAGATATTACAGCAGTGCGGATGAATAGTCAGGTTACAGATGCGAAAGATCCATTAGCTGAAAAATATACACTATTGAGTACAGGTGGAAACCTAAACCGTAAGCGTATGACCGATAAGGTTGGTGGCTTAAACCTAAACCTTGGCTATGGTAAATATCGAAGACAACAACGAAAAGAGGCCGATTTGGAGGAAAAAGAAATGTATCTCCAGGAAATTGATGAGAATTTTACCGCAAAGGCCATTACGGATATGACCAAGCTAGAGGGTGAGGAACTTAAAAACTTCATGATTATTTATCGCCCTTCGGTAGAGACAGTAAAGGCAGAAAGGCCATACCGTTATGCTTATTATATTTCCCGTGCCTTTGCAGCGTGGAAAAAATTAACCCCCCAAGAAAGAAAACTTCAGGATCTACCCAAATTAAAAGCGAATTAATATTCTGTAGCATTATACCCATCATTGGTAACATTATAACCACATATAAATCTATATGTGGTTATTTTTTATATTTACCGCCTGATTACACCTTATTATTATCATGAAATTGACTAAACTAATAACTTTTTGTTTGGTTTGTTGTGTTTTTGCCTTTTCTGCATCGGCCCAGCAAGCTACAACACCGGCGCCAGCTACCAATTATAACCCGGCTGAAGCCTTTGGACCGCTATTTTATACACAAAACGGGAATGAATTCCGCTCTGCAATTGGGGCACCCGGGCCAAAATATTGGCAAAACCGCGTTGATTACAACATTACAGCTAGTCTCGATGAAACAAAAAACACGGTTACTGGTACTCTTACCATTACTTACAAAAATAACAGTCCCGATAAATTGCCCTATTTATGGCTGCAATTAGATCAGAATACTTTTAAAGAAACTTCACGTGGCTATGCCATTACGCCAGCGCGTAGCCGTTATGGGGCGCAAGGTGAAAAGTTTGATGGTGGCTATAAAATTCAGAACATCAGTGTATCGCAAAAAGCTGCTGCTGTAAAATTTACTTCTTTGGTAGAAGATACGCGCATGCAGATCCGATTAGACCAGCCAATGGCAGCCAATGGCGATATTGTAACGATTAAAATGGATTATTCGTTTATTGTACCAAAAGAGGGATCGGACAGAACAGGACATTTAACCACAAAAAATGGTGAAATTTTTGCCATTGCACAGTGGTTCCCACGCATGTGTGTATATGATGATGTGTTAGGATGGAATACTTTGCCTTACTGGGGCGGGGGTGAATTTTATTGCGAGTATGGCGATATTAATTTTGCCATTACTGCACCGGCAACCCATATCGTAATGGGCTCGGGTGAATTATTAAACCCAGCCGAGGTTTTTACACCAGAACAATTAAAAAGATGGAATGCCGCTAAACTTAGTGATGCTACCGTTCACATCCGTACAGAAGAGGAGGTAACAGATCCAAAATCCCGTCCGGCGAAAGATAAATTAACCTGGAAATTTAAAATCTTAAATGCACGCGATGCAGCCTGGGCTTCGTCAAAATCTTTTGTGTTAGATGCAGCAAGAATCAATTTGCCAAGCGGTAAAAAATCTCTGGCCGTTTCTGCACAACCAGTAGAAAGCAATGGTGTTGATGCATATGGCCGTGGTGTAGAATATGTAAAATCTACCATTGAGCACTATTCAACCAAATGGTTCGAATATCCATATCCTATGGCGGTTAATGTCGCAACCAATGTTGGTGGTATGGAATATCCTGGTATTGTTTTTTGTGGTTGGAAAGCTAAAAAAGCAGGTGCATGGGGCGTAATCGATCACGAATTCGGTCATACCTGGTTCCCTATGATTGTAGGCTCTAACGAACGTAAATATGGTTGGATGGATGAAGGCTTCAATACCTTTATCAATGGTATTTCTAAAAGTAGTTTTAATAAAGGCGAGTATGCTGCTCAGCCAACCGATATGAATAAAGTTGGTAAAAGCACCATCGGAAATCCGGTTTATGAAAACATGATGTTAATGCCTGATGGTATGGCAGAACGTAATATAGGCGTTAATTTATATTATAAACCAGGATGGGGCTTAGATATCTTGAGAAATCAGATTTTAGGTGAAGACCGTTTTGATTATGCTTTCCGCCAATATATCAAAAACTGGGCATTTAAACATCCAACCCCATTTGATTTCTTTCGTTCAATGGAAAATGGGGCCGGCGAAGATTTAGCCTGGTTCTGGAGAAGCTGGTGGTTAAACAACTGGAAAATGGATCAGGCTATTGCTGGTGTTGAGGCCGTTAAGCAAGACGATAAATTGATGGGCTACCTGATTAAAGTTGTAAACCTGGAGAAAATGCCAATGCCAATTATCCTGCAGGTTAAAACCAAAAGCGGTAAAACGGATATTGTAAAAGTTCCGGTTGATGTTTGGATGAAAAACGCGACCTGGTTGGTACGTTATCCAACAACTGAAGAGATCGAGTCAGTTACTTTAGATCCTAACAAGGTATTACCCGATTCGAATACTGATAATAATACCTGGACAGCTACAGGTAACTAATTTAGCCTGAATAATTCATTATAGCCTCCTGATCTTTTAAAATCAGGAGGTTTTTTATTGCAAACAACCGACGGTTTACTAATTCTTATCGAATAATTTAGCGCCAGTTAATTTATAGCAAATGGAAAAAACTAATTTAGAAATCAGTAACCCTGAAGGCATATACGATCCCCGTTCGCATGGATATTCTCACGTTGCTTCAGTTTCAGCCAATTCCTCACTTGTATTTGTTGCAGGTCAGGGTGGTAGCAGAACCGATGGCGTACTGAGTGATGATTTCAGGACGCAGGTAAGTACTGTCTTCGAAAATATCGCTTTAGCCTTAAAAAGTAAGAATTTAGGTATGGCCAATATTGCAAAGTTGACAACATTGGTGGTTGATTATGATGAAGCGAAACACGAAATCCTGATTGAAGAATCGAACAAAATATGGGCTGATCAGAAATTTCCGGTAAACACACTTATTCCGGTACAAAGATTGGCCTTAAGTGGAATGCTAATAGAAATTGATGCCACAGCCATTGGATAATTCAAAAACTTTAAGATGGAAAAAGGAGAACGCAAAAACGCTTATAAAGCTTACAATAAGATGGGTAAGTGGTTTGCCGAAAACCGCTATGCGGGTTTAGAGGAGAAAACCTATTTGGATGATTTACTTAAGCGGTTGCCTCCAAATGCAAGTATTTTAGATTTGGGCTGCGGCAGTGGAAAACCTATATTGGAATATCTGATCAGCCAAAATGTAAACGTTCTCGGAATCGATGCCAGTGAGCAGATGTTAGAATTGGCCAAACTAAATTTTCCAGACACACAATTTGTGCTGAAGGATATGCGTAAACTTGATTTAGATGAAAAATTCGATGCGATAATTGCGTGGCACAGTTTATTTCATCTCCCTGCTGATGATCAGCCCGGTATGTTCAGTATTTTAAGGCGTCACCTTAAACCAAATGGTGTTTTGTTGTTTACCTCGGGAACGGATAGAGGAGAGGTTTGGGGGGTAAACGGCGGTGAAAACTTGTTTCATGCTTCTTTAGCTACTGATGAATATCGATCGTTGCTCGAATCGAATCAATTTGAGGTGCTTACACATAAAATAAACGACCCTGATTGTGGCGGCGCAAATGTTTGGATGGCGCAATATAAACCCTGATAATTTTGCCTTAACTTTGCAGCATGGCCGAACAGCAAAAAAACAATCCCTTACATGGTATCACCTTAGAAAAAATTGTAACCGATCTTCAGCTACATTATGGCTGGGAAAAACTGGGGTCACTAATTAAGATTGATTGTTTTAACAATAATCAAACTATAAAATCGAGCTTAAAATTTTTAAGAAGAATGCCCTGGGCCCGTAAAAAGGTAGAAGAATTATATCTTGATACGTTTCATAAATAAGATCTAATGATTGAATAAGTGAATTTGAATGTGCTAGTGATCAAACTCAGCATTTGTTCAGTTCATTCAATCATTCTCTCATTGATAATTATCTCATCTTGCAACCCTTCCTTTAAAACGCTCGTCATCCTGATCTAAACCCTATCTAATGAAGAATATTTTTTATTGTTTTTTGCTGATGCTTGTACTGGGCAGTTGCGCTATTTCAACCATGACAACGTTCTATTCCATGTCGAAAGGCAAAATAGATACTCCTAAAAAAGAAAGTTACAATGTTGTTTATCAGGCTAGCTTTGGCGATGGTTTAAAAGCTGATGTAGCTTACACCAATGAAAGTGGAAAACAGACAGAACTAAAAGAAATTAACGGTGCATGGGAAAAGCCCGTAACCTTAAAATCAGGAACACATGTTCAGCTTACAACTTTTGCCACTGCTAAACATAAATCTAAAGGCGAATATAAAATCCTCGTTGACGGAAAGGTAGTTTCTGAGTATGTATTGAGTGGAAAAAAGCTAAAATATACCTTCGCTTTCGACTTGCCTTAATTCATAGAATCTTCATCTAGAATTTCGAGATTTAATAAACAAAATAACAAGGTTTATTCATCATTAATCTATTTGAAAATGAAAGCAATTAAAGTTTTAGTAATCGCACTAGTAGCAGCTTTTACCATTAATGCCGTAAGCGCTCAAACCACAACTCCGGCAAAAGCAGGCACCGAAAAATCACAGACTAAAAAAGGTCATAAAACACATCATAAAAAGCACACAAAAAAAGTAGCTAAAGCTTAAAAAAGGGAAAGTCTTTCAGGTAAACTGGAAGGCTTTTTTTGTTAATAATCAAAACCCTCAGACTACCGAAGTTTCTAAGACCTACGTAGGGGCGAACTTTGGAATTCGGCCCACCTCAGGGTTATTTTTAAAAAAAAATATTTTTTTCTGTCACACTTTTCAGTTTTTGGTGTCTTATAGTCGAAACCTTAAAAAAAGGTTAATCAAACAAACCAACAAAAAAGACAATTTTAACTATGAAAACCTATTTATGGATGTTCCTGTGCGTATTATCTACGAAAGTCTTCGCACAACAGGCAGGTAATATAAATGGAAAAATTATTGATGGGAAAACAAATCGGCCCATTGAATATGTGGGTATTATTTTATCGGGTAAAACTGATTCGACCAAAAAAGTAGGTGTGGTAACCAACAAAGCCGGAGAATTTTCTTTTAATGCGGTTGCCAATGGCGATTACAAAATCAGGATTTCGGCGTTGGGATATAATTCCATCACCAAAAACATCAATTTGAGCGGAAAGGCTGTTAACATTGGTACTTTAAAATTGGAAGAAGATGCTATTGCCCTAAAGGATGTAGCTGTAAGCGGCCGCTATGCTACAGCCACAGTAAAAAAAGATACCATAGAATTTAATGCCGATGCTTATAAAACCAGGCCAAATGCCGCCGTAGAAGATTTATTGAAGAAGCTTCCAGGTGTAACCGTTGATAAAGATGGAAGTATTTTGGTGCAGGGACAAAAAGTTACGCGCTTAACTGTCGACGGTAAGGATTTCTTTGGCACTGACCCTAAAACGGCAACAAAAAACCTCCCTGCAGATGCCATCGCCAAAGTACAGCTGATTGACAGCAAAACACTGGAAGCGAAAGCCACTGGCATTGACGATGGTCAGCGCGAAAAAGTATTGAACCTCACCATTAAAGAAGATAAGAAAAACGGCTGGTTCGGTAACGCCAATCTTGCTGGGGGAACAACCGATAAATATGGAAGTTATTTAAGTGCCAACCACTTTAATAAAAACCTGCAGTTTGCTGTTCTGGGCATGAGCAACAATACCAATGATGCCAGTTTCGGTTACGACGACCTCAGCAGTTTTAGTGGAGGCAACATTGGCAATATTTTCGCACCACCAGCGGGGGGAAGTTTCTCCATCAATAACAACAATGGTAAAACCACCATTGGCGGCAGTGGTGTTTTTGATAACAATGCTATCGGATTGTTTACCACACATAGTGGTGGGGTAAATTACAGTAACTCCTGGGGCAAAAATAATAAGTTGGCCATTAGCGGAAGTTATTTTACTTATTTTTCTTCTGGTTTAGGTAATAAACTATCCAATATTCAGGACTTAAGCTCTGGCGATATTTTACGCACATTGGATAATACCGACCGCAATAGTAATAACCAGGCACACCGCTTTAATTTTAAGGCAGAATACCATCCCGATTCGTTAACAGACATGGTATTTCGGCCAAATGTGATCCTCAACAGTACCACCAACATCAACAACCGTGCATTCAATGCTAATTTTGATGCTACCGGAAAAGCAAATGATGGAAGCCAGTATTACAATCAGCATAATTTCACCCCATCCTTATTTGGCGAGTTTACCGTGCTGAGGAGATTGGCCAATAAAAAAGGCTCGGTTTCGCTCCGGTTAAATGGCACACAGAATACCTTTAATTCTGACTGGTTAAATCAATCACTGCTTCATCAATATGTAAGTGGTGATACTTCGGTTACCAATATCAATCAGCAGGCGAATCAGGAAAATGCCTCAAAAACCTATACCATCAACGGAAATTATGCCAGGCAGTTAAATCAAAAGTGGAGTGCCAACCTTGCTTACGGTTATACAAGAAGCATTGTTGATGCGCAGCAGATTACCTTTGATTATAATCCGACTACCGATCGCTACGAAACCATTGTGCCATCCTTAACCAATACTTTCGATAATCATAACAGTCAGCAAGTTGCCGGTTTAGGTTTTATCTACACCGGAAAGGATTGGACCTATAATTTCGGGTTCAATGCACAGGAAAGTTTATTAAATGCCAATGTATTTAATAATGTTGGTGCAAATATTGGCAATATTGAAAAATCGTATTACAACTTATTGCCGCGTTTAACGGTCAATTTTAAAAATAAAGCGAATCAAACCATTGCGATCAATTATCGGGCAAGCGTTAATCTGCCTTCGGTTACCGATCTGCAACCTGTACAGAACAATACTAATCCATTATATCAAAGAATCGGAAACCCTGATCTCGAAGCCCGGAAAAACCATCGCCTATCGGTGAACTTTAATACCTTTAGCCCTGATAATAACCGCTATTGGAATGGATATTTCCTCTACAACCTATCTTTTGATGATACCGGAAATGATATTACCTATAACAATGGTATCCAAACGGTGAAGCCAATTAACGTAAATGGTAATTATTACCTGCGTGCCGGAACATTTTTTGGGATGCCATCAAAACTTAAAGGTTTAAGGATGAATTATGGTGCAAATTTCTTTACCGAACATAGAACAAACTTTATCAGTGGCGCTAAAAACATCACCAACAGATTTGAAATCGGTCCTAATATTAACTGGAGCTACGATATTGATGATAAATTTAACGCTGGTATTTATGCTTATGTAGCTTATACCAAAGTAAATAATACGGCCGAATCGGCGATTGACAATAAATATTTTACGCTAAACAATTCTCTGAATCTGAGTTACGAATTCATTAAAGATTTAAGGATAGAAGCTGATTTGGATCATATTGGCTCAGCAGGCCGCGCTGACGGGTTTAATAACAATTACTTTTTGCTTAATGCAGGTATCAATAAATATTTGATGAAACGAAGGGTAACCTTAAGCTTAAAGGGCTTTGATATTTTAAACCAGAATACCAGTATTGATAGAATTGTAAATAGTAGCCGGATTGAAGATGTAAGGTATAATAACATCACCCGGTATTTTTATTTATCACTAAATTACAAGTTAACCAAGGTAGGCGCAAACAATCAACGGAGCAACCCACGTAATACCGTTAATTAGGGGACTAAAAATAATTACCCTATTATACAGCTCATTTTTACCTGATGTTGATACAATTGTTGTGGAGATTAGTTTGTTTCTATGTAGCGCGATATTTGTATCTTCGGATAGAATTAGGCTTAATATATGAAGAAAACTTTACCACTCATTTTTACAATTTTAATAACCCTGTCCTTTTCGGCGTGTAAAAAAGGCGACATTAAAACCCTAAACAGTATTGGTTATGGATCGTCATTTGGGATGTGTGTGGGCTATTGTTCCAATAATTTACTTATTAGCGATCTGAAACTTACTTTTTCTAAATCAAAAAACGGACAAACAGCTGATACCAAAACCTGTAGCAAAACAATTTCTGAAGCTGATATAAACGCAATCAAAAAAGAATTGAATTTGGAGAAGATTTCGGCTTTGCCGGAAGTAATTGGCTGCCCTGATTGTGCTGATGGAGGAGCAGAGTGGATTGCTATTAATGCCGATGGCAAACAATATAAAATTACTTACGAGTATGGTAAAGCACCAAAAGAATTAGAAGCCGCAGTTGCACGGCTGAAGGTTCTGAAAGATAGTTTTAAGGATTGTAATTAATTTTTAGCTTTATCATCGTGCTTTAGCAATAGCACTTCTGATTTCAGTTCCTTCGAAGGCTATTCGTTTATCCCGTGTGCTTACCAGTTCGGAGAGCTCATATACATTTCTGTACCCATAACCATATAGATTAATATAAGTAGGAATATTTAAGGCCAATGAAATTGGGGCTATTTTTTTCTTTATTAAAACAGGCAAAACTACTTTGCTGGCAAAATTTGCCTGGTCATCTATAAAATTATTATTGCAATAGATTAATATTTTGGTATCTGCACTTGGCATAATCCTTAATAGGTTTTGTTGTGTGAAATCAGAAAAATTTAAATGAATAGCACCTTTAACATGTTTGCGTTTAAATAGACTATCAGAACGTGTATCTAAAATAATGGTGCCTTTCTCTTGAGCCATTTTTAAAAATGTTGGTAAATCTACGAGCCTACCTTTGCGATGGGCTTTAACCTCGGGCAAGAGCTTTTCGTAAGCATCAAAATCTACAATAGCCTTTCTTTTAATTGTTGAAGAAGTTTGTGCATTACATAGGTATGCGATGCTGCAGAATACGATGGTGAGGATTTTTGTTTTCATTTTTGGAACACTTGAATATTAATTTCCACCTAAAATAATTGGTGTACTTTTGCCATTACCCATAATAATAACTTTGGTGTTGGCTGATTTTGCAATTTCTTTTTGAGCCAATATAGATTCGTATTGGAGCTGGCGATCGCTTAAACCTGTTGAAAGGATACGCTGATAATCGGCTATCCCTTGTGCTTCTACTCTTTTCCGTTCTGCTTCCTGGCGTTCTTTTTGGAGTACAAAAGTCATCTTTTGTGCATCTTGTTCTGCGTTTATTTTCGATTCGATACTTGCTTTTACCGATGCAGGTAAAGTGATGTTACGAACCAAAAGCTGCTCGAGTTCTAAACCTCTTTTGGCAAAGCTCTTTTCAATGGTATTAAATATTTTAGATTGAAATTCATCCCGTTTGCTCGAGTACAATGCAACGGCATCGTAAGCAACAGCATTATCGCGTATAGCGGTACGTGAAACGGGGCGGACAATCTTCTCCAGATAATCAGTTCCTATTTCCCGTAAAATATTTGGAGCGGCACTTCCCTTTACCCTGAATAGTACCGAAAGATCAATAATGACTTCTAGTCCGTCTGCAGATAAAACACGTAGCGCATCATCGGTTTGTTTATTGCCTTCATCATGCACGCCAGACATGGTGTAGTTTTGGGTTTTAACATCAAAAGGCGTAATTACCGCAATGGGGTTAATTACGTTTAAACCACTATATAAAACGTCGTTATCTACTTTTCCAAAAACTGTTTTAACGCCAACCTGGCCAGCATCAATAACTTTAAATATGGAGAAAGAGAGGCCAATGATGACCAGTACCACACCAATAATTTTGGTAATACTGCTGTAGCGGCCAATAACGTTATTCTGGTTTGATACTGCAAAACCAACAAAAATGATAATAATCCCGATGATACTTAAGAACATATAATTTAGATTTTTATTAAAGATAAAGTATTTAATACAATCTTTTATAGAATTAAAGCATGTGTGGTTTTAGGCTTTTTAAAGCATATAGAAATGGGCTGGAGAAAATTATAACGTTAATAGGATCGATTTACTTTGTTAACTAAACCCGATATACGTGGAAAGCGAGTTCTTTACGAGCTTGTAACATTAGCTCCGAAGGAGTTCCTTTGGAACGGGGCCGAACCCAGCCTAAGGATGGCTGAGGTTGCTTTCCAAATAACAGTTTATAATTATGGAATGATGTTAAGAGGCCCGAATATTATGGCGAGAAAGATTGCTTCACGCCACCACCATTTCTCCCGCTTCGGTTCGCAATGACGATGACCGGAAAGAAAATTTGCAACTCCTTAATCTTCAGCTGAAAACTGATAATTGCAAACTCAAAACTTTTTACGCTAACCCCTTGATTTTTAAAAAGAATTGTTCTACTTTTGCAGTCCGTTTTATGGGCTATCTGCAAGGATGCCGGGGGAGCGGTAAATTTTTTAATAAAAAAACATAAAAAAGCACAATGCCAACCATTCAACAATTAGTTAGAAAAGGTAGAGTAGCACTGGAGTTCAAGAGTAAGTCTCCAGCGTTGGACAGCTGTCCACAGCGAAGAGGTGTATGTACACGTGTGTACACCACTACCCCTAAAAAACCAAACTCAGCAATGCGTAAAGTAGCCCGTGTTCGTTTAACGAACGGTAAAGAGGTGAATGCTTACATTCCTGGGGAAGGTCACAACTTACAGGAGCACTCAATCGTATTGATCCGTGGTGGTCGTGTTAAAGATTTACCAGGTGTACGTTACCACATCATCCGTGGTGCATTAGATACATCAGGTGTAGCTGGTCGTAACCAACGTCGTTCTAAATATGGTACTAAACGTCCTAAACCAGGACAGGTAGTTGCGGCACCAACAAAAGGTAAAAAGAAATAATCGGGAGGAAATAAGAAATGAGAAAGTCAAAACCAAAAAAGAGAATTATTCTTCCTGATCCAAAATTTAATGATGTTCAGGTAACTCGTTTTGTAAACAATATGATGTACGATGGAAAAAAATCTATCGCTTATTCAATTTTTTACGATGCTGTTGAAATTGCTGAGAAAAAAGCAGGTGAAAACGGTTTAGAGATCTTTAAACGTGCTTTAACTAACATTATGCCAGCTGTAGAGGTTAAATCTCGTCGTGTTGGTGGTGCTAACTTCCAGGTTCCAACTGAGGTTAGACCAGAGCGTAAAACAGCTTTAGGTATGAAATGGTTAATTTTATACGCTCGTAAACGTGGCGAAAAAACCATGAAAGAGAAATTAGCTGGTGAAATCGTAGCTGCTGCTAAAGGTGAAGGTGCTGCTGTTAAGAAGAAAGAAGATACGCACAAAATGGCTGAGGCTAACAAAGCGTTCTCTCACTTCAGATTCTAATTTAGGATTAACAGATTAGTAAGATTACACAGATTTAATTAGAAGATTATACTGATTAGATAAATTACACCGATTTGTTTTAACATAATCGGTGTAATCATTTAAAATCAGATAAATCAAAAACATAACATGGCAAGAGATTTAAAATTTACAAGAAATATTGGAATCGCGGCTCACATTGATGCGGGTAAAACTACAACAACTGAGCGTATTCTTTATTATGCTGGTGTAAGTCATAAAATTGGTGAAGTGCACGAAGGTGCTGCAACAATGGACTGGATGGCACAAGAGCAAGAGCGTGGTATCACGATCACTTCTGCTGCAACTACGGTTGAGTGGAAATACAGAGGTCAGGCTTACCACATGAACATTATCGATACACCAGGACACGTGGATTTTACCGTTGAGGTAAACCGTTCGTTACGTGTATTAGATGGTTTAGTGTTCTTGTTTTCTGCAGTTGATGGTGTTGAGCCTCAATCAGAAACCAACTGGCGTTTGGCTAACAACTATAATGTTGCCCGTATCGGTTTCGTTAACAAAATGGACCGTTCTGGAGCTGACTTCTTAAAAGTTGTTAAACAAGTTAAAGATATGTTAGGTAGTAATGCAGTTCCATTACAATTACCTATCGGTTCTGAAGATAACTTTAAAGGTGTGGTTGATTTGATCAACAACCGTGGTATCGTTTGGAATGAGCATGATAAAGGTATGACCTTTACTGAAGTGCCAATCCCAGAAGATATGTTAGACGAAGTTGCTGAGTGGAGAGAGAAATTACTAGAATCAGTTGCTGATTATGATGAGTCTTTAATGGAGAAATTCTTCGAAGATCCAAATTCAATCACCGAGCGCGAAATTTTAGATGCTTTACGTGCAGCTGTTTTAGATGCTAAAATTGTTCCTATGGTTTGTGGTTCATCTTTCAAAAACAAAGGTGTTCAAACCATGTTGGATTACGTGATGGAATTATTGCCTTCACCTCTTGATTCAGAAGGTGTTACAGGTACTAACCCAGATACAGGTGCCGAAGTTTTATTAAAACCAAGTATCAATGAGCCATTTGCAGCTTTAGCATTTAAAATTGCAACTGACCCATTCGTAGGCCGTTTATGTTTTATCCGCGTTTATTCGGGTAACTTAGAAGCTGGTTCTTACGTGTATAACACACGTTCAGAAAGTAAAGAGCGTATTTCCCGTATCTTCCAAATGCACGCTAACAAGCAAAACCCTGTGCCTAATGTGGCTGCCGGTGATATTGCTGCGGTAGTAGGATTTAAAGATATCAAAACTGGTGATACACTTTGTGAAGAGAAAAACCCAATCGTTCTTGAGTCTATGAACTTCCCTGAGCCAGTTATCGGTTTAGCTATTGAGCCTAAAACTCAAGCTGATGTTGATAAATTAGGTATGGGCTTAGCTAAATTAGCTGAAGAAGATCCTACATTCAGGGTTCAGACTGATCAGGAAACTGGTCAAACTGTTATCTCTGGTATGGGTGAGTTACACTTAGATATTTTAATTGACCGTTTAAAACGCGAATTTAAAGTAGAGGTTAACCAAGGTGCGCCACAAGTTGCATACAAAGAAGCTATTTTTGGTACTACTCAACACCGTGAAACATATAAAAAACAATCTGGTGGTCGTGGTAAATTTGCCGATATCCAAGTTGTTATTTCACCAATTGATGCTGATTTCGAAAAAGGTGGTTTACAGTTCGTAAACGAAATTACAGGTGGTTCAATTCCACGTGAATTTATTCCTTCAGTAGAAAAAGGATTTGCTGCTGCAATGGCTAATGGTGTATTAGCTGGTTATCCGCTTCCTGATATGAAAGTACGTTTGATTGATGGTTCATTCCACGCAGTCGATTCAGATGCTTTATCATTCGAGCTTGCTGCCCGTATGGCATATCGTGAAGCTTTACCTAAATGTAAACCTACTTTGATGGAGCCAATCATGAAAATCGAAATCTTAACCCCTGAAGAAAACATGGGTGATGTGATCGGTGATATGAACCGTCGTCGTGGTCAATTATTAGGTATGGATACCCGTAATGGATCTCAAGTAATTAAAGCTACTGTGCCACTTTCTGAAATGTTTGGTTATGTAACGCAGTTACGTACAATCACTTCAGGCCGTGCAACTTCTACAATGGAATTTGACCACTATGAAGCTGCGCCTAAAAACGTACAGGATGAAGTAGTTGCTAAATCTAAAGGAAGAGTAAAATCTGAAGATTAATTAGTATTAAGATAAAGGTATCAAGTATCAAGATGGATTATCAGTCTTGATACTCGATACTAATACTTGCTACTAAAAAGATAAATCCGGTTTCTGTTGTTAATAGCTCTAACAGGAAACCATAATTAAAAATAAGATGAGCCAAAGAATCAGAATTAAATTAAAATCTTACGATTACAACTTAGTAGATAAATCTGCTGAGAAAATCGTAAAAACTGTTAAGCCTACGGGTGCAGTTGTAAGTGGACCAATTCCACTTCCTACAGAGAAAAAAATCTTTACTGTTTTACGTTCTCCACACGTAAACAAAAAAGCTAGAGAGCAGTTCCAATTATGCGCTTACAAACGTTTATTGGATATTTATAGCTCTAACTCTAAAACAGTTGATGCTTTAATGAAACTTGAATTACCTAGCGGTGTTGAAGTTGAAATCAAAGTTTAATTGATTTTAAAAGAACAGAAAAGGTCTCGATGCAAATCGAGACCTTTTTTTTATGCATCCAAATTCTAAAACAAAAGCAACGTTAGCTGGTTGTACTGGTATGGCTAAGGAAGATAAAACGCAACAAGGATTACCAGTTGAAGGACAGGATTTTGCGGATCCTAAAGAAAAATTGAAAGAAACCCCATCTTCACATGGCGAAGTAGCCAATCAAAAAGATGGAGATTTTTCTGAACTGGAAGAAAGTAGAATGGAGAATCCACCAAAGCATCGTGATGAAAATGGATCATCTAAAGATGATTTGGATAGTAGCACAGAGATAGATCAAAGTAAAGGCGTACAGTAACCACAAATTGGTGGTAGGATTCGGTTAAAAAGGCAAAAGGCTGCGATTTATATATTAATGCCCGATTAAACTTTTTTATTGTACTAATTGTTGTTAAATAAGAAGTATTTACAGAAAAATGGCTATGGAGATGAATGAAAATAAAAACATAGATCCTAATTCGGAGATTAACCGCAATGAGGAGGATATTGAATGGGATAATGGAGAGGCTACTTACGGGCATAAACGAGCTGATTTTAAGCGTAAAGATCAGCCAGATGAAGCGCATTTATTGAAAACAGAAAATGATCCTACGCATGCCGTAAATGAAAATTTAAATAATTCGAATTTAAGTCAGGGTGAAGACATTGGAAACAGAAACAAGAATAACGAGAAAGGTTTGAAGGGAAAAGATTTATGATCCAGTTATAAAGAGACTATCCATATAGAATAATCCCTTTATAAAATTTATGCATTTTCCGGTAGATGGAAATTAATTAGGATTCCACAACTGAAATGCGTTAATCAAGAAGCAAATGCCCTTAAATCGTTAGTCTCTGATTTTTTTTTAGTTAATCTTTGTCGCGAATCCTACAGCGCTGCAAATTTCAAGAACTTATCGTCAATTTACAAGATGTTAGGTATTAATATATTGATATATGTCAATCTAATGTGTATTTCTACACTCGATTAATTGTCAGTATAAATCACTTGTTTGCCGATAATCCTGTCTTATTTTTTCAGAATAATTCTTAATCTTATCTACGTATTCGGGGGCTTTTTCCTTAAAGTCATCAATCAAGGATTTACCATCAGTTACCCGCTTTTTTGTGGCATACTTAAAACCATATACGGCTGCTGCACTTAAAATGGCATATTTTAATAGTCCCATAATTATCTGTTTATATTCCTGTATTTAAAGCATGGTTTTCATCAGCCTCATTAATGCTGGTATTCGTTTTAAAATCGTCGGAAGAACTTCCGGTATGGCTTGCAGCGCTCTGTATGGTTGGGTTTTTATCCGAACTGTTGTAAGCGTCGTCGCTAAGAGAATCTTTACCTTGCGTGCCAGAATTATCCAGGCCGTCTTTGGCTAAAGGATTTCCCTTAATCAATTCGCTCGGTTCTTTGCCATAACTGGTTACTACGTCGGTGTTGTTAGCTTCTTCGTAAGCTTTTTGTACATCAGATTTTTCTGATTGCTCATCACCTGATCCTACATAACCTTCAATATGCTCTTCCTTGTTATATATGTTCGTTTTCATAGTATTGTTTATTTACACTAAACAGATAAGGTTAGAAATAGTTTGGAGCACAATTTTAATGGTAAAATTTACCTAAATTTTTATGCTTAACCATTTTCGCGTTTTGTTTAACTTGCGCCAAATTTTAAATGCCAACGGGACAAATGGAGTGGAAATATTTACTTTCGAACAAGAGATACGGACAAGAACAATATGGTGCCAGCACAGATCGGGCACGGTCTGATTTTCAGCGTGATTATGACCGGTTGATTTTTTCGTCTCCTTTTAGAAGATTGCAGAATAAAACCCAGGTTTTCCCATTGCCAGGAAGTGTTTTTGTACATAACCGTTTAACGCATAGTTTGGAGGTTGCCAGTGTGGCCCGCTCTATGGCTAATATTTTTTTAAAAAGTGTAGAAGAACTGCAACCACAACTGATTAAAGATGTTCCTTTAATTAATGAAGTAGGTAATATAGTGGCTGCCGCTGCACTAGCGCATGATTTGGGAAACCCAGCCTTTGGGCACTCAGGCGAAGCAGCTATTTCAAGGTATTTTACCGATGGTGACGGGAAAGTTTATCAGAAAGAAATGAACGAATCGCAGTGGCACGATTTAATTAATTTTGAAGGTAATGCAAATGCTATCCGGATTCTTACCCATCCATTAAAAGGAAAAGGTAACGATGCTTATGCTTTGACCTATTCTACTTTGGCATCGATTGCAAAATATCCTTGCGCCTCAATTGCTGGTAAACAAAAGGGGGTGCTGCACCGTAAGAAATACGGTTTCTTTCAATCGGAAGAAGAAACTTTTAAAAAGATCGCGGGCGAGCTTCATCTGGAAAAAGAAGAAAGCGAATACCTCATTTACAAGCGCCACCCTCTGGTTTATCTCGTGGAGGCTGCCGATGATATCTGTTACAGCATCATCGATTTGGAAGATGCACACCGTTTAAAGATACTTTCTTACGAAGAAGTAAAAAGTTATCTGTTGCCTTTTGCCAATTCTGCCAGCATCGAAGATCGTTTAAAAAATGATTATGAAGACGACGATGCAAAAATCGGTCTGTTAAGGGCAAAGGCAATTAATACGTTAACGAACCAATGCGCAGGTATATTTTTTAGGGAACAAGAAAAATTATTGAAAGGCGAGCTTAATCAAAGTTTAACCGATTTATTGCCCGACCCCTATATTTCTGCCTGGAAAGCCGTAGAAAAAATTTCTGTTGAGCGTATCTACAATTTCTCATCGGTAATACAAAAAGAAGTGGCTGGATATAAAATCATGGCTGGTTTATTGGAAGAGTTTGTTCCTGCATTGATCCACAACAATACACACTATTACAAAAAACTGGTTAAACTTATTCCTAAACAATATCATACTGATTTGACTGATATTTATTCTATAATACAGAGCGTATTGGATTTCGTTTCGGGTATGACTGATTTGTACGCTGTTGATTTATACCGTAATATTAAGGGAATATCCTTCCCTTCAGAAACCTAAAAATAATTTTCTGACTTTTACTTTTTATGTGAGGTTAATTGCTAATTGATCCTATTTTTCTTCTGATTTGAGGGGTTAAATCAGCCTTAAATTGGCTGTTTGTGTAAAATTATAAAATTTAATTTTATTTAAGTTGTTGATTTGTAGTTCTTTAAAATCGTTTTAGTATTTGTAATTAGCTTTTTGTGTAAAGCGAATGCAGTAACTTGTACTAATTGTTAGATTTGATCGTTAGGCTCCCTTATTTTTTACGCCTGACGCTTTAGATCTCATCCCGATACATGAAAAAACTTTTACTAATTGCTTTGTTAAGCATGGGCTTCACCTTGGCTGTTAAAGCACAAGCCCCACAACAATTTAACTATCAAGGAGCAGCAAGAAATACTAATGGTACTGCACTGGCCAATAAAAATATAACATTGCGGATTAGTATTTTAGATGGATCTTCAACGGGAACTGTTCAGTATTCGGAAGTAAGAAATGTAACAACCAATGCTTTAGGTTTATATGCATTGGCAATTGGGGCTACAGGTGCAAGCTCGGTTAACGGCACAATAGCTGGAGTAACCTGGGCAAGTGGATTAAAGTTTGTTAAGGTCGAAATTGATCCTGATAACGGTACAAATTTTAGTTTGGCTGGTACTGCACAATTACTAAGTGTTCCATACGCACTTTATGCAGCAAATGGGCCAACCGGAGCCAAAGGCGATCCGGGTGTAGCTGGTCCTGCTGGTGCACAAGGCATTGCGGGCGTTGCAGGTCCGCAAGGCCCGGCGGGAGCTGCAGGAGCAACAGGTGCTCAGGGGCCAATTGGCTTAACTGGTGCTGCCGGTGCACAAGGAGCAGTGGGTGCAACAGGACCACAAGGAGCAAAAGGAGATATAGGAGCAACTGGCGCTACCGGATTACAAGGTCTGCAGGGCATACCCGGCATAAAAGGTGATAAGGGAGATAAAGGTGATATAGGGCCAGTTGGTCCTTCAACAGGAGTAGCTGGTGGCGATTTAACGGGGAATTATCCAAATCCTACATTGGCTAATCTTCAGGGAAAGACATTAAATGCCACTTCGCCAGTCAATAATCAGGTGCTCCTATTCGATGGGGCAGCATGGAAACCAGTAACATTGGATGTAAGCCAACTGTCGGGAGCTAAGGCATTAACCTCAACTGATTTGAGTATCAGTGCTAATGGCGCTACGGCTTTATTGAAAGATGTGGTAATTGATATCAATGCAGGGGCGGTTAGCACACTTAAACTGGCAGACGGGGCAGTAACAACGGCAAAATTAGCCGACGCTGCAGTAACCTCTATAAAAATCGGGAACAAGGAAGTTAAGAATATTAATATAGACAATTTGGCCGTAAATACGCTTCAACTGGCCGATGGATCAGTAACTACACCAAAGCTTGCTGATGCTTCGGTTACGGTGGCTAAATTAACTACTGATGGGGTAAGCGATGCAAACAAAGTATATATCACCAATGCAGTAACCGGTAAGCCCGAATTAATCAGCAGGACATTATTTGCAAATGCCAATGCCTGGGCATTAAAAGGGAATACGGGTAGTACCGATCAAAATAATAATTTCCTGGGCAATACAGATGACGTAGCCATTAACTTTTTGGTTAACGGTTTAAAATCTGGCCGTTTAGGCAATTCATCCGAAAACAATATTTCTTACGGTTATAAAACACTTACTGCTAATGTATCTGGCTTTTACAACAGTGCATTTGGCCGCGAAGCATTATCTGTTAACATTTCAGGTTACGAAAACAGTGCTTTTGGTTACCTGGTGTTACAGCAGAGTTTTAGTGCTATTAACAATAGCGGCTTTGGCTCGCAGGCCTTAGCCATTAATACGGTAGGCTCTAATAACACTGCAATTGGTACACATACCCTAATGGCCAATAGAACTGGTATCTCAAACACAGCTATCGGAAGTTTGGCACTTGAAGCCAGTAATGGCGACAATAATACAGCACTTGGTTATGCCGCCGGTTCGAAAAATAATGGGGCAGGGAATGTTTTTATCGGAAGCAATGCTGCCGCTAATAGCACAAACGTAAATAATACCCTGGTAGTCGCTAACTCCAATACCTCATACCCTTTAATAGCTGGCGATTTTGCAGCGAATGGTGGCGCATTAACCATTAATGGAACTGCTGCTGCATCTTCTGTGGCTTATGCCCCAGCAAATGCCAGTACTTTAAACATTAATGGTTCTGTTGCAGCAAGTGTTTTAACCTATACGGCCACAGGCGCATTAACGCTCGATGCCAGCCATTACACGGTACGGATAAAAAATGCTGGTTCAGCGGTAAGTGTTAATCTTCCAACAGCCTCGAGCTGTAAAGGAAGGATTTATGTAATTGTAAAGGCTTTATCATCAGGCGATGTTATGTTAAACAATCCTGTTTTGTTGAATGATGATTCTAATGTAACCACCATTACAGGAGCAAAAACTTTCACCATTCAAAGCGATGGTTCGACATGGATTTCTTTAAACTAAACACGATGAGAAAAATATCCTATTTATTTGTTTTCTTGCTGTTGATGTTTTTCGCGACAAACGCTACTGCGCAAAGTTTGCCTTATGTGGTTAATTCGGCCAGTGGCAGTGGTAAGATTAATAATCAATTATATGATTTCAGTATTGGAGAAATGGCCCTGGTGCAAACTTTTCAATCTACCAATATCACCTTGACCCAAGGATTTTTGCAGCCTTTTCTAACTATACAGACCACAGCCGACGTAGCCATTGTAAATAATATCCTTACCCCAAACGGAGACGGGAAAAATGATTTTTTTGTAACTAAGGGCTTGGAAAAGTATCCGAACAACAAATTATCCATTTTTGATAGAGGAGGAAGGTTGATTTATACTACCCTGAGTTACCAAAATAACTGGGATGGCTATCTTAACGGAAAGCCGCTTACAGAAGATACTTATTATTATATGCTCGATTTGGGGGGAGATGGTTCTATTAAAGGTTTTATATCAATCTTATATAAAAAATAACGGCGTGAAAAAAATGAAATGTTATATGGCCGGGCTGTTGTTTTTGTTTGTTACACCAGCATTTGCTCAGCTTAACCCCATGGGGAGCATCTACTATCAGAACCAGTTTTTGGCCAACCCGGCAATGGCTGGTTTAGAGACCGGACTAAATTTAAATGCGGCATTTAAAACACAGTGGACGGGGATAGACGGAGCACCAAAGATCCAGTACTTAACTGGCGACTATGGTTTAGCGAATACTAAAGTAGGCCTGGGATTCCTTTTTTACAATGAAGGTGCAGGAGCCATTAACCGTACAAGGGCTACTGTAACTTATGCTTATCATTTGCCTTTAAACGGTGAGACTAACTTTTTGGATTTCGGCTTGTCGGCTGGCTTAATGAATGAATGGATTGACTTTGGTAAAGCCAAAGGTGATTTAGACGACGATGTGCTTAATAGTTTTAACGATCGCAGGCTGTATCTTGATGGCGATTTTGGAGTTGCTTACCGCTCCGATAAATTAACACTACAGGCTGCTTTGCCTAATCTTAAACGGTTTTTTAAAAGAGATGTACTGAGAAACGTAGTAGACCGATCGATTTATTTTATCGCAGCGGGTTATAAATTCACAACTGATAAAGTAATCAACAGTATTGAGCCGAAATTGGTGTATAGGGGGGTGCAGAATTATGATGGTATTTTTGATGCAGGTGTAAACCTTCAGTTCTTAGGGAATAAATTGATGCTGAACGGTATATATCATAGCACTAACAGTTTTACCGCGGGTTTTGGCGCAAACTATAAAAATCAGTTTTCAATTTTGTTCCAGTACACCACCAATACTTCAAAAATGCAAAGTTATAGCAATGGCGAATTTGAAGTAGGCTTGAAATATAGCATTAAGAATTAAACGTGTTATCGTCATTTCGACTGACGTGTAACGGAATGGAGAAATCTATTATTAAATGTAGCTACAGATTTATCCCATAATTTAATTGTTTTTTAAACCGTTATTTTTTTGGAAAGCAGTTCTATTAGCTTTGGCGAAGAGCAGTCCCGCTCCCGCTTCTGCCAATTAAAGGAATTGGCATCTCGCTTCGATCGGGTTTAGGTGGCCAAATGGTGTACGTCTATTAATGGTTTACCACCAAACGTTCCTATGGAACGAAAAATGCCAATTATAAATTGGCTACCCAAGAGACGTCCCGATGGGACGATTTGTGTTGATAAAGTTGCCTCCTTGTCTTCCGTCCAATCGGGCAATGTCATCAAGCTAAGAAGAAAACACGTGTGTTTAGCTACCACCCATCCTTTTTGTCTCGTATAATTAATTATTCGTCCCATCGGGACGGCGCCTCGGTAGAAAAAAGTGTTTTTTTTCCGTAGGAACGTTTCGTGTTTTAGGCATCGGTTGGTTTCCATAACCACAAACCCATATTCCATAAACCCGACAGTAGCGGACACTGAACGCAGTGAGGTAAAGCGAATGGCGGGGCTAGCGGAACCGAAGCACTACTAGCCCTGCTTTTCTAAAAAAAAATGTCATCCTGAGCCTGTCGAAGGACAAATATTATTTGTTTTCAACTATTGAAAAGTCTTCGACAAGCTCAGACTGACAGTATTATATTTAATGATATTAGTTTAGACTATCTTCCCCGGCCATCATCCCATTTATTACGCTCATCCTGCAACTCACGGGCAAGTCTCATTTCTTTATCTTTTGCCTTTACTTTGTGTGCCTGAAATTCATCAGCCACTTCCTGGTAAAGTTCCGTTCTATATTTTGCTTCGTGCCTTAATTTACCTGATTGGAAAATTACAAAGGCCAAACCTACTCCGAGTACAATAATAATGGCCCAAACAATAGTATTATAGGTACCTTTATTGAAGGATATGCCTAAAAATTTAATTTCATTAACAGCAGCATTGGCATTGGCCAAGGAACTTTCTTTTCCATTTACTTCGCCTTTTAAGCTCGAAATGTTACCGGCCTGTGCTTTAATTTCCTGACGGGCTTCCTGCAGCTGCTTACGTTCTTTTCTTAGCGTATCACTAACACTTTTCCATAAGGACGATAACCGTGATGGATTGATCAGCCTTGCGCCGTTGAAGCTTTTAGATTTTTTTAACATGAACTGATACTGGCCATTTAGAGATGGGTCGGTATTTTTCGTAGTGTCAGGTAAAGCTTGCCCAAACGCAACGTTTAAAAATAGCATAGCGCCTAAAAACAATAGGGTGTGTTTAATTTTCTGCATAGTTTAAATATAGGTGTTAGAATGTAAAACTACATTTTTATCTATTTTTCCGGTTAATAAAATTTGTTTAAGGTTTTGGCAAATCGATAAAATTGTTCTGGTTTAACATTCTAAATAACAATTTTATCTAAGTTTTATTATAAATTTATTTGCGATAGGTTACATTTGTTTCATGCAAATAGGAATTATTGGTTTAGGCGATATGGGCAAATTGTATGCACTATCGTTTGTAAACGCTGGTTATAAGGTATGTGGGGCAGATATGCCCTTACGTTTTACAGATTTAAAAAATGAGCTGGAACCTAAAGGAATCGAAGTTTTAATTGATGGCCATGAGGTTGCCCGTAAATCAGACTTTATTATCTATTGCGTTGAAGCCGAAAAAATTGATGAGGTGGTAGCTGCTTTTGCCCGCTCAACAAAATATGGTGCCATAGTTGCCGGGCAAACCTCGGTTAAACATCCAGAAATTGCAGCTTTCGAAAAACATCTTCCTGAAGATACCCAGATTGTAACCTGCCATTCTTTACATGGTCCGGCTTTTAGTCCGGAAGGGCAAACACTTGTGGTGGTACGTCACCGTGCTACCGATGCTATTTATGCCAAAGCTTTAGAAATTTATAAATCTTTAAAATCGAACATTATTGAAATGGACGATTATAGGGAACACGACCGCATTGTGGCCGATACACAGGCAGTAACACACATGGGGTTCGAAAGCATGGGCTCAGCATGGAAAAATGCAGGTTTTTTCCCCTGGGATAACCCAGCATATGCAGGTGGAATAGATAATGTGAAAATTTTGACCACGCTGAGGATTTTTAGCTATAAATCACACATTTATGCTGGCTTGGCCATTTTAAATCCCTATGCCCAGAAACAGGTAAAATATTATGCGCAGGCCGAATCTGAACTGTTTAAACTGATGATCTGTGAAGATGAAGCAGCGTTTAGGGAAAAGATCTATGCGGCCCGCGATTTCGTTTTTCACGAAAGTCGTGCGCTTTTACTGTTGGATGATAACATCATGAAAGAATTCAGCCTATCGGATGCGAGCCATAAACAGAAACCAAATTCGCATTTAAGTTTGCTGAGCATGGTATATGCCTGGTATAAAATGGGCGTAAACCCTTACGATAACCTGATCTGCCAAACGCCACCTTTTAAATTGAGGTTGGGCATTGCCGAATATCTTTTCAAAAACGAAGAAATGTTAGAAGAGTCGATTAATACTGCTTTGTATGATAAATCTATCCGTGGAGACGATTTAGAGTTTCATACAGCTGTGCACGAATGGGCATCGATTATTGGTTATGGAGATTTAAAAGGTTATAAAGAACATTTTGAAGCTGCCAAATCATTCTTCGCGAACCGTTTAAATGATGGACGGGATTTAAGTGCGGAGATGATTAAGCGATTAGGCAAGTAACGATTAGGGATGAAGACCATTCTGAATAAACCTGAACTGGTTTCGCTGTTGCAACAACAATTAAGAGAGATAGAAATACTTTGTGGGGAGTACGATAATGGGAATGAAACTGCTATCCGCCTAATTGCTGAAAAGACAGGAGTAATTTTTCATAACACCGATCATTCGAAAGCATTGCTAGGGCAACTTAAACTCAGCCACCTCGAAATGTACTGTAGTTCAGAAATCTATAACCCTAAAAGCCTTACCAATTTTATCGGTTTATTAAAACTGGCTCATCAAACCGGGAAAGGTTGGGGTTATTCTGCTAAATTAGATCATTCGGAATTAAAAAGAGTATCACAAGAAAACTGGTGGAACAATAAAAAAGTGATTATCGATTCGGATGGGGTTGCTTTTACAAGAGCTAAAATAATTAAATCATTAGCCAATACTGAGCCTTTGGTGCTAAGTACTTCGGGCTGGACAGTAAAGGATGCAAAAGGTAATAAATCGGCCATTAACCCAATTCCTGAAACTGTTCGGCAAATTGCTTTTGAACTACTTGAAAGTTTTAGTGGTGTTGATTTGAATAAAGAAAGTAAGCTATATTATAAATTGTAATTAGGGCTTGGCAACAATTTTACAATTAAACAGTTTTAATAGCTTAAACAACCGAAAATTTCTGCCTATTATTTTTTAACTTTATTATTATGATAACTTTAACTGTAAATATTGACAATAAAAAATCAGAAAAAGCTGTTAAGGCTGTTTTGGATGCGTTGGGTTTAAATTATAATATTGATAAATCAGAGAGGTTAGTTGATGAAGAGCAGACCTTGGAAGAATATAATGCAGATCTTGAAGATGGAAATTCAGAAATAGAACGGGGTGATTTTATTTCAGCAACTCAACTAAAAGCTGAGGCTAGTAAATGGTAGTTGTTTGGAGTAAAAAAGCAAGGTTAGAATTAAAAAAAGTTTTTAACTACATTGCTTTAGATTCTTTAAAACACGCAATATTGGTTCGCGATGAAATTATTGATCTAACCATAGCCCTTAGTGAGCATTCTGAAAAATATGCTCTTGATAAATATAAGATCGACAATGATGGTAGTTGGAGAGCCTTCGAAAAATATCATTACAGGGTGTCATATAAAATCACTGCTACCCAAATACGAGTAGTGCGCTTACGCCATACAAGTAAATCGCCTTTATATTATAAGTAAATTTAATCATCTGTTATCCTCCTACATCTTCCGTTTTCCTCCTTCCATCTTACATCATCCATATAACATATAGACTTTATTTTATTCACTTAATTCTTCGTTTACCCAAAAAGAGTGCATTATATTTGCCCGCATGTCGGTATTGCTGTTTACCATTATCATTTTATTAGGTGCTTTTTTAGCCGGATTATTGGGTTCACTAACGGGCCTGGGTGGGGGAGTAATTATTATTCCATTGCTCACTTTAGCTTTAGGGGTTGACATCCATTATGCTATAGGTGCATCAATTGTTTCTGTTATTGCAACCTCTTCGGGTTCGGCAGCAGCTTATGTAAAAGAAGGGATTACCAATATCCGGATTGGGATGTTTTTAGAGATCGCGACCACAATAGGTGCGGTGTGCGGTGCAATTGTAGCTGTTTATCTTAATGCCAACTATATTGCTATTCTATTTGGCTGCATCCTGATTTTTTCGGCCATCATGACGCTAAAAAAAAAGGTAGATCATACTACTTTAGATAATACCGATAAATGGGCCAATTTTTTTAAACTCAATGGATCTTATCCGGATAAAGGTATAGATCATCCATATGCGGTAAAACATGTTCCGGGAGGTTTTTTAATGATGCTTTTTGCCGGAACATTATCGGGCTTGCTGGGTATTGGGAGTGGAGCATTAAAAGTAATCGCGATGGATAACATTATGCGTTTGCCTTTTAAGGTATCAACAACAACCAGTAATTTTATGATGGGGGTTACGGCAGCAGCCAGTGCGGTGGTTTACTTACATCGTGGCCAGATAGATCCGGGTATTGCCATGCCCGTTTGTATTGGGGTGCTGACAGGCGCAACTATTGGCTCAAAAATTTTATTAAGAGCAAAAACCGATAAGCTCAAAATGATATTTGCCGTAGTTGTTGTATTCTTGGCTTTGCAGATGATTTATAAAGGAATAAGCGGATTATAATGAGTATTAGAGGAAAAGAAAACCTAAACGATAAAGATATTCAGGTAATTTTGGGTACGCTTCTGCGCGCAGGTGTAATTATTTCGATGAGCATTGTATTAATAGGTGGCGCCATTTTTCTAATCCATAATAGTGGGGCCGTTACTGACTATAAAGTTTTTAAACCTGAGCTGAGCAAGTTTTCATCCATAGTGGCCATTTTTAAGGGAGTATCTAGTTTTCAGGGCGATGCCATTGTGCAATTTGGTATCCTGATGCTCATTTTTACACCAATTGCACGTATTGTTTTTGCTATTTTCAGCTTTTTAATTGAGCGCGATTACCTATATGTACTCATTGGATTTATCATTTTGGCCATTATAACCATCAGTTTAAATGGCGGTTTGGCACATTAACATCTCTTTTTTAGTTAAATCCCATCATATCAGCAATTTATTTGAAAAAATATTTCGCTAACTATTTGAAAATTAATAATTCTTGTCTATCTTTGCCGTCCCTTTCGGGGGATGTACAACCACCTTGAACGAAGCCCTACTGCTTCGATGGGTGTTAAAAAGAAAAGATAAAATGTCAGGAATTATTGGAAAAAAAGTAGGAATGACCAGTATCTTTGATGCCGAAGGAAGAAACATTCCTTGTACGGTAATCGAGGCTGGGCCTTGTGTAGTTACACAAGTAAAGACCGAAGAAAAAGACGGGTATTCATCAATCCAGTTGGGTTACGATGAGAAAAAAGAGAAAAACACAACTCAACCGTTAAAAGGCCATTTCGCGAAAGCAAACACAACTCCGAAACGCAAGCTGGTAGAATTCGATTCGTTTACAACTTCACTTAATTTAGGTGATGTAGTAACCGTTGACGCATTCGCAGAAGGCGATTTTGTTGATGTTGTAGGTACCTCAAAAGGTAAAGGTTTTCAAGGTGTTGTAAAACGCCACGGATTTGCCGGTGTTGGTATGCAGACTCACGGTCAGCATAACCGTTTACGTGCCCCAGGTTCATTGGGAGCATCATCATTCCCTTCACGTGTATTCAAAGGAATGCGCATGGCTGGAAGAACAGGTGGAGACAGGGTAAAAATTCAGAACTTACAGGTTTTGAAAGTTTATGCTGAGCAAAACTTATTAGTAGTTAGTGGTTCCATTCCAGGAGCTAAAGGTTCTTACGTAATCTTAGACAAGTAATCAGATGGAAGTTAAAGTATTAAACATTTCAGGTAAAGAAACAGGTGCCAAGGTGCAGCTTCCTGAATCGGTATTTGGTATCGAGCCTAACGACCACGCGATTTATTTAGATGTAAAACAGTATTTGGCTAATCAACGTCAAGGTACTCACAAATCTAAACAACGTAATGAGATTGCTGGTTCAACTCGCAAACTATACAAACAAAAAGGTACAGGTGGTGCCCGTGCTGGTAGCATTAAATCTCCGTTATTTAACGGTGGTGGTCGTGTTTTCGGTCCTCAGCCACGTGATTATAGCTTTAAATTGAACAAGAAATTAAAATCATTAGCACGTAAATCTGCTTTGGCTTATAAAGCAAAAGACAACAACGTGGTAGTTTTAGAAGATTTCAACTTCGATACAGCTAAAACTAAAAACTATACAAGTTTATTGGCTGCGTTAAACGTAGGTACTCAAAAAACTTTATTGGTTTTACCTGCGCAAAATAATAATATCTATTTATCAAGCAGAAACATTCAGAAAACTAAAGTAATCTCGGCAGCAGATTTAAATACTTATGATGTATTAAACGCTGGTGTACTTGTGTTAACTGCTGATTCTGTTAAAACTTTGGAGGAGGCGTTTGCCAAATAATATGGAAATTTTAAAAAAACCAATATTAACCGAAAAAGCTTCAGCTTTAACTGAGAAATCTAACCGTTTCACATTTAGCGTTAACCACAAGGCTAACAAAATCCAGATTAAACAAGCAATTGAGAAATTGTACGGTGTAACCATCGTTGCAGTTAACACTATGGTTGTTGATGGAAAAGCTAAATCTCGTTACACTAAAGCAGGTTTTGTATCTGGCCGTAGCCCGAAATACAAAAAAGCAATCGTAACGTTAAAAGACGGCGAAACAATAGATTATTACGCAACCCTTTAATTTAATAATTCATTATAACTATGGGCTTAAGAAAATTTAAACCAGTTACTCCAGGTACCCGCTTCAGAGTTGGTGCTAGTTTTACGGAGATTACAGCAACCAAGCCCGAAAAATCATTGGTTGTATCATCAAAAAAGTCTGGTGGACGTAACAACACAGGAAAAATGACTATGCGCTACATGGGCGGTGGTCACAAAAAATCATATCGTTTAATCGATTTCAAACGCGATAAATTCGATATTCCTGCAACAGTAGCTACTGTTGAATACGATCCAAACCGTACTGCCCGCATCGCATTATTACACTATGCAGATGGCGAGAAGCGTTATATCATCGCTCCTGAAGGATTGCAAGTTGGTTCGGTATTATTATCGGGCGACAAAGCAGCACCAGAAGTAGGTAACACTTTAAAATTATCGAACATTCCATTAGGTTCTATCGTACACAACGTAGAGATCCACCCTGGAAAAGGAGCACAATTAGCTCGTAGTGCAGGTGCTTACGCACAATTAGCTGCCCGCGATGGTAAATATGCTACTTTAAAAATGCCTTCAGGCGAAACCCGTTTAATCTTGACTACTTGTCTTGCTACTATCGGTGCAGTATCTAACTCAGATCACGCAAACGAAGTATTAGGTAAAGCAGGTCGTAAACGTTGGTTGGGCCGTCGTCCGAGAACTAGACCGGTAGCGATGAACCCTGTCGATCACCCAATGGGTGGTGGTGAAGGTAGATCATCAGGTGGTCACCCACGTTCAAGAAATGGTGTTTTAGCTAAAGGCTTTAAAACCAGAGAACTTAAAAAATATTCTAATCGTTACATCATAGAGAGAAGGAAGAAATAATGGCTCGTTCGATAAAAAAAGGACCTTATATTGACCATAACGTAGAGAAAAAAGTAAACTCTATGAATGATTCAGGCAAAAAGTCTGTAATCAAAACTTGGTCTCGCAGATCAATGATATCACCAGATTTCGTGAATCATACATTTGCTGTACACAACGGAAATAAATTTATCCCTGTGTACGTAACAGAAAACATGGTTGGTCACAAGTTGGGAGAATTTGCTCCAACCAGAACATTCAGAGGACACGCTGAAAAGAAAAAATAATTAGACAATGGAAGCAATAGCAAAATTAAACAATTGTCCAACCTCACCGCGTAAGATGCGTTTGGTTGTAGATCTTATCAGAGGTGAACGTGTAGAAAAAGCATTAAGCATTTTAAAGTTTACCAATAAAGAAGCAGCAATAAGAGTTGAGAAATTATTATTATCTGCTATCAAAAACTGGGAATCTAAAAATGAAGGTGCCCGCCCTGAAGAAAACCAACTTTTTGTAAAAACAGTTATGGTTGATGGTGGCCGTCAGTTAAAACGCTTACGTCCAGCTCCTCAAGGCCGTGGATATAGAATTCGTAAACGTTCTAACCACGTAACGCTGATTGTAGATAGTAAAAGTACAGAAACAACTCAAAACTAATTTTAGGAAATGGGACAAAAAGCAAATCCAATAGGTAACAGGTTAGGTATCATCAAAGGATGGGATTCTAACTGGTTCGGTGGCAACAACTACTCCGATAAATTAGTTGAAGATGAGAAAATAAGAAAATACCTTTCTGCCCGTATCGCTAAAGGCGGTGTTGCAAAAGTAGTAATCGAGCGTACGTTAAAACGTATCACGGTAACTATCCACACAGCTCGTCCAGGTATCGTAATCGGTAAAGCAGGTGCTGAGGTTGATAAAATTAAAGAAGAGTTAAAGAAATTAACTAAAAAGGAAATTCAAATTAACATCTTCGAAATTAAACGCCCAGAGCTTGATGCACAATTAGTTGCAGAAGGTGTTGCAAAACAATTAGAAGCAAGGATCTCATTCCGTAGAGCAATGAAATCTTCTATCGCATCAACCATGCGTATGGGTGCTGAAGGTATCAAAATCATGACTTCTGGTCGTTTAGGTGGTGCTGAGATGGCACGTACTGAGCAGTACAAAGAAGGAAGAGTGCCTTTGCATACATTCCGTGCTGATATCGACTACGCTTTAGCTGAAGCCTTAACTACTTATGGTAAAATAGGTGTTAAAGTTTGGATCTGTAAAGGTGAGGTTTATGGAAAACGTGATTTGTCTCCAAACATTGGTGCAGCAAACAACGGTCCAAAAGGCCAATCAGATAAACCAGCTTTCGGTGGAAGAGATAACCGTGGTGGTGGTAACGACAGACGTAGCGGTGGTAACGACAGACGTGGTGGAAACCAAGGCGGTGGTCGTGGTCCAGGCCAAGGTGGTGCAAACAGAGGTGGTGGCGCAGGCGCTAACAGAGGTCCTCGTAAATAATTGATTTATTAACATCGTTTAACGATTAGAACAAAATAAAATGTTACAGCCAAAAAGAACGAAGTTCAGGAAGATGCAAAAAGGCAGAATGAAGGGTTTAGCTTCTCGTGGAGCTGAGTTAGCATTCGGATCTTTCGGTATCAAATCTCTAGAAGCTACTTGGATCACAAGTCGTCAGATAGAGGCTGCCCGTATTGCCGTAACTCGTTTCATGAAACGTGAAGGCCAAGTATGGATCAGGATCTTCCCGGACAAACCGGTAACTAAAAAACCTGCTGAGGTACGTATGGGTAAAGGTAAAGGTGCTCCTGAGTATTGGGTAGCAGTTGTAAGACCAGGACGTGTAATTTTCGAAGCTGAAGGTGTGCCTTTAGAAGTTGCTAAAGAAGCATTGCGTTTAGCAGCTCAGAAATTACCGATCCAAACCAAATTCGTAGTACGTAGAGATTACGTAGAAGCATAGTAAAGTGTTGAGGTGAATGTTGTAAATACTTGTTTATTATAACCGCTACACTCAACGTAAAAGAAAAAGAAAAATGAAAAATTCAGAAATCACAGGGCTTTCAAAAGAAGAATTAGTAGCTAAGATTGCGGAAGAAAAAGAGAACTTATCAAAATTGAAGTTCGCTCACACTATTTCAGCTATCGAAAATCCTTCACGCATTGCAAAAGTAAGGAAAGACATAGCCCGTTTAAACACTGCGTTGACTAAAGTGAAAAACACTGAGTCAGCTACTGAAACTAAATAATTTGAGAGTCGACATGGAAAGACAATTAAGAAAAACAAGAACCGGGTTAGTGGTAAGCAACAAGATGGATAAATCTGTTGTAGTGAGCGTGGAGCGTAAAGTAAAACACCCGATTTATGGTAAGTTCGTAAAGAAAACTACCAAATTTATGGCTCACGACGAGAAAAACGAATGCGGTATCGGTGATACAGTATTGATTATGGAAACTCGTCCTTTGAGTAAAAACAAGAACTGGAGATTGGTACAAATTTTAGAAAGAGCTAAATAAGATGGTACAACAGGAATCGAGATTAAACGTTGCTGATAACAGCGGCGCAAAAGAAGTATTGGTAATTCGCGTGCTAGGTGGAACCGGCAAACGTTATGCTTCAATTGGTGATAAAGTAGTTGTTACCGTAAAAAGCGCGTTACCATCAGGTAACATTAAAAAAGGTACAGTTTCTAAAGCAGTTGTTGTAAGAACTAAAAAAGAAATCCGTCGTAAAGATGGTTCTTATATCCGTTTTGACGATAATGCTGCTGTATTATTGAACGCACAGGATGAGCCAAGAGGTACACGTATCTTTGGCCCGGTTGCGAGAGAACTACGTGAAAAACAATTCATGAAAATTGTATCATTAGCACCGGAGGTATTATAAAATGGGAAACAAAGTAAATACACCATCAAAACTTAAAATCCGCACAGGAGATTTAGTTAAAGTCATTGCTGGCGATTCAAAAGGTCAACAAGGAAAAGTACTTTCAGTACTTATAGATAAAAACAGAGCCATTGTAGAAGGCATTAACTTAGTATCTAAACATACTAAACCAAATGCTGCTAATCCTAACGGTGGTATTATTAAAAAAGAAGCTGCTCTTCACATTTCTAACTTGATGTTGGTTGATCCAAAATCTGGTAAAGCTACCCGCGTAGGTCGTAAACTTAACGCAGATGGTAAATTAGTTAGAGTTGCTAAAATTTCAGGAGAGGAGATTAAATAATGGCTACACCTAGATTAAAAAGCAAATACAAAGAAGAAGTTGTAAATGCACTAAAAGAAAAATTTCAGTACAAAACTGTAATGCAGGTTCCAAAATTGGAAAAAATCTGTATCAATCAGGGTGTTGGTCGTTTTTCTGTTACTGATAAGAAAATTATGGATACCACTATCGTTGAGTTGACTACCATTACTGGTCAGCAAGCGGTTCCGGCTAATTCAAAGAAAGATATCTCTAACTTTAAATTACGTAAAGGTATGCCAGTAGGTGTACGTGTTACATTGCGCGATAACAACATGTACGAGTTCTTAGATCGTTTGATCTCTGTAGCTTTGCCTCGTATCCGCGATTTCAAAGGTATTAATGATAAAGGATTTGATGGAAAAGGTAACTATACGTTAGGTGTTACTGAGCAAATCATCTTCCCTGAGATTAATATCGATAAAATCAATAAAATTTTAGGTATGGATATAACTTTCGTAACTTCGGCAAAATCTGACGTTGAGGCGCTTGAGTTATTGAAACAATTCGGATTACCATTTAAAAATCAAAAAACAGCAGAATAATGGCAAAAGAAGGTGTAAAAGCACGCGAAGTTAAGCGCCAAAAATTGGTAGCTAGATACGCTGAAAAACGTGCAGTATTAAAAGCTGCAGGAGATTTCGAGGGTTTAGATAAATTACCTAAAAACTCATCTCCGGTACGTTTACACAACCGTTGTAAATTAACTGGTCGCCCTCGTGGATATATGCGTACCTTTGGTATTTCAAGGGTAACGTTCCGCCAGATGGCACTAGACGGTAAAATACCAGGTGTTAAAAAAGCATCTTGGTAATGCAACTAGTATAAAGTATTTAGTATCAAGTATCAAGAAACCAATCTGGTCTTGATACTTGATACTTATGTCTATATACTAAAAAAAGAATTTTAACCGGTAGCAGGTCCCATCCCGATGTGAGATCGGGAAAGGAAACCACTATCAAAAACAATAAAAAATGAATACAGATCCAATAGCAGATTATTTAACAAGAGTAAGGAATGCCATTAAGGCCAACCACCGTGTTGTAGAAATTCCTGCATCAAACCTTAAAAAAGAAATTACTAAAGTTCTTTTTGACAAAGGTTACATCGCGAACTACAAGTTTGAAGATACTACAGTTCAAGGCACCATTAAAATCGCTTTGAAATACAATCCGATTACTAAAGTTCCTGCTATTCGTACATTAGTGCGAGTAAGTAAACCAGGTTTGAGAAACTATGCTGGTGTTGAAAATATGCCAAGAGTATTAAACGGTTTAGGTATCGCAATCTTATCTACTTCTAAAGGTGTAATGACCGATAAAGAAGCAGCCAAATTAAACATTGGTGGTGAGGTATTGTGTCACGTTTATTAATATTAGGAGAACAGCACAATGTCAAGAATAGGAAAAGCCCCAATTACAATCCCTGCAGGTGTTACAATTACCGTATCAAAAGATAACGTAGTAACTGTAAAAGGTCCTAAAGGTGAATTAACACAAGCAGTAGATTCAGATATCACTGTAAGTCAGGAAGACGGAATTTTAACAGTTCAACGTCCTTCAGAACAAAAGAAACACAAAGCATTACACGGTTTATATCGCTCATTGCTTAACAACATGGTTGTTGGTGTTACAGAAGGTTATAAATTAACTCAAGAATTAGTAGGTGTTGGTTACCGTGCTACAAACCAAGGTAACACACTAGATCTGGTTTTAGGTTATTCTCACCACTATGTATTCCAATTACCAGAAGAGATTAAAGTAACTACATCTTCAGAAAAAGGTCAAACGCCTAAAATCATTTTAGAAAGTATTGACAAACAATTGATCGGTCAGGTAGCAGCGAAAATCCGTTCGTTACGTGCACCAGAGCCATATAAAGGTAAAGGTATCAAGTTTGTAGGTGAAGTGTTAAGAAGAAAAGCAGGTAAATCAGCATCTAAAAAATAGTAATCATGGCAGGTAAAAAATTATCAAGAAGAGATCGTATTAAAAAAGGGATCAGAAAAAGACTTACCGGTTCGGAAGAACGTCCAAGGTTATCTGTATATAGAAGCAATAAAGGGATTTATGCGCAGGTAATTAACGATGTAACCGGTAAAACAATAGCATCAGCATCATCATTATCGAAAGATTTTACTGGTACTGGAAACAAAAGCGATCAGTCGGTAGCAGTAGGCAAATTAGTTGCCGAAAAAGCAATCGCTGCAGGTGTTAAAGAAGTTGTTTTCGATAGAAATGGCTATTTATACCACGGTCGTGTAAAATCGTTGGCAGAGGGTGCCCGCGAAGCTGGTTTAGTATTTTAATCTGAAGAAAAAGTAAGATGTCAACTATTAATATAAAAAGAGTAAAAACCACCGATATCGAATTAAAGGATCGTTTGGTTAGTATACAACGCGTTGCCAAAGTAACCAAAGGTGGCCGTACTTTCAGCTTCTCAGCAATTGTTGTTGTAGGTGATGAAAACGGTGTTGTTGGTTTCGGTTTGGGTAAAGCGAAAGAGGTAACTGAAGCAATCGCTAAAGGTGTGGATGATGCTAAAAAGAACTTGGTAAAAGTTCCAATTTTAAACGGTACTGTTCCTCACGAGCAAATTGGTAAATTCTCAGGTGGTTTTGTTTTAATCAAACCAGCTGCAGTAGGTACCGGAGTAATTGCTGGTGGTGCGATGCGTGCTGTATTAGAGAGTGCTGGCGTGCATAACGTATTGGCAAAATCTAAAGGATCATCTAACCCACACAACGTGGTAAAAGCAACTGTTGATGCATTAACCAAAATGCGTGATGCTTATACAGTAGCTCAAACTCGTGGTA
Organism: Pedobacter ginsenosidimutans; assembly: GCF_001442625.1. GTDB lineage: Bacteria > Bacteroidota > Bacteroidia > Sphingobacteriales > Sphingobacteriaceae > Pedobacter > Pedobacter ginsenosidimutans. The sequence continues at coordinate 331,560 of NZ_LMZQ01000005.1, read as the reverse complement.
TAGATTTAAACAAAGTATTTAACGGATAATATCATGGCTAAGATCAAAATAACACAAGTAAAAAGCGTTATCGACAGAAGCGAGCGCCAAAAAAGAACCGTTCAGGCTTTGGGTTTATCTAAAATGAACCAAAGTGTTGAGGTTGAAGCTACTCCACAAATTATCGGTATGGTTCGCAAAGTGAACCATTTGGTAGCAATCGAAGCAATTTAGTAAAAGTTTTAAAGGTAGTATGGGTAAAAGCCTGTACTACCTTTATATATGTTTAATCGTTGTACCTGTTTAGTGAAAGCGAAGGGCAACACAAATTCAAAGAAATGAATTTAAGTAATTTAAAACCTGCAGTAGGTTCTACAAAAAACAGCAAAAGAATTGGTCGTGGTACAGGTTCTGGTCGTGGCGGTACTTCAACTCGTGGTCACAAGGGTGCGGGTTCTCGTTCAGGTCACAAAACCAAAATCGGTTTTGAAGGTGGTCAAATGCCTTTACAACGTCGTGTGCCTAAAGTTGGTTTCAAACCAATCAACCGTACAGAATATGTTGGTGTAAACTTAGATGTTTTACAAGCTTTAGCTGAAAAACACAGCTTAACAACTATCGATTTCGCTGCTTTACAAGCACATGGTTTAGCTTCTAAAAACGACTTAGTTAAAATTTTAGGTCGTGGTGAAGTTAAAGCAAAGCTAGAAATTACAGCACATGCGTTCTCTGCAACCGCACAAAAAGCTATTGAAGCTGCAGGTGGTTCTATTGTAAAATTGTAATTATTAAATGAAGAAGCTATTTACTACTTTAAGTAATATCTGGAAAATTCAGGAATTAAAAGAGCGTATATTGTTTACGCTCTTAATTCTTTTGGTATACCGTTTCGTATCTCACGTGGTTTTACCAGGTGTAGATCCAACTGCTTTAGGCAATAACGAAAAATCAGGAATCTTAGGCTTACTAGATATGTTTGCCGGAGGTTCTTTCTCTCGTGTGTCTATTTTAGCATTGGGGGTAATGCCTTATATCTCTGCATCGATTGTGGTGCAACTATTGGGTATTGCTGTTCCTTCTTTCCAAAAAATGCAGAAAGAGGGCGAAAGTGGTAGAAAGAAAATGAACCAGATTACCCGTTACCTAACGGTAGCGATCACAATCGTTCAATCTGTTGGTTACGTTAAAACGCAAGTTCCGGCAGAAGCTATTTTATTACCAAATACTTTATTCTTAGTGTTATCTACGTTTGTATTAACAGCAGGTACATTATTTGTAATGTGGTTGGGTGAAAAAATTACTGATAAAGGTATTGGTAACGGTACATCACTAATCATCATGGTTGGTATTATTGCCCGTTTACCAGTTGCAATTTCTCAAGAATTTAGTGCACGTGTGGGTTCATCTAGTGAAGGTGGAGGCCCGGTTGCATTGGTTTTAGAGATCGTTGCATTATTTGCTGTGGTAATGTTTACCATCTTAATTGTTCAAGGTGTACGTAAAGTACCTGTACAATACGCAAAGAAAATTGTTGGTAACCGCCAGTTTGGTGGTGTTCGTCAGTACATTCCTTTAAAGGTAAATGCTGCCGGTGTTATGCCGATCATTTTCGCTCAAGCGTTAATGTTTATTCCAGGTGCTTTAATGCAGTTTGTTCCTTCATTACAAGGTTCTTGGTTAATCCAGTTCAGCAATACCACTTCGTTGGCTTATAGCTTAACGTTCGCATTTTTAATTATCGCATTTACTTTCTTCTATACTGCAATTACAGTTAATCCAACTCAAATGAGTGATGATATGAAGAAAAACGGTGGTTTTATCCCAGGTGTTAAACCAGGTTTTGCAACATCAACTTTTATTGATGATGTAATTTCTAAAATTACTTTCCCAGGTGCAGTATTTTTAGCGATCATTGCTATTTTACCTTCGTTGGCGGTTAAGTTCGGCATTAAACAAGAGTTTGCGCACTTCTTCGGTGGTACTTCTTTATTGATTTTAGTTGGTGTTGTATTGGATACTTTACAGCAGATCGAAAGTTATTTATTGATGCGCCATTATGATGGTTTGATGAAAACGGGTAGAGTTACTGGCAGAACAGGTGTTCCTGCTGCAAGTAGCAACGCAGCGTTGTAGTGTAACGGATGTCTAAAATTTATTACAAATCTCTTGAGGAGATCGAGTTAATAAGAGAAAGTTCCATGCTTGTTTCTAAAACTTTAGCCGAAGTGGCCAAGGTGATAAAAGCAGGCATGACTACTATCCAATTAGATAAACTAGCCTACGAGTTTATAAGTGACCACGGAGCGATTCCAGCATTTTTAAACTATAATGGTTTCCCTAATTCTTTATGTATTTCGCCAAATGAACAGGTTGTTCATGGTTTTCCAAGCGAGTACGTAATCCAGGAGGGCGACTTAATTTCAGTTGATTGTGGGGTAATTAAAAACAATTATTTTGGCGATTCGGCCTACACTTTCTCTATCGGGGAAATTGATGCCGAAAAACAGAAATTGATTGAGGTTACTAAACGTTGCCTGGAATTGGGTATAGAAAAAGCTGTTGTTGGTATGCGTATCGGTGATATCGGTTTCGCTGTTCAGCAATATGCAGAAGCTAATGGATTTGGGGTAGTAAGAGAGCTTGTTGGACATGGTGTTGGTGTAAAACTTCACGAGAAACCAGAAGTTCCGAATTATGGGAAACGTGGTGCAGGACCAAAACTTGAAGAAGGAATGGTAATTGCGATAGAACCCATGATCAATGCAGGCGTAGCCGGTGTTAAATTCCATAACGATGGATGGACAGTAACCAGTAAAGACAATAAACCATCGGCACATTTTGAACACACAGTAGCCGTAAAAAAGGGCAAAGCAGATGTTTTATCAACGTTTTCTATAATAGAAGAAGTTTTACAACAAAAAAAATAAATAATTAAAATTTTTTATTTAATTTTGCAACCCTGTTTAGAAGCAGCTAATTAAGTAACAATCAATAAAATATGGCTAAACAAGCCTCAATTGAACAAGACGGAGTAATAAGAGAAGCATTATCCAATGCGATGTTCCGGGTAGAACTCGAGAACGGGCATGAGATTATTGCGCATATTTCAGGAAAGATGAGGATGCACTACATCAAAATTCTTCCTGGAGATAAAGTTAAATTGGAAATGTCTCCTTATGATTTAACAAAGGGACGCATTACTTATAGATACAAATAAAATGAAAGTTAGATCATCAATTAAAAAACGTAGCGCTGATTGTAAGATTATTCGCCGTAAAGGTAAACTTTACGTAATCAACAAGAAAAATCCTAAATACAAGCAACGTCAAGGGTAATTAAGAATATTGTAATAAACCGCACAACGGTGGCCCGCCGTTCGGAATTACTTAAAACATAAACAAATATGGCAAGGATTTCAGGTATTGATTTACCAAGAAACAAAAGAGGAGAGATCGGTTTAACCTATATCTACGGAATTGGTAGAACAACTGCTCAACGTATTTTAACTACGGCAGGTATCGATTTAAACAAAAAAGTACAAGACTGGTCTGATGATGAGTTATCAGCAATCCGTACAATGATTAACGATGAGATTAAAGTAGAAGGTGCTTTGCGCTCAGAGGTTCAGTTAAACATCAAACGTTTAATGGATATTGGTTGCTACCGTGGTTTACGTCACAGAAAAGGTTTACCTTCTCGTGGTCAGCGTACTAAAAACAACTCACGTACTCGTAAGGGTAAGAGAAAAACAGTTGCTAACAAGAAAAAAGCTACTAAGTAATAGATAGATATGAGATATGAGATTTTAGATGTGAGCACCATATCTTTAAAATCTGCTCAAATCTGGAATAAAAGATAAAAAGTAGGATACTGAGTGTCGGGGTAGAGAAAGTCTCATATCTCAAGTCTCATATCTAAAATCTAAAAGATAAAATGGCTAAGAGTAAAAAAGTAACAAAAAAACGTATCGTTGTAATTGAGTCTGTTGGTCAGGCGCATATCAATGCTACTTTCAACAACATTATCGTTACCTTAACAAACAACAACGGACAGACTATTTCATGGTCTTCTGCTGGTAAAATGGGCTTTAAAGGTTCTAAAAAGAATACACCATATGCAGCTGGTCAAGCAGCTTCAGATTGTGGTAAAGTTGCGTTTGATTTAGGTTTACGTAAAGTTGAAGTATTTGTAAAAGGTCCGGGTTCAGGTCGTGAATCTGCAATCAGAACATTGCAAGTAGCAGGTATCGAAGTAACATCTATTAAAGATATTACTCCACTTCCTCACAACGGATGTCGTCCTCCTAAAAAGAGAAGAGTTTAATTAATTTTAAAGCTAAGAATCTCCAGCTTCAGGTTGGATGATACTTTAAAACAGAAAAAAAATGGCAAGATATACAGGCCCAAAATCAAAAATCGCCCGTAAATTCAGAGAACCAATCTTCGGTCCTGATAAGGTGTTAGACAGAAAAAATTATCCTCCTGGGCAACATGGCTCATCAAAAAGAAGAGGAAAACAATCTGAATATGCTATCCAGTTAATGGAGAAACAAAAAGTAAAATATACTTATGGTGTATTAGAAAAACAATTCAGTAACTTGTTTAAAAAAGCATCTTCTCGTGCTGGTATTACCGGTGATAACTTACTTCAGTTATTAGAAGCACGTTTAGATAACACAGTTTACCGTTTAGGTATTTCAACAACCCGTTCTGGTGCACGCCAGTTAGTTAGCCATAAACACGTTACCGTGAATGGTGAAGTTGTAAATATCCCTTCATATCAGTTAAAAGCTGGTGATGTGGTTGCTGTTCGTGAAAAATCTAAATCTTTAGAATCAATTAGTAACTCAGTTGCAGGTAGAACGATTAATAAGTTTGCTTGGTTAGAGTGGAACGCTAGTGAATTAACTGGTAAATTCTTAACCTACCCTCAACGTGATGAGATTCCTGAAAACATCAAGGAAAACTTAATCATCGAGTTGTACTCAAAGTAATAAATGATCTGGTTAATTACCTCAAAAGGGTAATTAACTTTTTTCATATTACTATATATTCAATAACGAATTTAAAAAAATATAAATGGCAATTTTAGCATTTCAGAAACCAGACAAAGTGATCATGCAGAAATCAACCGATTTCGATGGCACATTTGAATTTCGTCCTTTAGAGCCCGGTTTCGGTGTAACAATTGGTAATGCCTTAAGAAGAATTTTACTTTCTTCATTAGAAGGTTATGCTATTACTACTATTCGTTTTTCAGGCGTTTCTCACGAGTTTTCTACCATGAAAGGTGTTGTAGAAGATTTAACTGATATTATCTTAAACTTAAAACAAGTTCGTTTTAAGAAAACAGGTGATTCAGGTGATTCTGAAAAAGTTTTCATCATCGTTAATGGTCAAGATCAGTTTAAAGCTGGTGATATCACTAAATTCTCTAACAACTTTACAGTTTTAAACCCTGAGCATGTAATTTGCAACATGGATAAATCTGTTACTTTGGAAGTGGAATTAACCATCAATAAAGGACGTGGTTATGTACCTGCTGAAGAAAATAAAGTTGCTGATGCTGTTGTAGGTGTAATCGCAATCGATTCGATTTATACTCCAATGAAAAATGTAAAATACACGATCGAAAACTTTCGTGTTGAGCAAAAAACGGATTATGAAAAATTGGTTTTAGATATCTCTACTGACGGCTCAATTCATCCAGAAGAAGCATTAAAAGAAGCGGCTAAGATCCTTATCCAACACTTTATGTTATTCTCTGATGAGAATTTAGTATTAGAATCTCAAGCTAAAGAAGAAACTAAAGAAGTTGACGAGGAAATTTTACACATGCGTAAAATCCTTAAAACTGAGTTAGTAGATATGGATCTTTCAGTTAGAGCATTAAACTGCTTAAAAGCTGCTGATATCCGTACTTTAGCTGATTTGGTTTCTTACGATGTGGCTGATATGTTAAAATTCAGAAACTTCGGTAAAAAATCTTTAACAGAGATCCAGGAATTAGTAAAATCAAAAGGTTTATCATTTGGTATGAACCTGTCTAAATTTAAATTAGACGAAGAATAACCCCTAAATCCCCTAAAGGGGACTTAGAAAAATAAATAATTTTTCACAGTGTATAATTCCCTCAGCTTAATTGCAAAGAGACGGTATACACTCAATTAAAAAACAATGAGACACGGTAAAAAAGTAAACCACTTAGGTAGAACCGCAAGCCACAGAAAGGCGATGTTAGCTAACATGGCTTCATCACTTATTTTGCACAAAAGAATTACAACAACTTTAGCTAAAGCTAAAGCTTTACGTACTTATGTTGAGCCAATTATCACTAAATCAAAAAATGATACTACTCACTCACGTCGTACAGTATTTGCTTATTTACAAGATAAAGAAGTAGTAACAATCTTATTCCGCGAAATTGCTGAGAAAGTTGCAAACCGTCCAGGTGGTTACACTCGTATCATTAAATTAAACAACCGTTTAGGTGATAACGCTGAAATGGCTTTAATTGAATTGGTAGACTACAATACAGTTTACGGTAAAGATGCAGAGGTTAAAGAAGAGAAGAAAACAACTCGTCGTGGTAGAAGTAAAGCTACTGCTGCACCTAAAGCTGCTGAAGCGAAAGCTGAAGTTGCCGAAGAAGTTGCTCCTGCTGAAGAAGCTCCTGCTACTGAAGAACCAAAAGGAGAATAATTTTATTCACCTTAAGATCAAAAAAGTCCTGTTCGAAAGAGCAGGACTTTTTTTTTGGCTTTTCTTTCTGTCTTTTTTGTGCCGTCAGATGGAAACATCTGACACCACTATGAATCTATGACATAACTCCATTAGGTACATGATAGCCACTAATGAACTATTGACCAATGAACCAAACGAAATCAAGCAAACGTTTGTCTCATTTTTTCATTACATAGCTTTATTTCAGCTAGGTATCTATAAATTAGCCAAAAACAAATTTGAAATGAAATTTAGGCTTTTTCTATTACTCTGTCTTTTCGGACAGCTATCTCTTAATGCGCAAACACTAAAATACACCAATGGTAATAATACATGGAACCCTGATTCGTTAGGTAACCATAGAGTTGTTGTGCAGTTTGCTGGCACAGGCAAAATTGCCCATGCTAAAATCGATTGGCGCCGGAGGGATGAACATCCGGAATTAAAAGGAATCATTGTACAAGATGCCAATGGCAAAACTGTTTCTGTTGTAGGTACGGATAAACTGACAAGAGAAAGTGCTGATGTTTATTTCGAAGCAACTGGAGTAGGAAAGTATTACGTATATTACCTCGCTTATAAAAATGAGGGAAGAAGTAATTATCCGAAAGGAGTTTACTTAAAACCAAAACAGCCTGACCAGGCATGGTTAACGGCAGCAAAGCAGGTTAAAGTGAATGCTTCTGTTGTAGAGATCCAGTCTATCGATGCTTTCAACTCTTTTTATCCAATGGAAATAATTGCAACGGATAAAGAAACGGCTGCAATAAAGACCAAATATGCTTCAGAAGCTTTTGTCGTTTTTCCAGAGGACAGAATGTTTCCAATCAAAATGCAGAACGATTTACCTTATCGTTGGGTGCAAAAAGGTGTTGCAAATACTTTTACAGGCTCGGCTGGCAAAGGTGAAAACTATGCTTTTCAATTAGGCATATTTGCTTTGAAAGATCTGAAAAATGTAGTGGTTAGCTTCGGTGATTTAAAAAATGCAGCTGGAAAAGTAATTGCTTCAAAATATATCAACTGCTTAAATACCAATGGAACAAGTTATGATAACAAACCTTTGGTTGAAACCGTAAATGTAGCCTCTGGCAAAATTCAGCCAATGTGGATTACGGTTAACATTCCTAAAAATACAGCTGCAGGTATTTATGCCGGAAAATTTACAGTTAAAGCCAATGGAAAATCGAAAGTAATCGATGTCAAAATTACAGTAGGTAATCAAGTTTTATCCGATGCAGGTGTAGGAACTCCAGATAAACAGACTCGCTTAACCTGGTTAAATTCTACTTTAGCACAAGCAAATACAGTTGTAGCTCCTTACACACCGCTAATTGTTGATGGGAATGTAATTTCGCTTTTAGGTAGAAAATTCGAAATTAATAGCGATGGTTTTCCTAAGCAGATTCAGACCTTTTTTAATGCTGAGATGACAGCTTACAGCGAAAAACCTAATAATATCCTGGCAGAACCTATTCATTTTCACTTTTTTAATACCCCGAAAACGCAGGAGAAATTTGTACCAAGTAATTTCCAGATTACCAGTAAAGAAGCTGGAACGGTAAAATGGAAAGCAACCAATACTTCTGAAAACCTGAAAATGGATTTAGAAGGTGCTTTAGAGTTTGATGGCTATGTACATTATGTAGTTAAAGTAATCGCTTTAAAAGATGTCGAATTCAGTAATGTCGATTTTCATATCCCATTTGATAAGGGGTCTACGAAGTATTTGATGGGCCTAGGCGAAAAAGGCGGCGTTAGACCAGATACCGTAAAATGGAAATGGGACGTAGCGAATAAAAACCAGGATGCTGTTTGGATTGGGAACGTAAATGCGGGCCTGTATTACAACTTAAGAGACGAAAACTATGTTCGCCCGCTTAATACTAATTTCTATCTTCAAAAGCCTTTATTATTGCCTAAATCGTGGGGTAATGGAGATAAAGGTGGTATCCAGATCAATGTTAAAGGCAGTTCGATGCTTGCCGACAATTTTACTGGTGCAAGAAGCATGAAAAAAGGCGATGTGCTTTATTATAATTTCAATTTACTGATCACACCTTTCCATTTACTTAACACCGATTTTCAATGGGATAACCGTTTCTATCATAAATATGGTGATTTAGATACGATCAAAGCTAAAGGCGCAACAGTAGTGAACATTCACCATGCCACACCGATCAACCCTTGGATCAACTATCCATTTATAGAATGGAAAAAGATGAAAGACTATATTGGTAATGCACACTCGAAAGGTTTAAAAGTTAAAATTTACAATACTGTTCGCGAGCTTTCGAACCATGCTTACGAGTGGCCAGCTTTAAGAAGTTTGGGAACTGAAGTATATTCTCCGGGTAAAGGAGGAGGATTTAGCTGGTTACAGGAGCATTTAGATTCTAATTATATTGCCGCCTGGTTTGTACCCGAAATTAAAGATGCGGCTGTAATTAACAGCGGAATGAACCGTTGGCACAACTATTACGTAGAAGGAATGAACTGGTTGGTAAACAATGTCGGGATTGACGGCGTATACTTAGATGATGTAGCTTTCGATCGGGTAACCATGAAGCGCATAAAACGTGTGTTGACACAGGATAATCACCCAGGTATTATCGACCTGCATTCTGCTAATCAGTACAACAAAAGTGATGGCTTTAACAACAGTGCCATTTTATACCTGGAGCATTTTCCTTATTTAAACCGTTTATGGTTTGGCGAATATTTCGATTACCAGAAAAACAATCCCGATTTCTTTTTAACAGAAGTAAGTGGAATCCCTTTTGGATTAATGGGAGAGATGTTACAGGATGATGGAAACCCTTGGCGTGGTATGATTTATGGCATGACAAGCCGCTTGGGCTGGTCTGACAAAAGTGATCCAAAACCATTGTGGAGAGCTTGGGACAATTTCGGCATAAAAGGATCTGAAATGATCGGTTACTGGAGCGAAAACTGCCCGGTTAAAACCGATAACCCTAAAGTATTGGCAACTGTTTACAAACAAAAAGGTAAAACAATGATTGCATTGGCAAGTTGGGCAGAAGGAGATGTAAACGTTAATTTAACCATCGATTGGGCCAAACTGGGTTTAGATGCCGGTAAAGTAAAAATAGCAGCTCCTGCAATTGATAAGTTTCAAACTTCGGGAAGTTATCCTGATGGAAAATCTATCCCTATTGAAAAAGGAAAAGGTTTGATTTTGATAGTGGAGTAATCCTATAAGCCGTGGTTCGTGTCTTCACGAACCATCGTATTTCGATACGTGAGGATACGTATCGAGGCGAAAATATTATATCGTCATTTCGAGCGGAGTGCAACGCAGTCGAGAAATCTATTATAGATCTCTCTCCCGAAAGTTCGGGACTGAGCTCCAGTCGAGATGACGATTTTTTTAAGAGACTATACCTTCACATTTTCCATTCCGTACTGTTTTAGCACGTCTGCTGGAACACCGGCCCACTGGTTTGGTGCATTACCAACATAACCAATATCTTTTACACCAATTTCTGTAGTGTAAAAACCTGATGCTGTTAAGTTCCTCATTCTATTGAAAAAAGTTACACCCGCCTGCATTTCCGGTCTGGCTTTTTTAGGGTATGCAATTTCATCTACAATCGAAATTTGTTGATCTTCCGATGCCTCAATAAATGATTTTTGAAATTTATTAAAGCTGTATACATCTAGCCATTTAAGGCCACCACGCATAGGTACTTTATGTTCCGGAATATCTTTTACAATAAATTCAATAAACTCTGGCACTTTAGCATCAGATGCACTGCCTGATACATCATCTTTAGGAATAATAATGTCGGCAAGCACTGTAATGGTAGCCATTTCATGTTTAGTGAAAAAGGTTTCAGCTTTTAATTTCTTATCACGGTCTATTTCCCACTGTTCTCTTCCGGCTTCTTTTGCAGTTTCTTCTGGTGCGGCTACTTCGGTTTTTGTTTCAGGTTGTTTACAGGCATCGAGCAGCACAGTTGTGCTGATGGCCGTTAAACCTAATGCTTTTAGTGAATCACGTCTGTTCATATGGTAATTCTTTAAATATTTTGTTTTTTCTTTTGAGCTAAAATATATTCTGCGGTACGCATCGATAGTGCCAGGATAGTCCAGGTAGCATTTTTATCGCCTTGTTGAACAAACGGACCCGCATCAACCACAAACAGGTTTTTACAGTCGTGCGCCTGGCAATATTTATTCAAAGCCGATTTTTTAGGATCGTCGCCCATGCGGATGGTTCCAACTTCGTGAATAATTTTTCCAGGGTTAAGCAAACCATAATTGGTATCTGCGCCCTGAATTTCGGAGGTAACCACGGCACCCATTTCTTTCATTATCGAAAGGAAAGTTTCTTGCATGTGCTTAGCCTGTAGGATTTCGTCTTTGTCCCATTTGTAGTTAAACCTTAAAACCGGAATACCATATTTATCCACCGTGTTCGGATCAATTTCACAGTAGTTGCCTTCTCTGGCAATTGCTGTTCCACGACCAGCCATGCCAACACCGGTACCATAGAAACGGCGATAATCATCCTTTAACGATTTCCCATAACCTCCGGCTTCTTTCATTTTGCCATCTCTGCCGGGCACCATTCCGTTCATTTGGGCTACACCGCCGCCAAAGCCATATGCAGGCATACCCATGCCACCCCAATATTCGATATGGTAACCACGTGGGAAGTTTAGTTTACGGTTATCTAACCACCAGGGTGAATAGATATGCACACTGCCCAAACCATCTTCATTGTAACGTTTTCTGTCCATTAACTGAGGAAGAAAGCCCGAAACACTTGCTCCCGTAGAATCGTGCAGGTATTTTCCAACCACGCCACTGCTATTGGCCAGGCCATTTGGGTGAGAAGTTGATTTTGAATTTAATAATATACGTGCAGATTCGCAGGCACTCGCACCTAAAATAACGAGTTTGCCATTTACCTGGTATTCTTGCAGGTCTTTTCGGTTTACGTATGAAACGCCTTTTGCAGTACCATCTTTATCAGTAATTACTTCGCGCACCATTGCATCAGTAATCACAGTCAGGTTTCCTGTTTTTACAGCAGGGTTTACCAAGCATGATGATGATGAAAAATCGCCATAAACCTTACAGCTTCTTCCACACTGACCGCAGTAGAAACAAGGTGCACGATCGCTGTTATTGGGTAAGGCTTCGGTAAGTACAGACCCACGACCAGTAATTACTTTTACTCCCGCTTTTTCTGCGCCTTTTTTGATGAAAAGTTCGTTTAATCTTGGTTTTGGCGGTTTCATAAAGATTCCATCAGGTTCATTCTCTAAACCTTCTGCTGTTCCATAAATACCGATCATACGATCAACTTTATCGTAGAATGGTTTTACATCCGCGTAGGTAATGGGCCAGGCATCGGTTAAACCATCTTTAGGTTTAAAATCGTCCGGCCCCATCCGTAAAGAAATTCGTCCCCAGTGATTGGTACGGCCACCGAGCATCCGCGAACGGAACCATTCGAATTCGCTTTTGTTTTTCTGTGTATAAGGCTCGCCCTCTAATTCCCATCCTCCATAAGAAGCATCAAAATCTCCAAATGGACGCGTAGTACTGGCACCGCGACGGGGAGATTCCCAAGGCCATTTTAATTGATGTGAATCTAATCGCGGATCGAAATTTTGACCAGCTTCGAGCATTAAAACCTTTTGACCTGCATGTGCCAGAACATATGCAGCCATTCCACCACCCGCACCTGAGCCAACAACAATGGCATCATAAACAGTAGGCGATTTTTTTATCTGAAAGTCACTCATGAATTGTGGTTAGCTATTTTTATATACTCTAATCTAAAGCTTAATTTTTTGAAATAAAAGTGTTCGGCTATTTTGGAATCAATATAGATAATATTGCTCATACGTATTTCTAAATCGTATTACGTCAGCGCTGGATTAGCCGTTTTTAATCAAATAAACCTTTGTATGGTCGCTCTATTGTTACATTATCAAGGGTATGTTCTGCTCCGGATAAACTTGATTATCTTTGTCGTTAAAATTTATCAATGCCAGTGTCAGAATATATAGAACAATTTACTGCAGCTTTAAAAGAAAGTTTGAATGCAGCAACTTTTGTAAAGGTATCTTTAGGGAACTACAAAGGTGAAGAAGAAGCATTAAAGCAAATTCTTATCCGCAAAGTTGTGATTAAACGTGAAGATAAACTGGCCTTTACTTATCGCTATAAAACCCGCGATGTAGTGAAAAACTATGCAATTGATGAAGCAATAGATTTGATTACTGATTATCTGGAAAAAGGTTTTAAAATCGGTACTTTGTTTACTGCCGAAAAAGATCTGATTTTGGAGGAGCTGAACAATGGCAAAGTTGTTTTTAGAGAAGGTAAAGCATCAAGTGCAGCAGTCCCATCTGCCACTCACGACAAAGAGAAAGCAAGGTTGATTAAACCTGATGCGAAGTCTTATTTAACGGAGTTGAAAATCACCGATGCAGAAGGTAAGGTATTTAAAAACGCGCAGGATAAATTCCGCCAGATTAACCATTACATTGAAATTTTAAGCTCTTTAATTAAAGAATTACCAGAGGGTAGTATTAAAAAGGTGGCTGATATGGGCTCGGGCAAGGGCTATTTAACTTTTGCATTGTACGATTACCTTCACTCGGTTTTAAAATTGGAAACTGAAGTTGTAGGTGTAGAGTATCGTCAGGATATGGTTGATTTGTGTAATCAGGTTGCTGCCAAATCTGCTTTCGATAGATTAAATTTTGTTCAGGGAACGATTGAAGATTATAATGCTGAGGATGTGAATCTCTTAATTGCGTTACATGCCTGTGATACCGCTACCGATGATGCTATTTTTAAAGGGATTAAAGCCAATGCCGAACTAATTGTTGTTGCACCTTGTTGCCATAAACAGATTCGCAGGGAAATTGAGCAACATAAAGTAAAGAATGATGTTTCATTTTTAACTAAATATGGCATCTTTTTAGAACGCCAGGCCGAAATGGTTACAGATGGGATTCGTGCCTTGATCTTAGAATACTTCGGATATAAAACCAAAGTTTTCGAATTTATTTCGGATGCACATACACCTAAAAATGTGCTTGTGGTGGGGGTTAAGAAAAGTCTGAAGTCTTTAGTCGGAAGTCCGAAGATTGAAGAGCAGAAAGCGATTTTGGAGAAGATTAAAGCCAGTAAAGAATATTTTGGAATTGGTTACCATCATTTGGAAAGATTGTTGGAGTTGTAGTTAACCGCAAAGAACGCTGGGTTTTTTGCAAAGAAACGCAAAGCCATGACTAAATTATGATGCAAAATTTGCCCATTGATGTTATCGTCATTCTGAACTTATTTCAGGATCTATCAAATCAACCGCGTGTTTTCAGTCGGTGAGACACCTACCGATAGGATCGTATCGAACTTACAGATGCAACAAAATCAACGCAATTAATGCAGGTATCGATTGTACGTAAAGAATTTTTTTACTGGCCGTAGCAGCGCCATAAATGCCCGCGATAATGACACAGGTTAAAAAGAATATGGCCACATAAAATTTCCAGTGATGATCGGTTATGCATAACGACCAAATTAAACCTGCTGCTAAAAAGCCATTGTACAATCCCTGGTTTGCCGCCAATGTTTTTGTTGGCACAAATAAATCTTTAGGGATGGTTTTAAATACTTTCGGTGCCTTGGTGGTCCAGGCAAACATTTCTAACCAAAGGATATAGATGTGGATGAAGGCTACTAAGCCGATTACGATTTGAGCTGCTAATTGCATTATAGATTGGATTATACAGATTTAAATGATTGCACCGATTGATTGTAATTTAAAGATATAAAACTTTAAGGGCATTTAGATGATCACTCATTATTTCTGCCTGTGTTTTAATCACCGATGCGAAAAAAAAAACGCTGTTCAATAAACCCGATAATAGCGTGCACGAGTGAAACGAAGTAAAGCGATTAGCTCCAAAGGAGTCCCTTTAGGACGGACTGCTGCCTCCGAAGCACTGCCGACTTTCATTTTCAAATCATTTGTCTTTCAGCTTATTTCTGTCATGCTGTCAGTAAACTATAGGCTCTTTTTTTACATTTTATCAGTCTTTTACCCATATTATCTGCCAAAAACCAATTGGCACAAGCATTGTTTAATAGCAGTAGAAATTATAATACTTTAAAAAGAGAAATTAAAAATACAATGGGAAAAATTATTGGAATAGACTTAGGAACAACAAACTCTTGCGTAAGCGTAATGGAGGGCAACGAGCCTGTAGTTATCGCAAACAGTGAGGGTAAACGTACTACACCGTCTATTGTTGCTTTTGCAGAAAACGGTGAGCGTAAGGTTGGCGAGCCTGCTAAACGTCAGGCTATAACCAACCCAACAAAAACGATATATTCGATTAAACGCTTTATGGGTAACAGCTACGACGAAAGTGCGAAAGAAGCTGGACGTGTACCATATAAAGTAGTTAAAGGTGATAACAATACACCACGTGTTGAAATCGACGACAGAAAATATACTCCACAAGAGATTTCTGCAATGATTTTACAGAAAATGAAAAAAACTGCTGAAGATTTCTTGGGTCAGGAAGTAACTGAAGCAGTAATTACTGTACCAGCTTATTTTAACGATGCACAACGTCAGGCTACTAAAGAAGCTGGTGAGATTGCAGGTTTAACTGTAAAACGTATCATTAACGAGCCTACTGCAGCTGCTTTAGCTTATGGTTTGGATAAAGCACACAAAGACATGAAAATCGTTGTTTTTGACTGTGGTGGTGGTACGCATGACGTTTCTGTTTTAGAATTAGGTGATGGCGTTTTCGAAGTAAAATCTACTGATGGCGATACTCACTTAGGTGGTGATGACTTTGACCACATTATTATCGATTGGTTAACAAGCGAATTCAAAGCTGAAAACAGCATGGATTTAGCTAAAGATCCAATGGCTTTACAACGTTTAAAAGAAGCTGCTGAGAAAGCTAAAATTGAGTTATCGAGCACAACTTCAACTGAAATTAACTTACCATACATTACTGCTGATGCCAGCGGCCCTAAACACTTAGTACGTACATTATCTCGTGCTAAATTTGAGCAATTGGCTGATAGTTTGATTAAACGTACGATCGATCCTTGTAAATCTGCTTTGAAAAATGCTGGTTTAAGCACAAGCGATATCGACGAGATTATCCTGGTAGGTGGTTCTACACGTATCCCTGCTATTCAGGAAGCGGTTAAAGCTTTCTTCGGTAAAGAGCCAAGTAAAGGTGTTAACCCTGATGAGGTTGTGGCAATCGGTGCTGCTATTCAAGGTGGTGTGCTAACTGGTGATGTAAAAGATGTATTGTTATTAGACGTTACGCCTTTATCATTAGGTATCGAAACTATGGGTGGTGTAATGACTAAATTAATCGAGTCTAACACAACTATCCCTACTAAAAAATCTGAGACTTTCTCAACTGCTGCTGATAACCAGCCTTCGGTAGAGATCCATATTTTACAGGGTGAGCGTCCTATGGCTGCTCAAAACCGTACAATTGGCCGTTTTATTTTAGATGGTATTCCACCAGCACCTCGTGGTGTGCCTCAGGTAGAAGTATCGTTTGATATTGATGCCAACGGTATCTTACACGTTAGTGCTAAAGATAAAGCGACCGGTAAAGAGCAAAAAATCCGTATCGAAGCATCTTCAGGTTTAACTGATGCTGAGATCAAAAAAATGAAAGAAGAAGCTGAAGCTAATGCAGCAGACGATGCTAAGCAGAAAGAAGAAGCTGATAAAATCAACGGTGCTGATGCTTTAATTTTCTCAACTGAGAAACAATTAAAAGAGTTTGGTGATAAATTATCTGCTGATAAAAAAGCACCGATCGAAGCTGGTTTAGAGAAATTGAAAGCAGCGCATCTATCACGTAACTTTGCTGATATCGATGCAGCACAAGCTGAATTGCAAGCTGCATGGAACGTAGCGTCAGAAGAAATGTACAAAGCTGGTGAGCAACCTCAGGGTGGCGAACAGCCACAAGCTGATGGTCAGCCTCAAGGTGGTGGCGATAACGTTACTGATGTTGATTTTGAAGAAGTAAAAGAAGACGATAAGAAATAATCTTGAGTCTGATTCCTGAGTCGAGAGTCTCGGGAGAATATAAAAAGCGTTTCTGATTAAGTTCAGGGACGCTTTTTTTTGCAAAATCGTCATTTCGAGAAGGCTTTTTCAGCCGAAGAAGCAATCTTCCTAAGATGAGTTTAAATCGCAATTGTATTGCTTTGTGTTTCGCAATGAAGATAAAATTAATATTTTGGAAATTAACGCTCAGTGCTTTTCGGCCGGTACAGTCCCGCCATTCGCTTTAGCCCTCATGATCCCGATGTAAAATGGTGACGGGGCTGCCGCTACTGTCGGGTTTAGAAAGGAATTTTAGTGCTTTTCGGAAGGGTTGAATAGCAATAAGGTTGACTTATGTGTTCCTTAAACGCCTAAATATAGGGATATTGTTTAATTTCTTTTACTAAACGCAGAAACGACCCTTTCCATTATAAAACCGTAGAATAAACAATTTATTCCTAGCCCTAGAAAGAAGAAATGTCCATCCATAAAGCTAAAGAATAAGCTGTGCGTAGGAAAACGAAAAATATAATATAATTTGGCTATTGCTCTTGTTGTAGAGCTGTTTCCATCCGTACCTTCTTCAACAGCTGCAGCGGCAATAAGCGTTATAAAAGTGAAAGCACAAAAAATGATTGTTGCAGAAATAAAAAGCCAAACTTTAAAATTATTTCTTTTCATGTTGTTCTTTTTAATGTTCTGCATATTGTAGCGGGACGCTACAACTAGGTTTATTTAGCAAAGAACTAAACCAAATTCTCTTCAATAATATCTTGTAATTCTTTTTCGTTTGCAGCAATTTCATGCAATAGTTTAAACTGATTCCTGGTCCGGTCTAAATTTTGTGTGGGGTAACTAATAGGATAGTACTTATTGCCACTTAAAAAGTCAGTTAAGAAGCGCAGGGCCTGCATATAAATGATGTATTTGCCTGAGAATAAGATGAGCTCTTTTTCTGTTTCTGTCAAAATACTTTTCATTTCGGATAAATAACCTTTTATCATGGCCTCAAAGTAAGGTAAGCGTATCTTAATCTTATCTAAATCGGTTTCATTTTCAGAGAAGGCACAAAGATAAGTGCGCATCATATCGCCCAGGTCGGAAATGAATTTACCAGGCATAATGGTATCTAAATCGATTACGCAGATACCCCCATAAGTTTCAGTATCCAATAAAACATTGCTTATTTTAGTGTCGTGGTGCATTACACGATCAGGGAAATCAGTTCTGTGCGAGTATGATGTATAATAATCCAAAATATATTTATGTGCTAAAGCATCTTCAATTTGTGCTTTTGCCTCATCCTTGAGTGTTTCTTCTGCCTGGCTTAATGCCAAAGCAAACTGTTCGTACCTTAAGCCTAAATCGTGGAAACCTGGGATAGTAGGCTGAAGTGTTTTTGCATCAAAATCATTTAATAATCTACTCAGTTTACCAAATTGTTTTGCAGCTTCATATGCCTGCTTAGGATCGGCTAAAACGTCTAGCGAGACGGTATTTGGCACGAAAGGAAGCATCCGCCAATATTCATGATGAATGTGCGCCATTTCTTCACTATTTGTTGTAGAAACAGGCTTAATAAAAAGATATTCCGGGTAAGTGAAAGTGAGGTAATCGGCAATAGACCGTAGGTTGTTGGCAATAGCCTGGGGCGATTTAAAAACCGAAGTATTTATATTTTGAAGAATGTATTTCTTCTTTTCGGATAGGGGAGAAAGCAAATAAGTACGGTTAATTAAACCCGTACCTATTTGTGTAATTTTTATATTTTCTTTAGCGTATCCGTAGGCTTTTAAAACTTCGGAATCTAAATTTAGTTCCATAGTTTTTCTGGATATGTTCCGTTTTTAACCAATTGGTCAATACTATCCTGAACATAAGGTTTGTCTTCTTTATATGTAACACCAAACCATTTGTTTGAGGTTGGCACTACTTTGAAGGTTGCGGTATTACTTTTTACTAAGTTCTCACCAATTAATGGAATAAAAAATTCTGCTTTAGGCTTATCTTTGTTCGCTTCAGCAAATTTTCTGAACAATTCTTCAGTAATTTTGAAAACTGCTGGTGTAAACCCCCAGAAATTCATTGAAACAGGCGTTTCATAGGCTAAAGGGAACTCTTCGCCATTTTCTTCGTAAAAAATATTACCATCTTTAGGGTAAACCTTTGTACGTTCTACAATTTCTTTTAAGTTACCAGATTCATCTACCTGGCAAACACCACGGGAAACGGCTCCAAACTCCGATAAAGTTTTACCAATTTCGTAACCAATAATAGAATAATTGCTATCTGTTACTTCGGTGGTTAAGAAATCGACCATTTTTTTAAAGGCATCGTAACCATAATAATCATCAGCGTTTATTACGCAAAATGGTTCTTTAATTACATTTCTACCCGAAAGGATTGCATGTGCAGTACCCCAGGGTTTCTCCCTGTATATTTCTTCTTCTATGCCAAATTGTTTAAGATCGAAGTTTTGGAAAACATATTCTGTTTCAATTCTGCCAGCAAGTTTAGGTTCGAAAATGGCTTTAAATTCATTTACAAACTCTTCTTTAATAATAAATACAACTTTGCCAAAGCCAGCGTTAATTGCATCATATATTGAATAATCGATAATGGTTTCGCCATTTGGGCCAAAACCATCGATTTGTTTCATACTTCCATAACGGCTTGCCATACCTGCAGCCAATATTAATAGGGTAGGTTTCATCTATTGTTTATTATTTTTTGTGGGTGTGAATACCTTGATGATGGAACGATTAATTCACCATCTTGGTTCCATCTTGCGAAATTAGTTATTTGAGCGTTTATTGTGTTAATTAATAAGTTTTTTTAAAATCCAAAAAGTCCACCACCAGTTTTTGAGCGTGTTTTCTTTCCTGTAAGCATGCCAAAAATACCGCGAACAATTTCTTTACCAATTTGGCGCGTTATTGTTGCGCCCATTACCTGTTCAACAAGGCTTTTTTCACCTGGTTTAGGCTTGCTTTCTTGTTCGGCCTGTTTTTGAGCTTCAGCTTCCTGCTTCTCTTGTTCTGCTGCTACAGTTTGCTCATTAATGCGTTTAGTTAAAATATCATAAGCACTTTCAGGATCGATAGGATCTTTATATTTAGTATACTTCGAACTGGCATGAACAAGCTGATCGAAATCAGCAGCGGTAAGTGGCCCCATTACAGCCCTTGGTGGGGTAAGCATGGTAGCAGATACCTCCGTTGGTATACCTTTTTCATTTAATACGGTAACCAATGCCTGACCTGTTCCCAGCGAAGTTAATATTTTATCGATCTCGTAGAAATCTGATTTTGGATAGGTATTAACTGTTTTTTTCAAAGCATCTACATCATTAGGCGTAAATGCCCTTAATGCATGTTGTACGCGGTTACCTAATTGTCCTAAAACACTTTCAGGTACATCGGTAGGTGCCTGGGTGCAGAAGAAAACACCAATTCCTTTTGAACGGATTAACCTGATGATGGTTTCAATCTGCTCTAAAAATGCTTTCGAAGAATTTTTGAACAATAAATGTGCTTCATCAAAAAAGAAGATCAGTTTTGGTTTGTCTAAATCGCCAACCTCGGGCATGGTATTAAATAACTCAGCCAGTAAGCTCAATAAAAATGTAGAATATAATACGGGCTGATTTTGAACATCGGCAATATTTAACAAACTTATAGTTCCTTTGCCATCAACACGCTCGAAAAGATCTTCAATGTCAAAAGATTTTTCGCCAAACATGCCTGCTAATCCTTGTTGCTCTATAGCGACAATTTTTCTTAATATAGTGCCAGAAGTAGCAGTAGAAATGGTACCATAACTGCTTTTTATTTCGGCGGCTCCGGCACCTTCTGATAAATAAGAAACCAGTTTCTTTAAATCATTTAAGTCGATAATCGGCATTTTGTTATCATCAGCGTATTTGAATATTACCGCCATAACGCCCGACTGGGTATCATTTAAATCTAATACTTTCGATAAAAGCGTTGGCCCGAATTCTAATACCGTTGCCCGCATCTGAGCACCCATTTTACCCGAAAGGGAGTAAATTTCGATGGGAAAGCCAGATGGAGAAAAAGGTTTGTTGAGCTGTTGTGCTCTTTCTTCAATTTTTGGATTAACGGAACCGGGCTGGTTTAAGCCAGATAAATCGCCTTTAACATCTAACATAAAAACAGGAACGCTGGCATCTGACAGTTGTTCTGCCAATAACTGCAGGGTACGTGTTTTACCTGTTCCGGTTGCTCCAGCAATTAAACCATGTCTATTCATCATTTTTAACGACAAATTAACCTCAGCCTCGCTATAAACCTGACCGTCTAAAATTCCGGCGCCTAAATAAATGTACGAGCCCGTAGGGGCATAGGATGATTTTATTTTTTCGATGAATTTTGAAGAAAGATCGCTCATTTTTTTAAATTAGATTGCCAATTTAAGAAAGATATCTTAAAAAGATTGTGTTTTTGTTTCCACTTTTAATGCAAAATACTGCACAAACGGTTGTTTAATGGTGCTGGTTAAGTTGCTTATAATAATTTAGTTCGTTCTGAAGTGCGGTTATTTCTTCTTGCATATTTTGCAATTGATTAAGCAGATGCGAAACAGCATGAATGCCCTCCAAGTTGATTTCCAGATCGTGTGCTAGACGAAGATACTGCTCCAATTTGGTCAATTCATCAACTGGCAAAAAGAGCGATTGCTTTTTAACTGTAGTATGGATCAGGCCAAAATCTTCAAGAGATTGGATAAAGTTGATCTCTACGTGGTGGTAAGCACAGATGTCTTCTACAGGTATTAGATTGGTTCCCATAATGGTTAGAATTTCGAAAGTTTTTCAAATAGTTCTTTTTGTTCGGCATTTAGATTGGTAGGTAATTTTACCTGCCACTTGATATATAAATCTCCAAACTGATTTTCTTTTTTATAAAGTGGAAACCCTTTTCCTTTTAAACGTAAAGTAGCATCGGGCTGTGTTCCCTCTGGTACTTTAAGTTTGACCTTGCCGTTTAAGGTTTCTACAATTTTTTCGCCACCTAAAATGGCGGTGTACAGGTTTATTTCTTCCTGGATGTAGATGTCGTTTCCTTTTCGTTTAAATTTAGGATTATCTGTAATGTTGAATTTGATGTATAAATCTCCCGGGGGGCCATTGTTAACACCTGGTGCACCGTAACCTGGTAGTTTAATTTTCTGTCCATTTTCTACACCCGCCGGAATGGTAATACGCACTTGTTTGCCATTTACAGTTAAAGTCTGTTTGTGCGTTGAATAAGCATCAAGTAGATTCAGTTGCAAATCGGCATTGAAATCCTGGCCTTTAAAAGGGGAATTTCTACTGCTTCTGCCTCCGCCGCCACCAAACATCGAAGAAAAGAAATCAGAAAAATCTTCGCCCCCAAAACCTCCTGAATAGCTATTGCCGCCATATCCTCCACCTTGCGACTGGTATTGCCTTTGCTGCTGTTGCTGGGCATCTAACTGATCGGCATGTTGCCAATCTTTACCATACTTGTCATATTTCTTACGCTTTTCCGGATCACTTAAAACCTCGTTTGCCTCATTAATTTGCTGAAATTTTTTATTGGCTTCCTCATTGTTGGGGTTAAGATCCGGATGGTGCTTTCGGGCTAATTTTCTATAAGCTTTTTTAATATCCTCAGTTGTTGCGTCTTTTTTTAAATCGAGGATTTTATAATAGTCTATGTAGTCCATAATGGCTTTAACAAATAAATAACAGTAATGTTCAATTTTATTGTATAAATGTAGGTTTTATAATGGTGTATTTCAATGATGTGTTAATTGTAAATGGACAGGTCTTTTTTTGTCATTAAGAATTCAAGATCATTAAGATATTTACCATTTTGCGTTGGTGGCATTCTCGGATATGCGAGAGTCTGGAAGTGTTATCAGCTGATTTTAAATGGCAATTAGTTGATTACCAGATAGAAATATCTGACATCGCCGAAAAAAAATAAACAAAAAAAGTGCCTCATATAGAGGCACTTTAATCGATAAAGGTAGAGAGAGATTATTTTTTATTTTTTACATATTTTTCTAACCATTGGTCTTGCTCCCAAAGCATGTGAAGCAAGTTTTCTTTGCCACGGTAACTGTGCGCTTCATATGGTAAAAATACAAAACGGGTAGTGCCGCCAGCACCTTTAATCGCATTGAACAAACGTTCGCTGTTAATAGGGAAAGTGCCCGGGTTATCGTCAGAGTCACCGTGGATTAACAATATAGGGGTTTTAATTTTATCGGCATAACTGAATGGGCTCATTTCGTAATATAACTGAGGCACTTGCCAATAGGTACGTTCTTCGTTTTGAAAACCAAAGGGCGTAAGCGTACGGTTATAAGCTCCGCTACGGGCAATACCTGCAGCAAAAAGATTAGTATGGGCCAATAAATTTGCGGTCATAAATGCGCCATAACTATGTCCACCAACAGCCATACGTTTTTTATCTCCAACGCCTAAGTCGGCCAGTTTATTAATAGCAGCTTCGGCATTGAGCTGTAATTGATCTACAAAGGTATCGTTAGGTTTTTTACCATCTTTGGCAACAATTGGCATTTCTGCGTTATCTAGCACTGCATAACCTCGGGTTACCCAGAAAATAGGAGAGGCCCAGCTAATTGTAGTAAATTTGTCTTTCGATCCACGAATCTGTGCTGCATCTGCTGCAGAGTTAAACTCGCGTGGGTAAGCCCAAATTAATGAAGGTAATGGACCATCTTTGTCTTTGTTGTAACCTTTAGGTAAATACAGGTCGCCTGTTAAATCTACGCCATCTGCACGTTTGTAAGAAATTTTCTGTTTTGTAATGCCTTCTAAAGATGGATATGGATTAGTGAAATTAGTAATTGGTTGATCGGCGATGCGAAGCATGAGGTTTTTGATAAAGTAGTTAGGTACTAATTTCTGACTCTCTTTACGGGTAAGCAAAACCAGTTTGTCAGGATTAATTACATCACTTACATACTCGAAGGTTCCTTCGGCGCTGCGCCAGATAATTTCATTCTTTTTAGTGGTTAAATCGAATTTGGCTAAGAACGGTAAGTCTCCTTTTTCTGATGAACCTACTACATTGTTCATTAACAGTTTAGTGCCATTGTCAACCGTTTTAATTACCTGTCGGCCATATTTGTTTTTCGTAGTAACGGGAGAACCCGGGTTGCCATAGGCATCTGTTTGGTTACGGCTGTATAATTCTTCTACTTCGCCTGTTGTAGGGTTATAACGGCTCACTTTATTGGTTTGTTTGCTACGTAAACCTTCCATAATTAAAGCAAGGTTGGCATCTCCCCATTGTACGCCACGGTAACGGGTCTGTGTCTTAAATAATTCTTTTTCTGTGCCGGTAAAAGGTGCGCTTAGCGCATAAACTGCATCATGAAAGGGAACATCTTTTTTAATTAAACCACTATCCAATGGCTTGCTCCAAACCAGTGTAGCAGGTTCATCATCCCTCCAATCGAAACCACGCGGTACATTTTGTGTATTGTCATAACCAGATGGAGTACCCTCTGATGAAGGTAGTTCAGCAATAACTTTAATGGTTTTACCGGTTAAATCAGTAATGGTTACCGTTGATGGAAAACCGTTTGCAGTAACCAAATAAGAAAAAGGTTTGCGTATAGTTTCGATCATCATGTAATTTTTATCAGGTGATAAACTTGTCGAACCATAAATAGCTGGTTTTCCAATGGCCGTTTCTACACCTGCTGTATTTTTTACCAATTGCGAGGTTGCGAAAAACTCGAACAATTGTTCGTCAAAAGGTGATTTAATTAAATCCTGATAAGTGGCACTTGGTGCAGCTTTACCTAAGTTTTGCTGAATGGTTGGCCCTTTTGGCATCAATGGCTTTTTAGGTGCAGCACTTGCAGGTTTAGTTACCGTGCGGTAGATAATGGTATTATCATTTAACCACGTAAGGCCACTACCTAAAACCACATTTAAAAAAGCCTTATTGGTTTTGACAGCTTTTTTTGTAGCCAGATCAATAATATAAAGATCTACTCCTTTTTGAGTAGTATTGGTAAATGCAATTTTATTTTCTGATGGATTCCAGCTAATGTTGCTGGCGTATAATGGAGTTGGCAATCCTGCAACCTGAAACGTTTGGTTGGATTTGATATTTTTTAAGCTAAAGTTATTGATGTAGGTTTGTCTGCTCGGTGAGTAGTTATTGGGGTTTAACCTTAAGCCTGCAATTCTGTATTCGGGTAAGGCCAGTTCTTCTACCGAAGGATAGGAGTTACGCTCGCTAAACAAGATCCATTCTGCTTTGCCATCAATACTTACGCCTGGGGTTGGTTTGGCAAGTAATAAATCGGCAATTTCTTTTGGGGGTGTTTGGTAGCTTACTGCATCTTGTGCGGCCGAATTAAGCGAAATACAAGCGCCCGCTATCAATAAATAGAGGTGTAGTTTTTTTATCATTTCCAGTTAGTTTGTTCGAAATAAGGAATAATCAAATATTGTAAAATTTAACTTATTATAGCGTAACTTCTTATTTACATCACAAAGTGGATGCTTTCTCCCATTGAGGAGTTAAGATAGATTATGCATGCGGCAGTCTTTTGACTGCAAAAATAGACATATATGTAATGTCGTAATAAGATCCTTCATTATACTCAGAAGGACAGTTTATATCTCATATTTATCTGTGTAGCTGCGGCAAAAGAAAAGCGCTCATATTCATCGGTGGTTTCAGTTCCATTATATTTCCCCATCTTTAAGGATACAGGCTACTTGTGTGGGCTACAGAATTGATAATCATTTCTTTTAAAACTTCGATATGGATATCACTCAATTTTTTTACGTAGATACAGGCTTTGGAAGTTTTATGTTTACCGAATTTGGAAAGCAATTCTTCCCGATCTTTAAATTGAGAAGATAGGTATAAAACTATGGCATCTTTTCTTGGTGAAAAACCAGCCAATGGTGCATCACCTTCCCGGCCGCTTTCATATTTGTAATGGTAACTCCCAAAACCTACAATGGCATTTCCCCACATTTTAGCTTTAAAACCTGTGGCTAAACTTAGAATATCCGACAGGTTAAAACAATCGGCTCTTTTATTTTCGTCGGGAATGGTATTTAAAAAGTCTGGAACGCTTAAATCGTTTTCTGTAGTTTTATTCTGTGCCATATCTTTTTTTTATGATGAATATAAGGGTTTGGCCAAATAATTTCAATTTCTGTTGTGATTGTATTTAAAGTAATACATTATTTCTTGAAAAATATAGGTTGAAAACTACTCATTTTGAGCGTATTTCACAGTAATTCGCTAATGCAGTTTGACATATGTCAAAAAATCAACACCTTTTATACAACCTTTTACACTTATTCTTACATTTGAATTGTCAATCGTCCCCGATAGCTGATTTAATTATTTTTTTCATTTTTTAAAAATTAATTATCTCAATGACAACAAAAGAACTAAAACAAGGAGAAATTCTTGAACGCTTAGTGCGCAGAGATCGCATGGGCATCAGCGAGCTTTCAAGGAAACTTAATGTAAGCCGCAGAACAATCTACAACTGGTTTGGTCAAGACAGAATTGGGCATGAAGTAATTTGGCAGGTAGGCAAGTTATTAGGTCAGGATCTTTCTTCGGCATTTCCGGAAGCTTTCCCCAAGTACAACCCCGAATCCATCAATCAAACGGCAGATCCTGGTAAACAAATCGGTTCGGATAATAATTCTGTGTATTTCTGGATGAATAAATATATTCATCTGCTAGAAAAATACAACGACCTGTTAATTACAGAAGAGCAGCAAGAGTTAGAGCCAATTAATAAGGAATTCCCACTTAGAAATAAAAGACCTGATACATTTTTATATCAATAAAACTAAGGTTTTAACTAATAGAATAAGCTAAGTCATCCCGTTAATTTTTCTTTTTATTTACATCTTAACTCTGGTCGCTTCATTTTCCTATCTCCAATATTGTAATATTTTTAGGTATTAGCATCAAGAGCTTTTTAAATTTCTAATTTGGACTACAGGAATTATAGAAGCCTCGTAGAGCTGGCCTTTTAGTGTAAAAATATGTAAGTGTTTTGTGCAAATGGATTCACGCAGGCCATTAACGATAAAAAAATAAGGTTAAAGAATAGTGGGAGAGATGATTATGAAATTATAGCGACAGCGAGAAAATTAGCTCAAACAGGCAAAAAGGTAATTTTAAAATAGCCACTACATAATAAAAATAGCCACCTGTGCGATGGCTATTGGTAAGAAGGACGGTGTCTTCTCTATGGTGTGCCTGCCCTCCGCGGATCTCCCGCTCACAGGACTTTTTTATCTTTCTTTTATGCTTAACAATTTAGGCAATAGTTGGTTTTGATCCGCAAAATAATTTTGCACATCGTGTGGAAAATGTTAATATCTCTAAAAACAGATCTAAAGTAATTTACATGTTATCATATGAAGTATTATGCACATTTTTTGATTAAAACTTTTTAGCGTGTGTGATGTTTGTGATGTGGTTGCTGCTGATGATATAATTACATCATTTACTGGACAAATTATCAAACATTAAATAATGATCGAATTAAATAAAGAGCTTTTTTGTAACCTGGGCAACCACTCTGCTGATGGGTATTTTATTTTCGATTATACGGCACAAAATTTTTCATATCTCAATAAATCGATAAGTAAAATTTGGGAACTGGGCCTTGATGAAATTATGGCTAAGCCGCAGTTACTTTTTGAGCGGGTACACCCTGAAGATTCGGAACATGTAAAGTCCTGTTATAAGGAATGCCTTAAAGATGGTACAGAGAAAAAATATGAATTCCGTTTACTGTTTGTCGATAGAGAAAAGTATGTGCGGGTAACTGTGTTTGCTGTTACGGATGGGGAAGTAAAGCATTTAGTGGGTACAGTAGAAGATACCACAATAATGCGCCATAATAAAATCCATATTGAACAAATAAACGCCCGAAAAAATATCACCTTGGAAGTATTGGCTCACGATTTAAAAGAACCGCTGGCCATGATGAAATTAACTGCCTCATCTATGAAAAAAGGTGTGGCCCAAACAGGCGATGAGCAAATGATAAACTCATTAGCTTTTATTCTGGATATGTGTGAGCGTAACCTGCTTTTGGTACGGAGCATGATTAACCGGGAGTTTTTAAAATCATCGATAGTAGAAATTGGCAAGGAGCGGGCAGATTTGGTTTGGGAACTTAGAGATGTAGTTCGTTTTTACAAACGATCGAAACTAGGGAAAATGAAGAATATTAAATTCACAAGTTCTGCCGAACAGATTTATCTGCACCTGGATAGCATGAAATTTATGCAGGTAATCAATAATCTAATCTCAAATTCAATAAAATTTACTGCCGATCATGGAAATATTACTTTACATGCCGAGGAATATGAAAGTACTGTTTTAATTACTGTGGCCGATAATGGGGTTGGAATTCCAGATGAGTTGCAGGCAGGGCTTTTTGATCATTTGCCCGAAACCCTAAGACCAGGTTTGAAAGGCGAAGAATCCGGCGGATTTGGTATGGGAATAATCAAAGCAATTGTTGAATTGCACCAGGGAAAAATCTGGTTTAAGAGCAAAATTGGTATCGGAACCACCTTCTATATTGAACTGCCTAAGTAGCCTTTTTTTAATTTAAAACAGTGTAAGTTATATTTGAATTATGATTAACATTATTCTTGCGGATGATCACCATATTATCCGGACATCACTTAAAGCACTTATAGAAAAACACGAAGGCATCAAGGTTGTTGCAGAAGTATCAGAAGGTTTAGCGGTTTTGGAACTTTTGGAAAAGGGAATAAAAGCGGATATCATTTTATCAGATATTGTAATGCCCGGACTCGATGGAATAGGTTTAGCCAGCACCATTAAGGAGCGGGGATACGACATAAAAGTTGTTGTTTTGTCTATTTTAGATGATGAAAAGTATGCGTCAAATGCCTTTACATCAGGCGCTTTTGCTTACCTTTCAAAAGATATCGAAGAAGATGAATTGCTATTTTGCCTAAAGCATGTAATGAAAGGAAAACGGTACCTTTCCTCTAATTTATGCATCTCCATTTTAGAGCGTTTTAATACCCAGTTAAATATGCTTTCGCAAAAAATGAATACTGAAATCAACTTTTCTGAACGTGAAATTAATGTATTAAAACTCATCGCGGATGGGTTGACCAATCAGGAAATAGCAGACAAATTGTACTTAAGCAGGCGGACAGTAGAGAGCCAGAGAGAAGCTTTAATCAGTAAAACCGGCACAAAAAACTCTGCTTCTCTGGTTCGTTTTGCTATGCGAAATGGTTATGTAGCCTAGTGTTTTTGATCGTTTTTTGGGCAATTTTTTAGTGTTTTAAATAAACCGTAAAAAATCGCGTATTTCTACAAATAACATTGCATGGTGCTGTTTGTTGAATACTTACATCAGACCTAAAACGAATCATGGAAACATTAAATTTCAATTGTGACATATACCAATACAGGCAACCACTTTTCGATCGCGCATTAGCCTATACGCGTGATGAAGACGATGCAGCCGATTTAGTTCAGGACACCTTTATGAAGGCGTTCAGGTTTTCGGCTAAGTTTGAAATGGGAAGTAATGTACGTGCATGGCTTTTTACAATTCTAAAAAATACCTTTCTTAATCATTATTACAAGGTAAAACGGAAAAATGAAATGATCCAGCAGGAAGAGGATTTAACTTCCATCCAACTGGTTCCAAGCGCATCATTTAATGGTGGTGCGGCAAAGTTTATGATGGAGGACATCCAAAAGTCGTTAAATGCCTTGCCCGAAGATTGTCGTTTTTGTTTTTGCCGTTATTTTGAAGGGTATAAATATCATGAAATTGCTGCTGAGCTCGATATTCCCTTAGGCACTGTAAAAACCAAAATACATGTAGCAAGAGGGCTTCTTAAAAAGATGCTTAAAAATTATAAATCTGGTTTGGCTGCTTAGTGTTCTCATCATTTATTCGGTAAATTCAGGTATAAATACGTCATGTTAGCTAATTAAGTTAAACTAGATTTGTTGCATATGAGCAACCTGCTAGTTAAGAAAATCTTCATAGTTGATGATGATGAGGACATCCACGACATTATAAATTTAATTTTTGAAGAAGGACATTACCTTATTAAAGGCATTTTAAGCGCCGATGATCTGGAAGGAGCAATCGCCGATTTTCTGCCAGATATTATTTTATTGGATATCCGTATTGGTAAACATGATGGCCGGGATATTTGCAATAAATTAAAGCACAATCCTAAAACAGCTCATTTGCCCATTATATTGCTTTCGGCTTTAAATATGGATAATTTAGGCTGCTCACCAACTGCCATCATTGAAAAACCTTTTGATATTATGGATCTCCAACAGAAAGTGAAAAAATTGTTGGATAAAAACTAAAGATCATTGAGCATAAAAAGGGATAGACTAACAGCCTATCCCTATATCTAAACTCAAACATGCGCTCAAACATGAATGAATCTCCAAAATTAAACATTTTAGTTTATTATTAGTTTTAAAAAGTAGTGTAATAGTTAAAGATTTCATGTTATAAGAATGCTAAGCCACGCTTAGCTTTACTATCTGAAATACTTAGTTTCATTTTTGAGTTTTATTGCGGAGATTTATAAAATGAAATTATCGTGATTTTCAAAAAAACACACTCCAGATCAATCATGATTGCCTCATTACCATTAAAACATATTGATACCGATGAAAATAGCAACTTATAATGTAAACGGAATAAATGGGCGCTTACCTGTTCTGTTAAGGTGGTTAGAAGAAACCCAACCTGATGTAGTTTGTTTACAGGAATTAAAAGCACCGCAGGAAAAATTTCCGGAGCAAGCTATTAAAGATGCTGGTTATAATGCCATTTGGCATGGTCAAAAAAGTTGGAATGGCGTTGCTATATTGGCCCGAAACCTGGAAATAAAAGAGCTAAAACGAAATTTGGATGGCGATCCTGAAGATTTGCACAGCCGATACATCGAAGCAATGGTAAACAATGTTATAATTGGATGTCTTTATCTGCCGAACGGAAATCCGGCACCAGGGCCAAAATTCGAATATAAGTTGCGATGGTTTGAGCGTTTTACAGCCCACGCAGCAAAATTGTTAGAATATAATTTGCCAGTAATTTTATGTGGCGATTATAACGTAATACCTACGGAGCTGGATGCCTATAAACCAGAACGTTGGGTTGAAGATGCTTTATTCCGTCCTGAAACCCGTTTGGCATTTCAAAATTTAATGGCGCAAGGCTGGACAGATGCGATCAGAAAATTATATCCTACTGAAACGATATATACCTTTTGGGATTATTTCAGGAATGCATATGGTAGAGATGCGGGATTAAGAATTGATCATTTTTTACTAAGTCCTCAGGTTAGTGATCGCTTAAAATCTGCGGGAGTAGATAAACAAGTGAGGGGCTGGGAAAAAACAAGCGATCACGGTCCGGTATGGATTGAACTAAGCGAGGCTTAATATGATTACGGCTTATTCTTTAAATCGGTTACATCTAAAATTGTTCCTATTAATTTTAAGCTTTCACCGTCCTGCTGAGATAGTATTCCGTCGGCTTTAATCCATCTAATTTCTCCGTCAGGCCGGCAAATTCTATGTATTGAGTGGTAACTATTTTTTTCTCTCGAAACCGTGAGTTCAATTTCATCCTGAACGTGGTCAAGGTCTTCCGGGAGGATTAAGCCTAAAACTTTTTCATAACTTAAAACTTCATCTGGTGGGCAACCTAGGTTTTTCTTAAATGACCGGGTTGAGCGGAGTATGCCTGTTGCTATGCTTAACTCCCAAAAACCAAGACCTAGGTGGTCGAACACCACATCCCAATGATCATCGCAAATAATGGATAGATCAATAATTTTTTTATTAATACTCATAAATAAAGGATAAACTATTTGGGTAAATTACACAAACAATGTAAAAATATTTTGAGTATTAATAAAAATAAACGTACTGCTCAGGGAGTTAAATAAATGGGTAGCAAAAGGTAGGATGGTTTAGCGTAGCTGCCCGGGGCAAAAAATAAGTCAAGCTTTAAAACTTGACTTATTTAGGAATTAATTAATGCTGATTCGTGTTTTTTGACTTTTCTATCAGTTCTTTTTGATCGCTCAAATCTTTATAGTAGAAATAACCACCAAACCCTAAGATGAGGATGATATTACTTATTTTGAAACTATGATCCAGCCAATAACTAAATGCTGGTACATTACCACTAAAACTCTGTTTAATGTTTGGCCAGGAGTTAAGAATGAAAATAATAACAATCATTAGCAAAACCTTTAGCAAGGTGCTGATGATGATTTTTTGGTGATTTACTTTTTCCATTATTTAAACTCTCTGAAATCCTGACCGTCGGTAATGTTCAACAAGCTTTCATAAATCAAGCTGATTACATTGTCAACATCCTCTTTGTGTACCATTTCTACGGTAGTATGCATATAGCGTAACGGCAGCGAAATTAATGCTGATGGTACACCACCATTCGAATAGGCAAAAGCATCGGTATCGGTTCCGGTAGAACGAGAAGATGCCTGACGCTGAAATGGAATATGGTTTTTCTCAGCGGTTTTAATTAATAATTTATTTAGATTGGTTTGAACAGCTGGCGCGTAAGAAACCACAGGCCCTTTACCGGCTGATAGATCGCCTTGAATGTTTTTGTTGATCATTGGCGTAGTAGTATCATGTGTTACATCGGTAATAATGGCCACATTTGGTTTAATGCGCTGGGCAATCATCTCAGCACCGCGTAAACCGATTTCTTCCTGTACAGAGTTTACAATATATAAGCCGAAAGGAAGTTTCTTCTTGTTCTCTTTTAATAAACGTGCTACTTCGGCAATCATAAAGCCGCCTACACGGTTATCTAAGGCACGACCAACATAGTAGCGGTCGTTCAAAACCATAAACTCATCTTCGTAGGTAATTACACAGCCTACGTGGATACCCAGTTTTTCTACTTCTTCTTTTGTAGTACAACCACAGTCTAAAAAGATATTTTTTAATTCTGGTGCCTGTTCTTTTTCGCCATGGCGGGTATGGATTGCCGGCCAACCGAATACCGCTTTAACCAATCCCTTTTCAGTATGAATATTCACACGTTTTGAAGGCGCAATCTGATGATCTGAACCGCCATTGCGGATTACATATATTAAACCATCTGCGGTAATATAATTTACATACCAGGAAATTTCATCGGCATGTGCTTCTATAACTACTTTAAAAGCAGCTTTAGGGTTAATAACACCTACAGCAGTACCGTAGTTGTCGATAAAATGCTCGTCGATATATGGTTTTAAATAGTTTAACCAAAGTTTTTGTCCTTCCCATTCATAACCGGTAGGCGCAGGATTATTGATGTATTCTTCTAGAAACTGCAGCGATTTTTTAGTTACCACAGCAACATGTTTTTTCTTTTCGTCGTCTTTTTTCTTAGCCATAATATTATTCTATAATTATTCGTCATCCTGAACTTGATTCAGGATCTGATTAATGAGATGCTGAACTAAATCCGATAGCAATCGGATCAGCATGACGGTTGGTAATTTAAAGTTCTTTTTCCATTACCACAAAATCGTAACCATCTTTAAAAAAGGTTTTATCTGTTTCGTGGAAGCCAAATTTAAAATAAAATTCCTTAGCATTTACACGTGCGTTGCACCATAGTTTTGTCGCTTTTTGAATTTTACAAAAATTAATGATATAGGCCATTAGTTGTGAGCCATAACCTGCTTTTTGAGTATCGGGCAGAACGGCAAGCTTACGGAACTGATAAACATCCCCGTCATGAAATAACGAAACTACTCCTGTTAACTTATGATTGAGGTATAATCCAAAATGGATGCCGTCAAAATCATCGGGAAGCTTTACACTATCAAAAGGTAATTCTGGATACATAGCCTCATGCCTGATCCGCCAGGTTAGAGAAGGGAATATTTGCTCAATTTGAACCATAGTTATAATAAAAAGCTAAAGCCTATTCTACCGTCAACACCATAATAGGTTTGATATTTATTGATGCGTATAGTTGGACCTAATGAGAGCTCAAAATTTGTTTTTTTGCCAATACTGCGTTGGATGCCCCATTGAGGGGTGATTCCGATTTCAAAATCTATCACATTATATTGATTAATGTTGCCTTCTTTAAGCAAGGGAGAAAAATATGTAGCTACATCGAGACCAAAATAATTAGCCGCGTTATTAATGGTTTTTTTTCCTTTTTTTATTCTGTTTTCAAAATTGTAATATTTCCTGATTCCGGCATACATGTTTGGTGAAAGATCAAAATAGGTTTTAGTTTCACTTCCACTGTTATAATTGTAGTTATATTCTAACAAAAAGGTTCCTGCTATACCCGCACCTACGTAGGCTGTAGTTAGTTTTCCTATCTTTTGTTCTCTTTCATAATGCAAAGACAAGAGGTTCAGCCTTATTTTATTTAATGATTTTACTTCGGTTGGCTGTTCTACTTTTGTACTGTCTTGAGCTTTTGCTTTACCGAAAATGGTTAGGCAAATAAGTAAGGCCGAAAATGTTTTGATTGCGTTTTTAGATTTCATGAAATTTTTATTGATTAGTTATTTGTTTTTTCTTCCGTAAAACTGATAAATTAAAATATTGAGGACAATTATGCCCGTCATTCCATAACAGAATAATGCCCATCCGCCTTGGTCCCAAAGCCACAGCCCCAAGGCTGAGCCACAGCTGGCACCAATAAAACTAACTGACATAAAAATGGTGTTCAGTCTGTTTCTGGCCTCTGGTATTAAGGTGTAAATTCGGGTCTGGTTGGTTACATGTATGGCTTGCTGGCCGATGTCTATAAGCACAATGCCAATTACAAATAGGTACAAATGGCTGCCAGTAAAATAAAACAAAGCGATACTAACGATTTGTAATATAAAACCAATCATTAAGTTTTTGCGTGGATTGTTGCCATCGCTTAACTTTCCAACCAATGGTGCCGCCAATGCACCTGCTGCTCCGGCAATTCCAAATAACCCAATCTGCAGTGTTTGGAAATTAAAGGGTGGGTTAGCCAGAAACAATACCATGGTAGTCCAAAATGCGCTAATGATGGCGAAAGCCAGGAAGTTAATAATCGAAGTCTCCCTTAGGGCAGGTTGGGTTTTGATATAACTGAACATCGAACGCATGAGTTCTTTGTAGCTGCCTTTAAAAGCAGGATAACTTTGTGGAAAACGTTTGGCCATTAAAAGAATAAGCAGACCACAAATTCCGGCAGCGATATAATAAACGGCTCTCCAGCCTAACCAAAAGCCAATGCTTCCACTTACTGCCCTCGAGGCCAAAATCCCAACCAGTAGACCGCTCATAATCATGCCAATGTTGGCTCCCCGGTTCTCATCGGTACTTAAATTAGCCGCTAAGGGCAAAATCAGTTGGGGTACAATAGAGCAGGTGCCAATTAAAATTGAGGCAACTTCCAATACAAAAAAGGTATGTGAAACCGCGGCAACCAGTAAGGCGAATATTGCAAGTCCGGTAATTACAAGGATCTGTTTTTTGCGCTCAAACATATCACCCAGCGGCACTAAAAGGAAAAGTCCTAAAGCGTAACCGATCTGTGTGAGGTATGTAATCCGCCCGGCATCGGTTTCGGTGAGGTTAAAATCTTTCGCAATTAAGATCACCAAAGGTTGGCAGTAGTAAATATTTGCAACAATCAGGCCTGTGCAAAAAGCCATGAGGAGGATATCGGCGCGTGATAATTTCTGAGTAATCTGCATTTAGTCTTAAGTCGGAAGTCCTCAGTCATGAGTCTTAATGTTATGGATTGATACAAACCTAACTATGGACCAATGACTATGGATTATTTTCTACAAAGGTATATTTCCATGTTTCTTTCTCGGATTATTCACTACCTTATTTTCCAACATCTTAAAGGCTTTTATCAACTTTGTACGGGTTTGCGCTGGTTCAATCACCTCATCAACAAAGCCGCGTTCGGCCGCACGATAAGGGTTGGCAAAGATGTCTGAATATAATTTTTCTTTCTCCAGCCATTTTTCTTCAGGGTTTTCTGCTGAAGTAATTTCTCTTTTAAAAATAATCTCTGCGGCACCTTTAGCGCCCATTACAGCAATTTCTGCACTTGGCCAGGCGTAGTTCATATCTGCACCAATATGTTTGCTGTTCATCACATCATAAGCGCCACCATAAGCTTTTCTGGTAATTACAGTAATGCGTGGTACAGTAGCCTCGCTAAAAGCGTACAATAATTTTGCCCCATTTGTGATAATGCCATTCCACTCTTGATCTGTACCTGGTAAAAATCCCGGAACATCTTCAAATACCAATAATGGAATATTAAAGCAATCGCAAAAGCGCACAAAACGGGCTGCCTTGGTAGAAGAATTGCTATCTAGAACACCTGCCAAATAAGCGGGCTGATTGGCTACAATGCCGATACTTCTTCCCGCAAGACGGGCAAAGCCTACAACAATGTTTTCAGCATAAGCTGCATGTACCTCTAAAAAGCTGTCAGCATCGGCCACGGCAGAGATCACTTCACGTATATCATAAGGCTGCGAAGCATTTTCTGGCATAAAAGTGTTTAATTCTGGTCGGCTTTCATCAGCTGTTTCGTAAGGTAAATGATCGGCTATTTCCTCACAATTTTGCGGCATATAGCTCAGTAGTTTCTTTACATGGTTAATAGCCTCAATTTCATTGGCACAGGCAAAATGGGTAACGCCCGATTTTGTAGCATGTGTACTGGCACCTCCTAATTCTTCTGAAGTTACTTCTTCGTGTGTTACCGTTTTAACTACATTTGGGCCAGTAACAAACATATAAGAAGTATTTTCTACCATTAAAATAAAATCGGTAATGGCTGGCGAATAAACAGCTCCACCTGCACATGGCCCCATAATGGCCGATAGCTGTGGAATAACACCCGAAGCCTGTACGTTTTTATAAAAGATGTCGGCATAGCCGCCCAAAGAAACAACCCCTTCCTGAATGCGGGCACCGCCACTATCATTTAAACCAATCAGTGGTGCACCATTTTTCATGGCCATATCCATAAGCTTGCAAATTTTCTCTGCATGGGTTTCGGAGAGTGAACCGCCAAATACGGTGAAATCCTGGGAGAATACATAAGTTAGCCTGCCATTAATTGTTCCATAGCCCGTTACTACACCATCGCCAAGATATTTTTCGCGTTCCATCCCAAAGTCAGTACTTCGGTGCGTAACCATCATACCAATTTCTTCGAAGCTCCCTTCATCCATTAAAAAATGAATGCGTTCGCGGGCAGTAAGTTTACCTTTTTTATGCTGACTGTCGATTCGGGCCTGTCCACCGCCAAGATTTGCCTGGTTGATTTTATCTTTAAGTAATGCTATTTTTTTGTCCATTGCAACGCTATGAGATTTTAAAATTAAAAATTACTAGCGGTAATGCAAGGTAAACGAGGTGTTATTTTATCCCAGCCCAACAGGCGATGTTGAGTAAAGCAGATGGCGGGCTAGAGTCGCGATCGTCATACTGAATTTATTTCAGCATCTTTCTGCCCATTAAGACCCTGAAATAAATTCAGCGTGACGATAAAATGCAAAAATGTCTAAAGATTATACAGGTTAAACCCCGCTTTTTTAGTGCGAGTTCCGATGAAAGATCGGAAGCTCTTCCCGATAATCAGGTTTATTTAAATTAGGCTGGTGCTTTGAAAACAAACCGCTGTTAGCTAAACCCGACAGCAGCGGTTCCGATTCTTCATCAGAATTAGCGAATGGCGGGGCTACAGCACCTATGAAATACTAACCCTTCATTTCCTAAAAAGAAAAAACATTTTATGACTATTGGAAATGAGCGGTTCTGAGCTTTTGGCTTTTTCAGCCCCGCTTTTTGGTACGAGTTCCGATGAAGGATCGGAAGCTCTTCCCGACAATCGGGTTTATTTAACTTAGGTTGGTGCAAGAAACCCAAGCCTTTCATCCGCCTATAGGCAAAATTATGCTATTTGGATCAGGCCTTGTTCACTAAATCTAACTGGAACAATATCTTTTTTGGCCTTGGTTAATTTAATTTTATAACTGGATCAGTGTTTCACAAAATCTTTAAACAGTAAATTTTTTTATCTCGAATACAATCGCCTATCTGTTATATTACATTTTTTTTACAGCTTAAAGCATTGAAAAACCAATAATCCGTTTATTTTTGTAACCGTTAGTATTAAAACAAGATTAGAATTAATAGATGTTTTTAAGGAAATACAAGTATTTAATCGTTGCCTCATTCATGTTCATCTTCATGGCGAAGATGGGTATATCTGGTGCGCCGGTGTTTTGTACGAGTATTGACAAGGAAATCATGAACGCTGTAATCATGCAAATCGAGTTAGAGCATGAGGGCGGGAAGGATGCCGCCAAAGACACTGCAAAATTTACCGATTTCAAACTCGTTGAACTTAATCATCCTATCTTTTCTTACGAGTTCTCTTCAAGTCACTTCTTTCTGAAGAGCAGTTTTATCGAACATTTCAAAAGGTATGTAGATCCATATCATCCTACGGTTCCAACACCGCCGCCTAACTTTATCTAGTTTTTTATTATTTGGGGTAATTATTGTGCCTAGTCAATTGAATTGAGCATAAATGCTTTGTTAAAAATTTTACATTGTATTGCTGTGCCTTTCTGAATATGCCTTAAAATTCCCCAGCGATTTATTCGTTAAAATTTACTAGATAATTATATCGTTATGCAAAAGTTTAACCCGGCCTTTTCAGGTTCGGACGTGAAGAAATATATTCTTAAAAAGAATTTAAAGAAAGATTTACCTGCAAGTATTGTAGTGTTTTTGGTGGCGTTGCCATTGTGTTTAGGTATTG
This sequence comes from Pedobacter ginsenosidimutans, assembly GCF_001442625.1. Classification (GTDB taxonomy): domain Bacteria; phylum Bacteroidota; class Bacteroidia; order Sphingobacteriales; family Sphingobacteriaceae; genus Pedobacter; species Pedobacter ginsenosidimutans. Next base: position 292,869 of record NZ_LMZQ01000005.1, on the reverse strand, counting down.
CATTAGCCTCAGGTGCACCGTTATTTGCTGGTTTAATCACTGGTATTATTGGAGGGGTAGTGGTTGCCTCTTTCAGTGGATCGCAATTGAGCGTTAGTGGCCCTGCAGCGGGTTTAACCGTTATTGTTTTGGGTGCCATCACATCTTTGGGGAGTTATCAAACCTTTTTACTTGCAGTTGTATTGGCAGGGGTATTCCAAATGATTTTAGGCCTGGTTAAAGCCGGAACTATTGGTAATTACTTCCCTTCGAGTGTAATTGAGGGGATGCTTGCAGCAATCGGACTGATTTTGATTTTAAAACAGTTGCCACATGCATTGGGTGTTGATACCGATTTTAGTGGCGACGAAGGATTCTTTCAGCAAGATCACGAAAATACTTTTTCTGCGATTACAGCAGCGGTAAGCCATTTTAGTCTGGCTGCAGTGGTTATCAGTTTATTATCAATAGCTATTCTGATTGTTTGGCCTAAATTTCCAAAATTAGCGGTTGTACCTGCACCATTATTGGTGGTAACACTAGGGGTTATTGGAACTATACTTTTTGCCGGTACCGATCATCCACTACGTGCCGATCAGATGGTGAAAATTCCAGTGGTAAGTGGTTTTGGCGAATTTTTAGGCCTGTTTACCATGCCCGATTTCTCTCAGTTGGCTAATAAAAATGTTTATATAACAGCTGCAACTATTGCTGTTGTAGCAAGTTTGGAAACTTTATTAAGCATAGAGGCTGTTGATAAAATAGATCCAATTAAACGTGTGTCGCCAACAAACAGAGAATTAATCGCCCAGGGTTTAGGCAACATCACCAGTGGTATGGTTGGTGGTTTACCTATGACATCGGTAATTGTTCGTAGTTCAGCAAATGTTAATGCTGGTGCCAGAACCAAAATGTCGGCTATTTTTCATGGTTGTTGGTTATTACTTTCACTTTTGTTTATTCCAGGGGTAATTAACATGATCCCGTTGTCGTGTTTAGCCGCAATCCTTCTGGTAACAGGATATAAACTAACCCGTATTAGTTTATTTAAACACATGTACCATAAAGGATGGGATCAGTTTGTGCCATTTGTAGTTACGGTGCTTGCAGTTTTATTTACCGATCTGCTAAAAGGCGTGGCCGTTGGTATGTTGGTTTCTATTTTCTATTTACTCCGTACCAATATGCGTAACCCGTTCTTTTACCGAATTACAAATGAAGGCGATAAAAAGCATATCAGGATTAAACTCGCAGAAGAGGTTTCTTTTCTGAACAAAGCAGCAATACAAGTAGTTTTAACGAATATTCCGAAAGAAACAGATGTAATTATTGATGGTTCGAATGCCAGGTATATCGATCCTGATGTATTGGAAACGATTTATAATTACAAACATAATGCCTATACCAAGGGTATTATCGTCACTTTGGAGAACATCCAAAAACATTATACAGTACCAAAATTAAATATTAAAGTAGAAGAAGATATTAATAAATTATAGTTATGTGCGCAAAAACAATAGAAACGAAAGATATAACATACGATAGCTTATTGCAAGGAAATAAAGACTGGGTTAAAGATACGATTGACAGTGATCCTGCTTTTTTTGATAAACTATCTGAAGGTCAAAGTCCGCCTGTATTGTGGATTGGCTGTTCTGATAGCCGTGTGCCTGCAAACCAGATCACAAATACCAAACCCGGCGATATTTTTGTACATAGAAACATCGCCAATGTGGTAGTGCATACCGATATGAATTTACTTTCAGTGCTTGATTATTCTATTAATGTATTAAAGGTAAAACACGTTATTGTTTGTGGTCATTATGGCTGTGGTGGCGTGAAAGCTGCATTAGGCAATAAACAGGTTGGAATTATTGATAACTGGTTGAGAAATATCCGCGATGTATACCGCACGCACGAACGTGAAATGGCGACAATCAAAGATCCTGATCAGCGTTTTGATCGCTTAGTTGAATTAAATGCCATTGAGGGTGCTGCAAATGTAACCAATACATCAATTGTACAAAGCGCCTGGGCCAATGGCCAGGAGCTAGCGGTACATGCCTGGGTATATAGTTTAAAAACAGGAATCATTAAAGACTTAAAAGTAACCTGTACTTGTCTTGATGATGTTGCCCCTGCGTTTAAAGTAGGATAAAAGCACTATAATAAGTGCTATTTTTAGTTGTTAGGGAAAGCTCCCGATTTTACATCGGGGGCTTTTATTTTTTTGTGGTATTGGGCATATTTCCTGCTTCTCCCTTATTACCTTTTTCGGCATCTGTTCTTGCTTCTTCCGAACCAAAATCGCCCATTCCGAAATCTCTGCCGAGGTTACCTGCTTCAGTTTCAACACTATTTTTCTTTTCGTTATCGTTGCTCCGGTGGCGCGGCACCTGCTGATCGGGCATATTCGTTTTATTGGCGCTGTTATCAGCATTTTTATTGCCCAGATTTTTGTTGTTATCTTTTGTGTTTTCCATGATCTTCTTTTAAGCTATTTATATAAAACAGCATAAAAGAAGATTGGTTTTACATCTTTAAACGGTGTTGTATAAATCGAGTTGGTCAGGGCAATCGAACAACCGATCTGTTTTATCTAGTTTTCGCTTCTTCGCTACTTAATAAAGTTTCCAATTCTTTTATCTTCTCCGGATATTTTAGGGCAAGGTTGTTTTTTTCGCCCAAATCATCATTTAAGTTATACAATTGTGCTGTTGGCAGGTTTCCGCTATCGGTATGGGTAAGCTTATAAAAAGCTTCTCCCTTTGATGGCCTGATATATTTCCAGTTATCTTTAACAATTGCCAGTTGATTACTCTGTTCGATAAAAAAATCACGGCCTTTTTGGTCTTTTCCAGTAAAGGCATTCCATACATTTTTACTATCAATTGCGTTTTTACTTTCTACATTGAAAAAACTGGCAAATGAGGCTAAGAAATCAATTTGCGATACCAAGGCCCCAGAAACACCCGGTTTGATTTTTGCTGGCCACGAAATAATAAAAGGTTCGCGTGTGCCACCTTCTAAAATGCTGTATTTTCCTCCGCGTAAACTACCTGCAGGTGTATGGCCATTTAATTTTTCGAAACCTTGATCTTCGTAGCCATCCATAATTACAGGACCATTGTCGCTACTGAAAATGATCATCGTATTTTTATCAAGGCCAAGGTATTTTAGTTGTTTTGTTATTTCGCCAACCGCCCAATCCAGTTGTAAAATTACATCACCACGATTACCCAATTCACTTTTCCCTTTAAACATAGTGGCAGATAAGCGTGGTACATGCGGTTCTGTTAACGCATAATACAGGAAAAAAGGTTCCTGTTTATGATCTTCGATAAAATTTTTCGCTTTGGTTAAAAAGGTAAACGGAATTTCCTCATCAGTCCAGCGGGCAAGTTTGCCTCCCTGCATATAACCAATACGGCCAATACCGTTTACAATGGTTTGGTTATGCCCATGATTAGCTTCAGCAGGCATTTTTAACAGTTCCGGATGGTCTTTCCCTGTTGGATCGGTACCGATAGGATTTTTATAATCAACTGTAATCGGATCTTTAGGATCTAAACCTACAACCAGTTGATTCTCCATAAAAACAGTTGGGACCCTATCGGCCGTAGCCGGGAAAATAAAGGAATAATCAAAACCAACTTCTTTTGGCCCGGGCTTTACTTCTTTGTTCCAGTCTTTTTCTACTGCATTGCCCAAGCCTAAGTGCCATTTGCCAACAAGACCTGTTTTATAACCAGCCTGCTGAAAAATTGATGGTAGGGAACTATTACCTGTTGGGATAATCAATGCCGCATCGCCTGGCAATACACCTGTTCCTTTTTTACGCCATGCATATCTTCCCGTCATTAGGGAATAGCGTGAAGGTGTACAGGTAGATGCGGTTGCGTGACCATTGGTAAATCGCAGCCCTTGCTTTGCCAGGGCGTCGATATTTGGGGTTTTAATTTTTGTTGCGCCGTAACAACTGAGGTCGCCATAACCCAAATCGTCTGCATAGATGATAATTACATTGGGTTTCTTTTGTGCTGTGGCGTAAAAGTTAAAGCTGGCGAGGCCAATAATGAGGGATAATAAAAATTTGTGATTCATGGTTAGAAATGGTATTCGGTTAGGCATAAAAAAGGCCAAACAATGATGTCTGGCCTTATATATTGTGCTATTAGTCTTCTGCTAAGAATGGGTAACGGTAATCAGTTGGCGATTCGAAAACCTCTTTAATGGTACGTGGAGAAACCCAACGCAATAAATTGATCATCGAGCCCGCTTTATCATTTGTACCGGAGCCTCTTGCGCCGCCAAATGGCTGTTGACCTACAACAGCACCTGTACACTTATCGTTGATGTAAAAGTTACCGGCCGAATTGCGTAGCGCATGACTTGCTTTTTCAATTGCATATCTATCTTGTGCTATTAAAGCACCAGTTAAGGCATAAGGCGAGGTAGTATCGATTACTTCTAAAATCTGGTCGAAATTTTTATCTGCGTAAATATAAACCGTTAAAACAGGGCCGAACAACTCTTCGCACATGGTTGTATATTTCGGGTCATCAACCACTAGAACAGTTGGTTCGATGAAATAACCTTTACTCTTATCGTAGTTACCACCAGCGATAATTTCTACACCTTTATCTTTTTTAGCCTGATCGATATATTTTGCTAATTTATCAAAAGAACGCTCATCGATAACAGCATTAATAAAGTTGCCAAAATCTTCTGTCCCGCCCATTTTAAAGCTGGCAAGATCAGTTAACATCTGCTCTTTAATTTCTGGCCAAAGGCTTTCTGCAATATAAACACGACTAGCCGCCGAACATTTTTGTCCCTGGTATTCGAAAGCACCACGAACAATTGCTGTACTTGCTGCTTTTGTTTGTGCAGATGGGTGAACCAGGATAAAATCTTTACCGCCGGTTTCGCCAACAATACGTGGATACGATTTGTATTTGTGGATGTTTGTTCCAATTGTTTTCCAGATTTCCTGAAAAACCTTTGTAGAGCCTGTAAAGTGGATACCTGCAAAATCAGGGTGGTTAAAAATCACTTCACCAGTTTCAGGTCCATCAGCATATACTAGGTTAATTACGCCATCAGGCACACCTGCTTCACGGAAAATTTCCATTAAAAGGTTAGCAGCGTAAACTTGGGTATCAGCAGGTTTCCAAACCACAACATTACCCATCATAGCTGCTGATGCGGGTAAATTAGCAGCAATTGCAGTAAAGTTGAAAGGAGTAAGGGCGAAAACAAAGCCTTCTAACGGGCGTTGTTCAACACGGTTCCAGCTTCCACGAGGAGAAACAGGAGGTTGTTGTTTGTAAATATCTACCATGTAGCTTACGTTAAAACGTAAGAAATCGATAAGCTCACATGCTGCATCAATTTCAGCCTGGTAGGCATTTTTGCTTTGGCCTAGCATGGTTGCAGCATTTAATTTGTAACGGTATTTACCTGCAATTAGGTCGGCAGCTTTTAAGAAAATTGCAGCACGGTGTTCCCAGGCTAGGTTTTCCCAATCTTCTTTTGCCGCTAAAGCAGCATCAATAGCTTGTGTAATATGGGTTTTGTCGCCAATGCTAAATTGAGCTAAAATATGTTGGTGATCGTGTGGTGGAACAACTTTCCCCTTTTTTTGGGTATGAACTTGTTTGCCGCCAATATACATCGGAATGTCTTGTTGGTGTGAGCGTGCCTCTGCAAGTGCTTCTTTTAAAAGTGCACGTTCTTTACTGCCTGGGCCATAATTTAATATAGGTTCGTTTACCGGAGTGGGTACGTTAAAAAATCCTTTAAGCATATTTTATTTTTTATGATTTGGACAAAGATAACGCTTTTTGGGGTAGGCAATTCTATTATTCTGTAAAGAAAATAGAGCAAACGTTTGACTGGAATAGTCAGAGACAGAAGTCTGGAGGCCGAAGCCAATGAGCAGGTAATTTTAAAGAAGTTGTGGTTAAAATGCTGGTATTTTGGATAAGAGGAGTTGACAACTTTACTAACAGGGTGGCAAGAAAGTTGTCAATGCTGGTTACAAAAGTAGCTTTTGCTTCATCATGTCTAAAAAATCTTTACGGTAAGTTTCCCCTATCAATATTTCTGCAGAAATACCTTTTAAAATAATCCTGTTTCCATCTATAGATGTGATTTTATTAAGCGCTACTATAAACGATTTCTGCACCCGGATAAATTGTGCTTTGGGCAATCTTTCCTCTACATCTTTCATGGTTAGCAGGGCAAGCGTTCTAATCCCATTATGGTGGAAAGCAATATAATTTTTCATGCCTTCAATAAAATCAATTTCGGCAATATTAATTTTCAGCATTTTACCTTTAGCCTCTGTTTTAACCATGAAATAATCGTCATCCTGGTGCTTCACGGGGGGATGAACTTTTTTAGTGTTAATAATCTTTTGCGCTTTATTTATGGCTTGTAAAAAGCGGGGCAAAGGGATGGGTTTAACTAAATAATCAACTACATCAAGATCAAAACCGGCAGTGGCAAACTCTTTATAGGCAGTAGTAAGTATCACCTGTACGTCTTTGTTGTTCATCGTTTGGATGAAATCAATGCCCGATATCTCTGGCATATGAATATCTAAAAAAATGAGATCTACCGGGTTGCTGCTTAAAAAACTTAGGGCATCAATCGGATTGGTAAATGTTGCGGTGATCTGTATTGCGGCAACAGATTTCAGGTAATGTTGTATTACTTCAATGGCATGGTCTTCGTCATCAACAATGATGCAGTTAATCATTAGGCGTATGGTTGAGGTTTAATTTGCGGTAACTTGAAATGCTCTAAAAAACCTAAATTATCAGATGGACTTGGTTTTTCTTGATGATCGGTCGCTTTATTATAAGGTAAAACTAACTCGAGACTATAATCAAGCTCGGTTTCGTTAATATTTAAAGCAAATCCCTTATTGTAATGATTGGTAAGGCGTTTTTTTATGTTTTCCATACCTATACCACTCGAGAGTTCTTTAGGCCCTTTTTTCTTTTTGTTCCAAGTGCTTAAATGGATATTATGATCGATTTCGTTAATGCTTAAGGTTATTTTAACAGGGTGCAACTTATCTGTACAACTGCCATGTTTTAAGATATTCTCTACAATGGTAATTAGAATTAATGGGATCAGTCGTATGTTATCAGTATTCCCATTCACATTAAAATCAATCTGCAACTTGTTATTGAAGCGAAGTTGATTAATTTTAATTACATTTTTAATGTGCTCAATTTCCTCATCTATTAAGGTCATGCGATCATCTTTATCTATTTCTAAGGAGTAACGCATAATTTTGCTGAGGATCATGATCCCATCGGCCAATTCTTCTGACAAGGGTAAAGACTTTGCGAAAAAGAAATTAAGGGTGTTGTTTAAAAAGTGAGGATTAATCTGTGCACGGAGAAAAGCATATTCTGCTTCATGTTTTTCTTTTTCGATAAGGCGTAGTTTTCGTTCGCGTTTAATTCCTTCAGAGGCAAAATAATACCCAAAGCCCAAAATAGAATACTTTATGAAAACCCATAATACCGCAGCTCCATAATTTAAAAAATTAAATGGAGGGGATTTTGGACCATTCACCGTAAAATGAGGCCTTATATGGTAACTTGTGATGTACCATAGTAAAAAACAAACTGTAAAAGCAAATACAGTTCCCAAAATAAGTAAAAGCGGTTTTATTGGACTGGCAAATTTTTTGCAAACTAAAATACACACGTATACTGTACAAATGTTTGGCAGCTGAGAGATTAATATATCAATCGGGCTAAAAACAAATCCTTCTGGATCTAAGGGGTATTCCAGTAGATTGCCTAATAGCATATAAGCTATCCAAAAAACCAAATGATATATAAATACCCTGTAATTCTTCTTTGTATTTATCATTTAAAAAAATATGTTCTTACAAATTCAACCCAATTAGTTGTATCGCTAGGTATTTTTACATTAGGTGTAATACCTACATTGTCTAGTGGTCGCTTTACGCTATGTAGTGATTTGCTAGCAGGATAACTAAGAGAGTAAAAGTTACATGGTAATTTTATAAGTACAGTTTCACCATAGTCAACTGCGCCTGATGTGTTACTGCCATATAAAACCACTTTTTTACTTTGTTCTGCTCTTAATATGAAAAGTTCAGCGCTGCTTGCCGTATTCTCATTAATTATAATTGAGACCCGCGACGGATTTTTTAAAACCTTCGAAAACTTTATTCTATATTCTTTATACAAAAGATAGTGCTCTTCTAGGTGAGCTCTTAATTTCTTAACATCATTTTTCATTTCTATCTTACTCTGCTTAGAAATATTAGGATAATCTATTTCGTAACAATCGCGTATATTGTCCTCTGTGGCCAAAACAATTCCTCCATCCACTTTTATGGGATTGGTGTATAAATAAGGCAATAGTTTCTCAAAGCACTTAGTCGAACCTCCAGAGTTATCCCTTACATCAAGAATCAAATGCTCAGTACGGTCAATTTGATGCTTGTTTTTAAGAATTAAACTATCGATTTGAGTTTTATATTTAGAATTAAATGATGGGAGTTTAATGAGTGAGGTTTTCTGATCAAGAATGCTAAATGATGGGGCGCTATTATTCACAGTTATTGGTTGTAGCGTCTTTTGCTTAGTTTTAGGGCTTTTTATCCACTTGCCAAAGATCCCAAAATTTAGGGTGTCACCATTCTTTAAAAGTATAGGGTGTTGTTCTGAGTGATCGCCTCCGTTAAAGAACATTGTTTGATATTGACTATCTTTTTTTATCAATTTAAACTTAATTTGTTGTGGCATCCATCTGATCGAATCTGCCTTTAATATAAAGCCAATAAACTGATTAGGCTTTATGTCTTTAATAATTCCAACTTCATATATGCCAAAGCTCCAAATCCCTTCAATACTATCAATGCTTTCTTTGTTTTGTGCGAGGTAAGATTTAAAAACGTTTTCTGTCCAGCTAGTTTTTTCCTCCATTGAAAAAAAATGTCTCACAGAATCAGGATTTAATTTATCAAACTCCATTCCAAATGATATATGTTTATCCTTAAAAAAGGCGAGCCATTCTCTGCCTAAATTCAAACATTTATAAGCATTTGATCTGTCGGCTACTTTTTGCAGGCTATCGGTGAATTTTTGAAATTGTTGCTGATTTTTTATTGTAATCTTATCTTTAAAACCCACATAATTTTTCGTTATCCTATTGGTAAGGTAACGAAAGTTATCAGAGCAGTTGCAGTTCTGTGCCCATAAGTTATTAAAGGAAAAGAACAACAAAACAGATAAGATGATATTTTTCATAGTTAGTGGGATGATTATAGTTTACATTAAGAATGAAAGTGTAAACTATAATTGTTAGCTTCAGTTATCTCTTAACCACTTACCGTTTGATTTACCGTTTTTAGTTCATCACATTGTGGATTTCCTGAATGGCCTCCTCCTGTAGGATTACTTCCTCCATTAATTCTCCTCAACTGGTCATTATCTAAATTAATAATAGTTTTTTTCTTAAAGATAAACTGTGTTCTTTTTTCTAATTTTTTGTTTTTCATAATTGTAATATTAGATAGTTAAATAAATGTGTTTAAAAGTGTTATTTCTGAATTCAATAGCCAAAAAATATACACCAAACGGTCGTTTATCTGTACCAAACCAATAGATTGTAGGTCTTAAACGATGACTGTTATTTAGTTTTATACTTCTTTACATAGCCAACCCAATCGGGTACCATCTGCTGGTATAGCTATATCCGGTTTAATGCCTAAATCGGCCCCATCATTGCCTGCACGCATTAATCTGGCTGCTGGGTAAATTAAATTGAAGAAATTACAGGGCATTTGGGATATTTTTTTTCATAGTTTCCAATTACAATTATAGTCGATATTTATACTTAAAGGATGAACTATTTTAAAATACATATTTGTATTATCTTTTGTGTAGATTGATGTATGACCTGGATTGACGCCAGTTTGATTCGAAATTGACTATTTCAGAGGTTATTCTCTCTTTTGTCCTTATAAAGTGCCTTTTAGTGTATCTTTTTTTTTGATTGAAATTTAATATCCAATACTTGTTTCATGTTAGGCCAACATAGGAGGAATCTGAAAAGCCTTAATGAGTAAGAAACAAAAATTTAAATTAAACGAAATGAAAAACTTAAAATTAGAAAGCTTTGGTGTTCAGGAAATGGATGCTAAGGAAATGAAGATGACAGATGGAGGTAACCCTATTGTTCTTGGTGCAATTGGAATTGGAATTGCAATGGGAGCTGCTGGTATGGCTGCAGGATATTATATAGGTAAAGCTTGGTATCATTCAACACATTAATAATTAAAATAAATTTATAGAAGATGAAAAAAATTAATAATATTATCACCAATGATAATCTATCAGAGCTGACAAATGATGAATTGACGGCTACTAATGGTGGCTGTAAAGAATGGTTATTGATATTCGGTCTTGCTGGAATTGCCTGTTATGCTGGCTGGCATGATGCTTCAGGCGGTAAGCATGAAAAATAAAATTTTAATTTGCAACCGTTTTATCAAATATTGATAAAACGGTTAATTTATTTTATATTTAAATATTATCTCAGTATTATTATGGTTTTTTTATTTATACTTTCAGCAATTCTACTACTTGTGCCATCTGTTTCATTAGTTACTGGTAATACCAGTATTAAAGGGCTATCATTAATCAATATTTTATTGGTAATATTTGGTGTACTATTATTTTCACTTGCAACAGCTGAGCTATTGGGTAGGGCTCTTTTCTATTTTACCCATTAAAAATTTCAGAATCTCCTTCCTTACTGAAACAGTCCTACCAATATTGTCTTCCCTAAGTTTAGGATGACTATTTAAATAAAACACGTAAAGGTAATTTTACAAAAATCCTAAGTGTAATTGTGAATCTATAATCGATGTGATGATTATGTTATTATTAATATCTGGTTATTAATGAAGAGTCTGACGTAGATATATTTATTCTATCAAATTTGTCTTAATTTCAAAATTAATTAAGGATTAAAATCAAACTTTAACCATGGAAAAAACAGCCATCAAAAAAAATCAAAAAATGGTAAATATCTTATTTATTGCCATTCTGGTCTGTATCTATCTTTTTGATCAGAGAACATATTTTATAAACGGAGTAATACAAGGCGTTAAAGATTTCGGTATTTTATTGCCTTAACAATTTTAATTAAAAATTTAATCTGAAATTGCTATGAAAACAATCTCTAGATCTTTATTTCTGGCTTTTTCGTCATTGGAGTAACTTATTTAGGTGGTTATTTTCTTGGTAAGGCGGTATACTATATTAGCCACCAATAAGCATGAGCAATAATTTTTTATACATCCAGTATTTACAATTAGAAGGGTGCTTGGTCGATAGAAATTATGAGGCCTTAACTCCTGAAATGCACAAACTTAATATTAAATTTTAATAGATTCTGTGTCTTCGTTGCAAATATCCTAAAGCAACTCAGCTAATTCAGCGTTTCATCCCTACAATCTCCCTTTTCGTGTATCTTTTTTGTGGCATAAATTAATAATTACAAACTTGGCCTTAACCAAGCCAATTGATGATTATGCCCTTAACAGAAGACGCCAATTTTGAAGATAATTCTATTATTTTTTTACACCATACCAGGGTGCGGACACAAATTATTTATTCTGCCACCATATTGTTCACTCTTGTTGCTTTTGCCGCTCTACCTTTTATTTACACAACAGTAAGCGTTAAGGGCAATGGTTCTTTACAGAGTAATATCGAAAGAACAGAACTGCTTGCCCCAGTGGCTGGAAAAATTACGCTGATTAATTTAACCGATAACAAAAAGATAAAAAAAGGAGAACTCCTTTTAAATATAGACCCCACTATACCCGAAACACAAAATGTGATTTTGAATAATCGCTCAAGTGAATTAAAAGATTTATTAAATGATGCGCTCCTCGTTTTAAAACTGGTCGACTTAAGCAATGCAGGGCAACCTGCGTTGCAAACCGGCCTGTATGCGGCAAGCTGGCAACAATACGCAGAACAGATTCAAAATGCACTAAATGCACGCGAACAAGCCTATAAAATTTATAAAAGGTATGAAACATTGTATAACAAGAAGGTTGTTACCGAAGCAGAGTATGAGCAATATAAGTTTAACTACGATCAGGCGCGCTCTGATTTTAATTTGGTGGCTAAAAAGTACAAAACGCAGTGGCAAACAGAATCTAACCAGTATAGAAAAGAATTAAAAGATCTCGCTAGCCAGAAAATCCAGCTAACCGAGCAGGAGAAATTATATCATTTAACCGCAGGAGTATCCGGAACGGTGCAAAATCTATCAGGTTTACAATTGGGTTCGTTCATTACCGCCAATCAGAAAATTGGCGAGATATCGCCTGATAGTGCTTTGCTGGCCATTTGTTATATTAAACCTGCTGACATCGGTTTAATTAAAGCTGGCCAAACCGTCAGGTTTCAGATCGATGCTTTTAACTATAACCAATGGGGCTTGCTTGCTGGTGTAGTAGCCGACATTTCTGATGATATTATATTGATTAACCAAAGCCCTTATTTTAAAGTGAAGTGTAAACTGGACAAGGATTATTTAAAGTTAAAAAATGGTTATAAAGGGCAGGTAAAAAAGGGGATGACCTTTAATGCACACTTTACCATTGCAGAACGAAACTTGTATCAATTGCTTTATGATAAAGTTGATGATTGGTTAAATCCAAACGGAGTTAAAAGCTAAAAGCTTAAAGACCAAAGCCGAAAACACGCAAATCACCAATTTCAGTTCTCCAGTCTCAAATCTCACATCTCTCTTCTAATGTCTACACTAATAAAACAACGCGATATTACCGATTGTGGCGCCGCTTGTTTGGCATCTATAGCTGCGTTTTATAAATTAAAAATGCCCGTTGCACGCATCCGTCAATTGGCCAGCACCGATCAAAAAGGAACCAATGTTTTAGGTTTGATAGAAGCTGCAAATAAACTGGGGTTTGAAGCAAAAGGCGTAAAGGGCAGTTTAGATAGTCTTTCTAAAATTCCATTGCCCGCTATTGCGCATGTGGTGGTAAGGAAACAATTGCAGCATTATGTAGTTATTTATGGTGTAACCGATAAATACATTGAAGTAATGGACCCGGGTGATGGGAAAAAACACCGCAAAACTATTGATGAATTTACAAGTGAATGGACAGGCGTACTGGTTCTGTTGTTACCTGATGAGGGTTTTAAGCAAGGCAATGAAAAGGTTGATACCAGAAGCCGTTTTTGGAACCTGATTAAACCGCATAAAAGTATTGTAACACAGGCACTTTTTGGTGCTTTGATTTATACCATACTTGGACTATCTACCTCAGTTTTTGTTCAAAAAATAACCGACCATGTTTTGGTAGAAGGTAATCGGAACCTTCTTAATTTAATGAGCTTAATGATGGTGGCCATTTTAGCGCTGCAATTATTTATTGGAACGGCTAAAACCATTTTTACAATCCGTACGGGGCAGCAGATAGATGCCCGGTTGATATTGGGCTACTACAAACACCTCTTAAAACTGCCTCAACAGTTTTTCGATACCATGCGGGTGGGCGAAATTATCTCAAGGGTAAACGATGCCGTTAAAATAAGAGCTTTTATCAACGATGTTTCCATTAACCTGGTTGTAAACGGCTTTATTGTTGTATTCTCTTTTATTTTAATGTTCAGTTACTATTGGAAACTGGCCTTAATAATGTTGGCTGTTATTCCATTGTATTTATTGATTTATTTCATAAGCAATAAACTAAACAAGAAAATGCAAAGGAAGTTGATGGAGGAGTCGGCCGAGTTGGAATCGCAATTGGTTGAGGGCTTAAATAATGTAGCCACAATTAAAAGATTTGGCCTTGAAAGGTTTACCAACGAAAAAACAGAAACTCATTTTATTGGCCTGCTCAGAACAATTTATAAATCAGGATTAAATTCAGTTTTTTCCGGAACATCTACCGAGGTTATTGCCCGTATGCTTACTATTATTTTACTTTGGGCGGGTGCAGGTTATGTTTTAGATGGCGAAATTACCCCTGGAGAATTATTTTCTTTCTATACGCTTATTGGTTACTTTACTGGTCCGGCCACTTCCTTAATTGGAGCAAATAAATCTATCCAGGATGCCATGATCGCCTCCGATCGTTTGTTCGAAATTATGGACCTGGAGATTGAACAAAATTCGTCAAGTATTTTCCTTACGAAAGAATTGATGGGCGATATCAGGTTTGAACATGTAGCTTTTAGATATGGCAGTCGTGTAAATGTGTTTGAAGATTTAAACCTAAAAATTAAGGCTGGAAGTTTTACTGCAATTGTAGGAGAGAGCGGATCTGGGAAGTCTACCTTAATGTCATTACTTCAAAATATTTATCCCATACAATCAGGCAATATTTTTATCGGTAATCATGCGCTTAAGTATTTGAACAATGCCTCTTTAAGAAATTTACTAAGCGTTGTGCCGCAAAAAATTGATCTTTTTGCAGGAAATGTAATCGAAAATATTGCCATAGGCGATTATGAACCCAATATGCAACAGATTATTAGTATTTGTACACAACTGGGGATTATCGATTTTATTGAAGCTTTGCCAGAAGGTTTTCAGACTTATTTAGGCGAAAACGGAGCCTCTTTGTCAGGCGGACAAAAGCAAAGGATTGCAATAGCAAGGGCACTGTACCGTAATCCTGAAATTTTAATTCTGGATGAAGCCACTTCCTCTCTAGATTCGGCTTCGGAGCAGTATGTGCAGCGAACAATAGATTTGTTAAGGATGCAAAAAAAAACAATCATCATCATTGCGCATCGGTTACCTACGATTAGAAAAGCTGATCAGATTATTGTATTAGATAAGGGAAAGGTTGTAGAAGAGGGAAGCCATACTGAAATGATGATTGCAAATGGTCACTACGCCAATTTATGGAAACAGCAATTTAGTGATGATGATTTAACAAGCTTGATGATACCCTCTTTCTATAGGAGTTGACAACTTTTCTTGCCTTCTTGCTAGTAAGTTGTCAACTCTGGAATTAATACACCAATGCTAGGTACTGCCCATGATGGCTTACACAGCCTGGTTTAGTGCTTCTATAATCACCTGGATGATTTGGTGATTGGTAAATCGTTACTTTAATTTTTTCCAGCTTACCATAAATAGGAGCAGCGATGGTATGAATATATTGTAGCTGAATATCGCTTTTAGTGAAATAAGTATCATTATCTATACTTACTGTACCTTTTATCTGATCGTTGTTTGGATAAATGGTGCAATTTAAACTTTTAGGAGCGAAATTTCGGATTCCGGTTTTACGGTTATAAATTTTATAAGCCGATTCTTTCATACTCCATAACAGCCATACCATTTCATCAGGTCTTTTTGCTGATGAAATAAGTAACTGTTCTTCGGTAGTGAAAATTTTATCGAGATAATTTTTACGCCTCCAGTTACTTTGGATTTTAGCCAGATCCAGATCAACGATATCGTTACCCAGCATTCGCTTCCAGTTTTTGAGCTATAATTTCAGTGGTGGCTTTTACAGTAAGCATTTTAGCCATCGAATCGTTGTCTATTTCAATATTGAATTTCTCTTCAATATCTAAGACAATATCAACCAGGTTGGCCGAATTTATTTTTAAATCGTTTATAAAATCGGTGTTTTCGTCAATATTCGCTATGGCTGATACCTCTTCGCTGTAAGGTTCAACAATTGTTTTTAAGGCTTCGATGATCTCTTCTTTATTCATGGGTATATTTTTTAAAAATAATGCAGGCGTTAATATCACCAAAACCGAAACTGGCTTTAGCTAAGATATTAAATGGTTTATGAATCAAGGTTTGCGGAATGTATTTCGCATCAATTAAAGCTGTAATCTCGGGGCTTAAGTCTTCGCAATTAATATTGGGGAAAATAAATCCTTCTGAAAGCTCAAGCATCGAGGCCACGCATTCTATACTCCCTGATGCTGCAATACAATGACCAATCATGCCTTTCAAAGAATTGATGTATGGGAAATCATCATCTGGTAACTGCATTGCTGTTTTCCAATTTTCTATTTCGAGCGCATCTTTGGTTGTTGCGGTAAGGTGGCCATTAATCACATCGATTTCCTGGGCTTCAATACCCGCATTTTTTAATGCTGTTTGGATACATCGCTGTACCGAGGTAGGATTTGGTGCAGTCATAGTACCCAAGCCCCGCTGACCGCCAGAATTGATGTGGCCGCCGAGCACTTCGCCATATATTTTGGCTTTTCTAGCCATTGCACTTTCGAGCGATTCTAATACCAAAGCACCCGCGCCGCTTCCGGGTACAAAGCCACTTGCCGTTGCACTCATAGGGCGGCTACCTTTTTCCGGTTCATGGTTATGTTTAAAAGTGCAAACTTTCATGGCATCAAAACCACCCCAAATGTAGGGACCACTGTCACTGGTGCTGCCTGCTAACATTCTTATGGCCTGACCTGTTTTAATCCTTTCGTAAGCCAGCAATAAGCTTTCTGCTCCTGTTGCGCAGGCAGATGAATTGGTGCTCACCTGATTACCCAGGCCGAGCTTGCCACTGATAAAAGCACTTATGCCGCTGGCCATGGTTTGTATCACAACAGAGCTTCCCAGTTTTTTGATTTCAAGCGCATCTATTTTGTTAATTGCCCATCTAAATTTATCTATACCAGAAGTGCCCGCTCCGAAAATGGTACCGCTGTCCCAGTCGGGATCTTCATTATCTTCGATGGTTAAGCCCGCATCTTTCCATGCATCCAAACCAGCAATAACACCATATATAATTCCTGTACTGTTTAGGTTTCGTAATTCAAGCGGTGTAAAATATTGGCTGATCCGTTCTTCGCTAAGTACTGGTTTGCCTGCTATCTGACAAGAGAAGTTTAAGGCTTCCAAATCTGGCTGATGGCGGATACCAGAAAGTCCTTTTTTTATGGCAACTGAAAACTCATCAATTGTAGTGCCATTGGGTGCGCATATGCCTAAACCGGTAATTACGACTCTGTTATTCATTTCCTTTTGAGATTAACATGCCCGAAATGCTGCCTTTGCAAACCATTTCGCCTGCTGCATTTTCCATTTTTACTTTGCAACTCAGTTTATTAAACCTAAAATACACTTTCTCACTCGTTACTGTAACCTGCTCACCAGGGTAAACCGGTTTTAAAAAGTCAATAGCATTCGACGTCATGGCGACGGATACATTTTGATCAATATCTTTTAACAGGTAAATGCCTAAACAGACCAATCCAATCTGCGCCATGGTTTCGGTGAGGATCACCGCGGGCGTTACCGGACGGTCTTTAAAATGACCCTCGTAAAATGGAAGGTTTTCAGTATAGGTATATGTCCCGGTCACGCCGTTTTCGTCAACATGCAACAACTCATCAACAAATAGAAAAGATTTGCCGTAAGGGAGTTTCGCTAAGATCTCTTTTTTCATTAGTGATTAGTTGAATGATTACCATTGTAAAAGTATGCGCTGTGCCGAAAAACCAGGACCAAAGCTTAACATTAGTCCTTTTTCTCCAGGCAATGGCTTTTTATCCATAATCCGTTCTAAAACGTAGAGAACTGTTGCACTGCTCATGTTTCCATAAAGCCTTAAAACTTCTTTCGTTTCGTCTATATTTTTGCCTAGCTGTCCAAGTAATTCTTCAACAATCTGGATAATCTTTTTTCCGCCCGGATGGAAGATTAAATGGTTTATATTATTAATGTCAAGACCGTTTTTGGAAAGAAAAGGATGAATAATATCTGAAAAATGATTCGCAATGGTTTCTGGAACTGCTACATCCAGTACCATTTGCAGTCCGGAATTGGTCAGTTTAAATCCCATCATCTCTTCAGCATCATAAAAATGGTACATTTCTTCAGCCAAAATTTCTGGCCCGCTATCTTCTTCATTCGAACTTAACAGTACACAGGCGGCACCATCGCCAAATATCGCAGCACTTACAATGTTGGCCATCGAAAAATCGTTTAATTGAAAGGTTGCCGTTGGTGATTCTACCGCAACAACTGCTGCCCGTTTACCGGGATTGGCTTTAAGGAAATTCTTAGCGTAAATCATGCCTGATACACCAGCGGCACAGCCCATTTCAGTTACAGGTAGACGAACAATGTCTTGACGTAGCTTGAGCAGATTGATCAGGTAAGCATCCAAAGAAGGGATCATGATACCGGTGCAGCTCACTGTAATAATGTAGTCTAAATCCTGAGCTTGCCAGTTGGCTTTTTCGAGTGCGGTTTCCAAACATTTGGCACCCAGCTTTATCCCTTCTCTTACATAAATGTTGTTTCGCTCTTCAAAACTTAAATCACTAAAAACTTCTTCGGGCGACATGATCGAGTATCTTTTATCTACTGCGGCGCTTTCAAAAATCTTTTTTACCTTTCTGATAAAGCGATCATCCTGACCTTTTAGCCAAATATCTAGAAAGGGTAAAATCTCAGCGGTTGACCTCCAAAATTCGGGCAGGGCTTTACTTACTGCTTTTACGGTTACGCTCATATTGTTTTAATTATCCATTGGTAGCGGAAAGCCCATTTCCATTTTACTGAACTCGATTTTAGCTTTAATTGTTTGGTGTATTTAAGCAAATCTGCTCTTTTAAACCCACGAAGAATGGATACTAAACCATCCTCCCGCGACATATCATTTAAACGAAAAACATAACACAAAGCTTTAAACAGGTAATAGGCTAATGCGCTTCTTTGCAGGTCGTTTATTACGATACCCATTGTTGCCGATCTTTTAAAATTCTCAAGCAGATCGATAATTTCTTCATCTTTAAAATGATGTAGTGTTAAGGTACACAGCATAATGTCGCAAGGTTCTGGTTTACTTAAATCATCAAAAATATCGCTACATGCATACGTTATATTCGGGTACTTTGTAGATAAACTTTGTGCATGATTTATGGTGAACCTATTGGCATCTATCCCTTTTAAAATAAAATGTAAACCTTGTTTATTTGCATAGTCTGCCAAAGTGCGCAACATATCTCCATTTCCACAACCAATATCAGTAATACGAATAACCTCGTCTTTTGGTTTGCTGTTGATTAATCTTTTAATCCCTTCTAGTGTAACTTTATTACCACCAAGGAGCTGATTAATGCTTGCTATTTTATCCAGTGCATCGCGTAATATCTCACCTTCCATAGCAAAGTCATCCATAATCTCCGGTGCTGTACTTCTATATGTAGTGTCTACTGGCATTTATGATGAAATCTTGATTGGTTTACCATGTGTCTGTTTAATTATTTTATGGAGCAGAAAGGGCATATTAGTCAACGTATTCATGGCTAAACTTTCGAATTTATTGTTCCTAAGCAAAGAAGATAATACGTTGCCCATTTTTAAGCGGCTTTTAAATTCCTTGTTCCAGTGTAAGGTATAAGTTTTTTCCAATGCTACCCGCGAACTAATTTTGCCCTCCATTCTTTGATGCAAAAGTTCTGAAACAATTTTGGCACTGTGAATAGCCATGGCCATACCGTTTCCACAAAGTGGATGAATTAATCCGGCAGTATCGCCAATCATTAAAACATGATTAGACACAGGTTCTTTAGCTTCGAAAGAAATCTGACTGATGGTTAATGGCGCATCGAATAAACTGGTAGCATTTTCGAAAATAGCTTTCAGGTGCCTGTTTTTATAAAGTGCATTTTCCTGGAAGGCAAGCAGATTTTTTTGTTTTTTGAAACGTTCATAGTTGGCCAGGTAACATATATTCAATCGATCATTTTCAACCTTCGAAACGCCACAATAGCCACCTTCAAAATTATGAAGGCTTACCAGATTATTCGGAAAATCGGCTTTGTAATGTGCTTTAACTGCCAGGTAGGGCGATTGTTTATTAATGAAACTCCGGTTTAGCTTAATATCAATCGTTGATCTTTTTCCATAAGCGCCAATAACGTAAGCTGCGGCAAAAGCATGGTTTATAGTTGCTACTGTAAATTGATTATTGGCAAAGTTAATCTGTACAACGCGATCATGAATTACATTTATTTTTCTCCTGATCAGTTCGGTATAGAGATAATGATCGATTGTGTATCTGCTTAAGCCAAAGCCGCCAAGGGGTAATTTAGTTTTTATGCTTTTGCCAGAAAGGGAAGTGAAAAGCAGTTCGCTGATTAATGTGGGGGCAAGATTCTCAATATCCAGACCGAGCCATTCAAAATAGGGGAGCACCTCATTCGAAATATATTCGCCGCAAACTTTATGGTGGGGATAAGTATCTTTTTCGATCAAAGTAACATTTAAACCCACCTTATTCAGGTGAAGTGCGGCTGTTAAACCTGCCAATCCACCACCAATAATTAAAATTTCTGTTTCGGCCTGCATACTATAAGATGGAACCCCAATATAACATTTAAAAATCGGGTTTGTTCCATTTAAGCTTCTTTAACCACAGAGATTATGGAGAGAAAAACACAGCGGGCACCGAGTTGGGTGTGCAATGGAGGCTGCAACATAATTATAAATTGTCATCCTGAGCCTGTCGAAGGACCTGTTTAAATGCCTCTCAAGGTGTTTCGACTACTTGTCCCGATTCTTCGGGAAGCTTAACGTGACAAATTCGAATGAAATTATAACTTATGATACAACCTGGTTTTTCGTTTGCGCTCGTTTCCAACCGAGTGCAGAAATAGTTATACGATTCCGTCGTTTTAAACGACGGAATATTCAACGCTCGTTAGAAACGAGCGTTAGCATCTATCTATCGCTTCTTTCTTCCATATTCAAATTAGTGTCAAAGGGACTTTTTGTAAATGGATAAATGGATTGTTTAACAAAACCTTTCGGATACGAAGCTTCGTGTACACCTGTTCCGGCGGGCCATTCTTTGCCAGGTAAATAATAGGTGCCAAACATCATATCAATAAAGGGAAATATTGAGGCGAAATTGTGTCCATAATATTTAGGATCTTCGCAATGGTGCCAATGGTGATATTGGGGTGTAGTAAAAATGTATTTTAAAGGGCCAAAATTAATCCTGGTGTTGGCATGGATAAGTACCGCATGTATCGCAATAAATATAATGTATACATTGAAAACGGTTGACGAAAAGCCTAAAACATAAAGCGGGATAAAGGTCATTGCCCTGGTGAAAAATATATCAATAAAATGGGTACGGCTTCCGGCCAGCCAATCCATATTTTGTGTAGAATGGTGAATGGAATGGAAACGCCAAAGGGACACACGGGTATGGAAGAAACGATGTGCCCAGTATTGAAACAAATCGGTACTGAAAAAAGCCAAAAACAAGGCCACTATAAATGGGAGACCCTGTACCCAGGTGTGCAATTTATCTAAACCTATCCAACCGAAAAATAATACGGCAGGTTTTTGGGTTACAATGCCAAAAAATTGAATAAATAAGTGACTGATTACAAAATAAGTTAAATCGGTACGCCATTCTTCGTGAAATTTGGTTTGCTCATTGTTTTTTGGAAAAAACAATTCTAAGGGAACAAAAATGGCAACCATTAATAGAAGATCTAAAATCATCCAGTCCAAGCCAAAATGCCAGCTCGATTTAGCCACATCTCTACCTTCTACACTCAAAGCACCCAATATTACGGCTAAAGCACCGAGTGCAAAGCCTGGCCAGGCCCATTTTAGTTTTTTACTGAGGATTAAGCTTAACAGCGAAAAGAAGAATGCTGCAATAACGCCTCCAAGCATTAAGGCTTCCATACTGTTTTTTGTGTAAATTTCGCGGAATTCGGGGGTGGTAAGCTTTTCTGGATAATGAAAACACAGGATGCCTAAAAGCGCCAATACGGCTAAAAAAATAGAAATATATCCACTAATCTGGCCTTGGCCCACTACTAATCTTTTGTTCGGAGACATTAAAGTATGTTTTTGATAGATAACAATGATAATAAAAAAAGATAATATGGTCGAATAACTTTTGCTAATTGGTTAACTGACTATAAATGCTCTTGTCCAAACAAGTGTTAAAATAACTATACGATTTATCCTTGTAACGATGATTGTTTCTTTTAGAAGGTTCAAAACCTTTAATAGTAGCACGGTTGCTTCTAATTAAACGGGATTGCAGCGGTATCCTCTTGTTTCCTTCAAAACAAGAGATTTAGCGAAAAGCCCGACTAACGTTAATTATACTACTGACACTGCTTTTCTAAAAAAAAAATCTTTAAAAATTTAGCTATCTAGTTTGCAATTATGCTTAACATAAAATCCTTACAAACCATTTCATCGAACTAATGGTTGCTCTATTGGGCATTTGGCCTAAGCTATGCCTTTCTTTTTTAAATTATCAGTATTTTTGAAACCACGATATGCTACTGAACTATCTACGCCTGTTACTACTTCCTTTTTCGATCATTTATGGGATGGCTATCCTCATACGTAAAAAACTTTATGATTGGGGATTGATGCGATCCGTAAAGTTCGATTTACCAGTAATCTGTGTAGGCAATTTAGCCGTTGGCGGATCGGGCAAAACACCAACAACAGAATATTTAGTGAAGTTGCTGGCCGGTTATAAAATAGCCATACTAAGCAGGGGATATGGCCGGAAAACGAAAGGTTTTATTGTTGCCAATGGCGCTGCAACCGCCGAAACGATAGGGGATGAGCCATTACAGTACCATCAAAAATTTACAGGTGTTACTGTTGCCGTTTGCGAAGACCGTGTAAATGGGATTAAGCAATTAAAAGAGAATCATGATTTAGTTATCCTTGATGATGCCTTTCAGCACCGTGCGGTAAGGGCAGGTTTTAATATTGTGCTTTTCGAGTTTAGAAAGTTGGGTACTTTACAGTTTTTGTTGCCGGCGGGAAATTTAAGAGATGTTTTCTCCTCGCGTAAAAGGGCCGACATATTATTGGTCACAAAATCACCGGTTCCTTTGTTACATGTTGCCCAACAGGCCGCTATAAATGAACTGCAGCCAAATGCCAATCAACCAGTATTACATTCTTATCTCAAGTATGGCGATCTTATCCATTTATATCATAACGAAAGCCGCACGCTCGAGTCGATTAAAGATTTCGAAATTTTCCTGCTCACCGGAATTGCAAATCCTGCTCCGTTAATAGAAGAGCTTGAAAAATTTACTAAAACCATTAAACACGAAGAATTTCGTGATCATTATGCTTTTAAAAATGACGATATTAAGAAGCTTAAATCGGTTTTTTTGGCCAGTACTAAAAAAGATAAAATCATTATCACAACAGAAAAGGATAGCAAGCGTTTAAGAGCTACCGGATTTGAAGATTTACTGGTAGATTTACCTGTATATTATTTACCCATAGAGGTTGAATTATTTGAAGAAGATAAGATTACCTTTGACGAACTCATTTTAAACTATGTTAAGAGCAATAGAAGAAACCGTTGAATATATAAAACGTAAAACAGAGAACTTTAAGCCAGAAATAGGTATTATTTTAGGTACTGGCTTGGGTGGCTTGGTAAAAGAAATCGAAGTTGAGCATCAATTGATGTATTCTAATATTCCCAATTTTCCAATTTCTACTTTAGAATTTCATAGTGGGAAACTGATCTTTGGAACATTGAACGGAAAGAAAATTATTGCCATGCAAGGGCGCCTGCATTATTACGAAGGTTACAGCATGCAACAGATTACCTTCCCGGTTAGGGTAATGAAAGGTTTGGGTATAGAAAACTTAATTGTATCTAATGCTGCGGGCTCGTTAAATCCTGAGTTTAAAAAGGGCGATTTAATGATTATCGACGATCATATTAATTTGCAGCCAGATAACCCATTGCGTGGTTTAATTGAAAGCGAATTAGGCCCTCGTTTTCCGGATATGAGCCAGCCCTATAAACGCGATATTATAGCCAAAGCGTTGGAAATAGCTAAAGATGTTGACATTAACTGTCATAAAGGGGTATACGTTGCTGTTTCCGGACCGAATTTAGAAACTAAAGCCGAGTATAAATACCTGCGTTTAATTGGCGCTGATGCTGTTGGTATGAGTACCGTGCCTGAGGTTATTGTGGCCAATCACGCTGGTTTACCTGTTTTTGCCATTTCCGTGTTAACGGATGAGGGTTTTCCGGAAGATCTGCAACCTTTTAATTTAGATGAAATTTTAGCAGCAGCAGCCAAAGCCGAGCCTAAAATGACAGAGATTTTAACCCGCTTAATTTCTGAACTATAAGATGCATAAAGTCGTTAAAAACTGTTTTTTTATCTTACTGCTATTAGGTATTAACAAAACCTTTGCACAAGATTTAAAAACGAGTGTGGGTACCAATAAGGAATTGGATTCTGTTCGGAAGAAACTAGACTCGGGGAAGGATTCTGTTGTTTTTACCGCAAAATATATCAGGTTTACCAAGCTGTCGTTAACTAAAGACAGTATTGTGCTGCTGCCTTTAGATACCTCAACTACGAATATCCAGAATTACAGCCCGCTTTTACAGCCCTTGCACCCCACCATAAACAATGGTAATATGGGCTTGGCGGCCAGACCTTTATTGTACGAACCCAGCAAAAGGATTGGCTTTGACGCAGGATTTCATTCGCTTGATTATTATACTTTAACCCCCGAAGATATTATTTACTATCAGGCCAGAACCCCTTTTACCAGCTTGTATTTTGTTAGTGCCGGACAAAAAGAGCAACTTTTTAGGGCTATCCACACGCAGAATATTAAAAAGAACTGGAACGTTGGAGTTAATTTTAACCGTGGTGATTCCAGAGGTTTTTACGCCAGACAACGCGGCGATAACTTGAATGTTGCTGTATTTTCATGGTACCAATCGCCAAGCAAACGTTATAATATGTGGGCATCGGCAATTTTTAATACCATGCGTGCCTACGAGAATGGCTCTACAGTAGCTACAGGATTATTCGATCCAGATTATACTAAAATTGCAAGAGAGGCAGAACCGGTAAATTTATCAGACTCAAGAAATTTGTACCGTAAAAACACCGTTTTCTTAAAGCAAACTTATTATGTAGGCAGGATAGATACCTCTGCAAATGTGAACAATGCTGTTTTACCAACCAATAAGGTTTCGTATACGTTTGAGTATAATAACGACAGTTTCGATTTCTACAAAAATGGAACGGATGTTAATAATGTACTGCCTCCCGGAATTGCGAGCACAATATTTACGAATGATTCGACCCATGTACAACATATCAAAAATGAGTTTATTTATAGTTTCTTTTTAAGGCCCAAAAATAGTTCGGTTATTAAAAATGAACTGAAGGTAGATGCAGGTATAAGGCACGATTATTACAAGCATGAATATTTTGGCATAAAACAAGATGCAACCAATTACGAGCGCAGTAGGTTTGCTTATCAAAATATTACTATTTTGGGTGCAGCGGGCTACCGATTCTCTAACAATATCGATTTCAATTTAGATGTACAGCAAATTTTGCAAGGTGAAAATGCAGGCGATTATTTATACGAAGCAAAAAGTAAAATTCTTTTAGGTAAAACCATAGGAAGGATTGAGTTGGGCGCCTATGTACAAAACCAATCGCCAGCGGCTATTTTTAATTACTATCACGGCAACCATTACCAATGGACAAACACTGATTTCAAGAACATTAAAATTGCCAATTTATCATTTAACTATATTAATGATAAGTATGGTTTTACTGCTGGAGCCAAATATTTCTTAACCAGTAACTACGTTTATTTTGCCGCCGACCATACTAATGGTACAAATGCTATTTTACCAAAACAGGCTACTGCTGATATTAGCTTAATCAGGTTGGATGTATCAAAGAAATCGAGGTTTGGCAAGTTTGTGATGGAAAATTATATCGCTTATCAAAAAACAGATAAAAATGCAGTGTTAAGAACACCTGAACTTTATACTTATAACAGTATTTATTTTGATAATACTTTTTTTAAAGTATTAAAGGCCAATGTGGGCTTTGATGTGAGGTATAATTCTGAATATGCAAACTATTTATATTCACCTGCAACGGCACAGTTTTATATTGATGAGCGTAATCCCACAAACCTGGCGTCAAAACCAGTAATTGATGTCTTTTTTAAAGCAAATTTAAAAAGGGCTAATATTTTTGTTAAATACGATTTTGTAAATCAGGGATTATTCCAACCAGGTTATTATACCGTAAATAGATACCCAATGCAAGATGCCCTATTAAAATTTGGCGTAAGCTGGAACTTTTACGACTAAATAATAGCGCATAAAAAAGCCTCCCGGATTATTAAATCGGGAGGCTTTTGCTTTTAAGGCCTTTCGCTTAGAACGAGTAACCAACTGAGAAACCTAATACGCGGTTAGTTAATTTATTGGTATTAGCCTGTCTGTCTTTCGGAGTCAAATCTGTTAAACCTAAACCATAATTGGCACCTACTAAAAATCCAGAGTTTGTACGGTAAGCTAAACCGAAGTTTGCACCGAAATCTGTACTACCAAAGTTTTTATCGCTTGCACTACCAAAAGATAAGTCGCTATCATTAGCAACAACAGCAGTAGTACTTGCATTAGTGGTGTTATTTACAGTTGTAGTTCTTATTTCTCCTTTATCTTTTCCAGAGATGTTGAAACCAATATAAGGACCTGCACTAATCTGTATTGCACCAGCATCACCAGTAGGGATTCTAAATACCGCGTTAATTGGAACCTCAATAGCCATTAAATTGGTTTTTCCAGTTGTTGTAGTGGTTATTGTTGAATTATTAGCTGTTATTGTAGATACTGATTCACCCTTAGCACCTTTATTTTGCAAAGATATACCTGGTTGAATGAAGAAATTGTTTCCTACACCAAAATCTCCAAATGCAGTAACGTTAAAACCCACATTGTTTTTTACATTGTCGTTGTATGCGTTTGCTGCAGCATCATCGCCCCCGGCATGAAACTTTGAAAGGTTAACACCAGCTTTTATCCCAAAGCGGGCAGTTTCACTAGTCATCTTTGTTTGTGCAAACGCACCTGTTGCTAATAATAAAACTGAAGCGCTTAATAATAACTTTTTCATAATATTTTTCTTTTAGAAGAATCTTGTTTAAAAAATTTCGGGCTTAAACCCTTTGTTAATTACAAGTCTCAATTCCAAAAGCTGTGCCAAAGTATCAAGTCTGTTACAGTTTGTCTGGTAATCTACTGGTTTACAGGGTTTTTTTTGAGCGGTTTCAGTATAATTACGATGGCAATTAGTTATGCCGATAAATGTGATTTACTGTCTACATAATAGGAATATCCAGTAGAATTACTAGTTTTTTAACCGTAAAAGAAAAGATGCCAAAAGGCGATTACTCGAAAATTATGTTTTTTGAGGTTTCTTTTTCGCAGCTGGAAAAAGAACATTATTTAAGATCAAACGATAGCCAGGTGAATTTGGATGTAGATTTAAATCTGTTGGCGGATCACCTACAGCATGCTGATAATCTTCCGGATCGTGCCCACCATAAAAAGTAAACTGACCTTTGCCAATTTCTCCATGTAAATACCTTACCTCTGCAGCACCTTTGTTTTCGCCCAGAACAGTTACACTTGTTTTAACTAAACTCTTTCTGAAAGCCGTGGTTTGCCCCATAAAGCCTTTAATCACCTTATCGTGGTCTTGGGTAAGCATGGTTGGAACAAGATCCCATTTGGCCGAAAAATCGAATAAAGTAAAGTAATCGTTGGTTTGGTTCAGGGTACGGGTTTGAGTAACGTCGATATCCGAAAATTCATAGTTCATTGGGTTGTTATCCAGCTTGAAATTCTGGAAGGCTAAGGTTTTATTAAAATCCAGTTTACTTTGTGCATTTGGATCTGCGGCATCACCATCAAACATTTGGGCGCAGATATCTACCCCGTCAGCAGCAAGGGCAATGTCGAAACTATCAGTGCCCGAGCACATCGCAAACAAAAAGCCTCCACCGGCACAATATTCTTTAATGTGTTTGGCAACGGCTAATTTCATTTCCGAAACCTTTTTATAACCCATGCGCTTAGCTAAGGTTTCCTGGTTTTTAACATCTTCCTGGTACCAGGTTGCATACCTGAAATTGGCCCAGAAACGGCCGTACTGCCCGGTAAAATCTTCATGGTGCAAGTGTAGCCAGTCGTATTTGCTCAATTTATCCTGTAAAATATCATCATCATAAATTACATCGTATGGGATTTCGGCGTAGGTTAAAACGAGTGTAACGGCATCATCCCAGGGTAATTTGCTTTTTGGAGAGTAAACCGCAATTTTTGGTGTTTTCTCCAGTTTAACCATCTCCATATTCACCGCAGGATCGCTGATTTCGTTTAAAAGGTTGGTCACCTTTCCATCGGCCATTACTTCGTAAGATACGCCACGGATTTTAAGTTCATCTTCAACTGTTTTATTGTATTTAATTAAAAAGCTTCCGCCACGATAGTTTAAGAGCCAATCTACCTCCAGTTGTTTGCTGATTGTCCAATAGGCAATACCATATGCTTTAAGGTGGTTCTTTTGGTCTTCATCCATGTAAATCAACAAAGAAGAAGCCCTTAGCCCCTGGGAGCAAAGCAGGCAAATGAGCAGGATATAATATTTCTTTATCAAATCGGTATGCTTAAAACACTAAAATACCGCATTTAAACTGTATAGAAAAATTTAATGATGTTATAAGTTATACAATTTTGTTATTTTTGCCCTCTACTAAAAAAATACGATTGTTTTTTAGGTGAATAAAATTTAAAATTAGTACCGATATTGATATGAGTAAAGCAATAATAAAAACAGAAAAAGGCGAAATGACTGTAGAATTCTACGAAAATGATGCGCCGAAAGCCGTTGCAAACTTTAAAAAACTAGCTAAAGAAGGCTTTTATGATGGTGTAACTTTTCACCGTGTAATTCCTAACTTTATGGTTCAGGGCGGATGCCCAAATTCAAAAGACCCGGCTAAAGCACATTTAGCAGGTACTGGTGGCCCAGGTTACAAAATTGATTGCGAACTGGACGGAGAAAATCAATACCACGATCGTGGTGTTTTATCTATGGCTCACGCTGGCCGCAACACTGGTGGTTCACAGTTTTTTATCTGCCACAGCAGAACAAATACTGCTCACTTAGACCGTAACCATACTTGTTTTGGTAAAGTGGTTGAGAATGTAGACCTTGTAGATGATATCCGTCAAGGTGATAAGATTTTAAACATTGAAGTTTTAGAAGATTAAAATGGATACGAGATTTGAGACATTAGATTTGAGACTTGATTTCTCTGATTGATGCTCTATCTCATTTAATAATTGAACAAAGAGTTTTAGTTATTTGATCTGAGTGATTTCTCATATCTCATATCTAGAATCTCATATCTCAAAAAAAATATGAATTTAAGAGGAATTGTTGCCGTATCTGGCAGACCAGGGTTATTTAAACTGGTTGGACAAAATAAAGTAGGTTACATTTTAGAGGGCTTAGATGCTCAAAAAACTAAAGTTGTAGCCAACATCACCAACACAAAATTAGCTTCGTTAGAAGATATTACTGTGTATGGCGAAGATGAGGAAATTAAATTGGCAGATATTTTTGCTAAAATTTCAGCAAAAGGATCTACTCCGGATTTGAAAGGCGATTTACGTGCTTACTTTCTTGAAGTAGCTCCAGGTCACGATCAGGAGAAAGTTTATGCTTCTGATATGAAGAAGATTATCACTTGGTATAACTTATTAAAAGATCTGCCATTGTTTACTGAGGAAACTCCAGAAACACCAGGTACACCAGCAGAGGTTAAGTTATCAGAAGAAAAAGCAGCTTCAGATAAAAAACAAAAAGCTACAGGATCTAAAGCATCAGCAAGTGCTAAAGCAACTACTAAAACTTCAGCTCCAGCTAAAAAAGCAAGTATGACCAGTAAAAAAGGCGTTTAAGCTTTATTTACAGAAATGATAGCGAACACCAGGCAACCTGTCT
Source organism: Pedobacter ginsenosidimutans (assembly GCF_001442625.1). GTDB lineage: Bacteria > Bacteroidota > Bacteroidia > Sphingobacteriales > Sphingobacteriaceae > Pedobacter > Pedobacter ginsenosidimutans. The sequence continues at coordinate 262,966 of NZ_LMZQ01000005.1, read as the reverse complement.
GGTGTTTTTTTGTGGGTTTAATCGAAGAAATAATAAAGCAGAGCTATAATTACCAATGATGCTATGATGCTGATCCATAGGTATTTATTGTTTCCGTTCTGATTGCTTTTATACCTGTATTCCCGTTTATATTTATCTAATAGCATAATTTCTTTTATTTAATGATGATTTTAATTCGCCTTTTCCATAGCTCATTCACATTTTCCATCTCTAAGCGTGATGATAAGGTTCTCCTTTTAAAATGCTAAATCCCCGGTAAAGCTGCTCTACAAAAAACAATCTGATCATTTGATGAGAAAAGGTCATGTCAGAAAGCGAAATTAACCCGTTTGCTCTTTTGTAAATGGTTTCATCAAATCCATAGGGGCCGCCAATAATAAAAATTAAATGTTGCACACTACCAACCATCTGTTTATTTAAATAATTGGAAAACGCTACTGATGAATATTTTTTCCCTTTTTCATCCAATAAAATAACAACATCGCCATTGTTAATTTGTTTATGCAGCAATTCTGCTTCTTTTGCCTTTTGCTGGGCTTCGCTAAGATTTTTAACATTCTTTACATCTGGCAAAGCCAAAAAACTAAAGTTAATATAGTGCTTTAAACGGTTGATGTATTTATCAATTCCTTCAATTAGATATTTATCTTCTGTTTTGCCAATGGCGATCAGTGTAATCTTCATTTAATATTTTGCCTATCTTTAGAATTTCGAGATTCAAACTTAGAGAAAATTGTAACAAAAAAGACAATCTATCGATCTTATACCTTCGAAAATATATACACCGAAGCGATATCATGTTAAAACAACAAGCAGAAATAATAGCCGATTACGACAAAAAAAATAAGCAGGTTAGTGCTGATATAGCACAGACCAAAAAAATAATCGATCAACTTTCCCTCGTCAGGATTGGTCTGTTCCTGGCTGAAATTTTATTTTTTGTTCTACTGTTGCAGTCTGCAGATGATGATTTACGTACATTAATTCAACTTGCATTATTGGCGCCCATAATCGCCTTTGCCTTTGTTGTCCGGAGACAAAGTAAGTTAGACCGCGAAATCGATTATAAAAAACAACTTTTATGGGTCTATCAGAATGAATGGAATGTTTTAAACGGAGCAGCGAATGGCTATGATCATGGTCAGGCTTTCGAATCTGAACTGCATCCTTATACTTCTGATCTTGATATTTTTGGTAGCGCATCTCTGTTTGCACTGATTAATCGTTGTAGTACCAAAAGCGGAAATAATCTACTGGCTAAAAATTTTGCAGAAAAATCGGCCAGAGATCAGATATTACTTCGCCAGGAAGCTATAAGTGAAATAAGGGAAAAGATAGCAGAAACCTATAGTTTCAGGGCTAATCTGCATGGCTATGATCCCAATAAAATAGAGCAGATTAAAGTTCAGCTTAAACACCAATTGGGTGCACAATTGGAATTTGTAAAAAGCAGTTTTTTGAGGTTTTATGTAAAGCTGGTGCCTTATATTTCAATTGGTTTAATTTTAGCGGCACTTCTTGTTAGCGCTGCTTTTTGGAAAATATTGGCATTTCTATTTGTGATCCACACAGGGTGGAATGTTTTATTAGGCTCAAAAATTAACAAGGTTTTTTACACCTTTGGCGGAAGTTCTAATCTGTTAAACGGTTATGCAAGCGCTATTTTATGGACAGAGAATCAAAGCTGGAAAAGTTCGTATACTTTAAGTTTATTAGATTCAAAAATCCCGGTAAGCAAAGAAATTAAAAGCCTATCTAAAATTATCCAGAATTTTGATGCCAGGCTGAATCTCCTGGTTGGTGGTGTATTGAACGCACTTTTGCTTTGGGATTTAAAATGCTGCATCAGTTTAGATATTTGGTATAAATCATCATCAAAGGATGTGATTTCAGCTCTTGACCATTTAGGCGATTTTGAAGAACTGATTTCATTGGCCACAACAGCCTATAATCAGCCAGATTGGGTTTTTCCGGTGATTACAGATCAGTTTGCATTAGCCACCACTCATATCGGCCATCCGCTTATTAACGAGCAAGTTCGGGTGGATAATGATTTTCATTTAGAAGGAAAACCAACTGTAGATATTGTAACGGGCTCTAACATGGCCGGTAAAAGCACTTTTCTACGTACTTTGGGTATTAATATGATATTGGCTTATACCGGTGCGCCGGTTTGTGCCAAAACCATGCAATTATCGGTCTTTTCGATCAATACCTATATGCGGATTAAAGATTCGCTTAATGAAAGTACCTCAACTTTTAAGGCAGAGTTAAACCGTCTGAAAATGATTTTAGATAATGTAGTTAAAGACAAAGATACTTTTGTATTGATTGACGAAATGCTGCGGGGTACAAACAGTCGGGATAAATATTTGGGCTCAAAAGTTTTTATACAAAAGCTGATTACCGAAAAAACACCTGCACTTTTTGCTACACACGATTTACAACTGGCAGATCTGATTATCGATCACCCCGAAACCGTCCGTAATTTCCATTTCGATATACAGATTACCGAAGGCGAAATGAAATTTGATTATTTATTAAAACACGGACCATGTAAGACTTTTAATGCAGCTATTTTGCTGAAGGAAATTGGCTTGACGTTGGATTAATGTTGGTGGTGTGGCGTTGGATATTACTATTTTCGTGGTGTCAGATGTGACCATCTGATACATAAGAGTTTAAAGATAATTATAGATAAATATTCTGGTAGATGGTAACATCCGACTGCCGAAAAAAAACATCACTTAAACCTATTATCGCGGTATTGTTTTGGCGAAATGCCCATAATGCTTGAAAAGAGCCGGCTAAAATAGTAAGGATCGTTAATGCCGACTTTTTGTGCAATTTCGTTAATCCGCAGGTTAGTGAATAGTAAATATTGTGTTGTTTTCTGAATTTTGAGCTGGTTAAAATAATCGATAGGTGAGGTTCCTGTTTTCTTTTTAAAAATGGCTGATAAATAGGAAGGTGAAAGGTAAACAGCCAAGGCCATTTCCTTTAAACTAAGCATCTTTTCAATATTTTTCCGCATAAAATCTATAACCTCTTCAACTTTATCAGGTTCCATAATTTTATCGTTAACGAGATGTTTATCGGTATAAACAACTTCAGCAATGTATTGGTGGAAACATAAATTTGAGTAAATTATATTTTCTCTACTAAAACCTCTTTCTAATCGGTTGTAAATAGTATCGAATAACATGTTCCGTTCTTCACTAAACCCCGCATAAGCCTTATAATTCTGTAACGAAGCAACCAATTGATCAGCACCGGTTCCTGAAAAATGGAACCAATAAATAGTCCATGGTAACGTTGGGTCAGCTTGGTAAGTATGTGCTGTTTCTTTTGGGATAATAATGAAATTACCTGCTTCAATATGATAATTAGTATCGTGAAATTCTACGTTTCCCTTTCCTTCTACGCAATAAATCAAAATATGCTGTTCCGAACCATTATTCCTTTTTATATAGTGATTCAATGCCTTACGGTAATAACCAATGTCGGTAATAAATAAATTGTTTATGATTTCATTTTTAGTGCATTGTTTTATTAGTACATTCCTGGGAATGATAAAGGCTTTCTGAAAATCAAAACTATTTTTCTGTCCTACTTGGCGTTTCTCCATTGCTAATTCTTAATAAAAAGTAAGATAATCCATTTTTTGAGCAAGTTAATACATTTTTGTGTTTTATTTTTTTCTTGATCTTTGATTTAAAGGAAGCGAAATCTTAGCGATTTAGTCTAATAGCCGCCTCTATTGTAATTTTTGATAAATGTTTAGCTTAATTTAACTTTGTATACAAGTTAAGGGGTCTAAAAATTAGCATAAGTTTATTTTTAACCAAATGTTATTGAACAAGAAAATACTATTCGCCTCTGGCTTTGTGCTGGTTGCAATCGCCTTAATTGCCTTTTCACTTTTTTCTTCGGAGAAACAGATTGATTTTAACGCACAGGTTAAGCCCATTCTAAATAAAAAATGTATCTCCTGTCACGGTGGGGTTAAACAACAAGGTGGTTTTAGTGTGTTGTTTAGGGAAGAGGCTTTGGCTAAAACCAAGAGTGGCAAACCGGCAATTATTCCAGGTAATCCTGAGGATAGCGAGTTTATCAAACGTTTGAAATCAAACGATCCTGAAGAAAGGATGCCATATAAACACCCCGCTTTAAATAACGATGAAATTGATATTTTGAGTGGTTGGATAAAACAAGGCGCAAAATGGGGCAACCATTGGGCTTATGTTAGTGTAAAACCGACCGAATTGCCAGATGTGGATAATGATTGGGTGCGCAACGATCTGGATAAATTTATTTTTGCAAAGCTTGAAGAAAATAAACTGGAGCCCTCTAAAACTGCTGATAAGGCTACCTTGTTGAGGAGAGTAAGTTTAGATCTGATCGGTACTTACCCATCAGATAAACTGGCCAAATTTTATTTAAACAGTAAAGATGAACAGGCGGCCTACAATGTGCTGGTTGATAGTTTGCTGGCTTCGCCTAAATTTGGCGAGCGCTGGGCATCGATGTGGCTGGATATAGCACGTTATGCCGATACTAAAGGTTACGAGAGTGATCCTAACCGAAACATCTGGAGTTATCGCGACTGGGTGATTAAGGCCTTTAACCGTGATATGCCATATGATCGATTTATTACCGATCAGATTGCCGGAGATTTATTTCCAAATCCAACTGATGCCCAGTATATTGCTACGGCTTTTAGCAGAAATACCCCAACCAACGATGAGGGGGGGACCAATAATGAAGAATTTAGAACAGCGGCCGTTTTAGATCGTGTAAATGCCACCTGGGAAGGGTTAATGAGTACAACTTTTTCTTGCGTACAATGCCATAGCCATCCGTACGATCCCTTTAAACATGATGAGTATTATAAATTCATGTCGTATTTTAACAATACAAGGGATGAAGACGTTTCTGCAGAATACCCATTACTTAAAGATTTTAATGATAGCCTTAAAAACGAGCTCAATCATTTAACCAGCTGGGTTAAAACTGTTTCGGGTAAAGAAAGAGCAGCCGAAGTTGATTTATTCTTAAAAACGGGTCAGCCGGCAATAAACTCTACAACGGCCGATGAATTGGTTAATTCGGTAATCGGTAATAATAACATTGCATTGTATTTTAAAAATAGCTCTACAGCAAGATTAAAATCAGTTGATCTTAACCATGTTGATCAGTTGATTTTGCGCTACAACTGCAGTAAACCTGATGGTACAATGAGTTTACATTTAGGCTCACCAAACGGTCCTGTTGTAAAATCGTGGAAGCTTGCCCAAACTAAAGGTTATGAAAATGTAGAAATAGATTTTGCAAAGCAAAGCGGGGTAAAGGATGTGTACTTAAAGTACACCAATCCTTCGGTGAAAAATCCTGACGAATTTATGGTGTACTTCGATTGGTTTTATTTTACCAAACAGTTTCCCGGAAAAGGTAAACCTGAGTACTTGGCCAATAAAAAAATATTTACTGATTTAATGAATGCAAAGGTGCCAACCACACCGATTATGGTCGAAAATCCATTGAGCATGCAACGTAAAAACTATGTGTTTGAGCGTGGTGCCTGGACTTCGAAAGGCAAAGAGGTTAAAGTTGGTGTACCTAATTCTTTGGGTTTTGCTATGCCTAAAAATGCACCTAGTAACAGGATGGGTTTAGCCATGTGGCTTACCGATAAAAGAAATCCTCTTGTATCGCGAACAATGGTAAATAGGCTATGGGAGCAGTTGTACGGAGCCGGTTTGGTAGAAACTTTAGAAGATATGGGAACCCAGGGAATGGCTCCTACCCACCAGGAACTTTTAGATTTTATGGCTTATCAGTTTATGTACAAATACAACTGGAGCGTTAAAAAAATGTTGAAAGAACTGGTGATGATGGCTACTTACAGGCAAGACAGTAAGGTAACCGAAGAACTGAAAGAAAAAGATCTGTTTAATAAGTTTTACGCCAGGGGTTCGAGGATTAGGTTGAGCGCTGAGCAAATAAGAGATCAGAGTCTTGCCGTTTGTGGGGTATTAAGTAATAAAATGTACGGACCACCGGTAATGCCCTGGCAGCCTGAAGGAATTTGGTTCTCGCCTTATAATGGTGCTAAGTGGGTGTTAAGTGGTGGGGAAGAGCAATACCGCAGGGGAATTTATACCTATTGGAAAAGAACAGCTCCATATCCATCAGCTATTGCTTTTGATGGAGCATCGAGAGTGGTTTGTAGTCCGCGCCGTATCCGGACCAATACCCCTTTACAGGCCCTGGTAACCTTAAACGATAGTGTTTATATCGATTTGGCAAGAAAACTTGCTGTACGTATGGAAAAAGTAGGAGGAAGCACGAGCAAATCTAAAATTGCTAAAGGCTATGAATTGATCCTATATAAAACGATCCCTCAAAATAGGTTAAAAGTATTCGAAGACCTGTATGCCAAAGCTTTTGGCGAGTTTAGAAAAAATTCGGCAAGTGTATCGGCATTTATGGGTGATAAACAAAAGAAATTTAAGCCAGAAGAAGCGGCAATGGTACTCGTGGCCAATGCAATGCTTAATTTGGATGAAGTGGTTACCAAAAATTGATTTGATCGGTTATGACAAGAGACGAATTAAACGCACATAGGTTAATTAAAGAAGCACATGAAGCAAATGCACGCCTGCACTCGCGACGCCATTTTTTAAAAGAAAGTGCGATGGGCTTGGGTGCTTTGGCAATGGGTTCGTTATTGGGTAGCTGTGGTAATCTTTTTTCGAGTCCGCAAACAAAGATCGCTTACGATCCCGCACATCCGTTATTGCCAAAATCGCCACCGCTTGTGGGTAAGGCACGAAGTGTAATTTATTTGCACATGGCAGGTGCTCCATCTCAATTAGAACTGTTTGATTTTAAACCAGAGTTAATGAAAATGGACGGCCAGGATTGCCCTCCATCATTACTCGCCGGGAAAAAATTTGCTTTTATAACCGGGGTACCTAAAATGTTGGGGCCACAGGCCAATTTTGCAAAATATGGCCAATCAGGCGCCTTGGTGAGTGATAATTTACCACACTTTTCTACCATGGTAGATGAGGTAAGCTTTTTGAAAGCTGTAAAAACAGATCAATTTAACCATGCTCCGGCGCAGCTGTTGGTACATACAGGGTCGCCGCGGTTGGGCAGACCAAGTATGGGAAGCTGGGTAACTTATGGTTTAGGGTCAGAAAACCAAAATTTACCGGGATATGTAGTATTGACCAGTGGAGGTAGTTTCCCTGATGCAGGAAAAAGTGTTTGGGGAAGCGGCTTCTTACCCTCTGTTTATCAAGGTGTACAATGTAGAAGTGAAGGAGATCCGGTACTATTTATAAAAGATCCGGACGGAATGAACCGGGATTTGAGAAAAGCGTCTATCGAAGCCATTAATAAAGCCAACGAGCAACAATATCAAGAGTATAATGATCCTGAAATTTTATCGCGGATAGCTCAGTATGAAATGGCTTACCGCATGCAGATATCGGCACCAGAGGTGATGAATATCAATGATGAGCCAGCCTACATTCACGAAATGTATGGTACACAACCAGGTAAAGCTTGTTTTGCCAATAATGTGTTGCTTGCCCGTAAACTGGTAGAAAAAGGGGTGCGTTATGTGCAATTATTCGATTGGGGATGGGATGCACATGGCGATAATCCGAACAACTCACTTAACATCGGACTGAAGAATAAATGCCGAACCATTGACAGACCAATTACTGCTTTATTACTCGATTTGAAACAACGCGGTTTATTAGAAGAAACCCTGGTTGTTTGGGGCGGTGAATTCGGGCGTACTCCGATGATGGAAAACAGAAATGGTATTCAAAATCCATTTAAAGGGAGAGATCATCATACAGAAGCATTTACCATATGGATGGCAGGTGGAGGTGTGAAAAAAGGATTTACACACGGCGAAACAGATGAAATTGGATATAGTGCTATAAGTGGAAAAGTTGATGCTTTCGATATTCAAGCCACTATTTTAAACCAGTTGGGCTTCGATCACGAACAATTTACCTATCCTTTCCAGGGACGGCCATTTAGGTTAACTGATGTGGCAGGTAAGGTGATATCAGAGATTGTAGCTTAAGTCAGGAGTCGGAAGTCCGGAGTCTGCGGTGACCAATTTTCAATTGGCAGTTACCAATAAACTAATGCCCAATCTACAAATGAACCAATAACAAGTGAACCAATGAACCAAACCAGAAGGAAATTCTTACAAAATACAGTTGTTGTAACGGCAGCATCAATTTTAGCCCCAGTCCAAAATATGAGCGGCAACGAACTTAAAAATATAAAAGCAAAAGCTGGCTACGAATTATTATTTATGCAAACCGATTGGGGTTTTGGAGGCACAAGAGATGAGTTTTGCGCAGCAGCCAAAAAAGAAGGATATGAAGGCATTGAAGTATGGTGGCCAGGTGAGGATAAAGCGATAAAAGAACTTTTTGATGCAGTTAAGAAACATAAACTGGAAATAGGGTTTTTATGCGCCGGATCGCAGTCGAACATAACTGAGCACTTAACTTCTTTCAAAAAAAGTTTAGATGCTATTTGTGCCAATACTTATCAAAAACCTGTTTACATTAATTGCCATTCGGGAAAAGATTATTTCACCTACGAAGAGAATAAACAGATTATTGATTACGCAACGGCCAAAAGTAAATCGTCTGGCATACCGGTTTATCATGAAACACATCGTAGCCGTATGATGTTTGCTGCGCATGTTGCTAAAAATTTTGCTGAAAAAAATCCAGAATTAAGATTTACTTTAGATATTTCGCATTGGTGTAATGTGCACGAAAGTTTATTGTCTGACCAGAAACAGACCATCGATTTTATTTTAGAAAAGGCAGAACATATCCACTCGAGGGTTGGGCACCCCGAAGGGCCACAAGTAAACGACCCACGGGCACCAGAATGGGCAAAAGTGGTAGAAGCACACCTGGCCTGGTGGGATAAAATTATAGCACGCAAAAAGAAAAACGGCGAGCGTATGACCATTCTTACCGAATTTGGTCCGGCTGATTATATGCCTACCTTGCCTTATACGCGCCAACCCCTTGCCGATCAATGGGCAATAAATGTTTACATGATGAATTTATTAAGAAAGAGATATCAATAAGATGTTAGAGTTTTTTGGCCGCTTTCACCCGGTTTTTGTCCACCTTCCTATCGGAATTTTGTTACTTGGCTGTATTTGTATTCTCTTATCATTTGCGGCAAAGTTTACCAACCTAAAACCAGCCATTCCTATTATGCTGCTTCTAGGTGCGTTAAGTGCTGTAGTATCCTGCATTACTGGCTATTTATTGGCCAATGGTGGCGATTATGACGGTAAACTTGTGAGTAATCACCAATGGATGGGAATCAGTGTTGCTGTTTTATCTTTTGTATTGTGGATTATTTGCAAAAAGGTTAAATCAAATGCCATACTAGGTACAATAGCGGTGGTTCTCATAGCGCTCATTTCAATTACCGGGCATTTAGGAGGTTCTTTAACCCATGGTTCTGATTATTTAACCGCGCCGTTAAAATCGGGCAACACAAAAGGCGGTGCAGCCATACCACCAATTCCCAATGTTCAGGAAGCCATTGTTTACCAAAATGCTATTCAACCACTCTTTCAAAATAGGTGTTATAGTTGCCATGGCAGCGAAAAGCAGAAAGGCAAGCTAAGGTTAGACCAGGAAGAATATATTTTAAAAGGTGGAGAAGATGGACACACCTTAGTAAAGGGTAAAGCTGATGATAGTGAGCTGATGAAGCGGATTTTATTGCCGTTGAATGATGAAGACCATATGGCACCTAAAGAAAAACCTCAACTCACCACCAATGAGATCGCCTTGTTAAAATGGTGGATTGATAATGGCGCCGATTTTAAAAAGAAATTTAAAGATCTTCCCCAGCCAGAAAATATAAAAACTATTTTAGCCAGCCTGCAAAAAGGCGAAAGTGGGAATGAGCAAATCAAAGCCAGTGATATTCCAACTGAAGAGGTTTCGGCAGTTGATGATAAAGTATTGAAAAAGTTTACCGATGCAGGTATTACCGTGTTTCCTGTTGCCCAGAATACCAATTATCTTTCGGCCAATTTTATCAATGCACAATTGATGGGTAAAGATGTTTTGGACCTGATAAAATCAATCGAAAAACAGCTCCTTTGGCTTAAGTTAGAAAATAATAAAGTAAACGACCAAACCTTAACTGCAATAAAGGGTTGTAAAAATTTAACCAGGTTAAACCTAAATAATACCCAGATTACAGATGCAGGTTTAGCATCGCTGAAAGATTTAGATCAGTTACAATCATTGAGTTTGGTCGGGACAAAAATTACTGCAAAAGGGATTAATCAATTAAAGAAACTAAAAAATTTAAAATTTTTGTACGTGTATCAAACTAGGATAGCTAAAGCAGATTTAGCCAGTATAAAAAAACTATTCCCTAAAGTAAGTTTAGATACCGGAAATTATAAAGTACCAATGGTAGCACAAGATACTACTGTGGTTAAAGCGCCATAATTTCGAAGAATCGTCATTTCGACCCCAGCGGAGAAATCTTTATTTTAAAAATTTATTGCTTAATGATTTATTAATATTAAACTCGCAACTTGTGGCAATTAATTGATAAAGAATGATTAATGCAAGTGATTTTGGTCAAAATTTTTTGTGGGGTGTGGCTACCGCTGCCGCTCAGATAGAAGGTACAGCCACTCAATATGGTAAAGGCCCTTCCATTTGGGATACCTTTACCGCCAAAAATGGAAAAATAAAAAAGAACCACAAACTAGATCCAGCTTGCGATTTTTATCACCGATATGCCGAAGATATAGCTTTAGTTAAACTGCTGGGCTTTAAAGTTTTTAGATTTTCTATTGCCTGGTCGCGCATTTTACCTGCGGGTAGGGGTGAAGTTAATCAGGAAGGCATCCGTTTTTATCACAACCTTATTGATGAATGTTTAACCCATGGAATAACACCCTACATAACGCTATACCACTGGGATTTACCACAGGCTTTAGAAGATGAGGGCGGTTGGACAAGCTTTAGTATTAATGCTGCTTTTAATGCTTTTGTGAGCATCTGCGCCTTAGCGTACGGTGATAAGGTAAAAAACTGGATTGTCTTGAATGAGCCTTTCGGTTATACTTCTTTGGGGTATATGCTAGGCGTTCATGCCCCAGGGAAAACAGGATTAGGTAATTTTTTTTCGGCAGTGTTACATACTGCACTGGCCCAGGCAGATGGGGGCAAGATTTTACGCGCAGAAATTAGCAAGGCTAATATCGGGACTACTTTTTCTTGTTCGGAAGTAATTCCAAGTACCCAGAGTGATAGTGATATTCTTGCTGCAAAACGGGTTGATTGCCTAATGAATCGTCTTTTTGTAGAACCTACACAGGGCATGGGTTTTCCTACTGCCAATTGGGATGTGTTAGAGAAATTTCAGATCGAATATGGTACCTGGCGGCTTCACGAACGGATGAAGTTTGATTTTGACTTTATTGGTCTTCAGAATTATTTTCCTTTGGTGGTTAAATACAATGCCTTTATTCCGGTTATTCAGGCCTGGGAGGTAAAAGCCAAAAGCAGAAAAAGGCCTCATACCGCAATGGGCTGGGAAGTAAATGCTGATAGTTTTTATAATATCGTTAAACAGTTCGCCGCTTACCCAAGTATCAAAAATATCCTGATCACGGAGAATGGTGCTGCTTATCATGATAAATTGATCAATGGTAGGATAGAAGACCCTGAACGGATCGAATATTTTAAACTTTATTTAAATGCACTCCTAAAACTCAAAAAGGAAGGCATAAACGTAACCGGTTATATGGCCTGGACATTAATGGATAATTTTGAATGGGCTGAAGGATTTACGGCAAGATTTGGGTTAATTTATAATGATTTTAAAACTCAGGAACGTACCATTAAAGATTCCGGATATTGGTGGAAAGAATTCCTGAAAAAATAGACAAAGAAACATCGTCATCGTTTGTAACGAGGACGGAGGAGAAAGGCGATTTGATCGCCGTATTTTCTCATTGTTGCATTACAATGCAAATCTCACTAATCCTCGTTGCAAACGAGGACTATTTTAGTAAACAAATTCTTATGTTTGGATGATGAACGATAGAACAGTAGTTTACAGCACCTATTATAATCCGATGGAGGCCAATATTATTAAGGCTAAATTGGAAGACAGTGGATTTGCCTGTTTCCTGGCGGATGAAAATGTTGCAACTTTAAATCCGCTTTACAATCAGGCAATAGGCGGTGTAAAACTCATTGTTTTTGAAAGAGATGTAGAAGCCATTAATGCTTTACTGGCTGAAGACAATAGTTTGGCTTTTGAATCATCAGATGAAATTGTTGATGAAGAAGAATCAGCGGAAGATAAAACAGTTTGTGAAAAATGTGGATCTACCAATGTGGGTTATGGAATGGCTACCGATAAAAAATATAGTATTTGGGCAACTATACTTTCCTTTTTAACCCTAACTACACCCATTAAGGCCAATAAATGTCACCATTGTTACGACTGTGGTTATGAGTTTTGAAGAGGATGTAACTTTCAAAATTGATCTTAAACATCAATTTAAATCCTTAAAATATTGTAGGCTATTAGGGATTTTATTAATCATAACCCCACTAGCTATTTATATGCTTGGTTGGTGGCCATTTGTTGATTTCCGGTTCTTTGGGTACATGTTATCGGTTTTATTCATCTTTTTACTTCCCGTTTTTTATTTACACATTACTTACTATATCAAAAATCGAAAAGCTACCTTTATAATATTCGGTAATTCTAATTTGTATCTTTATTCAGATAAGAACAAGCGGTTTGAATTTAAGCAAAAGGATATTGACGTTATTGAACAGCATATTGGAATTTACCATGAAAATAATCTTGATTTTGCAAATCGCCGATCAGCTCTGTGGACAAATTACCACTATGTTAAGATTCGATTGAAAACCGGAGATCATTTCTTTTTAACCTCACTTATGATTGATTATAAATGTTTCCCAATGCATATTTATACAACAAAATATCGCTTTATACCATATTTAAAATGAACTGTTTGCAGGAAAATATTCTAAGAATGCTTTCCAAAAAATATGGCAATTATTTATTATCTCATTTGAAGCGCAGGGCCGGTAGCAGCTATTAAGGTTTGTTCCCATGCTTCGCTGTATCCTTACGCTTCGCTTCAGGGATGCCACTGCGCCTGGGGCTATAAAGTCCATTTCCTGTAAGGAAGGCAGAGTATTCCCTCATGTGTTCTAGCAGCTCCTATTGGTAAAGTACTTTTTTGAGTGAAAAGCATCACTGTCTATGCTATCTAAACCCGATATACGCGAATGCTGGTTTTTTCAACCAGCAGCAGCATTAGCGGGACTAACCCCAACCTAAGACCTACTGCAACTGCTTTCCAAAAGAATAAAGAGGTTAATCCTAAATAATAGATTTGTCACCCTATCCAAAGGATTCCTGTGGAGAGCCTGTCGAAGGACTCTTTAAAATGATTTTATAAGGCATTTCGACAAGCTCAATATGATAAAATGGATACATAGACATCGTTTTAAGCGGTATCTGGTAAAAGAACAAAAAATCCCGCTCTGATTTAACAGAACGGGATTGATATTGTTTTCATCCAAACTTCGGGCTTTCGACTCTGGACTTCGGATGACTAAAGTGCTGCCTTAGCCGCTGCTTCAGCGCGAATAATATTTAGTGCACCACCAGCTTTAAACCACTCAATTTGTTGATCGTTATAACTGTGGTTAACCGGGAATTGCTCCTGTGTGCCATCGGCATGGTGTAATACTAATGTTAATGGTTTATCTGGAGCAAATTCTGTTAAGCCTAAGATATCGATGGTATCGTCTTCCAAGATTTTGTCGTAATCATCTTTATCTGCAAAGGTTAAGCCCAACATACCTTGTTTCTTGAGGTTAGTTTCGTGGATACGGGCAAAAGATTTTACCAATACAGCACGAACACCTAAATGGCGAGGCTCCATAGCGGCGTGTTCACGTGATGAACCTTCACCATAGTTTTCGTCACCAACAACAATAGATCCTAAGCCAGCAGCTTTATAATCGCGTTGCGTTGCAGGAACGGGCCCGTATTCACCAGTTAATTCATTTTTAACGTTATCTGTTTTGTCGTTAAAATAGTTAACTGCACCAATGAGCATGTTGTTAGAAATGTTATCTAAGTGACCACGGAATTTTAACCATGGACCAGCCATTGAGATATGATCTGTTGTACATTTACCTTTGGCTTTGATTAAAAGTTTTAAACCTTTTAAGTCGGTACCTTCCCAAGGGGTAAATGGATCTAACAATTGTAAACGGTGTGAAGTTGGAGAAACCAAAACCTGAACGGATGAACCATCAGCTGCTGGTGCCTGATAACCTGCATCTTCTACAGCGAAACCTTTTGTTGGCAGTTCAAAACCTGTAGGTGGATCTAATTTAACCTGTTCGCCTTTATCGTTTGTTAAGGTGTCGGTTAACGGGTTAAAGCCTAAATTACCTGAAATTGCAATTGCAGCAACCATTTCTGGTGAAGCCACGAAAGCGAAAGTATTAGGATTACCATCTGCACGTTTAGCAAAGTTTCTGTTAAACGAGTGTACAATCGTATTTTTTTCTGCTTTTTCTGCCCCGGTACGGTCCCACATCCCAATACATGGTCCGCAGGCATTGGTAAAAATTGTTGCATCTAAATCTTCGAAAGTTTTTAGGAAACCATCACGGTCTGCAGTATAACGCACCTGCTCAGATCCTGGATTGATACCGAAAGCAGATTTGGTTACCAAACCTTTTGCAATAGCCTGGTTTGCGATAGAAGCTGCTCTTGATAAGTCTTCGTAAGAAGAGTTGGTACAAGAACCGATCAATCCCCATTCTACTTTTAAAGGCCAGCCGTTTTTCTCTGCCTCAACTTTCATCTGCGAAACCGGAGTAGCTAAATCTGGTGTAAAAGGGCCATTTAGGTAAGGCTCTAAAGTATCTAAATCGATCTCAATAACCTGGTCGAAATAGTTTTCCGGATCAGCATAAACTTCAGCATCACCCGTTAAATATGCTGCAATTTTGTTTGCTTCATCAGCAACTTCATTTCTACCCGTAGCACGTAAATAACGTTCCATACTTTCATCATAACCAAAAGTAGAAGTAGTAGCACCAATTTCGGCACCCATGTTACAAATGGTGCCTTTACCCGTACAGCTCATTGAAGTGGCGCCATCACCAAAATATTCTACAATTGCTCCTGTACCACCTTTTACAGTAAGGATACCCGCAACTTTAAGGATCACATCTTTAGCAGCAGTCCAGCCGTTTAATTTTCCTGTTAACTTAACGCCGATTAACTTAGGGAATTTAAGTTCCCAGGGTAAACCCGCCATTACATCGCAGGCATCAGCACCACCAACTCCAATAGCCACCATACCCAAACCACCCGCATTCACGGTGTGTGAGTCGGTTCCGATCATCATTCCACCTGGGAAAGCATAATTCTCTAAAACTACCTGGTGAATAATACCAGCACCTGGTTTCCAGAAACCGATACCGTATTTGTTCGATACAGAAGATAAGAAATCAAAAACTTCGGCACTTTCGGTTTTAGCATGCGGTAAATCTATTGCAGCACCTTCTTTAGCTGTAATTAAGTGATCGC
This sequence comes from Pedobacter ginsenosidimutans, assembly GCF_001442625.1. Classification (GTDB taxonomy): domain Bacteria; phylum Bacteroidota; class Bacteroidia; order Sphingobacteriales; family Sphingobacteriaceae; genus Pedobacter; species Pedobacter ginsenosidimutans. Next base: position 247,258 of record NZ_LMZQ01000005.1, on the reverse strand, counting down.
AGTGAACTGTAGAAGGTACAGCTACTTGTGGGCGACCAGCCTGCATAAATTGCAATAATGCCATTTGAGCTGTTGCATCCTGCATCGCAACGCGATCTGGTGCAAAGTCTACGTAGTCAGAGCCACGTTTAAACGCCGTTTTAGGATCTCCATCCCAAAGGTGTGTATACAATATTTTTTCAGATAATGTTAAAGGTCTGCCAACCACTTTACGCGCAGCCTCAACGCGGCTGCCAAAGTTTGCATAAACCTTTTTAATCATGTCTATATCAAAAGCCATACTTTATTTTTTTTTAAAATTATTGTCAATAACAACACAAACTAAATTAAACAATTTTTAATATACTTATTTTTAAGATTTGTCAAATTATGTTATTTAAAACCATTCTATTCAATTATTAGTGTAAATAAAAAGGCTATCCGATTATCGGACAGCCTTTGTGCTTTATTAACAATAAATATGTTTATTTGTTTCTTATTGTTTTGTAGAAATAGGCGTAAACTTGGTTAAGTTGATGCCTTCTACCGCTACTTTATATTCCTCAATACTTGGAATACGACCTAAGATAGCAGAAAGAACCACTACTGGTGTTGATGCCAATAAAGACTCTCCTTTTTTACCATCTTTATCTTCCACCACGCGGCCCTGGAATAAACGGGTTGACGTAGCCATTACAGTATCGCCTTTAGCCGCTTTCTCCTGGTTACCCATACAAAGGTTACAACCCGGACGTTCTAAGTACATGATGTTCTCATATTCGGTACGCGCTGCAGCTTTAGGTAAAGCGTCGCTGAACTCAAATCCAGAGTATTTTTGTAAGTATTCCCAATCGCCTTCTGCTTTCAGCTCATCGATGATATTGTAAGTAGGGGCTGCAACTACCAATGGAGCTTTGAACTCTACTTTACCAGTTAATGTCTCTACGTTTTTCAACATCTGAGAAACGATTTTCAAGTCGTCTTTGTGTACCATACAAGAACCTACGAAACCAAGGTCTACTTTTTTATCGCCACCATAAAAAGTTAAGTCTCTGATGGTATCATGCGTATAACGTTTAGAAACATCTGCGTTGTTCACATCCGGATCGGCAATCATTGGCTCGTTGATGATATCCAGGTCAATAACTACTTCTGCATAGTATTTGGCATTATCATCTGGCATTAAAGCTGGCTTGATACCGGTTTTAATTTCCTCAATACGTTTGTTCGCTTTATTAATCAATCCTTGAAGTACTTGGTTATGGTTGTCCATACCCTTGTCTATCATGATTTGAATACGGTTTTTAGCAATTTCTAACGATTGGATTAAAGTATCGTCTTGCGAAATACAGATAGATGCTTTTGCTTTCATCTCAGCTGTCCAGTCTGTAAAAGTAAAAGCCTGATCAGCTAATAAAGTACCGATGTGTACCTCGATGATACGGCCCTGGAATACGTTTTCGCCATCAAACTGTTGCAACATCTGCAATTGTGTCGCATGAACTACATCACGGAAATCCATATGTTCTTTCATTTGACCTTTGAATGTTACTTTTACCGATTCAGGAATTGGCATAGAAGCCTCACCAGTTGCCAATGCTAATGCTACCGTACCAGAATCTGCACCGAAAGCTACACCTTTAGACATACGCGTGTGCGAATCACCACCAATGATAATTGCCCACTCATCAATAGTAATGTCGTTTAATACCTTGTGAATAACATCGGTCATTGAATGATATTCGCCTTTAGGGTCGCGGGCAGTAATCACACCGAAGTCGTTCATAAACTTCATCAATTTCGGGATGTTTGCCTGTGCCTTTTTGTCCCAAACAGATGCGGTATGACAACCTGATTGATAAGCGCCATCAACAATTGGAGAAATAACTGTAGCAGCCATTGCTTCTAATTCCTGAGCGGTCATCAAACCTGTTGTATCTTGAGAACCTACAATGTTTACTTCTACACGAACATCAGAACCGGCATGTAAAACCTTGCCCTGTGTTAAACCAACGGCATTTCTATTGAAGATTTTTTCTACAGCCGTTAAACCTTGGCCTTCAATAGATACCTCTTTAGCAGGGGCGAATACTAACGAAGGTTCGATAGCTAAAGTTTTAGCTGCAAAAGTTTGGATTTTTTTACCAAAAACGATAGCGTAAGAACCGCCAGCTTTGATAAATTCCATTTTTTGCGGTGTCAATGCTTTTGAAATGTCGATCAACTCTTGATCTCCATTGTATAATTTTTTAGTTTTTGTATTAATGGTAAGTACTGTACCCGTTTCTATAGAATAATCCTGCTCTAAAATCGGCTCGTCATTTTCGTTACGGATAACATTGCCATTTTCATCTGTTTTCTTTACCCAGTTTTTAAGGTCGATACCAATACCGCCAGTTACATCAACTGTTGTTAAGAAAATTGGAGAAATACCATTGGTGCCACCTACAATTGGGGCTATGTTCACAAATGGAATGTAAGGACTAGATTTTTTACCCGTCCAAAGTGCAACGTTGTTTACACCCGACATACGTGAAGAACCTACACCCATGGTACCTTTTTCAGCTACCAGCATTACACTTTTATCAGGATGTTGCGCTTGCAATGCTTTAATTTCCTCCTGGGCCTCTGGCGTAATCATGCACTTGCCATGTAATTCACGATCTGAACGAGAGTGTGCCTGGTTACCTGGCGACAATAAATCTGTAGAAATATCGCCAATACCTGCGATAAAAGTTACTACTTTGATTTCTTCCGGTACTTCAGGAAGTTTAGTAAAGAATTCAGCCCTGGCATAACTTTCTAATATTTCTTTAGCGATGACATTGCCATTGTTGTAAGCTTCTTTTAAGCGATCGGTATCAGCATCATACAAGAAAACCTGTGTTTTAAGTACATCTGCAGCTTTATGGGCTTTATCACCATTATCGGCCAACGCAATGTCTAACAACACTTTGATAGAAGATCCACCTTTCATGTGCGATAACAATTCGAAAGCAAAATCAGGTGTGATTTCGGCAACGATAGTTCCGCCTAAAATAATTTCTTTTAAAAACTCTGCTTTTACACCTGCAGCTCCGGTAGTGCCCGGCAAGGTGTTGTATATGAAAAAATTAACAGCATCTGTCCTGTTAAAATTATTTACATTTTTGATTTGATCGATGATTTCACTTAATAATTCTGCTCCATCAATAGGTTTAGGGTGAAGACCTTGAGCTTTTCTGTCTTCAATCTCCTGGATATAATCGTTATAAATACTCATCTTAGCTATTTTATTCTTTTTGTTATAAGATTGTGCAACAAAATGTACACCCGCTTTTTACAAAAAAGAATACTGTTTTTGTATATTAATTTGCGTTCACTGAGCCAATAGGGCCCAGTTTTTTGGTTAAAACAAAAATAGCAAAAAACAACCCTTAAATGCAATTTAGGCAGGCGATTAAACAATTTGGAATTATTCTAAACAAGAAAAAAGAATGTGGATTAAAGGCCATAAAAACATATAAATTATGGCTGGTTAATACGCGATTAGTGGCGTTTTAGAGGGGCTGGTATAGCCTAAAATCTCTGTGCTTACCAGCTTTATATTATAATTGTTATCCCTGTTCATTTCTGGGTTTATCTGGCAGGAAAGATGAGGCTGTCTTCTAAATATAGAATTGTCATCCTGAGCCTGTCGAAGGATCTGTTTAAATATGTCGAAAGGCGTTTCGACAAGCTCTCCGTAGGAGTCCTTTGGACAACGTAACAAATTCGAATGAAATTACAAATATAATACAGTCTTATGACGATTGCGTTAAGAAAACAGGCTAAAAACTGGTCGCTAGAAAATAATGTTAATAGGGGGCTGATGTTAGTTAGGTAATAGCATCTTAATATCTGGGTTAACCGTTCGTTTTCGGACAGATTTGTGCGGTTTTGAACAGTTATTTATTTTATTCGGTATTAATTTATTGATTTTCAGTTTATTGAGTTGTATTTAGCGCCTTGGCACAAGATTAGCTTAAGGCTAAAGCATTGAAAATGTAAAACCTTTTTCACTAAAATAAGCCAATACTTTAGGAAGTGCGTAAGATAAACGGTCGAATGCTTTTAAACTATCATGAAATACAATTATAGAACCATTTTCGGTATGTTTAATTACGTTTTGATAACATTTTTCGGGTGAAAGCTTAGTGTCGAAATCGCCGCTGAGTACGTCCCACATTACGATTTTGAGTTCTGAGATTTGAGATTTGAGATTTGAGATTTGCGACTTCTTAATTCTCCCGTAGGGTGGACGAAACAGATTTGTTTGTGTAAGTTCCTGGCATTTTAGTGTATTTTGAAGGTAGGTTTCATTATCGGTTTTCCAGCCTTTTAAATGGTTGAAAGTATGGTTGCCAATGGCATGTCCGTCGTTTTTTATACGTTCAAAAACTTCGGGGTGTTTTACAATATTATCGCCAATGCAAAAAAATGTAGCTTTAGCATTAAAGACTTTTAAAGTTTTTAATACAAAATCTGTAACATTGGGTATAGGTCCATCGTCAAAGGTCAAATAAATAACTTTTTCGGTGCGGGATTTATTCCATAATAGTGATGGATAATACCATTTTAGCAGAAGCGGTGATTTGATCAGGTACATTTTAGCGGTAAAGTTACTAAATGCCTGTACAGATTGAAATTATTAAAGTTGTTTATATAGATTTGAAACAAATTATGAAGATGTTTACCAAGAAGAAGTTAGTTACCGGTTTTGCTTTTGTTATTGCGCTCGGTTTTGCCAGTAATGCCAATGCCCAGCAAGTTTTAACCATCCAACAGGCAGTAGATAATACCCTTAGAAATAATTTACAGATCAAACAGGCTGCATTTAGTGCTGCTTTAAGCAATGAAACGTTAAGTCAATCTAAAAATGCGCTTTTACCAACGCTTAACGGAACAGCTAGTTATAATAAAAACTTCGGTCGTAGCATCGATCCATCAACCAATCAGTTTATTTCACAACAATTTTCATCAGCCAATGGTAGCTTAAGCGCAAGTGCCGATCTTTTTCAGGGCTTTCAGAAAATAAACCAGATTAGACAGAACAAACTTTTGCTTGCTGCCGATCAAACCAATGTAGAGAAAATCAAAAACGATTTAATTTTGCAGGTGGTAACCTCATACATGCAGATTCTGTATAATAAAGACTTATTGGCGGCTTCACAACAACAGTTAGATGTGGCTAAACAGACCTTAAAAAGGGAACAAGCTTTGTTAGATGCCGGTAATAAAACCTTAGCCGATATTTCGCAGGCAAAATCTCAGGTAGCAACAGCCGAATTAAATACTACAAATGCTCAAAATACATTATCGGTATCTTATTTAACTTTAAATCAATTGATGGAAATGCAACCAGAAAACAGGTTTGAAGTAAAGGCACCTGCTATTGCAGAAAACTATTCTTTGCAGAACAGCTATGATATTAATACAATTTTCACCAGTGCGGTAACCAGTTTCCCCGATATTAAGTTAGCATCATTAAGAACTGAAGCTGCATTAAGGGGAGTTAGTGTTGCAAAATCGTCTTATTACCCAAGACTATCAATTGGAGCTGGTTTAGGGTCTAATTTTTCAAGCGGTAGAAGTAAGGTAGTTTCTATTACCCCAAATGGATTCTCTGAAATTGGAAGAACATTAACTACTAACGAATCTGTTGTTGCGCCAGATTTTGTGACTGTTTTAGGCAAACAGGCATTTGGTTCGCAGATAGAAGATAACTTTAACCAATATGTTGGGTTGAATCTTTCTATTCCTATTTTTAATGGTTTCCAGGCGAGAACAAATGTTAGAAAAGCAAAAATTAACTATCAGAATACACAGGTACAGGAACAACTTACCAAGAATAATTTAAGCAAGGTAATCTCTCAGGCAGTATATGATTTAAAGGCCGCAGAAAGCCGTTATTCATCAACTCAGAATGCATTTCAGGCGCAAAAAGATGCCTTTTATGTAATTGAGCAGCGTTATAATGTTGGTTTAGTAAACTCTTTAGATTATAGCACGGCCCAAACCAATAGAAATAAAGCGGAGATAGATTTTATCCAGGCTAAATATGATCTTCTGTTCAGAGCAAAAGTAATTGATTACTATTTAGGCAAACAGATTACTTTCTAAACTTAAAATATTGGAAGAACAGGGTGCAACATTAACGTTCAACCTTAACATGATAACTTTAATACAAACAAACGAAATACAATAAATTATGAAACTGAAGCATATTATTATTACCGTAGTTGCTATTGTAGCCCTTCTAGTGATATTAAAACTGGCCGGAGTTATTGGTGGTAATAAGACCGAAAAAGTAACTATAGAAAAAGCATCAGATAAAACTGTTGTAGAAACAGTAACCGCAAGTGGTAAAATACAGCCGGAAACAGAAGTTAAATTAAGCTCTGAAGTATCGGGAGAGGTAGTAGAATTAAAGGTAAAAGAAGGCGATATTGTTAAAGCAGGCCAATTGCTTTGTAAAGTACGTCCGGATGTTTTGCAATCGGGCTATGAAAGAACAGTTGCTACCTTCAATGCGCAAAGGGCTAGTGTGGCTGCAGCGCAACAACAATTGATACAAAACCAGGCTAACTTTGTAAATGCTGAAGCAACTTACAAACGTAATGTAGAGCTTTTTAATAAAAAGGTAATTTCTGCATCAGAATTCGATTCTGCCAAGGCAGCTTATCTAACTGCTAAAGCAAATTTAGCCAGTGCAAAAGAAAATGTAACCGGCGCAAAATTTACTTTAGAGCAAACAGGGGCAAATGTTAAAGAAGCTGGTGCAAACTTAGCTAAAACAACAATTTATGCTCCGGTTGATGGGGTAGTTTCAAAATTGTCAATCGAATTGGGAGATCGTATTTTAGGAACTTCGCAAATGGCAGGTACAGAAATTATGCGTATCTCTAACCTATCTTCAATGGAAGTTAATGTTGACGTTAACGAAAACGACATTACCCGTGTTAAAGTAGGCGATAAAGCTTCGATTGAGGTTGATGCTTTCTCAGATAAAAAATTTAGGGGTGTAGTAACTGAAATTGCAAGTTCATCAACAGCTGTAGGTACTGCGGTATCTACTTCAGTAGATCAGGTAACTAATTTCTCTGTAAAAATTAGAATTACTGAAGAACTAGCAGGTAAACAACAATCTATTTTCCGCCCGGGCATGTCGGCAACAGTTGATATCGAAAGCGAATCGTTAACAGGTTTAGCTATTCCAATTCAGGCTGTATTTACCGATAGCGGTAAATCTGGCGATGCTGGTCAAAACCAGGGTAACCAGGAAAATACCGATAAGCAGAAATCTAAATTAACCGATAAAAAAGTGAAGCAATATATTTATGCTTACGATGCTAAAACTAAAAAGGTTAAAAAGACAGAGGTAACCACAGGGATCCAAAATGACCAGTTTATTATCGTGAAATCTGGTGTTAAAACTGGCCAAGAAATTGTTACCGGTCCTTATTCTGCCATCCAAAACAAATTAAAAGACGGGATGATTGTAGAAAAAACATCTAAAGACCAATTGTTTAGCAAAGACGCTAAGAAGTAGACTATATTTAACAACAATAAATAATTAAATTGTCCCGGTTTAAAACATTAAACCGGGATTTTTATTTTATAAATATGGTACCTAAAATAGCGATGATAGGGGGCGGAAGCTGGGCGACTGCCATTGTGAAAATGCTTGCAGATAATTTAGCTGAAAAGGAAATTTTTTGGTGGATGCGCAACGAGGCTGCCATAGCGCACATTAAAAAATTTAAACATAACCCTAATTATATTAGTTCTGTTGAGATTAAACTTACTCAGGAAGACCATATCTCTTCAGATATCAATTCCATCATAAAATCTGCCGAATTTGTAATTCTAAACGTCCCGGCGGCATTTTTAAAAAATACTTTAGCTTCCATCACCACTGAAGATTTAAAGGGCAAAAAAATCATTTCAGCCATAAAAGGCATTGTACCCGAAGATAATCTGATTATCGGCGAATTTTTGCACGAAAATTATAACATCCCATATGATGATATTTTGGTGGTTAGCGGACCATGCCATGCCGAGGAAGTAGCTTTAGAAAAATTATCATACCTAACCATCGCCTGTACCGATGTAGAAAAGGCATCCACTTTCGCTTCGTTTTTAAACACCCGTTATATTAAAACAAACGTATCAGACGATATTTTCGGGACGGAATATGCTGCAGTTTTAAAAAATATTTATGCGGTAGCCAGTGGTATTTGTCATGGCATAGGTTATGGCGATAATTTTCAGGCGGTGTTGATCAGCAATGCCATCCGTGAGATTAAACGTTTCGTTGATGCCGTTCATCCTATCAACAGGGATATTATGGAGTCGGCATATCTTGGCGATCTGTTGGTTACTGCATATTCGCAGTTCAGCCGTAACCGCACATTTGGTAACATGGTAGGGAAAGGTTACACCGTAAAATCGGCTCAATTGGAGATGAATATGGTTGCTGAAGGTTATTATGCGGTTAAGTGTATGCATATTAAAAATCAGGCGTATAATGTAGATATGCCAATTTGCAAGGCGGTGCACAGTATTATTTACGAAAACCGTTCGCCGCACATTGAAATGAAATTACTAGCCGAGAAATTAAACTAGGGGCAGGGCTTTGATGGCCATTTAGTCTTTTAATGTAAATTTAGTTTTTTGTAAAGGAGGTTCATTGCTTCTCGGTTAGGACAGTCCTTCTTTTCGCTAGTATCTTTTTGTGATGGTTAGTGAGGGGTGTTTGTGGGGTACAACAAAAAGGATAACCGCTTCAATAAGGTTTATTGGACGAAGGGCTGCGCAAGAAATAAAAAATGAATGCTTACGAAAGAAGTAGGTAGGCGTTCTGTATTTTCTTGCAGTACCAATTTGTTTAGCCCCGGGCGAAGCGGCATCCCTGGAGCGCAGCGAAAGGATACAGCGAAGAACGGGAACAAGCTTTAATAGCTGCTGTGGCCATGCGCTCCAAAAAAATAAAAATTTGACTTAAAGCATTTTAAGTGACTTTCCATTGGGAAGCTCTTCAACGAATTAGCGCAATTATTTGCTTTTTTGTAAATCAAGATCTTTTACCATTGATTGGTTCTCTACTTATAAAATAATATTTTAAAACTTTATCTTTATTAGTGTAACAGAAATAAAACAAATCTTATGATCAACTGTTATTCTCTAAACAAAATATAGCTGTCATGAAAAGAAAATTAGTAATGGGTTTATTAACGCTGGCCTTATTTGGAGGTGTAGCCTTAACTGTAAATGCTCAAGAAAAGAAAAAAACTGAAGTTGGTAAAGCATTAGATCATACCGGAAAAGCAATAAGTAAAGGTGCTAAATCTGTAGGTAATAAAACTGCCGAAGTAGCAGTAAAAGGCAGTTCGAAAGTTGCTGATAAAACCTGGAAAGGCAAAATGGCACCGGATGGATCAGATGTTTATATCAATGCAAAAAATGAAAAATATTATGTGAACTCTAAAGGCGCTAAAATTTGGTTAAAACCTAGTCAGATTAAAAACAGGCCTGCGTCTAAAAAATAACATATAAAAAAATCCCGAGGTCATCGGGATTTTTTTATGCCGTTTATTTGTATTTAAAATTCTTTTCCTCTTATATCTTTAAGGTGTAAATGCTATTTAAATACTGACTGTTAATATTCGGAAGTTCTTTAGGAGCATCAACTTTATCGATCAGTAATTTTTCAACCGCACGATTATTCACCTTTAGGTTAAGCTCATAAAGCTTATCGCCCAGTTTAAGATAAAAGGCATTATCTATGCTTTTGGCTTGAAGCCCTATTTCATAGGAAATAAGTTGATAATAATCCAATTTTAAGTTATTCGTGTAAGTAAAGGGCTGGCGAATGTCGAAATTGATTTGTTTAATTACATTGCTGGCATCTTTAGAATAAAGCTGAATCTGGGTCTTGTCTAAAAAACCTGTAGTTTTAGGGTTAAGGAGATCCACATCGGCACTGTTTTTAATCACCAAGCCTAAGCTTGTGTCATAACTTATAGGAGAGCAGGCACATAGTCCGCCGCCGTTGGTTATTTTTTTGCAACCTAAATTGGTGATGAAAATGAGCACGAGAACAAATAGAATTTTTTTCATTTAGCTTAAATTATTGAGTTATAATTTTTAAGGTTTAAAGGATTTCTGTTTAATTGCAATTAGCCATCAATCTGGTTTGGTGCATCGGTATCTGGTTCTATTCTTTAAACGAAGATGTGATGGTATTCGCTACAGCGGAAAGCGAATAATTAAATGTTTATAAAAACAAAAACCCCAAAAGCACTGCTTTTGGGGTTTCGTATTTTGTGTTTTTTTAAACTATAGTTCCGTATAAATCGAAATCTTCAGCCCTGTCTATCTTCACATTAACAAAGCTTCCGTTAGCGGCATAACCTGTAGCCGCATCGATTAAAACTTCATTGTCAACCTCAGGCGAATCAAATTCGGTTCTACCTACAAAGAAATCGCCTTCTTTTTTATCTACTAGCACCTTGAAGGTTTTGCCTACTTTTTCTTGATTAATATCGAAAGAAATACCTTGCTGGATTTCCATAATATCATCTACACGTTGTTGTTTTACTTCGTCCGGAATATCATCAACTAAGGTATGTGCATGCGTTTTTTCTTCATGAGAATAGGTAAAGCAACCCAAACGATCGAATTTGGTTTCGGCAACCCACTCCTTCATTTCTTCAAAATCGTGTTCGGTTTCGCCAGGGTAGCCACAAATTAAAGTAGTACGCATGGCGATGTTTGGCACTTTATCACGGATCTGATTGACTAAATCTATGGTTTTTTGTTTGGTGGTACCACGGCGCATCGATTTCAACATATTATCGGTAATGTGCTGTAATGGCATATCCAGGTATTTGCAGATGTTATCGCGCTCGTTCATGACATCTAAAATTTCCATCGGGAAACCAGATGGGTAGGCGTATTGCAAACGGATCCATTCGATTCCTGGAACATCTGATAAACGACGCATCAACTCATCTAACTTGCGCACACCATAAAGGTCCAAACCATAATAGGTAAGATCCTGAGCAATTAAAATCAGTTCTTTTGTACCGTTTTTAGCTAGTATTTTAGCCTCGTTAACCAATTCTTCCATTGGTTTGCTCAAGTGTTTGCCACGCATTAAAGGGATGGCACAGAAAGAACATGGGCGGTTACAGCCTTCGGCAATTTTGAAATAAGCGAAATGAGAAGGGGTGGTTAGCAAACGTTCGCCAATAAGTTCGTGTTTGTAATTCGCACCCAACTCATGTAATATATTCTGCAGATCGTTAGTGCCGAAAAAGGCATCAACATTGGTAATTTCTGATTCCAGTTCAGGTTTGTAACGTTCAGATAAACAACCTGTAACCACTACTTTGCCAATTTTACCGGCTTCCTTTAGTTCACTGAACTGTAGAATGGTATCGATTGATTCTTGTTTAGCATTATCGATAAAACCGCAGGTGTTAATTACAACGATATCATCTTTGCCCATCTTGTCTGATTCGTGCACAACATTTAAGTTGTTGCCACGCAGCTGGCCCATCAATACTTCCGAATCGTATATGTTTTTTGAACAACCTAATGTAATTACATTAATTTTGGGTTGTTTAATTGCGCTTTTACTTCTTACTATTTTGGTATTCATCTTTCACTTAATCTTTCTATAAACACAACATTTTTGTAGTCTGTGTCTTGTTGGTGCGGTCGTCATCCTGAATTCATTTCAGGATCTCAATGGCAGATGCTGAAATAAATTCAGCATGACGGTCGATAATGATTTGATTTATAAATTTAGCTTATTTAAACAAACTATTCACAAACTCTTTCTTATCAAAAAGCTGTAAGTCGCCAATTTTTTCTCCTACACCAATATATTTAACAGGAATCCTGAACTGATCTGAAATTCCGATTACGACACCGCCTTTTGCTGTTCCGTCTAATTTTGTAATGGCCAATGCATTAACATCAGTAGCTTCGGTAAACTGTTTGCACTGTTCAAAGGCATTTTGTCCGGTCGAGGCATCCAATACCAATAAAATTTCGTGCGGTGCACCTGGCACTACCTTTTGCATCACCTGTTTAATTTTACCCAACTCGTTCATCAAACCGATTTTGTTGTGTAAACGTCCGGCAGTATCAATAATCACTACATCTTCGTCGTTAGCAACAGCCGACTGTAAGGTATCAAAAGCAACTGAAGCAGGATCAGAACCCATAGCCTGTGCCACAACCCTCACGCCAACGCGTTCGCCCCAAAGTTTAATCTGGTCAACGGCCGCAGCTCTAAAGGTATCGGCAGCACCTAATACTACCTTAAGTCCCGATTCTTTAAGTTTATGCGCCAGCTTTCCGATAGTAGTGGTTTTACCCACACCATTTACGCCAACCACCATAATTACATAAGGTTTATGATCGCCATATTCGAACTGACGGAAATCGTTACTGTTGTTTTCGGATAAAAGTAACTGGATTTCATCACGCAGGATAAAATTTAGTTCTGAGGTATTGAGGTATTTATCTTTGGCAACACGTTCTTCGATACGTTTGATAATTTTTAATGTAGTACTTACACCAACATCAGAAGTAACCAAAACTTCTTCCAGATTATCGAGCACTTCATCATCAACAGAAGATTTTCCTGCTACAGCTTTGGTAATTTTATTAAAGAAACCGTCTTTAGTTTTCTCTAAACCTTTATCCAGTGCTTCCTGAGCTTCAGGTGCAGTTTCTTTCTTTTTGAAAAAATCGAATAAACCCATATCTAAATTTTTATATAACAAAAAAAGCCCTTCCGGTTAAAACGGAACGGCCTTTAATATTTTTAATATTAAAAAATATTAACCTTATTTAGATGCAATAGCATCTTTTACGTGGTCGTTGTGTACGATAAGTTCTTTGAATGAGTAAGCACCGGTTTTTGGTGATTTTACCATTGTAATTACTTTCGAATATTCTTTACCTGTACCTGTTTTAAGGGTTGCAACTACTTTCTTTGCCATGTTCTTATAATTTTAATTATTAGGTTTGAGATATCAGACATTAGATTTGAGACTTGCAAAATGCTTTAGTCTTTAAGCTTTGGTCTTTTATTCTTAACCTATTTAATTTCTTTATGTACGGTTACTTTTCTCAATACCGGATTGAATTTTTTCAATTCTAATCTCTCAGTAGTGTTTTTACGGTTTTTGGTAGAAATATATCTAGACATACCTGGCATGCCACTTTCTTTATGTTCAGTACATTCTAAAATAACCTGAACTCTGTTACCTTTTTTTGCCATTTTAATATAAATTGAAAACTGTTAATCTCAACAGTTAATGTTTTTTACAAAAATCCTTTTTTTACGAAACGGTTAATTGCTTCGCTAATGCCCACTTTATTGATGGTTTTAATCGCTGAAGTAGAAACTTTCAACGTAATCCAACGGTTTTCTTCAGGAATATAAAATTTCTGAAGTTGTAGGTTTGGGTAAAATTTGCGTTTGGTTTTAACGTTTGAGTGAGAAACGTTGTTACCTACCATTGCTTTTTTTCCTGTTAAATCACAAACTCTTGACATGACTTGTAAATATAGTTGTTAATATCGTCCGCTTAATTTTTTTAAGAGTGTGCAAATATCTGAATAATAATTGTAAACAGCAATAGTACAGCTAAATATTTTTGTAATTAATATTTATAGGCTGAAAAGGTTTGTAAACGCCAAATATTAAAATCTTCATATATTACATATATTAAAATAAATATTCCGGATCAAACGTTTGATATTCATTTTGATACGATTAGACTATTTTTCCTTATTATTATTTATTTAAATTAGCCCCACTAATCCAAAATATAGAACGAGCAATGCAAATTACATCTTTTAAGCAATACGAAGAAGATTATAAGAAAAGCGTAGAAAACCCAGAGCAGTTTTGGGGCGAAGTAGCGCAAAACTTTCAATGGCGCAAACCTTGGTTCAAGGTATTATCCTGGAACTTTAACGAACCAAATATCAAGTGGTTCGAAGGCGCTAAACTTAATATTACCGAAAATTGTTTAGATCGGCACTTGGCTACCAATGGCGATAAACCTGCTATTGTTTGGGAACCTAATAATCCTGAAGAAGAAAGTGTTACTTATACTTATAAAATGTTGCACGAACGCGTTTGCCGTTTTGCCAATGTTTTAAAACGTAACGGCGCAAAAAAAGGCGACCGTATTTGTATCTATATGCCTATGGTGCCGGAACTGGCTATTGCTGTTTTGGCCTGTGCCAGGATTGGTGCCGTTCACTCCGTTATTTTTGGTGGATTTTCTGCTAAATCTATTGCCGACAGGATTAACGATTCGCAATGTAAAGTAGTGATTACGGCAGATGGTTCTTATCGTGGCAATAAACAGATTCCTTTAAAAGATGTAATTGACGATGCCTTAATTGGTTGCCCAACCGTTGAAAAATGTATCGTGTTAACCCATATCCGTACACCTGTTTCGATGTTGAAAGGCAGGGACGTATGGTGGGAAGATGAGGTTAAACACGTAAACGATATCTGCGAAGCAGAAGAAATGGATGCAGAAGATATGCTGTTTATTCTCTACACATCTGGTTCTACCGGCAAACCCAAAGGTGTGGTGCATACCTGTGGCGGTTATATGGTTTATGCGGGTTATACTTTTTCGAATGTATTTAACTATCAGCCTGGCGAGGTTTATTTTTGTACAGCAGATATCGGCTGGATTACCGGTCACTCTTATATTGTTTACGGGCCGCTTTCGCAAGGTGCTACTTCGGTTCTTTTTGAAGGGATTCCTACTTATCCTACACCATCACGTTTTTGGGATATTGTAGAAAAACACAAGGTGAATACTTTATACACAGCTCCAACGGCTATCCGCTCTTTAATGAGTTATGGTGAAGATCCATTAAACGGCAAAGATTTAAGCTCAATCCGCGTTTTAGGCTCGGTAGGAGAGCCGATCAACGAAGAAGCATGGCATTGGTTCGATGAGAAAATCGGGCACGGTAAAGCGCCTATTGTTGATACCTGGTGGCAGACAGAAACGGGGGGCATTATGATTTCGCCCATTGCTACGGTAACACCAACCAAACCTAGCTTTGCCACATTGCCTTTGCCGGGTATTCAACCGATTTTGGTGGATGAAAATGGTAATGAAATTGAAGGGAATGGCGTAATGGGAAATCTTTGTATCAAATTCCCTTGGCCGGGTATGTTGCGTACCACTTATGGCGATCACGAGCGCTGCAAACAGACTTATTTCTCTACTTACGAGAATTTATATTTTACGGGCGACGGCTGTTTACGTGATGAAGATGGTTATTATCGAATCACAGGTCGAGTTGATGATGTGTTAAACGTTTCTGGACATAGAATTGGTACCGCTGAGGTAGAAAATGCGATTAATATGCATGCCGGTGTGGTAGAAAGTGCAGTTGTGGGTTATCCGCATGATGTAAAAGGCCAGGGTATTTATGCTTTTGTAATTTACCCTGAAATGCATGGCGAAGCAGAATTATCTAAAAAAGATATTTTACAAACGGTTACCCGTGTAATTGGGGCGATTGCCAAGCCTGATAAAATATTGTTTGTTTCTGGTTTACCCAAAACACGCTCGGGCAAAATTATGCGTAGAATTCTGCGTAAAATTGCCGAAGGGGATACAACTAATTTAGGCGATACTTCTACGTTGCTCGATCCAGGCGTAGTAGAAGAGATTATAGCAGCAGCCAAAAAGCTTTAACCATAATTTTAAGAAAAAGAAATGCCCCCGAAATTTTTGGGGCATTTCTGTTATAATGCTACATTTCTAATAACCTGGGTTTTGCTTTAAAGCTTTATTCACATTTATTTCACGGTCTGGAATTGGGAAAACCAATTTAGGATCGTCATAGGCAAAGGTTCCGATAGAACGTTTAGTGCGTTTATAATCATGAAGCCTAAAACCTTCATAATCTAACTCCTTTTCGCGTTCGTTTAAGATAATTGTTAATGTTGGCACAACGTCACCTAATCCAGCCCTTGTTCTTAAAGTATTGATATCGCTTGCAGGGGTAGCACCGACGCTTGTCCCCAATCTAAAATTGCACTCAGCGCGTATTAAATATTGTTCGGTAATTCTACAAACAGGAATATTATCATAAAAGCTGTACCATTTTTTGGTAAAAAGACCTGTTCTGGCACCTGTACCATCATAAATCATTTCTGTTTGTCTTTTATCACCAGTTTCGAACGAATCGTAAAATATGGTATTTACTAATGCATCAGCCCTACCAACATCTCCACCCGTAGCATTTTGATAACTGGCATAAAAAGTTGCCAAGCCATCGTTAGATGTTCCTGCGTTACTTTGTTCGTTCTGTTTGATTTCGAAAATCCCCTCACTCGAATTTTTGGTTCTGAAAGGTGCTTCAAGAGAATTTGTAATTAAATGATATGGGCTATTGGTAATAATATCATTGGCCATATCCCTTGCTAAAGCATATTTACCCTCTTGCAGATAAACCCTTGCCAAAAAAGCTTTGGCAGCATATTGATCATCAACTGTAGCCAATTTTGTAATGGCCGATTTTAAATCATTTTCTACAGCCGTATAAACTTCTGCAACCGTATTTCTTGCAACACTGTTCGTTACATTATCTATGGTTTTTACTGCCTTTGTAATAATAGGAACGCCTAAATTTGTGTTAGTACCTGATGCATCGTAAGGTAGTGCGTATAATCTTACCAACTCAAAATGCATAATCCCTCTAATAAATAAAGCTTTACCTTCTATTATACTTTTTGTATTGGCATC
Source organism: Pedobacter ginsenosidimutans (assembly GCF_001442625.1). Lineage (GTDB taxonomy): Bacteria > Bacteroidota > Bacteroidia > Sphingobacteriales > Sphingobacteriaceae > Pedobacter > Pedobacter ginsenosidimutans. Next base: position 230,444 of record NZ_LMZQ01000005.1, on the reverse strand, counting down.
ACTTACTACATTTAATGCAGAAAGTACAATATTCGCAGTATTAATTGTACTATAGGCAGTTATCCATGTTCTGGTTACATCAGCATTGTTTGATACAATAGCTTTGCTAGCAATGTTGCGGTAAGTAGTAAAACTTCCTCTCCAAGTTAAGTAATCATCACTGGCATAAAGATCGGGTAGAAAAACGAGGTTTGTCCCGTACAGATCGCCAGTTGCTAAGAAAGTATATGCACCAATTAATGCGTTTTGCACATCTGCAGTATTATTTAATGCCACACTGGCATCTATATTTTGTTTAGGATCTATTTCTAATTGTTTTTTACAGCCAGATGCGCTTAGAACAATAAGAAATGCAGCTAATATATTTTTATAATTTTTCATATCTAATGTTTTTATAAGCCAATGTTTACACCGAAAGTAATTGTTCTTGCTTGTGGTGGAGTATAAAAATCATGACCGAGCTGAATGTTGTCAGACTGGAGGGAGCCACCACTTGGGGTATTCACTTCTGGATCGTAACCTTTATAACCAGTTATGGTAAATAGGTTAAGTGCAGATGCGTATATCCTTACATTCTGTAATTTATACTTATTTATAAAGGCTTTAGGGATGTTATAGCCAAAGGTTACACTCTTTATCCTCAGGTAAGACCCATCCTGTATCCATCTGGATGAAGGACTTGTTCCATTTCCTTCACCAAACCTTGGTTGTGGTATAGGGGTGTTGGTGTTGGTAGGTGTCCAATAATTTAACTGATCAATGGTTTGGTTGTCAAAATAATCGCCGTTTGCTGATTGAAAAACACCTGCCATATTGTAAATATCATTACCGCTAACAAATTGCGACTGAATATCCAGATCGAAATTTTTGAAAGAGAAATGATTTCCAAAGCCACCAAAGAATTTAGGGTTTGGATCGCCTAGCTTTTGGTTTTCTGCAGCAGCATAATCATTAGTTGTTTTTGTTCTTGATGCATCAACATAATAAAGTGCGTCGCCATTAGCTGGGTCTACACCAGCATATGCTTTTCCGTAAAAGTAGCCCAGTGGCTCTCCAACCGATACTCTTCCCAAAAACCTCCCACCAGGATAAATAGGCTGATCATCAACTAAACGCAATACTTTATTCTTGTTGAAAGATATATTAAAAGAAGTTGACCATTTAAATTCTCCAACAAAATTTCTGGTATTTAAAGAAAACTCAAATCCTTTGTTTTGCATATCGCCAATGTTTCTTGTAATGGATGAAAAACCATTTGTGGCGGCAATTGGTGCATTTAATAATAAATCTGTTGTTTTCTTTTTATAATATTCAACTGTACCCGAAATCCGGTCTGAGAAAAAACCAAAATCTAAACCTATGTTATAATTGGTTGTGTTTTCCCAGCTTAAATTCGGATCGCCTAACTGGCTTGGGCGTGTGCCGCCAACACCAGCATAATTAACACCGCGATATAAATTTCTAGAGGCAAAATCGCCAATTTCTGCATTACCCGTTAAACCATAACTTCCTCTAAGCTTTAATAAGCTTAACCAGCTACTCGATTTTAGAAACTCTTCCTGGTTTATAATCCAGCCTGCCGAAACTGCAGGGAAGGTTCCATATCTGTTGTTTACGCCAAACCTTGAAGAGCCATCCGTTCTTATCGAAGCACTTAACAAGTATTTCTCTTCGTATTTATAATTTACCCTGGCCAGATACGAAACAAAAGTATGTCTGGTTTCTGAAGAGGTACCAGCAGAAATTATCGCTGCACTGGCAATTTTGGTGAAATTATCGGATGGTAGTGTAGTTCCCGTTACAGATGAGAACCTGAATTTTGTATCCTGAAAGGCGAAACCGGCCAATACATTCAGGTTATGTTTTTCGTTAAAGGTTTTGGTATAGTTAAGGGTATTATTCGTGTTGAAGTTTATGGATTTGGCCATGTAATCTGTAGAAGAGCCTCCTGTACTACCGCCATCCTGAGTTTTTGACCCTAAAAATTGTTCTTCTTCCAGATTGTTGAAATCAAAACCGTATTCACTTCTAAAAACTAAATCTGGTGTGATTTTTAAGCTTGCATATGCATTGGCAAAAGTTCTGTACGTAGTTGATAGATTTTTGCCATTTTCATAGTCGATTAAACTGTTATAATAAACAGTAGAACCATTCAATTGACCTGATGCATCACGTACGGGCTGAATTGGTGGCAAAGCATTTAATTGTAATGGATTGGAGAAGGCATTATCAGTAGGAATACGGTAATTGTCTACTTTAGAGATGTTGACCGATCCTCCAACATCTAAAATTTTCGAGACGGTATGGTCTAAACTTAACCGGCCACCAGTACGTACATAACGGTTGCTAACTATAATCCCATCATTATTATTGTAGTTTCCCGAAAGCATAAACCTTGTTTTTGCATCACCACCATTAATATTTAAGCTATATTGTTGTGTGTGCCCTTTTCTAAAAGCTTCGTTTACCCAATTGGTGTTGTTGTTGCTCGTCCAATCATCTGTACCTGTATAATCTTTCCACATTTCTGCAGCATTGGCATAATCTCCATCATCATAGTTATTGTACTTAAAAGATGCATCTAATAATTGACGGTATTGGTCAGCATTTAAAAAATCGCCTTTTTTGGTTGGATCGCTAAACCCTGCGTAATATCCAAAATCGATATTGGTTCTTCCTTGTTTACCTTTTTTGGTGGTAATCAGCACAACCCCGTTCGATCCCCTTGCTCCATAAATCGCTGCAGATGCTGCATCTTTTAAAACTTCCATCGACTCTATGTCATCAGGACTAATGGCCGCAAGCGGGTTATCAGCCTCTGTATAGGTTCCCAATGCTTCACTTACAATAGGAACTCCATCAATAACAAATAAAGGTTGGTTACTTGCCGAAATAGAAGAAATACCCCTCACACGGATTTGGAGAGCCTGACCCAGTTTGCCACTGCTAGAGTTGATAAATACACCAGGTGCTTTGCCTTGTAAAGCACTTTCGATGGTTGTTAAGGGCTTGTCTTTCAGGTCAGCAGCTGTTACTTTCGCTATTGATCCCGTTACATCTCTTCTGTTTTGCGTTCCATAACCCACCACCACCACATCCGATAGCGTATTGTTTTCCTCATCAAGGCTTACAATAACACTTTGCCCTGTAATGGGCACTTCTTTGGTCTTAAAACCGATGAAGCTAAAAACGAGTGTTTTGGCATCTTCCGAAACCGTTAATTTAAAAGCTCCGGTGGCATCGCTCTGCGTACCGGTTGATGGTGAGCCTTTTACAAATACGCTAACCCCTGGAATTGGTCCTGAGGCCGACGTTACTTTCCCGCTAATTACCTTGCCTTGTGCGAAAGCAAATGAAATTACACTGAGAGATAAAATCATACATAAGAGTAGTTTTTTCATCAAATTGTTAGTTTAGTTAATAATGTTTATTCATTCATAGAAATGATACTCTTAATGTAATTAAAAATATGTAAAAAACCATGTGTATCAGGACAAAATCAGCCCATTGTTTGGTTTAATATGCTTAAATCAAAACAAATAGTGGCGAAAACTGTTATAAGATTTAGAAATTACATTGTTTAAATCAAAAAAAATACGAGCATGGATAAGTTAGAATTAAAAGGAAAGTGGAATGAAATAAAAGGAAAGGTTAAACAAGCTTATGCTGATTTAACTGACGATGATTTAAAACACGAAGAAGGTCAGGACGATGAATTGTTGGGGAAACTGCAACAAAAAACGGGAAAAGGAAGAGATGAACTTGTGAAATGGATAAACTCCTTATAATATCAATTCAATAGCGGAACAGGCGGTCAAATTTTGGTCGCCTGTTTGCTTTAAAAATATTTTTATGGCCGATATAGCCCAGCGGTTTCCTCAAAATCCAATATTATCTCCAAAAGATCTCGTACCCAGCAGGGAAGGTCTGGAGATTGTATGTCTGCTCAATCCCGGCGTTTTTAAGTTTGAAGGAAAAATTTGGCTACTGATCCGTGTAGCCGAAAGACCAAAGCAAAAGGAAGGCATTATTTCGTTTCCGGTATTAAACGAAGCTGGGATAGAAATTATAGCCATCGAAGAAAACGATCCGGATCTCAATGCCGGCGACCCGAGGGTGATCACTTACAAAGGAATTGATTACTTAACCACACTATCTCATTTAAGATTGGTTTGTAGCACTGACGGTGTTCATTTTGAAGAACCCGAAGGTTATCCTTTGCTACAGGGAGAAGGTGAAGACGAAGCGTTTGGAATAGAAGATTGCCGCGTATCCTTAATCGCCAATACTTATTATTTAACCTATACTGCTGTTTCTGGGCATGGTGTTGGTGTGGGGATGCGCAGCACAACAAACTGGAAAACCTTCCAAAGTTATGGTATGATTATCCCGCCGCACAATAAAGACTGTGCCATGTTTGACGAACGCATTAATGGTAAATTTTACGCTTTGCACCGCCCCAGTAGTGTAGCATTAGGTGGAAATTATATCTGGCTGGCCGAATCTCCGGATGGTATTCATTGGGGAAAACACAGGTGTATCATTAAAACCAGGCCTAACCACTGGGATAGTGCACGTGTGGGCGCTGGGGCAGCACCCATAAAAACTGCAGAAGGGTGGCTCGAAGTCTATCACGGTGCAAACGGAAAACATCAATATTGTTTAGGGGCCTTTCTAATGGATTTAAATGATCCATCTAAAGTATTGGCCAGAACCGAAGAGCCGATTATGGTGCCAACAGCAGATTATGAGTTACATGGTTTTTTTGGCGAGGTCGTATTTACAAACGGCCACATCGTTAACGGAGATGAATTAACGATTTATTATGGTGCTGCTGATGAGTTTGTTTGCGGGGCTAAATTTTCGGTGAAAGAAATTTTGGACGCACTGGTTTTTTACCACTAAGGCACGAATACACAAAATTGTTTTTCTACATCACGAAACCAATGACTAATGAACTTAATTGCCACGGAGGTACAGATTAACACGGAAGATATTATTGCTTTTACCACCAAGACGCAAAGACACAATTGTTTTTTCTCATTATGCAACCAATGACAAATGAACCAATGGCCAATGAACTATTGGACTAAACAAAAAGCGATCCCCGTTTCCGGGAATCGCTGGTAATTTTGATATTAAAGCATCAGGTTCTACCTTAAACCTTCCGCCTTCCTACCCTCTACCTTTTTAATATCCAAAAATCTGCTCCAGGCTTAATTTAGTTACCGGACCAAATTTTGCTAAATCAGCCATGTTGATTTTTTTCTCTGAAGCCACGATACAATAGCTGTAAGGTTTGCCCGAAAGATTGGTCTGGTGGAATGATTTTACATCATTAAAAGTCAATGGTTTTAAATTCGCGTATTCATCAACTCTTGAGTCGTGATCAAAGCCTAATTTTTTATCTGCCAAATAGCTATAGATAATTCCGTCTTTGGTGATACGGCTGGTTTCCAGGCCATTTAATGAATTGGTTTTTGATAATGCAAATGATTTATCAGACTCTGGTAAAGTGGTTAATAACTCATTCATACCGGCAACGGCCTCATTCATTTTATCTGCCTGTGTACCTACATAAGCGATAATGGTATTTTCTTTTTCTTTGGTATTTGGAGAAGAATATACCGCGAAAGTAGAATAAGCCAAGGCTTTAGATTCGCGGATGGTTTGGAATACTACAGAGCCCATACCGCCGCCAAAATAGTTGTTAAATAAGGCAATTTTTGCAGCGTTGGCCGGATCGTATAATCCTCCATTGCGTACCCAACGGATTTCTGCCTGCACCATATCGTAATCGGCAAAGTAAACTTTGTTCGAATCGGTTTTGGTGTATACAAATTTCTTAATTGGCGCCGCATCTGTAAATTCTTTAGCCAACGGATGTGCTTTTACAATATCAGCTGAAAATGCTGCTAAAGTTTTAGGACCATAATAAGTAATGGTGTGTTTGTAATTGGTAAGGTTATGTAAGATATAGATCAAATCTGCCGATTTCATATTTTTGATCTCATCATTAGTTAATCCGTAATTGAAAGGATTATCTGCACCATACTGTGCATAACTCATTAAACCACCAAGAATTGATGATTTGTTTAATTTTGCATTATCTCTTGATTTTAACAAACGACCTTTTAAATCTTCTAAGGCTTTTTCGTTTGGTTTGCAATTTGCCAGTACATCTTCTACCAAGGCAACAGCTTTATCAAAATTTTCTTGTAAACCGCTGATCGAAACTGTAGTTACATCGGTACCTACGTTTATGCTATAGCTACAGGCGATGTTGTAAAAAGCCTTGCTGATATCTTCTGCCGAATATTTATCAGTACTTAAGAAAGCTAAATACTGGGCAGCATAAGGCAATAATTTATAATTGTAAGAGCCCATGTCAAAACGGTAGCCTAAACGGAAAATTCCGTTTTCGGTGTTTTGTACCGAGATTACATCGGCAATACCTGCTTTACCGAAATTAAGATCTTTTGTATAATCTAAAAACTTAGGAGCAATAGGTTTTACCGGAGCAGCAATGATGTCTTTTGTAAATGGAGAAACCTCATTAACATTGGTTTTTACAGCGGTAATGGCTGGCTTTTCTACTTTGATGATACTCTTATCTTCGCCTTTATGTTTTAAGATAGAAACATAGTTGTTGATGAAAAATTTATTGGCAAAGTCTACAATTTCCTTTTTGGTTACTTTAACCATTGCATCGGTTGATGCCAGGGTTTTATCCCACTCCGTACCACGGTTTTGGATAAAGGCATTCATGGCGAAATCTGCACGCACATCGTTATTATCGAAGCTCTGTAACTCCGCTAATTTGATGTTCGCAACAGTTGCTTTAATCAAACCTTCGTCGAATTCGCCTTTTTTAAGCAGTTCTACCTGCTCTAACAATAATTTTTGCGCTTCTTCTAAACTTTGTCCGGCTTTAGGTGAGCCAGATAAAATGAAGATTCCATAATCTTTCATTGAGTTATAACCAGCGCTTGCCCTCAACATTTTTTGCTGTTTATTGATGTTGATATCCATTAAACCCGCTTTACCGTTTGCTAAAATGCTGCCAATTAAATCTAACAATAAACTTTGGTGCGTATTTTGGGCAAAACCCCTGTATGCAACATATAAATTTTCGGCACTTGGGCCATAAATATCAACCGTTTGAACCTGTGTTAACGGTTTTTCTGGTGCAGGGTTATAAAGCGACAAAGGTTTAGGTGCCATATAAGCGAAGTCTTTGTCGATTTTTTTGATTAAATCATCATAATTAATATCGCCACTCATAATTAAGGCCATATTATTGGGCACATAATATTTGTTGTAATATTTTCTGATTTCGATTAAGGATGGATTTTTTAAATGCTCGATGGTACCAATGGTGGTTTGTTGTCCGTAGTTATGTGTTGGGAACAAAGCATACAGCATTTTCTCGTACATTTTACGGCCGTCGTTATCCATACCGATGTTTTTCTCTTCGTAAACAGCTTCTAATTCTGTATGGAAGATACGGAAAACAGGCGCGCGGAAACGTTCTGCCTGCACAGCCAAAAATTTATCAATGGCATTTGATGGAAGGTCTTCTTCATAAACGGTTTCTTCTACCGAGGTGTGGGCGTTGGTAGAGTTGCTCCCGATCGATTTCATCATTTTATCGTATTCGTTTGCGATAGAATAATTAGAAGCTTCGCCCGAAGTTTTATCAATTTCCTTATAAATTTCCTTACGCTTAGCTGGATCGGTAGTTTTGTTATATGTTTCGTAAAGTGCTTCGATCTTATCTAAAAGTGGTTTTTCTTTGGCATAATTTAAGGTTCCAAATTTATCCGTTCCTTTAAATAAAAGGTGTTCTAAATAATGCGCCAGGCCGGTATTGGTACGCGGATCGGTATTACTGCCCGCTCTTACCGCCATTTTATAGGTAATATTCGGCTCTTTATTGTTCTGAGATAAAATTACTGTCAAACCGTTTTTTAGCGTATAAAAACGTGTTTTGGTCGGATCGTTGGTTACATACCTGTAGCTAAAGCCACCAGATGTTCCTGTTTTCCATTGATAGGTTGTTTGCGCCTTTGCTAAAGCACCTGTAATTAGAAAACAAGCCAAAGTAAATAGTTTGAATTTCATTGAATTGGTTTTGGTTTATGATAATGAGTGTGTACCTGTTAGTTTAAGCGTGATCTCAAATACAGCCTTCATTTTTAATAAGTTATTTATTCAAATATATATGCTTTCTGGCAGGGAATGAAATAATTTTGATTTCAAAACTAAAAATCTAGGAATAAATGATTTTAGCATATAAATCATGGTTTATTGTGCCTTGAATTTATAATCTGTATTTTTACCGGCATGACAAAGCAGGGCACAAAACCAAATATTTTAGTTGTAAATGACGACGGGATTACAGCTACGGGCATAAAGAATTTAATGGAAGTAATGCAGGAGCTGGGCAATGTAGTGGTGGTTGCACCAGATAGTCCGCAAAGCGGAATGGGACATGCCATTACCATAGGTAAGCCGATCCGTTTTGATAAGGTTGATTTTTATGCAGGTGTAGAAATGTATAAATGCAGTGGAACCCCGGTTGATTGTGTTAAAATTGCTGTAAATAAGATTTTTAAAGGTAAAAAACCTGACTTATGCGTTTCAGGAATTAACCATGGACTGAATAATTCGATTAATGTACTCTATTCAGGTACCATGTCTGCTGCAGTAGAAGGCGCAATAGAAAAAATTCCATCTATTGGTTTCTCTTTAGATGATTTTGCAGCCGATGCTGATTTTAGTCATACCAAAAAATACATTAAAAACATCTGTGAGCAGGTTTTAGCGAATGGTTTACCAGAGGGAACCCTTTTAAACGTGAATTTCCCGAAGGGCGATCAGCTAAAAGGCGTTAAGGTTTGCCGACAGGCCAATGCCAAGTGGATGGAAGAATTTGATGAAAGAACTGATCCTTACAAACGACCATATTATTGGTTAACCGGTGTTTTCGAAAATTTCGATAAAGGAGAAGATACCGATGTTTGGGCACTGGAAAACAATTACATTTCTATTGTTCCGGTCCAGTTTGATTTAACGGCCCATCATGCGATACAAGCAATAAACAGCTGGGATTTTATCGGTAATAATGCTACGAAATCTAAAAGTGCCGGAGTTAAAGTTTCAGCGCCCGATGGCATTAATCTAGGTTAAGCGCTTGCCATTATGATTGATCGGTTGAAAAGATTAAATAATTCTGTATGGATAGGTTTGTGCATTGGTTTGCTTGTGCCAGCAATATTTTGTTCTATTGCCTGGTACATCATTACTCATGTTGCTTCACTCGCTAAAGCAGATTTGTTATATATTGGTGGTATTGCAATAAATGCTTATACCATGCAATATTTTTTTAAATACAATAAAGAAAATATTGGAAGAGGCATATTGGCCGCAACATTTTTATGCGCTTTTGTGTTTTTTGCTTATAAAGTTTTTTGAAAGAATATAAGAGAAGTTAGTGTTTAGCCAAAAACAAAGCTGGATGACAGGTTACAATGAATCGTCATCTCGACCGTAGCGAAGAGATCTTTTAATATAGTCCAAAGATCTCTCCACTACGCGTTGCTACGGTCGAGATGACGCCGACTTCTAGAATCTTTCGTTGACAGTGATCGCTTTTTTTACTTATAATAACGTTTTTTCTATAAAAATTATAACATGAAATACTACCTCGTAGCCGGAGAAGCCTCAGGCGATTTACATGGCGCCAACTTAATGAAAGCCTTAAAAGCTGAGGACGACGAAGCGGTGTTCAGGTATTTCGGGGGCGATAAAATGGAAGCCGAGGGTGGCGAGTTGGTTAAACATTATGCCGATATGGCTTTTATGGGTTTTACCGAGGTGATTTTAAATTTACGAACCATTTTCAGAAATCTTAAAGCCTGTAAGGATGATATTCTACAATGGAAGCCCGATGTGCTGATTCTGATCGATTTTCCGGGGTTTAATTTAAAAATCGCGGAGTTTGCAAAAGCAAACGGTATAAAAGTATGTTATTATATTTCGCCTAAGGTTTGGGCATGGAACCAAAAACGGGTGTTGAAAATCAAAAAGGTTGTCGATCATATGTTCTGTATCTTGCCTTTCGAAGTAGATTTCTACAAGGAATGGGGCATGAAGGTAGATTATGTAGGCAATCCCTTATTAGACGAAATTGCGCAGTTTACGCCAGATCTAAATTTTCGCGAAAACCATCAATTAGGAGATGAAAAAATTATCGCTCTGTTGCCTGGTAGTCGCAAGCAGGAAATAGAACGTTTACTCCCGGTGATGTTAAGCATTAGCGAAAACCATCCTGGTTACGTGTTTGCCATTGCAGCTGCACCAACCTTTACCGAAAGTTATTATCGCCAGTTTACGGGAGATAAAAAAGTTCATCTTCTTTTTAACAATACCTACAATTTATTGCACCATGCCCATGCTGCAATTGTAGCTTCAGGAACAGCTACCTTAGAAACAGCTTTGTTTAAAGTGCCACAGGTGGTGGTTTATAAGGGCGGGACCATTTCAATTGCCATTGCCAGAATGTTGGTGAAAATTAAATTTATTTCACTGGTTAATCTTATCGTAAACAAGAAGATTGTAACCGAACTTATCCAGGAAGATTGTAACACCCAAAAAGTAAATGAAGAACTTAAAATGATCCTGGAAGGGGCAGGCCGGAACGAGATGTTAAAACATTACGACGAGCTGCTTTTACTCATGGGAAAACCCGGTGCTTCGGCAAAAACAGCCAGATTAATTACTACCTACCTGCACTAAACAATGCAACAGGATAGAGGGGCTTAATTATGAACTTACTTACTTGTACAGGATATTAATTTTGATACAAAGGACGCTTTAATGGTACCTTTTGTTGTTTTAAGCTTTCACATTTACATTGTACCATCCTTTAACAAGCGTTTCTAAAACGATTAACATAAAAAATGTTAAATTGCGTCTTTATAATGGGCAAAAATTTAAAAGCTGCAATTTTTATTTAGCTTTGAATTGATTAACTTAAAGAAATCCAACCAGATGAAATCGCTTTCTATTAAAGATATAGCCGTAAAAGCAAATGTATCCATTACCACAGTTTCATTCATTATTAACGGTAAAGCAAAAGAGAAATCGATAAGCGAAGCAGTAATAGAGAAAGTTGAAAAAATTATCGAAGAAAGCGGTTATAAGCCTAATCAGATTGCAAGAAGTTTAAGGACGGGTAACTCTAATATTATCGGTTTAATTATCGAAGATATCTCCAATTCATTCTTCTCCAGGATTGCAAGGTTAATCGAAGATAAAGCCTATAAAAGAGGATATAAAATTATTTATTCCAGTACAGAAAACAGCATCGACAAAGCAAAGGAGTTGATTAACATGTTCAAATCGCGGAAAGTTGATGCCTATATCATTTCTCCGATAAAAGGAATAGAAGAAGATATACAAATGCTCCTGGATGATGGAAACCCTGTTATCCTGTTTGATAGAAATTTGTCAGACGTTAATACCAGCTATGTAGGAGCAGATCATTTTAATGCCTCGCACCAATCAATACAGAGTTTTATCGATCAGGGTAAAAAGAACATCGCCCTGGTTACCACTGATATAAATGTGGAACAGATTATAGAACGATACGATGGTTATAAAAAAGCACTGGAAGATAATGGGATCAAATATGATGACAAGCTGGTTTTAAAGATCCACTTTAATCAGGAAGAAGGCGAAACAATTGCTCAGATTCAAGAACTCTTCGAAAATAAAAAAATCGATGCAGTATTATTTGCAACCAATTATTTGGCGATTAGTGGCTTAAAAGCGCTGAAACAAATCAATAAAAAAGTAGGAGATGATTTCGGAGTTATCGCATATGATGATCATGAAGCATTTGAACTCCATACCCCTCGTATTTCTGCTGTCCAACAACCCCTGGAAGAAATAGCCGAAACTATTATTAAACTCATTTTAAACCAGCTTTCATCAAAAGGTAAACTACCTGCTGAAGAGGTAATTATCCCCGCCCGTTTAGTTATTAGAGACTAGAAAAAAACCATCCCTTACTCGATTGTAATAGTTTTTTTACTTACTAAAACGTTTTATTATAATTTAAAATAATTATCATTGATCGACTAAAACGTTTTAGCGTAGCCGATCTATTTATTATGAGAATTACAGCAGCTCTTTACTGAATTTTAACAGTTTTTACTAAACCGCAGAAATAGATTTTGTTCGACGGAGTTTTTTCTGTCATGATCAAATCAAACCTTTAAATCAATAAAATACCTGAAATGTTCGGCAACTAATCCAGTCCGGTCATTTCCATCACAGATAAAATATTACCAGGAAAACAAATAACTAATCATTTATAATTTAACAAAACCGTTAATGAAAATTAATTTACTTAAAATTACGGGGCTGTCTGCTGCAATTGTGTTGCTAAATAGTCCGGCGTTTTCAATGAATTCGGAGTGGGAAGGCACACGGGGGTTCTTGAATGTGAACATACTCAATGGGCGGGTTCAGGCGCAAAAAAATGTTACCGGAACAGTAGTCGACGATAGTGGCCTGCCAATTCCAGGGGTAGGTATTAAGAATATAACTTCGGGCAAAGGTGTTGTAACCGATGCAACTGGAAAATTTAGTATAGAAGCAAATGTAGGTGATGTGATCAGGATCAGTTATATAGGCTATATAACGCAGAACATCACAATTGCTAATCAAACCACATTAAATATCAAATTAGTGGTGTCTTCTGATACTAAACTGGATGATGTTGTTGTTGTTGGTTATGGTAGCCGTAGTCAAAGAGAGTTAACATCTGCTATCACTAAAGTAGACACTAGTCAATTCAGACAAAGTGGTGCTAGAAATGCGCTGGATTTATTACAAGGTAAAGTTGCTGGTTTACAAATTACCAGAAGTAGCTCAAACCCAAATACCGGCGTAGCTATTCAGCTTCGTGGTGTTACTTCAATTTCAGGTACAGCGAGTCCGCTTATTGTAATTGATGGAATTCCAGGTGGTAATTTAGATTTACTGCAACAAGATGATATCGAATCTTTTACTGTATTAAAAGATGGTTCTGCGGCAGCAATTTACGGTACCAGAGCTAATGCGGGTGTTATTTTGGTTACTACTAAAAAAGGCCGTAAAGGAACTGCTCAGTTCAGTTACAATGGTTACGCAAAACACGAAACATTGTATGAGCGTCCTGATTTCATGAACGCAACTCAATTCAGAGAAAAAATTGCAGCTGGACAATACACCGCTAAAGATTACGGTGGCGACTTTAATTATTTCGACGATCTTATTAATAAAGATAATTTAACGAACTATCAGAATTTATCGGTTTCTGGTGGTAGCGATAAATCGAACTACCGTGGATCATTTACATACAATAAGTTAGATGGTTTTGCAAGAGAAAACAGCAGAGAACAATATCAATTTAGAATGAGCTTAACACAAAAGGGCTTTAAAGATAAAGTTACTGCTATGTTTAATGTTGCTTCGAATATCAATAGAGCCAATTTATTAGGTGGCGGTGGCTGGGAAGCTGTTTTAACCAAAAATCCTACTGAATCGTATTATAATCCTAATGGTTCTTATTTATTTACCAGAAATATTACCAATGAGATTGCTCGTTTAGCACAAGAGACAAGTAAAAGAGATCAGCAAACTTATTCTGTTGATGGTAAAATCGATATTGACATTATGAAAGATCTGAAAGCATCAGCATTTGTTGCTTATCAGAGAAATCAGTATGTTGATAATCAATATCGTTTACTTGGAAGTCAAAATTCTGTAGAGAATGGAGATGCCCCAGGTGGTGGTTATGCTTATAAAGGTACTAGATTAGAGCAAAACTTCAACTTTGAGCCAACAATTGAGTACAGCAAGACAATTAAAGATAAACATCGTTTAACCGGCATGATCGGATACTCTTACCGATACGAAGTTAATGAGGAGTTTAGTGCAAACAACCGCGGTTATACAAACGATATTTTCGGGGAAAACAACTTGGGCAGTGTGCCGGTTGCAGTAAATAGAATCGGTATTGCCAGTAATAAAAACGATAATACCTTAATAGCTTTATTTGGTCGTGTGCACTATACCTTCGATGGTAAAGTTAACTTCGAGGCTGTATTAAGAAGAGAGGGATCGTCAAAATTTGGAGCGAACAATAAATGGGCAAGTTTTCCGGCAATTTCTGCATCGTGGGAAATTACCCGCGAGAAATTTATGGCAAATGCCAAATGGCTTAATTTCTTAAAAATTAGAGCCGGATACGGGGAAACTGGTAACTCTGGCTTTGAAAACTATGCATCTTTAGTAACCTTAAGTCCAGGTAATCTTTATCCTTTCCCTGGAGGCCAATGGCTACAAACTTATGGCCCATCACGTAATCCAAATCCAAATTTAAGATGGGAACGTAAAAAGGAATATAACTTAGGTTTGGATTTTGCCATGTTCAACAATAAATTGAGTGGCTCGGTAGATGTTTTCAAACGTGATATTGAAGATTTACTTTATACTTATACTTCTCCACAACCTCCATATGTTGCAAGTACTATTTATACTAACGTAGGTACAATTTCGGCAAAAGGTATTGAATTAACGTTGAGTTATGCAGCAATAAAGAATAAAGACTTTTCATGGAATGTTGATTTTGCAGGAAGTACAATTGATAACAAGCTGGTAACTTTTTCAAATGACGAATTCAGAAGAGATATGGTACCTTTTGGAAGTATCGGTGGTGCAGGCGATCTCGGTAACGCGTTCCGTACATACGAAGGTCGCAACATTGGCGAGTTCTGGGGTAAACGTTTTAACAGCTTCACGCCAGATGGTAAGTGGTTATTTACTAATCGTGCTGGACAAGCGGTGCCAAATGCACAAATTAATACGTCTCCTTTCCGCGATCAAACTGATTTGCAGGTTATTGGAAATGCAATTCCTAAATATTACTTGTCACTAGGAAATACTTTTACCTACAAGCAATTTGATTTGAGAATTTTCTTAAGAAGTAAATTAGACTTTGATGTATTAAATACTGTTGCTTTATCTTATGGAAACAAATTCGGAACACAGGGTAACTTATTAAACAGTGCTTTTACTAAATATGCGGAAATCAATGATACGTATATGTATTCTGATTATTATCTGGAAAACGGAAGCTTCTTAAAAGTTGATGAGGTAACGTTAGGTTATACATTCAAATTTAAAGATAAGGCATTCAGAAGCTTACGTGTATATGCCGTTGGTCAAAACCTGGCATTATTAACTGGTTACACAGGTAACGATCCTGATTTGATTCAAGACACGGGCTTGGGGCAAGAAATTAATGGACGCAGTTTAGGTATTGATACCAGAAGTCCTTATCCAACAACCAGAAGTTTTGTGTTCGGTGTTAATTTTGGATTTTAATAATAAGAAAAATGAAAACATATAAAAAAATTATTCTATCTGTACTCTTAGTTTTACCTGTATTATTTAATGCATGTACTAACTTAGACGAGAAGATATATAGTCAGCTAATCACTGATAATTATTACAATAACAAAAACGAAGTTTTATCTGCGGTTTTAAGACCATATACTCACGCTAATGCTTGGGCAACACCATCAGGTCAAGATGGGTGGTGGAGACCATCAGAACTTTCTGGCGATCAGTTGGCTTGGCCAACAAAAGGAAGACATGGAGAAGATGGTGGTAAATGGAAACGTTTACACTATCATACCTGGTTAAGTGATGATGGGCCATTGAATAACGCCTGGTCTTTAATGTACGGAGGTGTTGGATACTGTAACGATCCAATCGAAAACTTAGAAAAGCGTAACCTAGAGCAAATGGGCATAACCCAAATAGAAAAAGACGGTTATATTGCTGAATTGAAGCTTTTAAGAGCATATCACTATCTAAAATTGATGGATCTTTTTGGAAACATTCCGATAGTAACCAAAGTGGGTACTCCTGCAAAACCAGAGACTAGACCGCGTGCTGAAGTTTTTGCTTTTATCGAAAAAGAAATCAAAGATAATATTGATAAAGCACCAAACTTATCAAGAAATATGATTGGCCGAATGACTAAAGCTGGTGCTTATGCCATGTTGGTTGAACTTTACCTAAATGCTGAAGTTTGGACAGGAACTGCTCGTTGGGATGATTGTATAGCTGCTGCTGATAAATTAATTAACAATGAAGCTGGCGGACAGAATGGAAATATGGCACTTGATGCAAATATTACTGATCAGTTTAAAAGCACAAATGATTTATCTAAAGAAGTGATTTTTGCGATTGCTTATGAATTTAGAATAGCTAACTCACAGCCATCATGGACGGGTGAATTCTTCCACTTTCAACAAGACAGAATCTATGGTGGTTCTAGAAATGGAAATAATGGAGTGGTAATGGTTCCAGGTAACTACACAAAGTATAACAATGATGATTTGAGAAAAACAACTTGGTTATTACAAGGCCCTCAAGTTAGATTTGACAATGGGCAGCAAGCACTTGCTTCTGGTGGTAATGAGTACGATGGTCAACAAATTAATTTTGTTGATGAAATTCGTCGTGCCAAAGTAGGCTCTACAGTTTCTAACATGAGTGAAGGAGAAGAAAACAGTGGTGTTCGTTTTAATAAATATAAATTAGGAAACAACGTTGCTGGTATAGTAGGTGGATTGCCTGTTGCGATTGATCTTAACTATAATTGTACAGACTGGAATTTATATCGCTTAACTTGGGTTTATTTTGCAAAAGCCGAAGCATTAATGCGTAAAAATGGCGGTACAGCAAATGCTCAAGCAGTTCAGTTGGTTAACGATTGCAAAAAACGTGCATTTACGTCTGCAACCTGGTCTGCAAATGAATACACAACTGCAACTTTAACACTTGATGAGTTATTGAACGAAAGAGGTAGAGAATTTGTATTTGAAGGTTTCCGCCGCGATGATTTAATTCGTTTTGGTAAGTTTACTACTGGAAGCTGGTGGGATCATACCCCTTCTGCAACATTTAGGAACTTGTATCCAATTCCACAAGTTCAAAGGACACTTAATGAAAACTTAGCACAAAACCCTGGTTATAATTAATTAGGTAAAACATAATAAAAAGCCGTATCATAAGAATTGTGATACGGCTTTTTTGTAAAATAAATACAACTATAATTTTTATAAATTAAACTTATGATGGTTCTAATTTATATCCTCAATTTTTAATTAAAAAGAGTTCTTATATGCTCTTTTTTAATATATATGTTATTGAAAGTGGTTGTTTTTCCATCCACTTTTAAATCAATGCTTTGTAACCTATATGTTACGATTTGGGGAGATGAAAAATGTATATTTTTTTACTAATATTGATATTAGTAAAACGTTTTACTTTGTTCAGCCTTTTACAAACAAAAATCCAATTTAAACCAGCATTATCTTTCGCAGCTTATTCAGCCCTGGCATAAGGTATTTGGAAGATAAATTGGTAAAACGTTTTATTAACTACAATGAAACCAAATATTAATTTATGAGAAAACTTTCCTTAGCAGCACTTTGTCTTTTTTTTAATTTAATTGTAAAAGCTCAAGATAAAGCACCCGCTTATCCATTAATTACACATGATGCTTATTTCAGTATTTGGTCTTTTGGCGATGGGCTTAACCAATCGGTAACTAAACATTGGACAGGCAGGGAGCAATCGTTACTGGGCATTATTAAAGTAGACGGGAAGTTTTACCGGTTTTTAGGCGAAGAAAGCAAAACCTTTACAGAAATACTTCCAGCTGCTGATGCATCAAAATATCAGGCTAGTTACAGTTTCGATAAACCTGAAGCAGGTTGGGAAAATAATAGTTACAACGATAACGCCTGGAAAAGAGCCGATGCTCCTTTTGGAGATGATAATTCTGCCAAAACAAAATGGAATAGCGATGATCTGTATTTCAGAAGAACCTTCAATCTAACCCATGTATCGGCCGCAAAAAAATACCTTAAACTCAATCACGATGACAATGTAATTGTTTATTTAAATGGTAAAGTCATTTACAAAAAGAATGGATGGGTTTCTGATTATATATACTTACCCATTGAAGATGGTATCTTAAAAACAGGAAAAAATGTGTTGGCCATCCATTGCAAAAATACGGCTGGTGGCAGGCATTTAGATGCCGGGATTGTAGAAGAAGATGCAGATCATGTTAAAATTCCGCCCGCAACCCAAACCAATGTGTCCATCGAGGCTACTACGACCAAATATACTTTTAACTGCGGCAGTGTAGAACTTCAGGTAAGTTTTACCTCTCCGCTATTACTCAACGATATTAAATTAACCGCAAGGCCAATCAGTTATATCAATTATACCGTAAAATCTACTGATACCAGGGCGCACAGTGTAGATCTCTTCTTTGGGGCATCATCAAGCCTGGCGGTAAACACACCAAACCAAAGTGTATCGGCCTGGAAGAGTTCGAAAAACAACCTCTCTATCTTAAAAACAGGAACGGTAGAGCAGCCAGTGTTAAAGAAAAGGGGAGATGATCTGCGTATCGATTGGGGTTATTTATACGTGGCGGTTCCTGCCAGGTTTAATGCGACTCAATTTATAGCTACGCAGAACGAAAGCTTAAAAAGTTTTGTCGGTTCCAGATATCCAACACCAACACAGGTTTTAAATTCGAAAAACCTAAACCTAAGCAGTATCATTCCTTTTGGTTCGGTTTCTTCAACCCCGGTAGATAAATATATGATGTTGGGTTATGATGACCTAAAATCGGTTGAATATTTTGGCGAAAAGCTGCAACCCGTTTGGAGGCTTTCGGGTAGTCAGCAGTTTGAAGATCAGCTGGCAGAGGCCAATGCCCAATATCCTTCGCTAAAAACCAGCTGTGCCACTTTTGATGCTCAATTATATGCCGACGCAGAAAAAGCAGGAGGAAAAGAATATGCTGATATGTGTAAACTGGCTTATAGACAAGCTATCGCGGCGCACAAAATTTTGTATGCCCCAAATGGTGATATCCTGTTCTTATCGAAAGAAAATTTTAGCAATGGCTCAATCAATACAGTGGATGTAACTTATCCTTCAGCGCCACAATTTTTAGTTTACAATCCCGAATTGTTAAAAGGCATGTTAAATGGTATTTTCTACTATTCAGAAAGTGGAAAATGGAAGAAACCCTTTGCTGCACACGATTTAGGTACTTATCCTTTAGCAAACGGCCAAACCTATGGCGAAGACATGCCTGTAGAAGAGGCTGGCAATATGATCATCTTAACCGCGGCCATTGCAAGGGCAGAAGGAAATGCAAAGTATGCCGCGAAACATTGGGAAGTAATGTCTGTATGGGCAAACTACCTGCTGAGAGAAGGTTTCGATCCGGCCAATCAATTGTGTACCGACGATTTTGCCGGGCATTTAGCCAGAAATTCGAATTTATCGGTCAAAGCCATCGTAGCTCTAGGTGCATATGCACAAATGGCGCAATTGTTAGGCAAGGCCGATGTGGCTGCAAAATACCGAACAGCTGCTTTACAAATGGCCCAAAACTGGATGAAACTTGCTGATGATGGCGATCATTATGCCTTAACTTTTAACAATAAAAATACCTGGAGCCAGAAATATAATTTGGTTTGGGACAAACTTTTAAAACTCGATCTGTTTCCGAAAGCGCTTTATAAAAAGGAGATTAACTTTTATTTAACCAAACAAAAAGATTTCGGATTACCATTGGATAGCCGCAGAACTTATACCAAGTCTGACTGGATTATGTGGACCGCTACTTTGGCCGATAATGATGCAGATTTTCAGAAATTTGTAACCCCGATTTATCGTTTTGCTACTGAAACAGAAAGTAAAGTGCCACTGAGCGACTGGCATGAAACCACCAACGGGAAAATGACTGGCTTTCAGGCGAGAAGTGTTGTTGGCGGTTATTTTATCAAAATGTTAGCCGATAAATGGAATATTAAATAATTATATAATCAGCATTTGGAGGCCTATAACTGCGCCAAAAAATGCCGGTTTTTTAAAATATACAGTCTGGTTTTGGTTATATCAGCTGGAAAGAATAAACACAAACAAATGAAACTTAAATTAATCGCATCCGTTTTATGCTGCCTGGTTACCCAAAACTTACGGGCGCAGCAGAAAGATTGGGTTCACTACGTTAACACCCTTCAGGGTACAAATTCTAAGCACGAACTCACCCGAGGGAATACTTACCCAACAACTGCGCTGCCATTTGGCATGCACACCTGGACACCCCAAACGGGTAGAAATGGTGATGGCTGGAAATATCAATACTTTAAAGACAAAATCAGGGGCTTTCAGCAAGCGCACCAATGCAGTTCGTGGACGAGAGATTATGCCGTATTTTCTTTAATGCCGATGGTTGATGAACTGATTGTAAACGAAGATAAACGCGAAACTAAATTTAGCCATCAGGATGAGGTTGCTAAACCAAACTATTATAAAGTAACCTTCGAAAATGATATTACCACCGAAATTTCACCATCAGAGCGTGGTGCACACCTCAGGTTCAGCTATCCAAAAGGTAAAAGAAGCTTTTTAATTTTAGATGGATACAACAGGTTAAGTGGTGTTCAGATCTATCCTAAAGAAAATAAAATAACGGGTTGGGTAAATAATGGCGAAGGTTTTAAAAGAGGTTGGAAAAGTTATTTTGTAATTCAGTTCGATCAACCGATTAAATCTTACGGCACCTGGGAGAACAAAAGTAATACCATTGCAAAAGATTCTATTTCTGCTGAAGGATTGGGTAAAGGTGCATTTGTACAGTTCGAATCTGATACAAAAGTACAGGTGAAAACCGCTTCATCGTATATCAGTTTACAACAGGCCGAACTCAATTTAAAAAGAGAACTGGGCAATGATAAGACTTTAGAAGATACCAAAGCCCATGCTGCTGCGGTGTGGAATAAATCGCTGGGTAAAATAGAAGTAGAAGGCGGATCGAAAGCAGATATGGAAACTTTTTATTCTTGCTTTTTTAGGGCAAGCCTTTTCTCCAGAAAGTTTTATGAAATAAATGAAGCCGGAAAACCATATTACTTTAGCCCGTATGATGGTAAAGTGCATGATGGGTATATGTTTACCGATACGGGTTTCTGGGATACCTTCCGTGCGCAATTTCCACTAAACACACTAGTGCAGCCAGAAATGCACGGCCGTTATATGCAGGCCATGCTCGATGCCTATGAACAATGTGGTTGGTTGCCATCATGGTCTTTTCCCAGCGAAGCCGGAAGTATGATTGGTAACCACGCTATTTCTTTGTTAACCGATGCCTGGGCAAAAGGAATTAGAACATTTGATCCGAAAAAGGCGCTGGATGCTTATTATCACGAAGCAATGAACAAGGGGCCATGGGGCCCGGCAAATGGTAGGGATGGTGTAACAGAATATAATCAATTGGGCTACGTTCCTTATCCAAAATATAGAGAAGCTACAGCCAAAACACTAGAGTATGCCTACGACGACTATTGCGCTTACCATTTGGCAGAAATGATAGGGGATAAGCATTATATGGAGCTTTTTGAAAAACCCATGTACAATTATAAAAATGTTTATGATCCATCTACCCGTTTTATGAGGGGAAGGAACGACGCAGGAAAATGGTCGCCAAATTTCGACCCAACCGAGTGGGGTGGTCCCTTTACCGAAGGAAATGCATGGCACTGGCAATGGTCGGTTTTTCAGGATACCAGGGGTTTAATTAATTTGATGGGAGGGAACAACAATTTCATCGCCAAGCTCGATTCTGTTTTCAGCGAACCCAATAAAGTAAATGTAGGTTCGTATGGTGGCATGATTCACGAAATGACCGAAATGGTGATGGCCAACATGGGGCAATATGCTCATGGAAATCAACCCATACAACATATGGTTTATTTATATAATTATGCCAACCAACCCTGGAAAGCACAGTTTTATGCCCGGGAGGTGATGCATAAACTGTACGATGCGACAGAAAATGGTTATCCGGGAGATGAAGACCAGGGACAAACCTCTTCGTGGTATGTGTTAAGTGCATTAGGGTTTTACAGCGTAACACCAGGAACAGGGGAGTACGTTTTAGGAAGCCCCATGTTTAAAAAAACGACCATTAATTTAGAAAATGGCAAAAAATTCGTCATTGAGGCGCCTGCCAATAATGTTGCCAATGTTTATATCAAATCGGCAAGCTTAAATGGTAAAAATTATACCAAAAATTTTATAAACCATAACGATTTATTAAAAGGTGGGGTGTTAAAATTAGAGATGAATGTTAAACCTTCGTTAAATAGAGGGTTATTGGAAGAAGATAAGCCATTTTCAATCAGTAAATAAATATTGAATTGCTACTTTTGGCGAATTAATTCAGATTAATAAAGAATAGATAACAGAAATATATATAGAATGGAAAAGCCTGTTGCATTAGGTGTAGATATTGGCGGCTCGCATATTACGGCCGCATTGGTGGATTTAGAAACAAGAACTTTGGTGAAAGATTCTATCAAACGTAGCCCTGTGAATTCGCAGGAGAGTAAGGAAGTGATTTTATCGGCATGGTGCGATATCATCAATAAGGCTTTTAAAAATATTAAAAATGGTGCCCGGAATGTTGGGATTGCCATGCCAGGTCCTTTTAATTATAGCGAAGGTATTTCATTAATTAAAGATCAGGAAAAGTTTAAATCACTTTACCAGATCAATGTAAAAGAAGAATTGTCTGAAAGGTTGGATATCCCGGCAGAGCATATTCACTTTATAAACGATGCCGCAGGTTTTTTACAAGGTGAGGTTTTTGCCGGCGCTGCCAAAGGAAATGCCAGTGTGTTGGGGCTCACGCTTGGTACCGGACTGGGTTCATCGCTTTGCCTCAATTATAAAGCCTTTGATGCTGACCTCTGGAACTCTGAATTTTTAGACGGAATTGCTGAAGATTACTTATCTACGCGCTGGTTCGTAAAACGTTTTAACCAACTTAGTGGAAAAGTAGTTGCAGGGGTTAAAGAGCTGGTAGAAATTGTAGATACCGATCATCATGCAACCATGGTTTTTATGGAATTCGGTTATAACCTGGCGCAGTTTTTAATCCCGGTTATTAAGCAGCATAAAATTGATATGGTGATAGTTGGCGGTAATATTGCGCAATCGTTTAGTGCTTTTGCACCTGAATTAATTGCAACACTTAAAGGTAATGGGGTTGAAACAGAAATTAAAATCTCAGAACTGAAAGAACATGCTGCATTAATTGGTGCGGCCAGCTGTTGTGATTTAAGTTTGACCTAAACTTTAGGCTTTAACAGCCCTAATCTCATTGTTCGGAATAGATTATTTAAGAAAAAACTGCAGAACTGTGATTTAATCAATTAATTCTGCAGTTTTTTACTCTTTAACACGAGGCGATACTGTTTTATGTCTGCTTTTTTGTGCGTATCTCATTTATTTTTAGTGTAATTAGCTTTATTTTGGTTTATTTCTTCAAAAAAATCGAAATAAATTTTTCGTTTGCAATAATATTCTTATTATTGTTTAATAAAACGTTTTAGCTAATTAACAAACTAACTTTAGCCACATCCCATTTTTTAATATATCAGGAAAAGTTTTAATCTAATGATTGAGGCTTTTTTTTGAAACAAATTACTAAAACGTTTTAGTTTAATTAAAAAATTAACTATTCACTAATCATAAAGCCAAAGAGATCAATATGAACTAAAAATTTACACCTATTCAAAAATACCATTCCGTTCCCAGCGGATTACAAACCAAACAAAACTCAAACGATGAACAAAAAATTTACCAATTTAATTAAGCGAAAGCTTTTATTGAAAGGCTGTGCGCTTAAAATGACCACAGCATTATTAATGGTGGGCAACTGCTATGATGCATCTGCTTCAGCAATTACCCTTCATTCAAACGAATATTCAGAAAATAGTAATGTCGCCTCTGGCGTGCAGAAAGACATTGTAATCAGAGGTATAGTTAAGGATGAAACAGGTGCCGCACTTCCAGGTGCTGGTGTAAAAGTTAAAGGCACATCAATATCGGCTTCCGCTGATGTAAATGGTGCTTTTAGCATTGCCGTTCCTGATCAGAACTCCGTATTAATTTTCTCTTATGTTGGTTACGAACTATTAGAAATACCTGTTGGTACACAGACAAGCATTATTGTTAACTTAAAACCAACAGGAAATGATTTACAAGAGGTAGCAATTGTTGCTTTCGGTACGCAAAAGAAAGAAAGTTTAGTTGGCGCACAATCATCAGTTAAGGCATCTGACTTAAGACAACCAGTAGCCAACATCAGTTCTATGTTAGCAGGCCGACTTCCGGGAGTTGTAGCTGTAAATAGAAACGGTGAGCCCGGATCTACGAATGCTGATATCTGGATTCGTGGTATTTCCAACATTGGTGGAGATAGAAGTCCGTTAATTGTAGTGGATGGCGTTCCAAATAGACCAATTGATGGGTTGAGCTCATATGATATCGAATCTTTTACGATTTTAAAAGATGCGGCCGCTACTGCCGTTTATGGTATTAGAGGTGCAAACGGTGTAATTTTAGTGACGACCAAACAAGGTAAGGTTGGGCCACCACGAATTAATGTCGATTATTTCCAAGGAATTAGTCAATTTACAAAAAGCCCTGAATTGATTGATGGTGTTGATTATATGAACTTAGCAAACGAAGCTAAGCTTACAGAGTTTGTAAGAGGTGGAAGCGCCGGAACATTTACGCCTCAATATAGCCAAACAACGATCAATAGAACGGCATCGGGAGAAAACCCTGTACTTTATCCTAATGTTGATTGGCTGGATGCCATTTTTAAAAACTGGGGTCAAAATCGTACTGCAACAGCAAATTTATCAGGAGGTGTTAACAATGCGCGTTACTATGTATCATTAGGCTACTATGATGAAAATGGCTTATTTAAAACAGATAAAAACCAAACCTATGATGCAACCCAAAGTTTTGCAAGATATAATGTAAGCGCAAATTTAAACTGGGACATTACAGGTACTACCAAAATGGATTTGGGTATTAAGGGGATTTTAAGCTCTGGGAATTATCCTGGTGTTGATAATGCTCAGGGCGTTTTCAATCAGGCTTTCCAGTTAAACCCTACTTCTTTTCCTGTTTCTTATCCAAATGGTTCCATCCCAGGCATTAGCGCTCAATCTGATCAGCGCAATCCCTACGCCGATATTACCAGAAGAGGTTACAGAACTACTTTCACGAATCAGTTGTTCTCTAATTTGCGTTTAACGCAAGATCTAAAAGCGATTACACCTGGATTATCGGTAACAGGTATGTTCTCTTTTGATGTAAATAATACGAATAATATTAATCGTAATAAGCGTGAAAGTACCTATTATATCAATCCAAACGATCCATACAACGCTGATGGATCGTACAAATACGGATTAACATTTAATGGCCAAAACTTTTTGGGTTATACCAGAGCCAATGGTGGTGACAAGAAAATGTACGCAGAACTTGCATTTAATTATAGCCGTACATTTGGCAAACATGCGGTGTCTGGTTTAGTTCTTTATAATCAAAACGATAATTTAAATGCTTTTGCCGATAATTTTACATTGGCTATTCCTTACAGAAGTCAGGGTATTGCATCTCGTGTAACTTACGCATATAACGATCGTTATTTTGCAGAAGCAAACGTGGGTTATAATGGATCAGAAAATTTTGCACCAAATAAACGCTATGGTTTTTTCCCGGCTTTTGGTGTGGGATGGATCTTATCAAACGAGAAATTTTTTGAAGGCCTAAAAAACACCTTTCAGATGGTTAAATTCCGTTATTCTGATGGTATTGTTGGAAGTGGAGGTAGCTCAAATGGATATGTTACCAATGAAGGCGATCGTTTTTATTACCTAACTAAGGTAGGTTCTGCTAATGGCTATACTTTCGGACAAACAAGAAACATTTCACCGGGAGGTTTAAATGTAACTGCATACGGTGTTGATATTACCTGGGCTGAAAGTCGTAAACAGGATTTGGGCTTTGAGATAAAAACCTTAAATAATAACTTATCTGTTATTGTCGATTTATTTAAAGAACATAGAACAGGTATTTTCTTAGGTAGAGGCTTGGTGCCAAACTATATTGGTTTAGTATCAAACCCTTCAGGAAATCTAGGTGAAACCAGAAACAAAGGTATTGATGGAACAATTGAATACAATGCAAAATTCAGTGATGATTTTGACATTACCTTTAGAGGGAATTATACCTTTAACAAAGATCAGATTGTAGAAAATGATCAGGCCCCAACCAAATATCCTTGGCAAGAACTAAGGGGAAGTAACATTTTGGCACGTACAGGATATATTGCTGAAGGTTTATTTACAAGTCAAGCCGAAATTAATGCAAGTCCTAAACAGTTTGGAACTTTGCTCCCTGGAGATATTAAATACAAAGATTTAAATGGTGATGGTATTATCGACGCATTTGACCGAACTATTATTGGCAGAGGCGACGTTCCATCAACAATGTATGGATTTGGATTCTCTTTGAGGTATAAAGGTTTCGATTTAGGCGCTTTTTTCCAGGGTCAGGATAACGCTGATATCATTTTAAGTGGTGATGCCATTCAGCCATTTACAGCTTCAGGTGGCTTAGGCAATTTACATGCTATTGCTACAGACCGCTGGACGGTTGATAATCCGCGTCAGGATGCCTTTTATCCTAGATTATCCTATGGTGTAAATAACAACAATTTTCAAACGAGTACCTGGTGGAAACGTGATATCAGTTATTTAAGATTGAAAAATCTTGATTTGGGTTACACACTAAAAA
This sequence comes from Pedobacter ginsenosidimutans, assembly GCF_001442625.1. Taxonomy (GTDB): domain Bacteria; phylum Bacteroidota; class Bacteroidia; order Sphingobacteriales; family Sphingobacteriaceae; genus Pedobacter; species Pedobacter ginsenosidimutans. The sequence goes on along the minus strand of NZ_LMZQ01000005.1, from coordinate 203,618 downwards.
ATGGAATCAAAAAAATTGGTATCAATCGTTTAAGAATTTATGCAACTGGTTACAATGTGTTTACGATCAGCAAGTTTAAACTGTGGGATCCGGAATTAGCCTCTAGTAATGGAACCAAATATCCGCTAACGACCACTTATACCTTAGGTTTTACAGCTAATTTTTAATCATCATGAAGAAGATATATATATTCACAATAGCAACCTTGCTGGTTTTAAGTAATGCAGGTTGCAAAAAATTCCTGGATCAGGTACCTAACGACAGGTTAACATTTGACGAATCGTTTGCCACCAAAGCTACAGTAGATCAGTTACTTGCAAACGTTTACTCTACCTTACCAGATGAAATGCAGCAACGTTTTCCTGCAAATGGTTATACAGCGGGCCCTTGGACAGGTGCTTCGGATGAAGCAGATTACACCTTGCCAAGTAGTTTTTCAAATAACCTCAATAGTGGTAACTGGGATGCAACAACAGGACAGGTAAATACGATGTGGCAGCTATATTATAGAGGTATACAGGCATCGAGTAATTTTATGGCGAACGTTAGTAAATGTACTGACTGTAATTTAAATGGGGTTGATTTTATTTCCAGATATTACAATGAAGCTAGAGCAATCAGAGCCATTTATTATTATTATTTGTTGCGTCAATACGGTCCGGTAATTTTGTTGGGTAATGAGCCGATAGCTGCAGATGCACCGATTGAAACGATAAGTAAGCCTCGTAATTCATTCGATGAGTGTGTAGATTATATTGTAAGTGAGCTTGATGCTGTAACTGCAAATTTGCCTGCTATTCCGGTATCGAACGATGATTATGGTCATGTTAACAAAGCAGTTGCACAAGCCTATAAAGTACAGGTTTTATTAACAGCTGCCAGCCCCTTATTTAACGGAAATACAGACTATGCAAATCTTAAGAATAAAGATGGTAAACAATTAATTAGTCAAACGGCTAGTGCTGAAAAATGGAAAAGAGCAGCTGATGCGGCTAAATCTTTCATTACAACCTTTCCAAGTTTTACGTTGTATGTTAAAACAGGTACTACTCCTTTTCTTACTGCGTTCCTTTCTTGTAGAGATGTAATGTTAACCGATTGGAATTCGGAGGTGATCTTTGCTAAAGGTAATGCCGATATCACCAATTTACAATATAACATGGCACCTAACCATAACAATGGAACTGGTGGTGATAAAGGAGGATCATTCCTGTCAGTTTCTCAGCAATTGGTAAGAGCGTATTTCATGGCTAATGGAAGATCAACTGATGATCCACTTTCGGGTTATAGTGAAACAGGTGGATTTACCAGCTTTCAGGCGCCTGACGACAATGCTGCAAGACAGGTTAGCAACATGTATGTGGGGAGAGAGCCACGTTTTTATGTGGGGGTAACCTATACCAATAGAAAATGGATTAACCCAAATTCTAGCTTGATAACCAGTTTTGAATTTAACGGAAATGCAGGTAAAGGAAGCATCAGTAATACCGATTATTCAGGAACAGGCTATACACAAAGAAAAAATCTTTCTTTAAGTGGTTGGAGTACTGGTGGTAGAACAAATATTTTTATCCGCCTTGCAGAGATCTATTTAGATTATATAGAAGCATTAAATGAATCTGATCCAGGCAATCCAGATATTTTAATCTATTTAAATAAAATCCGTGAGCGTGCAGGTGTTCCTCAATACGGAGCTGGAGCTAATGCATTGCCTATCCCGGCTGATATGCGTGATGCTATCAGAAGAGAAAGAAGGGTTGAGCTTGCTTTTGAATCTCATCGTTATTTTGATACTAGGAGGTGGAAAATTGCCGAAACTACAGATAAAGTAATTTTAGGTTTAAATATTCAAAAGAATGCTGCCGATGGCTTTTACAATGTGGTAACAACTGAATCTCGTGTTTTTGATAAGAAACATTATTTATGGCCTATACCAAACGGTGAGGTTCAAAAAGTACCATTAGTCGTTCAGAATACAGGCTGGTAAAATCCATATAGCACCGGATGTTTCACCCGGTGCTTTTTTAACCCATTAATACTAACGCTATGAAAAACATTTTATCGTTATCGGCAATTTTATTATTTGCTGTATTAGCTTGCAACAGTAAAAATGCACCAGTAGAAACCGTAAAGCCAGCGCCACCGTTCGTAGAAAGCGTAGATCCGCCAGATGCACCACCTAAAACATGGAAGGAGCATTGGTTTGAACATGTTCAGTTGCTAAACCGTGTTTATTACGATACCAGCGTAGTGGTTTATTACGACGGCGATGTTAAACCAACTGTTGCCTGGCCAAAAACATATATGGCCGAAGCCTGGAACTATACAAAAAAAACTTATGGTAAATTCGGAGATGATAGCCGCTTATTTGTAATTTATCATGCAGGTAAATATAGCGGGGGGCACCCGGGTACTTATCTGGATGCAGGTCACGATTATAGAAACGTAACCGATTGCGGCGCCATTAGCCTTGATGCCTGGACCTCTGGCATTGATAATGACATTGATTTATCTACGCACGAAATTGGCCACATTGTAGAAGGCGCATCAAAAGGGGTAAAAGAATCGCCGGCTTTCGATATCTGGCATGATAGTAAGTGGATGGAGATTTATCAATACGATGTGTATTTAGGCTTAAATAGAGCCGCTGATGCACAACGTTGGTACAATAAAATGATGACTGTTACCGACAGTTATCCTAAGGCAGGAACACAATGGTTCAAGAATTGGTTTCTTCCAATTTATGAAAACTATGGTAAAGCAAAGGTTTTAAATGGTTTCTTTACCTTGTTGTCTCAACAATTTCCTAAACAACAACTCACTGTACAAGGTAAAAGCTACCAGCAATATACCAGAAAAATGAATTTCGGTGAATTTATTCACTTTTGGAGCGGGGCAGCGAAAGTAGATTTGGCACCACTTGCATTAACAGCTTTTGGATTGAAAGACGAAAAAGGAGCAGACTGGGCGCCAATGCTGGCCAAAGCTAAAATCGATTTTCCAGCTATTACTTATTAAATTACAATATAATAAACCCACAGAAATGATTTTGCCAACAGCAAGATCATTTCTGCTTTTCAAAACCCACACAAAAAATCATGATTAAGAAGTTATTATTTCTCGCGTTTATATCTTTTATAGGTGCAAATACTTTTGCTCAGAATAGAGAAAGAGAATACAAAATTACCATTAACGATAAAGACAGCGCTACCAATGCTATAGTAGATGCCAAACTTAAGGCAGCTTTTTTTCAGGTCTATCCAAAATTTGCCCAGGCAGATGGATACCGTACCAAAAGAAGCGTAGTGTTAGATCTGGTAACAGCAGAAACGCCAACAATAAAAGCCAAAGCTGGAGAAATTAAAGTAAACAGCCAGTGGGTTAAAAATAAATCACAAAAGAAAATCCAAAAGGAACTGTTTTCTGCGCTCTCAAAAAACTGGGTTTCTTACAGTAAAGAAAAACACAAAGGTTATGAATTAACATTTATCAGCAAAGATCCGGACTTAGATCCAGCGTTAAGAAAGAAGTTGATCGCTACTTATTTCGAAATCTATCCAACCTTAGTTAAAACATTTAACGATAAATCTACACACGATGTGTTATTTGTAGTGGATACCGCTTATAAAGCAGTGGCAGAAGCAAGTGGAAACAGAATTTTGTTTAGTGCCGGTTACATGAAAGCACATCCAACCGATATTGATGTGGTAACACACGAAACCATGCATATTGTGCAGGGTTATGGCTATAGTGCAGACCCGGTTTGGCTAACCGAAGGCATTGCCGATTATGTACGCTATAAATATGGTGTTGATAATGTAGGTTCTAAATGGAGTTTGCCAGAGTATAGTGCAAAACAAAGCTATAAAAACAGTTATCGTATTACCGCCAGGTTTTTTGCCTGGTTAGAGCAAAATGTTAAACCAGGCCTAATTGCTACTTTAGATCAACAATTAAGGGCACACCAGTACAGCGAGCAATCCTGGGCAGCCCTGACCGGGAAAACTGTCGACCAGCTTTGGGAAGATTACGGTAAAGAACCGCAAAAGGTAAGCCTTACTTATAGCAGCAAAAAATAAGAAATTTATTTACATAGAACGGTCGTCATCTCGATCCGATAGCTATCGGATGAAACGCAGTGAAAGGGAGCGATCCATCCAGCAAAATTTTTCGACCCTAGTGCACTTCGCTCGAAACGACGATACGCTGTTTTGTAAAAATAATAATCACTAAAGTAAAATTTTTGATCATTTACTAAATCGTTTTACATATTATATTTATTTTGCAGAACTAAACATGCTAACCAAAGTAAAATCCATTCACCAATACCAATATAAACAGATGAAAAAAATATTTACTTTTTCGATTTTCGTAATGCTGGTTACGGCTTTTTCAGCTCATTTAAAAGCACAAGACATAACAAGGAAGAGTGGTTATACCTTATCGTTCGAGAGCAATTTTAAGGAATTAGATCCTCAGTTGAAAAAGCGGTTAATCAAAACTTTTTTCGAAGTTTACCCAAAACTAGCAAAAGAGTATAATCCAGCCACCATAAAAGAAGTGAAATTTTTTGTAGATACGGCTTACAAAGGGGTGGCGGCAACTGCTGATGGTAAAGTAACCTTTAGTTCGATCTGGATGGTGAAACATCCTGAAGATATTGATGTCGTAACCCACGAGGTAATGCACATTGTGCAAGACTATGGCCGAAGCGTTGGCCCGGGCTGGTTAACAGAAGGGATAGCCGATTATGCACGCTATAAATTTGGCGTAGATAATGAAGGTGCTAAATGGTCACTTCCTGCTTTAAAGCCAGATCACAGTTATAAAAATAGCTACCGCATTACTGCAGGTTTTTTTGCCTGGATGGAGAAAAATGTAAAACCAGGTATAATCAAAACAGTTGATGCTTCTTTAAGAGACCACACTTATACTAAAGATATCTGGACAAAATTAACGGGTAAAGATTTAGATGCACTTTGGGCAGATTACGTTAAAAATTCGGGAGTTTAAAATAAATACAAGCATATAAAAACACAAACACAACAAATGAAAAGATTATTTATCGCTTTATTGAGTGTTGCGGCGTCAACCAGCTTCGCGCAAACAATAGGCAAAATTACAGATCCGGTAGATTGGATAAACCCGTTAATGGGAACAGCATCCAAACCATCACTATCTAACGGAAACACCTACCCGGCAATTGGTTTGCCTTGGGGAATGAACATGTGGACACCACAAACTGGTAAAAACGGCGATGGATGGGCTTATGTTTACGATGCCGACAAAATCCGTGGCTTTAAACAAACACATCAGCCTTCGCCCTGGATGAACGATTACGGCGCTTTTGCGCTTATGCCAGTTACAGGTAAATTAAAATTCACAGATGATGAGCGTGCTAGCTGGTTCAGCCATAAAGCAGAGGTTTCTAAGCCGTATTATTACAGTGTATACTTAGCAGATGCTGATGTAACAACCGAAATTACGCCAACAGAACGAGCTGCCCAGTTCAGGTTTACCTTTCCTAAAACGGATAGCGCTTATGTGGTGGTAGATGCACAGAATAAAGGCTCTTACATTAAAATTATTCCGGCAGAAAGAAAAATTATTGGTTATACCACTAAATATGCCCGTGGGCCACTGCCTAAAAATTTCAAAAATTACTTTGTCATCTATTTCAACAAAGATTTCAAATTGGCTAAAACCTGGGATGATAAAAAACTTAACGATAAAGATTTAGAATTAACTGTAGACCACGCCGGCGCTGTGATTGGTTTCGCTACACAAAAAGGCGAGCAGGTAATTGCAAAAGTGGCCTCTTCGTTTATCAGTTTTGAGCAGGCTGATTTAAACCTAAAAAGAGAATTGGCTAACGATGGTTTCGATGCCACAAAAGCAAAAGGTAGAGCAACCTGGAACAAAACATTAAGTAAAATTGCAGTTGAAGGTGGTACTATAGATCAAACCCGTACATTCTATTCTGCAATGTACCGCACGTTGTTCTTCCCAAATAAATTATATGAAATTGATGCACAAAATCAGATCGTACACTGGAGTCCTTACAACGGACAGGTTTTACCAGGATACATGTTCGCTGGAACGGGTTTCTGGGACACTTTTAGGGCATTATATCCTTTCTTAAACCTGGTTTATCCTTCAATTAACAAGGAAATGCAACAAGGCTTAATCAACGATTATAAAGAAGGTGGTTGGTTACCAGAGTGGAGCAGTCCGGGTTATGCAAACATTATGGTGGGTAACAACTCTGCTTCGGTAGTTTCTGATGCTTATATCAAAGGTATGCGTGGTTACGACATCGAAACGTTATGGCAGGCTTTAAAACATGGCGCAAACAATGAAGGGCCAATGGAAGCCGTTGGCCGCGATGGTGTTAAATATTACAACGAATTGGGCTATGTACCTTTCGATGTGAAAAAGAATGAAAATGCCGCTAAAACTTTAGAGTATTCGTATGATGATTTTACCATTTATCAGTTAGGAAGAGCTTTAGGTAAACCAGCATCAGAGATCGATATTTATAAGAAAAGAGCCATGAACTACAAGAATCTTTTCGATCCGGCCTCAGGTTTAATGCGTGGCAAAAATCAGGATGGAACTTTCCAAAGCCCATTCAGTCCATTTAAATGGGGCGGTGCATTTACCGAAGGTAACAGCTGGCACTATACCTGGTCTGTTTTTCAGGATGTTGATGGTTTAGCCAGATTAATGGGTGGCCACAGTAAATTTGTAACCAAACTGGATTCAGTTTTCTCGATGCCTCCGGTATTTGATGAGAGTGCTTATGGTGGTGTAATTCATGAAATCCGCGAAATGCAGATTGCAAACATGGGTCAATATGCACATGGTAACCAACCGATTCAGCACATGATTTACCTATATAACTACGGTGGTGCGCCTTATAAAACACAATATTGGGTAAGAGAAACCATGAACAGAATGTACAAACCTACGCCTGATGGATATTGTGGTGACGAAGATAACGGGCAAACTTCTGCCTGGTACGTTTTCTCAGCAATGGGCTTCTATCCGGTAACACCTGCGGTTGATCAGTATGTTTTGGGTGCTCCTTTGTTTAAAAAGATAACTGTTACTTTAGAAAATGGTAAAACTGTGGTGATTAATGCACCTGCCAATAGCGATAACAACCGTTATGTTCAGTCGTTACAGATGAATGGTAAACCATATTCTAAAAACTGGATCAGCCACAGTGGCTTGCAAAAAGGCGCGGTGTTAAATTTCAATATGACAGCAACACCGAATAAAACCAGAGGTTCAAACCCAACTGATTTCCCTTATTCATTATCAACAGAAAAATAGAAAAACAATAGAGACTGTATCATAAATATAGATTTGTCATCCTGTCCAAAGGACTCCTACGGAGAGCCTGTCGAAGGACGGATTAAGTTTACAATTATGATACAGCCTCATTTTTTAGGAAAATCTTTAGTCCTAATTAAGCTAAAACTAACAAACCAAGTATATGAACATTTCAAAGACGGGTTTTACAGCCATTTTCTGGCTTTGCGGAACCCTGTTGGCATTTGGCCAGCGTATTGATCTCAAAGATCTTTCAGCCTTTAAAAACCCTTCAAATTCATGGTCACTCGCCCAAAATGTGGTGGCCGACCTAAACGCCGAAAATGTTTTAAAAACAACCAAAGGTGATGGGATATTGATTAATCAATCTACAGCAAAAAAAGCGGGTTCTGATTTATATACCGTGAACGAGTATGGCGATGTAGCTGTAGAATTAGATTATTTAACTGCAAAAGGAACAAATTCTGGTATTTATCTTCAAGGTAATTACGAAATCCAGATAGACGATGCATGGGGATTGAAAAACCCAAGTTCATCAAACAATGGTGGTATTTACCAACGTTGGGACGATAGCAAACCCGAAGCCGAAAAAGGGTTTGGAGGTGTTGCTCCCCGTCAAAATGCAAGTAAAGCACCCGGTTTATGGCAGCACATTAAAATTATCTTCCAGGCACCAAAATTTGATGCATCAGGAAAGAAAACGCAAAATGCTAAAATCATCAGTGCAGAACTAAATGGTGTACTGATTCACGAAAATGTTGAGCTATTTGGTGCAACCAGAGGAGCTGCAGGAGCTGAAAAAGCAAAAGGACCTTTACGTTTACAAGGTGATCACGGTTCGGTAGCGTTCAGAAATATCCAAATCAGCGAACTATCAGAAATTCCAAAACCAAACCAAAACGGTGGGGCAGATCCAATTTACATTGAAGCCGCAAGCAACAATATGATCAGAAGTTTTGTTGATGTTGCACCAAGAGTACGTTCGGTACATGCTATTTCGGTAGGTGGACCTGAAAAAGTTGCTTATAGCTACGACTTAGATAATGGTACATTATTACAGGGATGGCATGGCGATTTTATCGATGCTACACCAATGTGGGATGGGCGTGGAAATGGTACCTCACGTGCTTTGGGCAGTGTTACCCGTTTTACTAAAAAGCCAATTTTAGCCATTGCAAAATTAGCGAACGATCAAGCTAAATGGATTGCTGATACTGCTGGTACTGGTTTCAGAACCAAAGGGTATGTAATGGATAAACAAGACCGTCCGGAGTTTAAGTACATCATTAATGGAGCAACTGTTACCGATGCCGTTAAGGTGATGGAAAATGGACAAGGTTTAACGAGAGAGATTGCTGTTGATAAACCATCAAAAGATCTATATTTCCTATTGGCAACCGGTTCTGATATAGAAGAAGTAGCCAAGGGTTTATACCTGATTGATGATAAATCTTACTATATCCAACTTGCTGAAGGAACTGCTAAACCAGTAATCAGAGAAGTTGATGGCAAGAAAGAAGTTATCGTAGCTATTGGAACTAAGTTAAATTATACCATTTTGTTTTAATTGGAATGACAATGAGAAATACATTTAAAAAATTAGCAATACTGGCATTAAGTTTTAGCTTTACTACAGTTTTTGCACAGGAAACACCGAAAGAAGAAGATTTTTTCAGGATAAATAAAGTACGCGTACCCGAAGGCCCCATTTTAGAAGTTGGTGGTCTGATTACCCTCCCAAATGGCGATTTAGGTATTTCTACCCGTAGAGGAGAAGTATATATTGTAGAAAACCCTACGAGTGCCAAGCCTTACTGGCGCAGATTTGCTTATGGTTTGCACGAAATTTTAGGCATCGCTTATAAAAATGGTGCATTATATGTGGCACAGCGTGGCGAATTGACCAAACTGGTTGATAAGGACCAGGATGGTAAAGCCGACGTATATGAAACCATTTATGCATGGCCTTTAAGTGGGCACTATCACGAATATAGTTTTGGGCCGAAGTTAATGCCCGATGGTACTTTTATGGTTACCGGAAACGTGGCCTTTGGCGATGAAGAGTGGTGGAGGGCAGAAAGCCGTGTGCCGATGCGTGGTTGGGCCATGAACATTACCGAAGATGGTAAAATGAGTCCTTATGCTGCGGGTTTCCGTTCGCCAGCGGGGATTGGTAGTATTGATGGACAGTTTTATTATACCGAAAATCAGGGCGACTGGGTAGGTTCAGGTGGTTTATGGAAAGTAAATAAAGGTGATTTTATGGGCCACCCAGCCAGTTTAAGATGGACTAATTTACCAAACTCTCCGGTTAAACTGCAATCAGATTTCTTTTACTCGCAAATAGACGAACGCAGAACCAAAAACGAACAAGGAAGATACATTAAACCAGAGAATAGGGTAAACGAAACATTCAAAACCTTATTCGAAATGAAGAAAGTATTCCCTGAATTACGTTTGCCATCAGTTTGGTTGCCTTATGGTATTTTGGGTATCTCTTCTGCAGAACCTGTTAAAATTCCTGCAAACACATTCGGGCCGTTCGCTGGTCAGATTTTAGTTGGCGATCAGGGAATGAGTATTATTTCGAGGATTTTTATGGAGACAGTGAAAGGTGAGGAACAAGGCGCTGCTTTCCTTTTCCGTAAAGGTTTCCGTTCAGGAGTATTAAGGTTAGAGTGGGGTACAGATGGTTCACTGTTTGTTGGAGAAACCAACCGTGGTTGGGGATCGGCAGGTGATGCCAACGAAGGTTTAGAAAGATTGGTGTACAACAATAAAACCCCTTTCGAAATGAAAGCTGTTAGGGCAATGCCTGATGGTTTTGAAGTAGAGTTTACCATGCCTGTTGATCGTAAATCGGCAGAAGATCTAGCTTCATATGATGCAGAAAGCTTTATTTACAAATATCACCCGGTGTATGGTTCGCCACCTGTAAACACCGAGAAATTAAAAATCTCTGGCGTTAAAGTTTCGGCAGATGGATTAAAAGCCAGGATTATTGTACAAAACCTTCGTCAATATTACATCCATACCTTAACATTAGATGGTTTAAGATCGCAAGATGGTTTTTATTCTTTGGTTCATCCGGTAGCTTATTATACCTTGAACCAGATTCCCGATGGAAATAAACTTTCTACCAGTGAAGTAAGTACCAAAAACTCGGCGGCACCGGTTAATGTTCCTGCTAAGAAAACGGCAGTGCCAAAAGGCACCACAGGAAAAGCACCTGAAGCAAAAGGAACGGCTACTCCGGCTAAACCTACTGCTACAACTAAAGCACCTACCTTTAAAGAAGTTGAAGGTTTATTAACTAAAAACACTTGTCTGGCCTGCCACAATCAAACCAAAAGACAAATTGGCCCGCCATTCGTAGAAATTGCAAAACGTAAGTATTCAGCAGAGAAAATATTTCAGTTGATCCACAATCCACAACCACAAAATTGGCCGGGTTACTCAACAGAAATGCCTCCAATGCCGCAAGTAACCAAAGCGGAAGCTTTAAAAATTGCAGGCTGGATAAATTCTTTAAATAAATAAGATAGTTTAATTGTTACGTAACGGTTGGTAGAAATACCAGCCGTTTTTTTGTTATAAAAGAAATGGGGATTCCACTATTGCAGAATCCCCATCATCTAAATTAACGCTCTCATATACATAAACGATGTAAATAAGATTTATTGTATTGTGAATGAAATTTTTTCGCATTGATTTGTGTAGGGTAGTTCAGTTGTTGCGGGTCGTCGTCATTTCGATCCGATAGCTATCGGATGAAGCATAGCGAAATGGAGAAATCTACAACTTAGCCTGTCACCCTATTTCAGGGTCTATTAAATGAAAAGATCCTTCGACTACGCTCAGGATGACATAATTCATGAGAAAAAGAAATGGGGATTCCACTATTGCAGAATCCCCATCATCTAAATTAACGCTCTCATATACATAAACGCTATAAAAACGATTTATTGCATTAGCAGTAAATTTTTTTTCATTTTTGCGATGTTTATCATTTAAAGCTATTTTTACTTTATGGCTACTATAGATAAAACTCAACAAGATGCAGAAAAACTAGCGGCTGCCCTGGCGGCAGTAAAATTTGTTAAAGATGGTGATGTAGTAGGCCTGGGTACGGGATCTACCACAACCTTTGCCATTAAAGAATTAGGTAAACGTGTAAAAGAAGGGCTTAAGATAAAAGCTGCTGCAAGTTCCATCCGAACAGAAGAACTCGCAAAATCTCTGGGCATCGAAATTCTTGATCTCGGGTTTTTAAGCAAAATTGATATCAGTATCGATGGAGCCGACGAATTTACAGAATCACTCGATCTGATTAAAGGCGGAGGCGGAGCACTGTTTAGAGAAAAAATAATCGCTTCACTGAGTAAAAATGCCATCATCATTACCGATGCTTCTAAAAAGGTTAAAAAATTGGGCGCTTTTACTGTTCCTGTTGAAGTAATACCACTGGCCTATCAATATGTATTCGATCAGATTAATGAACTCGGTGGAAAGGGTGTATTGAGGTCTGTAGACAATAAAACATTTATTACCGACAATGGTAACCTGATTATCGATGCCGATTTTGGCCTTATTGATGATCCTGAAAAACTATCTACTGATCTCAATCAGATTAACGGATTATTAGCCCATGGTTTATTCATTAACATCACTTCAAAAGTAATTATGAGCGAAGAAACGGATATAATCATTTTCGAATGATAGTTGGTTTACTGGTTCATTAGTCATTGGTTTATTGTTTACATCGATTAATCGACTTCGGACTCAGGACTACTGACTTCGGACTAATAACATTTCACCGATAAATCCTCCCTTCCTTAAATTCTTATAATTTTTTCACCGACAGTTTTATTTCACTCACCGATAAAACATCACAACTAAGGGAAAAGCCATTCTCCAGCATTGGTATTCGTGATACATTTGAATCATAAAAACAAACAGTCATGGAAAATTTAATCAAAAAAAATCACGCAGATAAACAATTTGGTTTAGGTGTTTTAATCATAGCAATCGGTTCGGTGTTCTTATTAAGAAACTCAGGAATAGATGTTCCACACTGGATATTGAAATGGCACACCATTATGTTAGGTATTGGTTTGTGGATGGGTTACCGTAAAAACTTCCAGGGCAGTAGCTGGTTAGCCTTAACGATAATAGGTGGTTTATTTACGCTTAAAGCGATAACCATTTTTGATTTCGATCTGTCAAGAATCAGTACAGCTTTAATATTAATCGGGTTAGGACTGTATGTAATTCTAAAACCTAAAAAAGTGCAAAACTTCGATCAGTATTTTGAAAAGAAACCAGTTGATTTTACTGATAAGGAAAGCTAAAATTCTTAACTCCATCATATATTTTAAAAAGGGACATTTTTTAACAATGCCCCTTTTTTTATTTTAAAAAAAAATGCCTAGAAATGCATGATAGACTATTTAGCTACTTAATCGTCATTTCGATCCGATAGCTATCGGATGAAGTAAAGCGGAACGGAGAAATCTGTTTAAGATAGGCTATTATTGATATTATTTTGTAATTATTTAAATATGAACGGTTTATGTCGATTTCGTATTTCCGCCCAACTAGGCCGTAGCACCATATCTCCGTTTTACTTAAATCCGGCCTAACAAATTTTTCGGGCTGCACTGTTCTAGCCGTGCAACTGGCTTGAAAAGAAAAATTTTCAGCCGGCATTTTTTGTTTTTTCAGGGGCTTTTATGTTTTCAACGGCATTCAAGCTAGCTACGCTGGTCTTTTTGATGCCAAAAAGAAAGAGCCCTTCGGCGGCGGCAAGCCGAGGCAAGATCGTGGTGTATGGCAAAAGAAATCAATTACTCATCACTCATATCGATTTTTATACCATAAATTACCCCTCAGGATGACAAACAAAAAAGAAACGGGGATTCCACCCTTAGGCAGTATCCCCGTCATCTAAATTAACGCTCTCACATACATAAACGCTGTAAATAGAATATATTGTGTACAGCTTAAATTTTTTTTATTTTTTTCTACAAATGCTGTTAAACCTGCAAAACAGGTACGGCTTTATGGTATTTGTTCCGGTACTCAATAGGTGTTAAACCCGTAATTTTTTTGAAAACATCCCTAAACGATTTTGTATCTGTATAACCTACATCGAACATTACCTCAGTTATGTTTTTTCTGCTCGACTCGAAACTCCGTTTTGCAGCCTCAATTTTAACCCTTTGAATGTATTCGATTACTGTATTTTTGGTCGCGCTTTTAAATCTCCGCTCAAAACTTCTTCTACCCAATGCCAGCATATCGGCCAGTTGATCTACAGTAATCCGTTCCTGGTAATTGCCATCAATAAATTCCTGCGCTTTTTTAATTTTTGCATCTTCATGTCCCTTCTGCCCCTGGAACATCATAAAAGCCAGCTGACTCTCGCGATCGATATCAATAGCAAAGTATTTTGCCGCTAAAATGGCGGTATCTCTATCCGTATGTTTTTCAACAAGGTATAAAAGTAGGTTCCAGTAAGAGTTTGCACCACCGCTAGAGTATAAACCCTGCGCATCGGTAATAATACTACCATCTACCAGCTCTACTTCAGGGAACATTTCTCTAAATTGGTTGGCAAACAGCCAATGCGTAGAACATTTCCGCCCATCTAACAAACCGGTTGCCGCCAGTAAAAAAGCACCCATACAGAGCGAAGCTACTTCTGCACCTTTAGCGTGTTGTTTTATAATCCACGGGAGTAGATCCTGGTTAGCTTCCATCGCATACCCTATATTGCCGCTAATGGCTGGTACAAATATAAGATCGGTATGCTCAACCTCATGCAGCAGTTTATCAACGTGCACAGAAAAAAGGCTGTTGTTCAATCTCACCTCTTTCGTCATCCCTACAAGCTCAACTTTAAAAAGCGGGGGTTTGCCCGATGCCTGTAAAAACTCGTTAACAGCGGTAAATAGATAGCGGGGATCTGCAATGGCTTCAATCACGGCAGTCTCTGGAATTAAGATAGATACATGTTTCATAATTCAAATATAACGAGGCTATTTGTCGTAAACAACCCCCGCAATTGTCGTTTCTACATATTTAGCTTGTTGATTTCTGCCCGTATGTTTGTGTTGTTAATCGTTTCAGTTAATCTTTAAAGCGGTAATGCCGATAATGACAATGGAAGAGTATATTTTAAATGAGGATATTAAGGTAATGTGCATTACTGCCGAATCTTTCCCAAATGGAGTTTTAGCGGCGCACCAAAAACTTCATGCCCTGTTTCCCCTTGAGCAACGCAGGTATTTTGGAATAAGCAGACCCAACGAAAAGCGTGAGATTATTTATAAGGCTGCCGTTGAAGAAATAGCAGATGGCGAAGCTGAGAAATTTGGTGTCGAAACTTTTACCATAAGAAAAGGAACATTTATTAGTGAGCTGGTTCCCGATTTTATGAAAGATGTTAGCCAAATAGGAAAAACTTTCGAAAAACTGCTCCATCAACCCAACATCGATCCAAACGGCTATTGCCTTGAAATGTATATTAACGAAACAGATGTGCGCTTAATGGTAGGCATCGAAAAATAAAATCAATTGGCTAGTATAAACTCATATCTCACTTTTAACGGCAACTGCCGTGAAGCAATGACTTTTTATCAGGATTGTTTGGGGGGAGAACTGACCCTCGAAACCATTGGAGAATCGGTTATTGTTGATAAAATGCCCAACATTATGAAGCGGAGTATTATGCATGCTGTTTTGGCTAAAGATGATTTGGTAATTATGGCAACTGATATGGTAGAAGAACGCGGATTAATTAAGGGAAATTCGATTTCCATGATGCTGAACTGTAATTCGGAAGAAGAGGCCCAGTCTTTTTACCATAAACTTTCAGCAGGAGGGAAAGCTTCACATCCATTACAGGAAACATTTTGGGGAGCACTTTTCGGAGATTTAACAGATCGCTTTGGAAATAACTGGTTAATTAATTACGATAAAAACAGATCAATATGAAGAAGTTAAAAACATGGTATTGGATTGCCACTATTATTTTTGCATTAATGATGATTATGGATGGCGTTGGAGGAATTACTCAACAGGAAGCAGGCAAAGAAGTACTTAAACACCTCGGTTATCCGATGTACCTGCTCATTATCGTTGGCATTGCTAAACTGCTTGGGGCGGCATCCATCTTGCAAAATAAATTTACAACCATTAAAGAGTGGGCCTATGCAGGTTTTGCCATTAATTTTATTGGCGCCTTTGCCTCCAGGGTATTTGTTGGCGATGGTATGTCGCTTTTAATTCCGCCACTGGTTGCATTGGTAATTATGTTTATCCCGTATATTTTATGGAAGAAACTGGTATCAAATGTTAAAATTAGTTAAAACTAAACGGCTAGTTTAGTTAGGGGCTTTTCAGAACCAAATATTGTTAACTTTGGGTATTGTAAACAACCAAACACAATACATGAAACCGTCATGATTTTTTAGATCCAGAAAAGGATGAATCGTGAAATCTCATTACCATTAAAACAAAAATATACGGATGAAAAAGAGCCTTTTATTCATAATTGCTTTATTATTTACAACCACAGCATTTTCTCAAAATGTGATCCAGCTCTTCAACGGTGCAAACGACTTTTTTAAGCTGTTACAGGAAGAGAAATTTAAAGATGCCCACGCTTTCTTTGATGATACTTTAAAAACGAAATTAACAGAAGAGAGTTTAAAGAAACTTTGGGGAGATATCGGAACAAAATATGGAAAAGCAGAATCGTTAGATGCCATTCAAAGTAAAGCCCAGGGCGAGTTTTTCGCTGTAACGGTAGAGGGTAAATTTGCTAACGGTGATCAGAACTTTATTTTAGGTTTTAATAAACAACAGAAAATAGTCGGAATCTTCCTGGCACCATCCCGAAAGACGGCCTCTTATCTAAAACCGACTTATGTTGATACCAGTTTATACCAGGAAAAGTCGGTATACATTGGTCCGGCAGGAAAACAATTGGCGGCCATTATCACCACGCCAAAAAATGCTAAAAATTTCCCTGTAGTGGTTTTTGTACATGGCTCTGGTCCGGCCGATATGGATGAAACAGTTGGTGCGAATAAACCCTTTAAAGATCTGGCTGGAGGTTTAGCCGCTAAAGGAATTGCTTCTGTTCGTTATGTAAAACGGACCTTAATCTATCCGAACGAATTTAGCAAGGCTTTTACGGTAAAAGAAGAGGTATTGGATGATGCAACTGCAGCTATCGCACTCGCAAAAACGGTTGCTGGCGCCAATCCCAAAGCCGTTTATGTATTCGGCCATAGTTTAGGCGGAATGCTGGCACCTAAAATGGCAACCATTACACCTGATTTAGCGGGGATTATTTTGGCCGCAACACCTGCAAGAAAACTAACAGATATTATTGTTGATCAGAATAAGTATATGTTCGATCAGGCTAATGATACAACAGCTGCCTTTAAAAAACAACTGGCAGATGCTTATGTGGAAATTGATAAAAGTAGAATTTCGCAGTTGGGAACTACCATAAAACCTGATTCTTTAATTTTAGGGCTGCCTGCAAAATATTGGGCAGATTTAAATACTTACAATCAGGTTGCTGTAGCAAAAAGTCTTTCGAAACCTAAAATATATGTACTGCAGGGCGGTAATGATTTTCAGGTGGGCAAAGTAGATTTTGATTTATGGAACGCTGCTTTGAGTAAAAAGAAAAACGTAGTTCTTAAATTTTACCCGGATTTAAATCACCTGTTAAGTTCTCAAACCGAAAAGGGTACAATGGCCCAATATCAGGCAGCTGTAAGCGTATCCGAAACTTTAGTTAACGATATTGCCTCCTGGATTAAGGCTAAATAATACAAAATCATCTAATCGATAAAGAAAAAGCTCCGACCAAAAATCGGAGCTTTTTTTGTGCATTTGGTTTCTTTGCACTCTGTCTTCGTTAATTAATTAACAAACAATTCAAAAAATAAGCGGTTTAAGTTTAGGGCATCTCATCTTAAATATTTGTTTATGGCAAAGAATAAAATCACTTTAAAAGCAATTTGGGGCATTTTAAAAGCATCGTTTACAGGATTTAACAATCATAAAGTAACGAAACTTAGTGGCTCATTAGCCTATTATACGGTGTTTTCTATGGCGCCACTGCTCGTGGTTATTATTTCTTTGTGCGGTATATTTTTGGGGAGAGAAATAGCCGAAGGACAGGTTTATGCACAGCTTGAAGGGTTTTTAGGCAGAGAATCAGCCGTTTCCTTACAACAGTTAATCAAGAATGCTTATCTGGATGGAAAAAGCACCATTGCTTTAATTATTGGAATCATAACCCTATTAATTGGGGCAACTACCGTTTTTGGCGATATCCAGGATTCTATTAATACCATTTGGGGTTTAAAACCTAAACCTAAAAGAGGGTGGGTTAAACTATTACAAAACCGTTTCTTATCATTTTCTGTAATTATCAGTTTAGGTTTTGTACTGCTGGTTTCATTAGCGGTTACATCTGTACTCGATGCCTTTAGCGATCGTTTGCAGGCCCGCTTTGCCGAAATATCTGTTGTTGTATTTTACATTCTCAATCAGATCGTAACCTTAGCCGTTATCTCATTAATATTTGGTGTAATATTTAAGGTATTACCCGATGCAATTATAAAATGGCGTGATGTAATTGCTGGTGCAATAGTTACCGCTTTACTATTTATGATCGGTAAATTTGCCATTTCACTTTACATAGGGCAGAGCAATGTTGGTAGTACTTATGGCGCAACGGGCTCATTAGTGGTTGTGCTTTTATGGACTTATTATTCTTCTATCATTTTATATTTTGGTGCCGAATTTACCAAGGCTTATGCGGTTGCTTTTGGATCTGAAATTTACCCTTCTCATTATGCGGTCACCACGAAAGAAATTGAGATAGAAACAGGGCGTAAATCCATTCAGGATAATCATCCCGAAATTAAAAAAGAGGTTAAGAAAGCTTAAAGTTATTTATTCGCCCCAGGCTGTAACGATTAATCTTCTTTGCCCGCCATGGTTGCGATGTTCGCAAAGATAAATACCCTGCCAGGTACCAAGTGCCAACCTGCCGTTTCTAATTGGAATGGTAACAGAGCTGCCCAAAAGTGCCGATTTTAAGTGAGCAGGCATATCATCCGATCCTTCATAATCATGTTCATAATCGGGATCATTTTCTTTAACAGTTTTGTTAAAAAACATTTCAAAATCTACCCGTACTGTAGGGTCGGCATTTTCATTGATGGTAAGCGAAGCAGAGGTATGTTGTATAAAAACCTGGCAAATGCCAATGTTAATCTCGTCAATTTGAGGTAAGGCATCCTCAACCTCATCGGTAATGATATGGAAACCTCTTCTTCGTTCTCTAAGGGCTAAAGCTTGCTGGTATATTTTCATTGAATTAATTCTCAATAATTTTAATGAAATCCTTTTCGCTAGGTAAAACCGTTAAATATTTACTGGCGAAAATTTGTTCATTATTTTCTGGAAGTGTATATCTTACTACAGATTCACTTTTGTCTTGACAAAGGATAATACCGATGGTTTTGTTTTCATCCTCAAGTTTTACTTCTCTATCGAAATAGTTAACATACATCTGCATCTGACCAATATCTTGATGTTTTAGTTCTCCGATTTTTAAATCGATAAGTACAAAACACTTTAAAATACGGTTATAGAAGACTAAATCTATTTTAAAGTGTTTTTCTTCGAAAGTTATTCTTTTTTGACGGGCTACAAAGGTAAAGCCATTACCTAATTCTAATAAGAAATGTTCAAGTTTATCTATTAACCTTTGCTCTAAGTCATTTTCTGAATAAAAACTTTTTTCGTGCAAGCCTAAAAACTCTAATACATAAGGATCTTTTATTAAGTCTTTACTTTTTTCGATAATCTGTCCCTTTTGCCCAAGTGATATTACCTCTTCTTTATTTTTTACTTAGCGCTAAACGTGTATATAATGCTGAATCGTATTGGCGCTGCAACTCGCGTAAACTCCAATTATTTTTTATTGCTTCTATTTCGTAAAAATTACGTTCGTTTACATCGGTTATTCTCATTAACTTAAGGTAGTGAGACCATGTAAGTTTGAATTGCGCAGACAGTGTCTGCTGATTTATAGATTTACGAGGTGCGGTACCAGCAATTTCTTCATTTTTGAATTCAGCAGACACTGTCTGCTGAATTGAATAGAGTAAATAAAAATTGCGTATTTGCCTCAAATTTGTTTCAGAAAAACCTTTGCCAAACTCTACAACTAGTTTTTCCGAGAGTTCTTTTAAAACTCGTTTACCATATTCTGCTTTTTCTTTTCCTTGTTGCTCTTCTTCAACGATCATTCTGCCAATTTCGAAGTAAGCAGTAGCCATCGTATTATTAATGGTTTGGGCTACATTTTGCCTCGCTTGGTTAAGTAGTTCAATAACTTTAGTATATAAATTTTGCTTTTCAACTTGCATTTTTACAACAATAGAATATTCAATCTTATGAAATTAAGCATTTTATCAAATGAATTAGTTTTTAAGATTACTTCAAAAACTCTACATTCCATATCTTTTCTGCTTTTCTGCCGATTAACCAAAAAGACGCAGCCAGTACCGAAAAAAACAAAGCTTTATGCCAACTGTCCCAGAAGTATTCGAAATAGCGTGTGTAGAGATTAATAAAGAGAAAAGTAATGCCGAATTCGCGGGCAATGTCATCACGGTACTTTAAACCAAATAAAGTACTTGCCACACAAACAGCCCCTGAAATTGATGCCCAATAAAATAGGCTTAGCTGCCTAACCTTGTACCATTCTTCTAAACTGGCAAAATTGCCAAATACTGATAAGGCCCAAAGAGAGACAAACAAATAAACCATTCCTGCGATATAAGTAACCTGGAAGAAGTTATGTGTTTTGGGGAAAGCTTTCATGATGAACGATGCTGCAGTTAATGCCGCACCGAAAACCACAAAGCGCAAAGGATAATTCATGCCAAGGAAGTAATAATTCCAACGGCTTAAATAACCTGTTTCTGTGCCAAACCAGGCGCCTAGAGATATTAAAGCAAAAATCCAGATTAAACGCGAATTGAAGATATAACCTAAGGCACCATAAATAAAAACAGATATTAAAATCAGGATGGAGAAGTTGCCAGATCCATTGTCCATCGCCTTTCCGAAATAAGCAATAGCATTCGCCGTGAGTAAAATTGCAGAAAAAACGATAGCCTCATTGCTAAACTTTAAATGCGCCAGCTTCTTCTTCCGCTTAAAACCTAAGATATAAAGCCATGCCGCCAATCCGCCAGAAACAATAGCAATAACAATATTAGGTGTATTGTAAACCCGTTTTAAATAGTTTAAGATCGAATTATCAATGAGGAGCGACCCAAGCGCAATAAAACCGCAAGCCAAAGCTACCCAAAAAGCATACTGTGCCAGGCGTAACCAGTCGAAGTTTTTGGCTTCATAACTTTTACGGAGCTTATCGCCCGTTTCATTATTAATTAAGCCGTCACTTTGCCATTGCTCAATCATATCATCAAGAAACTCACTCTTTTCTCTATCGACTTTCATTAGGTTAGGTTATATACGAAGATATGCTTTTTAGTCCTTAGTCAAAAGTCCTCAGTCAATAGACTTCCGACTTCGGACTAAGGACTCCGGACTATCTATATAACCTCTTTGATCTTCTTGTTATTGCCTACAATCCAAATCACATCACCGTTGTCGAATACAAAATCAGAGGACGGATTCAATATGCGATCGGTACCCCTTTCTATGCCAACAATTAATGCCTGTGCTTTTTCGCGGATACCTGCATTTCTAATACTTAATCCATAAACCGGCGATTCGGCATGAACAACTACCTTTTGCAAGGTCATTTCTTTATTCGGGAAATTATTTTCTTCAGCTGTTTCTGGAGCATCAACTTCTAAAAGTGCTTTAACAGCAGCCAATTGATCATCAGCACCAATTAATAGCAGTTTATCGTTTGGATAAAGCCGCTCATCTCTTCCAGGTGTTGGAATGTTATTTCTTCCACGCTCTATTAAAGCAATGTTAACGCCATATTTTTCCCTGATCATTAATTCGGTAAGTGTTTTTCCAACTACTTCCGATTCAGGGGAAACAGTGAGTTCGGTTAAATGGGTATCCCAGGGCAAAATATCAGGTTTTTGATGCTCACGTGCATTTAAATTCAACATGAAACGCCTCTCCAGTTTATCGTAAAAAGACTGTAGTTTCCTGGAGAAGATGACCATGCCTAAGATAATCAGGACTAATGCGATTACAGCGGCAATCCAGGTATCAAAAAACTCATACATTAGGAAACCTACAAAGAAAATACCTAAGGCAATTCTGAAAAATTCAATTGCGATTAACGGGCCTCGGGTATACTTTTTGTTCAGCCAAAGGTGGGAATAGGCTGTTCGCTGGATCCTTCGGATAGATAATGCCCATAAAAATGGCGACATTAAAATGAAGGAAACTACTACGCTGATAATAATAGAAGTTAAACTATTGGAAATATTGCTCACAATAAAAGGCTGAACATACCTGTAGGCTAAAAAGATGATTGCAATAATAATTACGGAGTGGATAATGGTATTAAAAATATAAGATCTCAATAAAACCTTCCAATCGCTTAATGTTGTAATTCCTTCGGTACTGGAGCTATATCTTTCGATTCCATCTAACCATTTTTTAGGTAAAACACGGTTCAAATACTGGTAAAAAGGTTCAGATAGTTTAATCAGATATGGCGTAGTAAATGTAGTGATCGCTGCTGCTGCTACCGCAATAGGATAAAGGAAATCGCTTGTTACTTTAAGGGTTAATCCTAATGAGGCAATGATGAATGAAAACTCACCAATTTGCGCCAAACTCATGCCAGATTGTACCGAAGTTTTTAACGGCTGACCGGATAACAACGCGCCTAAAATGGTAAATATAATTTTTCCTAAAATAATCACTAACGTAGCAACGATAATCGGAACAGCGTACTTAACCAGCATAGAAGGATCAATCAGCATACCAACCGAAACAAAGAAAACCGCTGCAAATAAGTCTTTTACTGATTTAGTTAAATGTTCGATTCTTTCTGCCTGTGTGGTTTCTGCTAAAATAGAACCCATAATAAATGCACCAAGAGCAGGAGAGAAGCCCACCTTATCGGCCAATAATACCATTACCAAGCATAAGGCTAACGATACCACCAGCATGGTTTCATCGTTCATTAATTTCTTGGTTGCTTTAAGAAATGAAGGAACCAGGAATATTCCACCCAGGAACCAAAGTACCAGGAAAAAAGCCAGTTTTAAGATAGAATACAGCATTTCTGTACCTGCTGATTGCTGACTAACTGCCAGGGTAGAGAATAATACCAGTAACAAGATGGCCACCAGATCTTCAACAATTAAAACACCGAAAACCAGGCCTGCAAACTTTTTATGTTTTAAACCAAGTTCTTCGAAGGCCTTAATGGTAATCATTGTTGATGAGATGGACAGAATCCCCCCTAGAAATAAACTATCCATGTCTTTCCAGCCCATTGCTTTACCGACTAAGTAGCCTGCCAGAATAATAAAAAGGACTTTAACAATTGCCGTGATGGAGGCGGAACCGCCAACTTTAACCAGTTTTTTAAAACTGAATTCTAAACCTAAGCTGAATAAAAGGAAAATTACGCCTATTTCGCCCCAAATATTGATGCTTTTTGTATCGGTAACTGAAGGAAAAAAATCTAAATGTGAGCCAACCAGCAGGCCGGCCAGTATATAGCCTAAAACCAGGGGTTGTTTAATTCGTTTAAATATGAGGGTAGTTATTCCTGCAGCAGCAAGGATTAATCCTAAATCGGCAATTAAATCGGGTAAATGCATCTATAAAAAATGGGTATTGATGATTAAATAATTTATTTCCAAGTATTATTACTCGGCATTTTATTGAAAACTCCACATTTGTGGTTAAAAATGAAATTACTTACCAAAAAACATGTTTTGGGTAGAGCATCTTAAACAGGCACCAATAATTATATTTTAATCTCTTGATTACAACTTTTGTATTGATGGTTTTGTTCTTGAAAAAAAGGAACAGCAAAAAAGTAATCAGTACAAACGCGCTGGAAGATATTTTTATAATTGGACTGTTAATGAAATCTTTTTGCAGACTTTCACTGTCCTGATTGAAATCAGAATTGGATTTGATATTTTTTTTGCTTGAAATGAAACTTATTTTGGTGTTTTTTAATGGTACATCATTTCTTTTTTCCTGCGATGCGAAGGCCGCAAAATTAATGGAGATAGACAGAAAAAAGATGATGTAAAAAAGCCTCATTGCCGCTAATATAACGAAAATGAGGCTTTTTTGAAAGAAAAATCTGATTTAAATCTGTTAACTTATAGATTCAAAATAAGCTAAAGTAGCCTCCTTGTCTTTTTGTAACTGAACAGTTAAAGCTTCTAATCCGGTGAATTTCACGTCATGACGCAAGAATTTTAAGAAATTCATTTTAATGTCCTGCCCATAAATTTCCTGGTTAAAATCGAAAATATTTACTTCAATGTTTCTGGTCATTCCGTTAATGGTAGGACGTTGCCCGATATAGGCCATACCTTTGTAAGGTTGGAGGTTTAAGGTTGAGGGTTTAGGGTTTAGGACATCGGACTCCGGACTTCGGACTTCGGGTTCCATTTCTACTGTAACCGCATAAATCCCATCGCCCGGAATCAGTTTGTAAGTTTCTTCGACAAAGATATTGGCGGTAGGGAAACCTATTGTTCTTCCGATTTTATCGCCTTTAATTACCCTGCCAAAAATAGAAAACGGATAACCCAGATAATCATTGGCCAAGCTTACATCGCCCGCTAAAAGTGCCTGACGGATTTTGGTGGAGCTTACTGCAACATCATGAATATCCTGCTCCATAATTTCCTCCACGCTAAAACCATAATGTAAACCTGCGGCCTTTAAATCACTTAAATTTCCAGAACGGTCTTTACCAAAGCGGTGGTCGTAACCAATAATAATATGCTTGGTGCCAATGTTATTCACCAACGTGTTTTTTATATAATCTTCAGGCAGCTGATTAGAGAAATCTCTGGTAAATGGTGTGATGATCAAATGATCTACACCTAAACCTTTTAAAATTTCGGCTTTTTCATTAATGGTATTAATCATCTTCAAATCCTGGTTTTCAGGATCGATAATCATTCTAGGGTGCGGGAAAAAAGTTAATATTACACTCTCTCCGTTATCGGCCTTTGCTTTTTGTACCAGTTGTTTAATGATTTTTTGATGTCCGAAATGTACGCCATCAAAAGTGCCAATGGTTACAATGGCGTTATCTAATTTTTTAAAATCCGAAAGGTTATTGTATATTTTCAATGGAATGGAAAATTAATGTAAGGCATGGCGTTTTACTACCCCGCCCTTTAAATCGGCAATTTGTTGTTGTATTACAAAGGCATCCGAATCAATCTGTCGTATAGCGGTTTGTAATTTGCTCATTTCTAGTTTGGTAACTACGGTGAAAATAATATCGATATCTTTCTTTTCTCCGTAACCACCTTCGCCTTTATAAATGGTTACACCTCGTTTCATTTCGTTAATGATGAACCCCTTTATGGCTTCCTGGTGTTCTGAAATAATGGTAACACCAGTGTATTGTTCTATGCCGTTTACAATGAAATCGATGGTGCTTGATGCCGATAAATACGTTAGAATGGCATACAGCGCAGTTTCGATATTTAAGAAATAAGCTGCGAAGGCGAAAATAATGATATTTAAAATCAGGATGATATTTCCAACGGTTAAAATACTGTTTTTACTGATGTAAAGCGCTAAAACCTCTGTTCCGTCGATTACACAGCCACCGCGCATGGCCAACCCTATTCCACCGCCTAAAAATAATCCGCCAAAAAATGCGATGAGCAATTTATCGTGGGTAATGGGCTGAAATGGAAGAAAAATTAAGGCCAGCGAGAGCGCAGCAATGGCAATAGCGGTTTTAAGGGCAAAGCCTTTACCAATCTGTCTATAACCTAAAATAACAAATGGAATGTTGATGATGGCAATAAGGTAAGATAAATTCCATCCTGTTAAGGTGCTTAGCAAAAGAGAAATACCCGTAACACCGCCATCAATAAAATGGCTGGGCATTAAAAAGCTTTTTAAGCCAAAACATGCCGAAGTTACGCCTGCAATAATTAAAAGAATTTCTTTTATAAACCTGATGTTCTTGTTTTTGATGCGGTTCATGCCTCTGCTTCAGTTTTAGCTTCTTCTTTCTTGCTACGAATATAATTAACAAGTTCTAATACCTCAAACGCATCTTTTAGCAAAAAGTTTCCGCTTCGGGTGCGGGTAAGTTTGGAAAGATAAGCCCCGCTATTTAAAGTTTTACCAAAATCGGATATTAATGAACGGATGTAAGTGCCTTTACTGCATACAATCCTGAAATCGATCTCTGGTAGTTCGATCCGTGTGATTTCAAATTCTGGAACACTTACAAAACGTTTACGTAATTCAACCTCTTCACCCAATCTTGCTTTTACATATAAACGTTCGCCATTTACCTTTACAGCAGAGTGTGCAGGCGGATATTGTTCTATATCGCCAATAAAAGGCTTGCAGGCTGAGTATATATCTTCTTTGGTAATGTTACTGATGTCAAAGGTTTGATCTACCTCAGTCTCCATATCGAATGATGGGGTAGTAGCCCCCAAAATCATAGTGCCTGTATATTCTTTCTCTTCAGCCTGGAAAGTATCTATCTGCTTAGTTAATTTGCCTGTACAGATGATTAGCAAGCCTGTAGCAAGGGGATCTAAGGTGCCGGCATGACCAACCTTTAGTTTTAGCGGTTTTAAAGAATTACGGATTTTGCCCACCACATCAAACGAAGTCCATTTATATGGTTTGTTAATTAAGAGCAATTCGCCTTCAGCAAAATTGAAGTCTTTAAATTTTGAATTTTCGGTACTCACAAATCTTTTTTGCGCAAAGATACGGATTAGTTTATATCAATATGATATCCTGATAAGAACAATGCTAAGATGATAATTCCCAAAGCAATACGGTACCAGCCGAAAACTTTAAATCCGTGTTTGGTTAAAAAGCCTATAAATGATTTTATAGCGATTATAGCAACAATAAAAGCAACAATATTACCCACTAATAACAACTTAATGTTTTCTGTATTTAACAAATGATAGCCTTTTAAAAGCTTGTATCCTGTTGCTGCGCACATTGTAGGCACGGCTAAAAAGAATGAGAATTCTGCAGCCGCACTTTTTGTTAATTTTTGACTCATTCCACCCAAAATTGTCGCTGCACTTCTACTTAAGCCAGGGAAAGCTATAGCAAGCACCTGAAAAAAACCGATCTTTAGCGCAGTTGCGTTTGTGATTTCTTTTTCACTATCAATTGTAGCATTCTTAAACCACTTATCAACCAATAGGAGTATTACACCTCCAATTAATAAAACGGCAGAGATAAATATAGGATTACCCAAAGTATTATCAATAAAATCATTCAATAGAAAACCAAAAACTAAAGCAGGTATAACAGCAATAATTAATTTCAGATAAAACTTCCAATCAGAAAAGTTGAAGAATTTTTTCCAGTAAATTACCACTACAGCCAAGATTGCACCTAATTGAATAGCAACTTCAAAAAGCTTTACAAAGTTATCTTTACCGATTCCCATCAGGGCAGATGTTATGGCCATATGTCCGGTGCTCGATACAGGTAAAAATTCAGTTAAACCTTCAATAATTGCCAGAATAATGGCTTCAAAATAGTTCATATGTTTTAATTAATGGGCTAGTCCCATTGTAATTTTACTTTATAGTTTTTTAATTTTTTATCTCTTGATATTAAAGTTAAATCTTCAGAGATTGCTTGTGACACAATAATTCGATCAAAAGGATCATTGTTGAGAAAATCGAGACCTAATAATGTAGTAAGATGGGTTTCATTGATAGCAATGATTTCGATCTGGTTTCTTTCTGCAAAACGAAATAATTCATCAAAACCAATTTTTAAATCGAGTTTTCCGATTTGTTTTTTGATGGCAATTTCCCAAAGAGAGGCAATGCTCAAGAAACAAGGTAGATTAATATCAGATAATTTTTTATTTATTGAAGTTGGCAGCTGATTATCTCCTGCTACAAACCACAAGAAGGTATGAGTATCTAATAGATATGCCATTAAATATAATCAGCAAACATTTCTAACGGTTCGTCAAAATCATCAGATAATTTGATTTTACCTTTTGCATACCCGAATTCTCGGGATTTTAACTTCGGCTTATTTTTATGCTTTGTTTTTAAGAATTCAACAAAATCTGCAACTTCCTGCCTAAGGTTTAGGGGAAGTGAATTTATTTCGATTTGCAAATTTGTTGTTGTCATATTATAAAGTTAAAAAAACACTTTAGCTAATACAAGAAATTATTTTTTTAAGATTGCATAAATGCCAAAAGCAAAACCCGCCAACACCACTATCGGTGCCAATAAAGTTCTTCTGAAATCATAAATATCACCAGTGGTACCCATCATTAATATAAAGCCAACTGCTACAATTGCAATGCTGATTAACAATAACTGGTAGTTTTTTTTGGTGAAAACCAATTCGCTTTTAACGTCCTTTACAACCGGACCTGTTTTTTTTTCTGCCATTATCTATAAAGATGATAAGATTTTAAACGTAAATATCTGCTTACTGCAAACCATGTACTAATGCCTGTTATAAAAATACCCACAATTAAAAGGCCTATAAATACGAAGCCAAATTCCTGATAGTTATTTAAAATAATAATCTCAGGTACCTCTTTGCGGGCATAAATTAAAGTTGCCAATAAAATAATGATGGCAATAAATGCAGCAATCAAGCCATGTAAAGCAGCATATAATAAGAAAGGACGTCGAATAAAGTTTTTCGTTGCACCAACCAGCTGCATACTTTTAATTAAAAAGCGTTGTGAGTAGATAGCTAGTCTTATTGTATTGTTAATCAATGCAATAGAAATGATTAATAATAGCGCGGCAAATGCTAAAATGATTAAGCCGATGGTGCTGATATTTTTGTTTACCATATCAATTAAAGAACTTTGGTAAACCACCTCTTTAACTACAGGGTTTTTAGAAATATTTGCTTTTAAGGCATCGATGCTTTTATTGTTCGCATATTCTGCTTTTAAATACACATCGAAAGTAGAAGTTAATGGGTTGTATCCTAAAAAGTTAACAAAATCCTCACCCAAATCCTGAGTTAAATTTCTTGCTGCAAGCTCTTTATTTACATATTGAGTTTGTTTTACTGCAGGATTTGCATTTAACTCTTTCTGGAAAGCTAAAACATCGGCTTCTTTGGCACCTTCATCAACAATAATGTTTAAAACGATGTTTTCTTTAACGTAGTTAGACAGGTTTTTGGCATGTACAAGTACCAAACCAAGCAGCCCCAGCATTAATAAAACCAAAGCAATACTGATTATAGTAGAGATATAAACGGTTTTGGTTTTCTTAGATGCATCACTTACTTCGAATTCTTCCATGTATTTCATTTTTGTTTCTGCGAAAATATAAATTATACCTGATAAACACCAATTAATGATTGCTAAATGAATACTAACGTATGCGATTAGCTTTTAGTTTGAGGATTAAATTCTTTAATAAATTTGCTTTTTTTCGAAATACGGTACGAATTTTGTGAAAACGGCGTTAATTATGGATATCTTAAAACTAAATTTAACTATGAAAAGACAAATTACTATTCTGAGCCTATTCTTACTTATCGCCTCTACAATTATTTCTTGCAAGAAAGATGATACTTCTTTAAAAGCCCAGATGTTAGGGAGATGGACGTTAAATAAAATTGTAACTTCTGGCTATACTGCTGAAGAAACATTGAAAGACCCGAAAAAAATTAATGGAACTGTTACCTACGGTACAACAAGTGATTATGTTGACTACAAATCAAACAACGATGATCAGGTAGAGCTGAGTTTATCGGGTAACAGAACAATCGGAACTTATGTAATCATTTATTCTGATCAGTTCAGTATGGATATTAATGATGGATTGAATTATTGTAAAATAAACAGCATCACTGCAAACAAATTAGAGTTCACTGCTAAAATTGATAAAACAAACATTACTAAAGTATATTCTTTATCAAGATAAGATCTTAATCCCCCGATTATTTGCTGCGCCATTGGTTTTTAACATCAATGGCGCATTTTTTTGTGGTGGTGCAGGTGCAAGCTGTGGTGTCAGTTGTTCCCAACTGACACTAAAACACATATTCTAAGTATTCTCTTATCTTAAAATAATCGATAGTCTGACGGTAACATCTGACTACACAAAAGGCGCCGAGGTTTTTCCCTTAACCTCTTCTAATTCTGCATTTCTGCTGGCAAAATATTATCGTTAATCTGCTTTTTTAAGCCCCTTAATTTCCGTATTTTCGCCCCTTTAAAAATTTAAAACTTGCAATGGATTACCAATTCAAAGAAATAGAACAAAAGTGGCAGAAATTTTGGGCAGATCATCAAACGTTTAAAGCCGAAAGCAATTCTGATAAACCAAAATATTATGTGTTAGATATGTTTCCTTATCCATCAGGAGCAGGCCTTCACGTTGGTCACCCACTTGGTTACATTGCGTCAGATATTTTTTCGAGATACAAACGCCTTAAAGGCTTTAACGTATTGCATCCTATGGGATATGATTCTTTCGGATTACCAGCAGAGCAATATGCCATACAAACCGGACAGCATC
This sequence comes from Pedobacter ginsenosidimutans, assembly GCF_001442625.1. GTDB lineage: Bacteria > Bacteroidota > Bacteroidia > Sphingobacteriales > Sphingobacteriaceae > Pedobacter > Pedobacter ginsenosidimutans. Next base: position 173,496 of record NZ_LMZQ01000005.1, on the reverse strand, counting down.
CTGCTATTACCACCGAGGCAAACATCGCAACTTACCGTAGGCAGTTAGATCAGATTGGTTTTTCTTTCGATTGGAGCAGAGAAGTACGCACGAGTGAGCCATCGTATTACAAATGGACGCAATGGATTTTCATGCAGCTGTTCAACTCTTGGTACAACATCGAAAACGATAGGGCAGAGGATATTACCACTTTGATCGAAAAATTCAATGCATCTGGCACCGCTGATGTAAAAGCAGTTTGTGATGAAGATACTAAAGAATTTATGCCTAGCGATTGGGCAACCTTTACCGATGAGGAAAAACAGATCGAATTATTAAAATACCGTTTAACCTATCTTCGCGAGAGTACTGTAAACTGGTGCCCGGCTTTAGGAACCGTTTTGGCGAATGATGAGGTAAAAGATGGTTTTTCTGAGCGCGGAGGTTTTCCTGTTGAGCAAAAGAAAATGATGCAATGGAGCATGCGGATTACCGCTTATTCTGACAGGCTTTTGCAAGGTTTGGATACCATCGATTGGCCAGAGCCGATTAAAGAAATGCAACGTAACTGGATCGGTAAAAGCGTTGGTGCATCCGTAAAGTTTCAGGTAGAAGGAAACGATAAACAGATTGAAGTTTTTACTACACGAGTAGATACCATTTTTGGTGTTTCTTACCTGGTTTTGGCTCCGGAGCATGAGTGGGTTGCAGAATTAACTACTCCAGAACAAAAACAGGATATTGCAAACTACATCGCCTTAACTAAAAAGAAATCAGAATTAGACCGTATGGCCGATACCAAAACGGTGTCTGGTGCTTTTACAGGTACCTATGTAATTAACCCTGTAAGTGGCGAGCGCGTACAGTTATGGATTGCCGATTATGTGTTGGCAGGTTACGGAACTGGCGCCGTAATGGGCGTTCCGAGTGGCGATCAACGCGATTGGTTATTCGCTACACATTTTAATTTGCCGATTATCCAGATTTTGGACGGACAAAAAGATATAGATGTTCAGGCAGATCCAACAAAAGAAGGAAAATACATTAATTCTGGTTTCATAAACGGAATGACTTATAAAGAAGCTGTTCCATTTTTGAACAACTGGTTGGAAGAAGAGAAAGTAGGGAAAGCAAAAGTAAACTTCCGTCAGCGTGATGCGATTTTTGGTCGTCAGCGGTATTGGGGCGAGCCGATTCCGGTTTACTTTAAAGATGGATTGCCTTATTTGGTAAAAGAAGAAGAATTACCATTGTTACTTCCTGAAATTGATAAATATTTACCAACTGAAACAGGAGAACCACCTTTGGCCAGGGCTGAAGACTGGGTTCCTAAAGATGGCGGACATTACGAATTGAGCACCATGCCAGGTTGGGCTGGAAGCAGCTGGTACTGGTACCGTTACATGGATGCCAATAACAATAATGATTTTGCTTCAAAAGAAGCTGTTGCATATTGGAAAGACGTCGATTTGTACATTGGTGGCTCTGAGCATGCAACCGGTCACTTATTGTACAGCCGTTTCTGGAATAAATTTTTGAAAGATTTGGGTTATACCAAAGAAGAAGAGCCTTTCAAAAAATTGATCAACCAGGGCATGATCCAGGGTAGAAGTAATTTTGTTTATCGCATTAACGATGAGAACGGAAAGCCTACTAATACCTACGTATCAGCTGGATTAAGGAAAGAATACAAAACTTCAGCACTGCACGTTGATGTGAACATTGTTGAAAACGATACTTTAGATATCGCTAAGTTCAAAGCATGGAGAGAAGAATATGCTACCGCAGAATTTATTCTTGAAGGCGGGAAATACATCTGTGGTGTCGAAGTAGAAAAAATGTCGAAATCAAAATTCAACGTGGTTAATCCCGATGATTTGATTGAACGTTACGGTGCTGATACTTTGCGGATGTACGAAATGTTCTTAGGCCCGTTAGAGCAAAGTAAACCCTGGAATACGAATGGTATTGAAGGTGTATTTAAGTTCTTGCGTAAATTCTGGCGTTTATTTCACAACGAAGAATGGACTTTCCATGTAAACGATACTGTGCCTACAAAAGCCGAGTTAAAATCGCTGCATAAAATCATAAAAAAGGTGCAGGACGACATCGAGCGTTTCTCGTTCAATACTTCTGTGTCGAGTTTCATGATCGCAGTAAACGAGTTAACCGATCTGAAATGCAAAAACCGTCAGATTTTAGAAGATATGGTGATTATCCTTTCACCTTATGCGCCCCATATCTGCGAAGAGCTTTGGGTATTGTTAGGTAACGAAGCAGGAACTTTATCGTATACGGCTTTCCCAACATTTAAGCCTGAGTATTTGGTAGAAGATGAGTTTGCTTATCCGGTTTCAATCAACGGTAAAATGAAAATGAACCTGAATTTGAGCTTAACTTTAGCTCAGCCAGAGGTAGAAGGCATTTTATTGGCTGATGAGCAATTCCTGAAATTCTTGGATGGAAAAGCACCTAAAAAGATCATTTTCGTTAAAGGAAAGATTATTAATGTAGTGGTGTAGAGAGGTAGAAGGCGGAAGGTTTAGGGTAGAGGGTTTTCCTTGCTCTTTCTTTAAAAATAGAAAAACCCGATTTGCATTTTGCAAATCGGGTTTTTTGTTGAAAGTTATTGGAAGGTTGGGTTTTCAGACCCTAAGCCTTCCTGCCTTAAACCTTCTACCTTTTTTATCTTTCGCCTCTTTTTCTGTTTCCGCCAAATCTTCTGTTGTTGCTGGCGTTGCGTGGTTTGCCGCTCATATTGCCATCGCCACCTTTTTTAGCACCGCCACCGCCTTTAGATTGGGCTTGTGGTTTACGTTTAACCTGGTTTTTAGCAAGCATACTTTCCCAGCTTAATGGATAAGGATGATCATCTACAACCGGAAGCGTAATTTTAATCAGTTTCTGGATATCCAATAAGTATTCGTTTTCTTCCGCATCGCAGAAAGAAATGGCAATCCCGTTTGCTCCAGCACGGCCTGTACGGCCAATTCTGTGTACATAAGATTCAGGGATATTCGGCAATTCGAAATTGAAAACGTGCGATAACTGATCAATATCAATACCACGTGCAGCAATATCGGTAGCTACTAAAACGCGTATTTTCCTGTCTTTAAAATCAGTTAATGCCCTTTGTCTGGCATTTTGCGATTTATTGCCATGAATGGCGGCAGCTTTAATGCCAGCATGAGCCAAATCCTTAACAATACGGTCTGCACCATGTTTGGTACGGGTAAAAACCAAAGCAGTTTCGATCTTTTTATCCTCTAGGAGGTGGATCAATAATTTCTTTTTATCAGGTTTGTCTACAAAATAAACCGACTGAACAATTGTTTCGGCGGTAGAAGAAATCGGGGTAACCTCTACTTTTGTCGGACTAGATAAAATGGTATTTGCCAACTTCTGGATTTCATCAGGCATGGTTGCCGAGAAAAATAAAGTCTGGCGTTTTGCTGGCAATTTAGCCACTACTCTTTTCACATCGTGAATAAAGCCCATATCGAGCATACGGTCAGCTTCATCCAATACGAATAATTCGATGGTATTTAAGCTGATGAAACCCTGGTTCATTAAATCTAATAAACGGCCGGGTGTTGCAACTAAAATATCAACGCCTTTTCTTAAAGCTTCTACCTGCGAGTGTTGGTTTACTCCACCAAAAATTACTAAATGGCGTAAATTTAAATGACGGCCATAAGCCTTAAAGCTCTCTTCAATCTGGATGGCAAGCTCGCGTGTTGGCGTTAAAATTAAAGCCTTTATGTTTTTGGTTGCTTTGGTATTGATGTGTTTTTCGTGCAATAACTGCAACATCGGGATGGCAAAGGCAGCGGTTTTTCCGGTACCGGTTTGTGCGCAGCCTAATAAATCTTTGCCTTTTAATATCGTTGGGATGGATTGCTCCTGTATTGGTGTCGGTTGTGTATAACCTTCGGTCTCAAGGGCCTTTAAAATTGGCTCAATGAGGTTTAATTCTTTGAATAACATGTATGTTTCTGTGTAATATTTATCGAAGAAGCTAGAACAATCAATTGTTGAAGGACTAACTTGCGGAGAGAATATGCCATTCAGAATGGCAAGCCCTTATTCCTGCTTCGGCGGCAAAGATACAAAAAATGTATGAGAATTTACTATTTGATAAATGTAACCTCTAATCGTCATTTATTATACACATCTGTTATTGCCCTAATGCATTAATCCTTTTAGTTAGTATTTAATAGTCTATTTGTAAATGTATTTTTTGTATTATAATTATTTTTTATATGTATATTTATTTTTATTGAAGTGTACTTTTTACACTAATACATTGTTTACTAAAAAAATGTCACTATGTAAATCATAAATAAATAATACCTAGCAAGCCTATCTAACCACCTACTTATGAGAAAAAATCTACCTATTGAAAGGAGAAGTCCATTCTTCTTGTATGCCGCAATCTGGCAAACTAAGCCACTTAAATATGTCGTCGTAACTGATGGTAATAAACTGATGCTGTTAAGCTTATTAATCTAGAAGCATACCAGCTGAACGAGTACGCATTATTTCACCTAATCAATATAAACCTATGAAACAAAATCTATCTTGTATCAAGAGGAGTTTTCTTCTCTTGTGTTTGGGTATGTTATTTGCCCTTGGCGCAATGGCCCAATCAAAAATCACTGGTAAAGTTATTGCCAGTGATGACAAATTACCTGTTATTGGCGCTACAATTAAAATTAAAAATGGCGCCGGAGGTACTACTACAGATGCTAACGGAATATTCTCTTTAAGTGTAAAGCCTACCGACGTTTTGGTTATTTCTTTTGTTGGTTACGGCAACAAAGAAGTTGCTGTAGGCAAACAAACCAATATTACTGTTATTTTACAGGCCGAGAATAACAATTTAACCGATGTGATTGTAACGGGTTATTCTTCTCAACGGAAAAAAGATTTAACCGGTGCCGTTGCAGTAGTGAGCATGGAACTGTTAAAAGCCCAGCCGGCTGCGAGTGCTGTAGAAGCTTTACAGGGGAAAGCCACGGGGGTACAGATTATAAATGATGGTGCGCCAGGCTCGACACCACAGATCAGAATCAGGGGAATTAGTACCATTAATAATAACGAACCACTTTATGTTATTGATGGGGTTCCTTTTGAAGGTAAATTATCATGGCTTAACCAAAACGATATCGAAAGCATGCAGGTATTGAAAGATGCTTCTTCGGCTTCTATTTATGGTTCAAGGGCAAATAATGGCGTGGTGATTATTACCACAAAAAAAGGGATAGCCGGAACACCAAAAATTACGCTTGATTCTTACTATGGCACACAGGTTCCCAGAAAAAACAGTTTTCCTGAAATGATGAATCCTCAACAATATGCCCAGTATATATTTGATGGTTATGCCAATGCGGGACTGCCAGTTGCAGCAGGGAAAAATTATGGTAGTGGTTCAACACCTGTATTACCTGAATATTTAGTGGCAGGTTTAAAACTTGGACAGGATGTTACTGCCTCAGATGCAGATCCATCTAAGTATAACTATAGCCGTGATCCTGATCTTTTTTATCAGATTACAAAAGCAAATAAAGCAGGTACCAACTGGTTTGATGAAATTACGGAAGTCGCACCTGTTCAAAATTATCAGCTTAGTGCTACCGGAGGTGGAGAAAATGCAACATACACTTTCTCTGGTGGTTATCTGGATCAGAAGGGAACCATTAAATACACCGGATTTAAACGGTTTAATTTTAGGTCGAACACCAATATTTCGGCATTTAATAAAAGGGTGCGCTTTGGCGAGAATGCACAGTATAGCTATTCAGAAGGCTTTGGTTTGGGTGTAAACCCGAATGTTTCGGGTGATTATCAGGATCAGGGTAGCGCCTTGGGCTGGGCATACCGGATCCCTACCATTATTCCGGTTTACGACATTGCCGGGAATTTTGCCGGTAGCCGCGGAAGCCAGCTGGGAAACGCTGAAAACCCTGTAGCTTTTCTTTACCGTGCAAAAGACAATAAAAATAAGAGTAATTTCTTCTTTGGAAATGTTTATGCCGAGGGCGATATCATTCCGGGATTGGTATTAAAAACCAATTTCGGTTTGCGTTACGAAAACTTTAATGGTTTATCAATGCGTTATCCAAACCTGGAATTTTCTGAAGGTAATAATTCGAATAACCTGAACGAATATCAGGGATACAACACCGAATGGACCTGGACCAACACCTTAAATTACAGCAAAGTATTTAATGAAAAGCATAGGGTAAATGTGTTGGTGGGTACTGAGGCTATTAGGTCGCGATCAAGACAATTAAATGCCGGAAGAAATGGCTTTTTTATTTTAGGCAGTCAGGATTATTATTACCTCAATACGGGTTCATCTAACATCAGCAATTCAAGTTATGGATCAATAGGCTCCCTTTTCTCGTTGTTTGCCAAAGCAGATTATTCTTATCATGATCGTTATCTGGCCAGCGTTACCATCCGCCGCGACGGTTCTTCTAACTTCGGTCCTGCAAACAAGTATGGTTATTATCCGGCAGCAAGTGCAGCATGGAGGTTATCAGAAGAGGAGTTTATGAAAAGTGTTAAATGGATAAGCGATTTAAAACTGCGTGTTGGATATGGACAAACCGGTAACCAGCGGATACCTCCATACCAATACATCAACAGGTACCAAAGTTCTATTGTTAACTCTGCTTATGCTGTTGGTGGTGGTAATGGCCTTACTACTGGTGTATGGCAAAATGCTTATCAAAATCCCGATGTAAAATGGGAATCGTTAAAAGCTTTAAACATTGGTCTTGATTTTACTTTGTTAGGGGGAGCCATAGATGGATCATTAGACTGGTACAACAAAAAAACCTCCGATATGCTTTATAATTTGCCTTTACCTTCGAGTGTAGTTGGTTTAGGTAGCTCGCCTTATGTTAATATTGGCGATATGAGCAATAAAGGAGTCGAGTTTAATGTTGCTTATCACTATGGAAGAGAAGCAGAGCGTCCTTTTAAATTTGATGTTGGTTTAAATTTTTCAAAAAACAACAATAAAATTGTAAGGTTGGCGCCTGGTATTTTTAATCAGATTTATGGCAATTACAGAAGTTTGCAAACCAGTGTGTTGCAGGAGGGTGCACCTTTCGGCTCTTTCTTTGGTTACAAAACTGCCGGAATCTATCAAAATGCTGCAGATATTCAAAACAATCCATCTTATGCGGGTGCAAGGGTTGGCGGTTTGCGTTACCAGGATATTAATGGCGACGGCATAATTGATCCTAAGGACCGTACCATTATTGGCAATCCAAATCCGGATTTTACCTATGGCGTAAACTTAAATGCATCTTATAAAAACTTTGATATTTCCACTTTCTTATATGGTGTTCAAGGCAATGATTTATTTGAAGCTACCCGTTATTTTACAGATTTTCCATCTTTTGCAGGTGCTAAAAGTACAAGATTGTTAAATGCCTGGAGTCCGGGTAATTCTTCAAGCCTTACTCCATCTGCTTATGTGGGTGCATCAGATGTTGAACTGGCTTCTTCAAGTTATTATGTTCAGGATGGTAGCTTTTTAAGGTTGAAGAATATACAAATTGGTTATTCAATTCCAACGGCTAAAGCATTTGGACCAAAATCTGGCATTACCAGAATAAGAGTTTATGTAAGTGCTACTAACCTTTTCACCATTACCAATTATACTGGTCTTGATCCTGAGGTTAGTCAAACCAGGGATGCTGCTTCTTCCGTAGGAAGTGCAGGTCCGCCTGCTGATACTTTTTCGGCACTTGGAGTTGATAAGGGCGTTTATCCTTCGCCACGTCAGTTTTTAATCGGTATTAATGTTGGATTTTAATTAAAAGATATCAAAATGAAACATATAAAATATATCCTTCTTTCCTTATTGATTTGCAGTACGTTTTCCTGCAAAAAGGAATTTTTAACGCTTCAGCCACAAGGCGAATTAACAGAAGACCAGCTTACTACGCAAGATGGGGTGGAAGGTTTGCTGGTAGGGGCCTATGGTTTACTCAATGGCAATGTAAATGGAACCTATGGCAATTATGGCGCAGCACCCAGCCAATGGTTATTTGGCGAGGTGGCTTCTGATAATGCGCACAAAGGGAGCGAAATTGGCGATCAGCCACCAATGAATGCGATAGAACAGCATGCGCCAACCAGTACAAACGACAATTTATCTAATATCTGGGACAGGTGTTTTGAAGGGATACAGCGTTGTAACAATACCCTTAAAATTTTGGCGAACCTGCAGGCGGGAAAAGGTACCGCAAAATTTAGCGATGCCCGTGCAAAGGAAATTCAGGGTGAAACCAGGTTGCTTCGGGCACACTATTATTTCTTTCTGGTGCGGATATTTAAAGTGGTGCCATACATTACAGAGGCCACAAGCGGCACTTTTGTTCCGAATGATAAAGATATTTATCCAAATATTGTAGAAGATCTTCAGTTTGCCGTTGCCAATTTAGGCACAACCAAACCAAAAAATCAAAAAGGTAGGGTAGATAAATATGCTGCTCAGGCTTATCTTGGCAAGGTATTTTTATATCAAAAGAAATATCCTGAAGCCTACGATTTGTTAAATGCCGTAATTTTGGCAAAACCATCTCTCATTGATATGCCGTATTCAGATAACTTTGATATCACCAAAGAAGATGGACCAGAAACCATTATGTCTGTTCAGCATTCCGTTGGAACAGATGGCACCGGAGGTGATAATGGCAATGTAGGCGATATGCTTAACTTTCCGTATGGTAATGCGCCGATTAACTGTTGTGGTTTCTTTCAGCCAACTATAGATTTGGCCAACTCATTTAAGGTAAGTGCTGTAGGTTTACCACTACTGGACGGCAGCTACCGTACCAATCCTTATAAATCTGATTATGGATTAATCGGAACCGATAAAACAAATTATGCTGTAGATAAGACCTTACCTTTAGATCCAAGAATTGAATCGACAATAGGAAGACGCGGTGTTCCATATCGTGATTGGGGTTTAATGCCAGGCGATACATGGATTCGTGATGCCAGTAACGGCGGTCCTTTTTTAGCGGTTAAGAATACCGTTGATGTTGCTCAGATTTCGAGCGGAACCGCTCCTGGTAATACCAACGTAACCGGATTAAATGTGAACCTGATCCGTTTAGGTGATGTTTATCTAATGGCGGCAGAATGTGCGGTGGAAAAAGGTGATTTGGGCAGAGCTTTAATACTGGTTAATGCCGTTAGGGCCCGGGCAGCTAAAATAACGCCCCGGTCTATAAATGGTGTGCCTGCTGCAGCTTATAAGGTTAGTGAGTATGTGTCCTTTCCAAATGATACCTATGCCAGAAATGCGGTGCGTTTCGAACGCAGATTGGAATTGGCAATGGAAGGCCACCGGTTTTTCGACCTTGTGCGTTGGGGCATAGCCAAACAAACCCTTGAGAGCTATTTTTCTTTTGAAGGTGGGTACTTTAATTATCTAAAAGGTATTACCATTGAAGCCAGGGATGATTATTTCCCTTTACCTCAGGATCAGATTGATAGGAGTAAAGGGGCATTAAAACAAAGTCCGGGATATTAGGTTGTAAATAAGACACATGAGCGGAATGGTAGTAGCTAATATTACCTCCGTTCATGTATTTTTGCTTAATTAGATAACCGGTTGTAGGCTTTAATGATAATTGGCTTTAATTTAAGCTAAAATCAAAGTTCATTTTGTGCGGATTCTGCTGTTGCATTTGTAGATTTAGCTTATTCACCATATTGTTAAATTCTACATTGTCGATTACTTCATTATTGGCTAACCACACTAAGTTTTTATAGTTTTCTTCGCGGGTAAAGCCAAAATTTATCTGGCCATATTTATTGAGCAAAAATGTATTTCTTGTTGCTTTTAAAACATCAATAAAGGTATTGACTTCCGCTTGTGATGGTTTGTTTTGTAAAAATTCAATAGCATCAACATTTCCATGTTTTACCAGATAAAAATTCCGTTTATAGGTGATTAAAAACAAGATCAACAGTATAATCGATATTCCGAAATAGAAGAAGTACACCGAGCTATCAACGCCTTCCCCATCATTTCTTAACAAGTACAATAATACCGATACCAAGCCCAATAAAGTTGATGAAAATAGCAGTCCATAAATTCCCCTGTTATCTTTATAGATTCTTGTACCAACATTCTCGTAGGCCAACAGGTACTCTCCTGAACGGAGCAGGCTTTTATGTTTAACCTGAAGTCCTTTTTCGGTAATTAAAAATGATTTGTACCTAAACCTTAAGTCTTTTTGTACAAGTGATTCGTTCATATTTATTAGATTGTGTAGACTCCAACTTAAAACGCTCAACGTCAAACTATTTCTCCTCTTTAAACCTGCTAAAAAATAATAGGGCAATTAAACAAAGCCCGAAACCTACAATTCCGTTCAATCGTAATCCGAAATCGTTTCCTGGATCCTTGCCGTAAATGGTAAGCATGGCGAAAATGGCTATGCCTAAGGTTTGTCCGAGTTTTACAAAAAGGTATTTTACTGCGAAGAACATGCCTTCGTGGTTTTCGCCTGTTGCTAAGGTATCTCTTTGGGCAATGTCGGCCAAAATAGCCGTCGGTAAAATGCCAAGTGCCGCTAAGGGAAACGATGCGGATAATACCAAAATGTAAATCTGTGTATGTGGACCAAATGGTAATTTGCCTAAAAAGAAAATGGTGACGAAGATTAAGCACAACACGCCAAAGGCAAGTAATACAAAAGGTTTTTTGCCGATTTTAGCCGAACCAAAATTAACCAGCGGGTAAAATAGCAAGGAAGCAAAAACCATGGCAGCCATAAATTTTCCACCTTCCGATTCTGGCAGGCCCAATAAAACGGTACAGAAAAACAATAAACCACTTGAAATAATACTCAGGGCCGTATAAAAAGCGAAATCAGATATCAGGTAATATTTAAAATTGCTGTTTTTAAAAGTGCTTTTAATTGCTGGCCATAAAGGCACATGGGTAGGTTTCGCCACCGAGAATTCTTTTTCGTTGATGAAAAAAATCGGCAATAACATCACTAGTCCGGATAAGATACACAAGCCCCAAATGGCAATCTGAATGGCCTCGCTGCGGTTGGCTACATGAAAATGAGCCTCAACCAGATCGGCAAAGTTGTTGGTACAGGCCGATAAAATGATTCCGATTACAAAACCTACCTGTTGATAGCTGGACAACTTAACTTTTTGCCTTGGTGTATTGGTTACTTCGGCCAGCAGCGCGTTATAAGGAATAATATAGGTAGTAACCGATACAAAAAATAAACAAAGTGTTATGGTTAACCACCAGGCATTATGCAGGCTCTCAGTCTTTTGTATTGGGTAGAAAACCAGTCCGCAAAAAAGCATAGCAGGAACAATTGCCCATTTCATAAAGGGCATCCTGCGACCGTTTTTATTGGTGCATGCATCGCTTTTAGACGCAATAAACGGATCGTAAATGGCATCTACCAATCTTCCTGAAGCGGCAATAATAGAAAGGATATTAAACGCACCCAATAAAACAAGTTGTGGTACCAAAGGAGGTAAACCAGCGTTGCTTGGGGGCAAATAGAAAAAGGGAAGCATTACGATGATAATATTTGTCATCGTGCTCCAACCAATCATACCTGCAGCATAAGCAATTTCTTGTTTTAAAGAGAGTGTTTTGTTCATTAAAATTTTTAAAGTTGTTTCTAAACCTCACAGGTTTCAAAAACTTGTGAGGTTTGAATACCCAGTTTGCTATTTTTTATTAAACCACCTGCTCACAAAATAGATTACCAGAAAGCCTACAAAAATAAATAATCCGTTCAATGCCGCATTTTGATCATCAGCGTAAATGCTAAAGGCAACAAAAGTATAAGCGGCAATAAATATGATAGGCAATATAGGATATAAAGGAACAGTATAGATGGTTTTTTTATCAAGATTTGCCGTTCTTTTTCTAAGGATGAAAATCGTTGCTGCCGAACTGGCCATACTAATGCTTTCTAAGAAAATAGTATAGTTTAAAATCTTGTCGAAGGTTTTGGCATAAAAAATAATTACCACAGCAATTAATGTAAAAACCGTTAAACTAATGGTAATAACCTCTGTTTTTTTGTTCATCCTGCTAAATATTTTTGGTAGCGCACCTTCTTCGCCCATGGCAAACATCGCCCTTGGGTTGCTCAGCAGGTTTACGTTTACATAACCCATTACCGAGAAAAAGATAATTACAGAAAGTGCATTAAATCCGGCAGGGCCAAATATCTTCGAAGCCAATATAGCGGCTATGCTTTCTGCCGATTTTAATTCTTCAAAACCGATCACCTTTACATACACATAGTTGATGGCTAAATAAAGAATTACAATAATGGTTAAACCGATAATAATTGAACGTGGAATTACTTTTTTGGCTTCTTTAACTTCGCCACCAAAGTTGATGGTTTGCGCATAACCTGCATAAGAAAAAGAAACCGCAATTAAACATAAACCTAGTGCTTTCCCATAATCAGACCAGGTTGGTAAAGCACTAGTTGCTGTTTTAAAAATTGGAGTAACGGTTTGTGTTTGTCCGCCGAAAAATACAGCGCAGATGAGTGTTAAAATCATTCCGATTTTAATTACCGTTAATACATTCTGTGTTTTAGAACTTGCTCGTAAGCCTAGTAGATTAATAAAATAAAATACCAAAATGGTAGTAATGGCTATGGCTACCCGATAGGTTTCATTCTGTTTATCAACAGGTAAAATAATTTTACTCAGGTATTCTGCCCCAATAATCGAAATAGCTGCTACAGATGCCGCACTCGAAATAATCACAATACAGTTAATGGCAAAAGCAATGGATGGGTGATAGGCTGCTGAAAATATTTTATAGTATCCTCCTGTTACCGGAAAGCGGGAACCAATTTCGGCATAAGTTAACGCACCACAAAAGGCTACAAAACCACCAATAAACCAGGCCAAATAAAACAGTTCGGGAATTTGTGCCTTAGCTGCTACGTTTACAGGAGTACGGAAAACGCCCATGCCAATAACTAAACTCACCACAATCATGGATAAATCGAATAGCGAAAGTTGCTTCTTTTGTTGCATTAAATAGAATTATGAATATTGGGTTGAAGATAGGGAAATTTGAATGATTGAGTGAGAGAATGATTGAATGAGGGCTATTGAATTTGGTGTAATCAGTTTCTGCAGATGTGGAAAAATGGATCATAGTTTGATCGCTAATGGTTGATAGCCCATAAGCCTATTGACCATGAGCCATTGACCTATCAGGCTATTGACAAAAAGACAATGAACCATCACCCTATACGACTCACTGTTTACATGTGGAAATTTTCTTTTGCGAGCCTCACAGAATAAATCTATTATTGTATAATAATTCTGAAGAACGTATTTAAAAATATTTTTATTTCAATCATCAGGGTTATTTCTACAAATTCTTCATCGCTTTGCAAACCAAAAAATGCAGGGTTTTTCATTGAAGAACAGATAAATACAGTATGGCAGAAGTAATTTATAACGACGACAGTATCCGTTCATTAGATTGGAAAGAGCACATCAGGCTTCGTCCGGGGATGTACATTGGTAAACTTGGCGATGGTTCTGCGCAGGACGATGGTATTTACGTTTTGCTAAAAGAAATTGTAGATAACTCTATCGATGAGTTTGTAATGGGCACCGGAAAGACCATCGAAATTACTGTTTCCGAACAAAAGGTAAATATACGTGATTACGGTCGTGGCATTCCATTGGGCAAGGTAATCGATTGTGTAAGCAAGATCAATACTGGTGGTAAATACGATAGCAATGCTTTCCAGAAATCTGTTGGTTTAAATGGGGTAGGTACTAAGGCTGTAAATGCACTTTCTACTAGTTTTATGGTGCAGTCGTACCGTGATGGAAAAACGAAAAAAGTAGAATTTTCTAAAGGAGAAATTGTAAATGAGCAGCCAATTATCGATACCACTCAACGCAACGGTACTGCGATTACTTTTTATCCTGACGAAACCATTTTCAGGAACTACCACTATATCCCTGATTTTGTAGAGAGTATGGTTTGGAACTATGTGTTCTTAAATACAGGCTTAACCGTAAATTTTAATAATCAGAAATATTTTTCAGAAAGAGGTCTTTATGATCTGCTTTCTAAATTTAATAAGCCAGAAGAAATCCGTTACCCGATTATCCATATGATTGGGCCTGATATCGAAATTGCAATGACTCACGGCCAGCAATATGGCGAAGATTACCATTCGTTTGTAAACGGACAGCACACCACACAGGGTGGTACACACCAGGCGGCCTTTAGGGCTGCGGTAGTGAAAACCGTTCGGGAGTTTTTCAAAAAAGAGTTTGATGCGGCCGATGTTCGTTCATCCATTATAGCAGCAATTTCTGTGCGTGTACAGGAGCCAGTTTTCGAATCGCAGACCAAAACAAAACTGGGCTCACAGAACATGGGGCCGGAAGGCCCATCCGTAGCTACTTTTATCAACGATTTTGTTAAAAAAGAATTGGATGATTATCTGCATAAGAACAAAGAGGTTGCTGATGCACTAGAGAAAAGAATTCTCCAATCAGAAAGGGAGCGTAAAGATATTGCGGGGATTAAAAAACTGGCAAACGATAGGGCGAAAAAGGCATCTTTACACAATAAAAAACTGCGCGATTGTAAAGTGCATTTTAACACCACGCACGAGAAACGTTATGAAACTACCTTGTTTATTACCGAGGGGGATTCGGCATCGGGTTCGATTACGAAATCACGCGATGTTGACTGTCAGGCGGTGTTTAGTTTAAAAGGTAAGCCGCTTAACTGTTATGAGCTTACCAAAAAGGTGGTTTACGAAAATGAAGAATTTAACCTGTTACAACACGCTTTAAATATTGAAGATGGTTTAGAGGGGCTTCATTATAACAATATTGTAATTGCAACAGATGCCGATGTGGATGGTATGCACATCCGTTTGTTGATGATGACTTTCTTCCTTCAGTTTTTTCCCGATCTGGTAAAGGCAGGCCATGTTTACATTTTACAAACGCCGCTTTTCAGAGTTCGGAATAAAAAGGAAACGATTTATTGCTACAGTGACGAAGAACGTAAAAACGCCATTGAAAAACTGGGCAATAAACCAGAAATTACCCGATTTAAAGGTTTAGGGGAAATTTCTCCGGATGAATTTGGTTTGTTTATCGGGAAAGATATCAGGTTAGACCCCGTTATTTTGAAAGATCAAACGATTAAAAGTTTGCTGGAATATTATATGGGTAAAAATACGCCTGATAGGCAACAGCACATTATCCGTAACCTAAGGGTAGAGAAGGATGAGGTAACTGAAGAACCTAAAGTGATTACTGAAGAAGTAGCATAAAAAAGGTCCTTCGACTCCGCTCAGGATGACAATCGCATTTGAATGCTTGCGGTTAAATCAATCGTGGCGTCTTGCTGAACTTGTTTCAGCATCTATCTTGTTATGCTTTGGTTCATGTCTCCATGAACCAGATTTATCTATAAAAAGGAAGTCAAGGTTTTAAGGTGTGATTTTCTTGGTTATAACCGTTTTATAGTTTATAGCTTTAAGATTCTGCATGTGCGGGAATGACGATTACGTGTTGGAAAGATCCTGAAACAAGTTCAGGATGACGACCGACTTATTCTTTAGGTACATTCACCGTATCTTCAGGGTGTTGTGGTGGCAATACATCTACCTTTTTCTCTACGATAGTAATTTTTGTAAATACGGCATATTTACTAGGTGAGATCCCATTATCGTACTTTTCCGCATAGGCCTGTGTAAACTCGGCACCGAAGTAGAGTATTATCGAGGTATAATAAATCCATAATAAAATCACAATGATGGAACTGGCTGCGCCAAAGGCTGAGCCCGGATTACCTTTTTCGATATAAATCCCGATCAGGTATTTACCTAAACTAAAGAGAACAGCAGTAAATAAAGCACCGATTATGGCCGATTTCCATCGGATGATAACATCGGGTAATACCTTAAATATAACAGCAAATACCGCTGTAACGGCAGCAAGGGTTATTACATTGTTTAAAATATAAATTAGAATGGCCATTGTATCGTTTGCAACGGGGATTACTTCATCTATCTTACTTTGCGAAAGCAGGTTGGCCAATTTAGAACCCAAACCAACTACTACAGTGTTAACTACTAGTGAAACAAGCAACAGAAAGCCCATCGAAACAATTAAAGAGAAAGACAATAACCTGTTAGAAAGCATTTTTATCCAGCCTTTTTTGGGCACAGCCTTTACTTTCCAGATCATGTTGATACTATCTTGTATCTCAATAAAAATAGCGGTTGAACCAATAATCAATGTACAAATCCCAATAATTAAACCAATGGTAGATTGCCCGGATTTGTTTGCATGTTCTACAAAACCTTGGATTTGTGTAGCCGCCTCTTTGCCAACCATTTTGGTAACCTGCCCATAAAACTGACCTCTTGTTTCCTCATTTCTTTTATCGCCAAAAAATAGGGTAGCGGCAGATAGCATGATAATGATGAGTGGCGTAAGTGAAAAAATGGTGTAATAGGCAAGCGAAGCACTTAATTTAGTTACCCTATCTTCCATAAAACCTTTCCCGGCAGCAACGAAAAGATGATAAAGCGCAATAAAGAAATGTTTGATCTTATGAATTACTCTCATTGAAAAATTAAAACGGATATCCTATCCCAATGTTAAAAATTAAATTCTGTTTACGCCAGTCTTTATTACCGAAAGCGATATCATCGAATACCCATCTCTGTCCTTCCGGCAGGTAAGGTTTACGTACCGGGAAGGCCACATCTAAGCGGACTACGAAGATGCTTACATCTACCCGTAAGCCTGCACCAGTACCCACTGCCAGCTCGTTAAAAGCATTTTTTAGCTTAAAACCAGATCCAAGTCTTGCCGTCTCAGGTTTGCCAGGTTCTCCAAGATCTTCTTTCCTCAGCCAGATATTTCCGGCATCTACAAACAATGCCCCATAAAGTACACTCACTATTTTAAAACGCAGTTCTGAGTTGAGCATTAACTTAATATCACCACCCTGATCGGCAAAAATAGCATCATCAGGAACCTTATAAGTACCTGGACCTAAAGTTCTGGCCGGAAAGGCTCTGATATCGTTACTGCCGCCTGCAAAAAACTGCTTAACAAATGGGAGTGAGGTAGAGTTGCCGTAAGCATAACCATAACCTAAGTTTAGCCTGTTTGCCCAGATTAAGTTTCTGGTGATTTTATAATAATCCCTTAAATCGGCTTCTACCCTGATAAATTGCGTTAATGGTCTGTTAAAGATAGATCGTTGGCCATTTTCATCTTTTGGGGTAAACAGCCCCCAAACATTACCACCGGTTTCTAACCCTCCAAAGAAATAGGTATTATTTCTCCGGCTATCTTCCATCTGGTTGGTATAAGTGAAATTATAGTTACTGCCAATAATAAACTGGCTTTCTAAGGTGGTTCTTAACAATGGGTTTTGTTCATATATTTTACGTTCTACACTATCAGAAGGGAAAGAAGTAGAAACATAACTTATCGATATCGGGTTGAAATTATGCTCTTTGTATAAATTCTCTTTAAAGTTGTAACCATATTGCCCTTTAAAAGCATGTAATGTATATTCAGAACCACGGTTAAGCATCTGGTAAGAAAGCGAGGCAATGGTTTTCGGGATGAAAGCATTGGTACTATTCGGTTTGTAAAAGGGAACAATAAACCTCGGGAAGGTCAGTTTTCCTTCGGCAGTTAACGATAAAGAGTTTTTGCCTAGCGAGGTTCCTTTAGTTTGGGTTTCAAAGCCACCACTAACACTCAAATCTAATTGTTCTGCATTTCTAAACAAGTTTCTGGTGGTTTGTGTTACTTTTACCTCTGAGCCAACGAAATTGTTTGATTTACTTGTTCCGGTAACAGAAAAGGTAAGTGAGTTTTTCTTTAAAGGTGTTAAATAGATATTCAAATCGAGCTGATTGTTTTTGAAACTATCAACGGGTAAAAATTCGGCCCTTACATCTTGAAAGGCACCCACATTTACCATTCGGTTTAACGATTGGTTATGGTCTTTACGGTTATAAGGTTCGCCTTTTTGAAAGAATACCAAGCGGTCGAAAAGCCTTGGTTTAAAGGTGTTTCGGTCATCGTATATATTGAAATCGTTATACTGCAACGGTTTCAGTTTTCTTAATGTGCTATCTCTCCTTAAGGAATAGTTAGGGTAGATGTTAATGTTTTTAATGGTATAAGGTTTTAAACCTGCATCAGGCGCAATGTCTTTTACCTTAACCGAAACATTAACCAGGTTTTTACCGATGGTACTATCTACCTGCATAATTAAATAATCAGGACTGAAATAGAAATAGCCATTTTCTTTTAAGTCGTTATCAATTCTGATCCGTTCATTTTTGTAGGTATCGATGTCATAATAATCGCCAACTTTTAGCAAGGTTTTGTCTTTGTTGGCATTGATGATCTTGGTAAGCACCCCGGTATCCGGAGGGAAATTAATCTTGTTGATTTTATAGCGTTGTCCGGTAACTGCAGTATAGATGGCCTTACCTTTTTTTTCCTTAATAACGGTATCGCCGGTAACAGTTGCCTGTAAATAGCCTTCGCTAATGAGGTAACTGGATAATACATCATTGTTGTATTTCAGCTTTACATCGTTCAATAACACAGGCGGTTCGCCTTGTCTGCGCAACCAGTTTCTAAAGCCTTTTGGCTTTTTAGGTTCGCCGGCAAGATTGTAAATGCCGAGCTTATATTTTATACCCAAAATCGACTTATTGGGGCGTGGTCTTGTTTTAGCTTCAAGATCGGTTTTAACCTGTTTTTCATTGTCAATTTTCCCTGATGAGTCTGGATTGATTTTTACTTCAGCACCGGTATACAAAATCTGTCCTGGTTTTAACGATTTGGTACTGCTGCAGGCGGCCCAAACTAAACAGGCCAATAAAAATAAAAGCGGTCTAGTTAGTTTTCTCATCTTGTGCTTTCTGTTCAATGTTTCTTATTCTTCTGATTCTTTTCTTTTGAAAAATCTCTCTAAACTTATTATAATCTACTACCAGGGTAAAGCCTAAGCCTGTTTCAACAATCTGTCCCTGTATAATCATATCGTTCTGGTTTCGGCGGTAGGCCCTTAAACGGTACCGTCCATCGGCAGAAAGTGCATATTCTACGTTTACGTTTCCAGCAATATTGGTCGATTTTTCTCCTGGTGCTTGTGGCCCTTCTAAAGCAAAAGAGCTTCCTACGCTAACGGTTAACCTATCGTTTAGCAGTTTTTTTGATAAGCCAACCTCCAGATCTGTTTTTTGCTGCATCGAACCTGTTGAATAATCTTCAGATGAATTTACACCGAAGTTAAGATCAACGCCCTGAATTAAATCGGAGGTTAAATTATTCAACTGTTCAGTTAACAGTTTACTTACACTCGAACGGGCAAGGGTAGAAACACCACCACCGCCGGCCAAACTTTGGAAAGGGTTATTGGCAATGAACCGGTTTAAGGCAAGTAAAGAAAGAACCTGTTTGTTCAACTCACTTTCATCGCGGTTTACATTAATCAATTTGGTATAAACCTGACCACTTAAAGCACCACGCTCATTTTCAGGTAAATCGAGTTTAAATGAAATGGTTGGCTTTAATAATTCGCCTTTTATCATCAGATAAACCTGGAAAGGTAATTTTGTTCTCGCCTCGTAAAGATCCGGCTGGTTTAACAGATCAATAGGAGCAGCGTTAACTTCGTATAAAGCCGTAATATTTGCAGTAGCAGAAGTAGGTTCACCTGTCCAGACAATGGTACTGCCTTTAACGAGCTTAAATTCTTTTTTTACAACAGCCAGCGTTAAATTGTATGAACCATCAACTATTTCATAACGACCGGTCATGCTGATTTTCCCGCTAGGGTCCATCGTTACGTTTAAGTCTGCATCACCCCTAACTTTTAAATTATCACCAGTAGATGGATCTACAACAACATTCAATTCTGCTTCTGGATCTACTTTTACAGCCGCTACGAGGTTTAATCCTTTAATAGGTGATTTACTGATGCTATCAACTTTCAATGCTTTCTGTCCATTAAAAGGTGGTGCGTCGGCATCAATAAACTGTACTATACCTTCCTGATCAATAATCGATGGATCACTTGAAGGCAAAGCGAAGAAGAATTTTGTGCCTTTGTTCACATTAATGTTCATGTTCACATCGGGTTGGTTTAAATCTCCGCGTACTTTGATGTTGCTGGTTAAAAATACCGTTCCATAAATCATGTCATTATCGGCTGCAGTAGAATTGATTGCTCTGAAATTGTTCGTTCGGATATCTAAACCGAAACGGTAGTTTTTAAAATCGGTGGTGTAAACTTTTCCGTTGATGGTTGCTTTTTGATTTAAGGAATCAAGAAGTGTAAAATTATTAAAACTGATGCCTTCGTTTGTGAATGAAATCTTTTCGTTAGGCATGCGGAAATATGAATTTACATAAGCCACATTAAAGCCTGCATTGTTGAAAGTTAAATCGCCCAGTATTTTCGGAGCCGTTAGTGCACCTTTAACCGTTAACGCACCTGTTAAGGTGCCGGTACCACGTTTAAGCTGGCCGGCAGATAAGCTTTCGATGTTCTTCATTTCAATCTTATCGATGTTTACCGTAAGGTCTAAAGCGCTT
The DNA here is from genome assembly GCF_001442625.1 of Pedobacter ginsenosidimutans. Classification (GTDB taxonomy): domain Bacteria; phylum Bacteroidota; class Bacteroidia; order Sphingobacteriales; family Sphingobacteriaceae; genus Pedobacter; species Pedobacter ginsenosidimutans. The sequence continues at coordinate 152,838 of NZ_LMZQ01000005.1, read as the reverse complement.
TCGGGTGCGGTATAATAAAATCCGTTAACCCTTAACTCGTGTACACCGGTTAAAGCAACATTTACCTCGAAAGCATTTTCGGTATTGTTGTTTACAGCCAGGCGTAAAGTGCCCAGTTGATCTTTTAGATAACGCAGCTGATCGATGGTTAAATTTGCCTCGAATTTTGGTGTGCTGGCTAAATCTTTAACGTTTGCAGTTCCATTTAAACGGCCACCAACCAAAGTGGTATCGGTTTCTGCAAATTTGGTTAAGGTTTCTAACTGGAAATCTTTAAATTCTACTGCCAAGGGCGCATTAGGTTCGGTAGGATTACTATTGATGGAAAGCGATTGACCGCTGTTACTAATCTGGAACTGGTTAACCAAGATGCCTGATGCACCAAACTGGATGTAATTATCTTGCGAAACCACCCATTTTTGATAATCGAGCAATAGTTTTTGCGGATCTAAAGTGAATTTGAAATCCTTATTGATCGATTGGAAAGTACCACCAATTACATATTTATTTTTAAGTTGCCTATCGCGCAGGAAGATGTTAACGCCTAAATTATTATTTGAAGCATCGCCACTTACTTCTGTATTAAAGAGTGCAATAGCCGGGCTTTGGAGACTTTTAACCGTTAAACTATAAGCCAGTTTATTGTTGTCATTATTGATGTTTAACACGGTGGTATCTACCTTAAAATCGCCATACACCACCTGTGGGAAATTGCCTTTAATCTGAAGGCTATCTTTTTGCGTATCGATCAATCCATAAAACTGCGATTGCTTGAATACCGTTAATTCGGGTACAAACTCCTTTAACAATTTAGAATCGTAAACCTGTACAAAAAACCTTAAGCGTTGATCTGGAACTTTAGTTACAGTGCCAAAAGCATAATATTTATTAATTTCATTGATGATGGCATCACTTACTTTAGTCAGCTGGTACTTGCCATCAATTTTTGCTGATAGTATTTCAGATTTTAAGGTCAGCTCGTTTTCTGTCGCGGTTGATTTAGCCCGGATGGAAATCGTATCTACGTTGATTTTTTGTTTGTCTTTTACCAATTGTAAGCCCGTAATATCAACCGATCCATTTAAATAATCAGCATCGGCGGTAGCGAGGTCTACTTTAACTATACCTGCTGCACTTAATACCGTTGGACTAAAGTTTAATGCCTGCAGGTTTACCTGCTTTAAGTTTAAGTCGGCTTTTACAGCAGGATATTTACCTGCCAGATTCACTTTAGCATCTAGATTAAAGTTGGCATTGCTATCGGGCATGCTACTCTTGATGCTGATATGCTGGTTGCTGTAATTTCCGGCAAGGCTTAAATTTCGGTAGGTATATTTGTTATAATAAGCACTAATTACCTTTGCGTTAAACTTTGCATTAATCTTTTTAGGATCGAGCCCTGTTCCTGCAACATTTGCTTTAACGGAAATTCTACCCAGTTTAGGTTGCATTTTTAATAGCCTGCCAACGTTAAAGTTGTTTAAGTTAATGTCGGCCTTATAACTTTCTTTGCCTTTTGGCCCTTTCATTCCTGCTACCAAAACCGCTCCACCCATATCGGTGTTGATGTTCAGGTTAGTGTTGAAATCGGTCATTGAACCCTTAAAGTTGCCTTTCGCATCAACTACATTTGGCAATTCGATTGTAGGTGGAAGAGATTTTTTGGGTACTACCACCAAAATATCTCCTTTGGTTAGATGAAACTTTTTAATATTTAAATCGAGATAGGTTTTTTTGATATCGGGTAGACCTTTCGCTTTTCCACTAATATCTATCTGCGTATTTTTTAACCCACTGATCTGCAGTTTTGGGATATTCAGGTTATTCAGATAGCCATTAACATCAGCAGTCAGTTTTATTTTTTCGTTGCGATAATTTGCTGGAACAGCATCGCTGAAAAAGCCAGCATCTTTTAAACCGATGGTGGTGTTTTTAAAAGCCAGATTCAGTTTTACGCGTTCAGGATGTTTGGTTAAATCCTCCATTGAAGTAAAATTTAGCTCTGTAGCATTTTCAATTGAGGTGTTGGGCGTTTTTAAAATAAAATTGCTCAGTTTGATCTGTTTGTCGTTATACACCGCATTGCCTCTCAATTGATCCAGCATAAAACCGCTTTTTTCTTTTAACGATCCATTTTTAACATTGGCTTTTATACCAGCGGCGCTATAACTTACATCACTGGCACCTAAATTGAGCTGGTTAATTTTTAGGTGATTAAAGTCCATGCCTTTGATAGCAGGTTTTGCCCCAAGATTGTCGAACTGTAAATTGTTATCCGCTAAACTGATGTTTTTGATGATCAGACCCAAAGGCGATTTTTCGGGAACTACGGTATCTTTAACTTTCTTTAAATCGTTGCTTGGAGCAGGTTTGAAAGCAAAAAGGATATTCGATTTATTTAAATGTGCATCATCAACCGAATATTTACTATTGGTTAAATCTACTTTCAGATTTACCAGGCCCAGATCGTTTACATCGGCAACAGCTTTGGTAGTGGATAGCTGATCGTCGTAATTTACCTTTACCTTACTAAAAATGAAGTTCTGCACTTCTATTAATGGCAGTTTGCCCTGTTCTTTCTCGCTGCTATCAACACTGTTTGTAATGTGCTGCACCAGGTGGACAAGTGGTTTTTGCTGCAGGTAACGTAAAGAAGTGTTCACTAAACTTAATTCTTTAATTACGTAGTGCTGATTGGCTAAATCGAAATCTTTGATTTTGGTTTTAAACGCACCCAAATATACTTTTACATCGTTACCCGCTACGTCATCACGATAGTTGATGCCTATATCTTCAAATGAAACTTTATCGACCGAGAATTTAAGGGTAGAGGTGGTATCTTTTTTTACTTTTTCTTCGGGTTTTTTCTGATCGCTTGCAAAGGCATCAACCAGAAATGAAAAATTAAATGTTGTATCGGGAGTGATGCGTCTTACATTGGCGCGTACATTTTTTAGTTCAATATTATTGATCTCGACGGTATTTTTTAACAGTTTGAATAAGCTGATATCAACCGCAAGTTTTTCGGCATATAATAAGGTATCGCCTTTACGGTCTTCGATATAAAATTTATTTAAAACAACATCTTTTGGCAGTGCAATTTTAATGCTCTCTAAACTTACTTCTGTTTTGGTTTTGTTTTTAAGGTAGTTTATGGCTTTGTTTTTAACAAAATTCTGAACTGCCGGAATATTTAAAGATAGCGCCAAACCAACAACCAGAATGATGATGGAAGCAATTACCCACAATAAAATTTTTAGACTTTTGCGTACGTATTTATTCAAAACTAAGCGTGTTTGGTGTTTGATAAATGCCAAAAGCATGCCATTAAAATTAATTTTAAGGCATGTTTTACTAAATAATACAAAAAATAACTTAAATTGTTCGCCCGCTATAAAAATTTAATATTGGCGGTTTCCTAATTAGTTACAAATGAATTCAATAAATCTAAATATAACTTTTGAACAATACGAAAGTATTACAGAATTAACATTGGCAGATAGAACGCTTTGCGAACTTGCAGCAAAGGCTTTAAATACTTCATATTCTCCTTATTCTAAATTTAGGGTTGGTACGGCAATCCGTTTGGCCTCTGGCGAAACGGTATTAGGAAGCAACCAGGAAAATTTAGCCTACCCATCAGGACTTTGTGCAGAGCGTGTTGCCCTTTTTACCATTGGCGCTACCTATCCAGACGCAGTTATTGAAAGTATGGCTATTACTGCCCAAACGGATAATTTTGAGATTTTAAAACCCGTTACTTCTTGCGGAGGCTGTTTGCAGGTGATGGCAGAGTTTGAGCGCAAGCAAAATACACCGATTGAAGTGATTTTTTACTGCTTAAACGGAGAAGTATTAAAAGTGCCCAGTGTAAAGAGTTTACTGCCTTTTGCTTTTGTAGAGGATCGGTTGGAACGATAGGTAATTTTCAATTGGTAATCAATAATTTGCAGTGCCAATTGATGCGTGCAGGTATTCGTTTGATGAGGGTGTACAAGAGGTTAGGTGGTGGTTATAATACGGTCGTCCTTCCCGCGCAGGCGGGAACCTTAAAGCGCTTGCTATTTCTTGTCCCAGGCTCGGGCTTGCCTCGGCTCACCGCCGCCGAAGAGGCTCCTCCCTTTTTCTTGATAAAAAGGTAGCCAAAAATCAAGGCTTGCACCTTTTCTTGTAAAAATCTGCGAAAATCTTAATTGTGGCAGTATCTAGGCTCTCCGTTTCACTCATCCCTAACGCACCTGCTTGATTCTGCCTTGTGCTGTGGAGTATGAAGGTGTTTGCACAGCTTTTCGTGCTTTTTCCTAAGAAAATCTGCTATGCCGGATAGCATGTGTAGATAGTATGGCGGGGAAAAGTAATAGCAATATTTTTATTTTTAGTCCTTTCCCTTCAGGGAAAGGTGCCGATAGGGGGATAGGGGTTTCTTCTTCCAACTATCCCAATTACTAAACTAACTCAAGTTAATAAGTATTGATTATATTTGGTCTTTTAACCACAATGAAACACCTCTACATCCTTATTTTCTCCATTTTTATTTCTTTTAACCTGCAAGCCCAGGGCGTACTCAAAAGTAATGTTGTTTATAAGATAACTTACTTCCGCTCCGCTGATGGAAAACCCAAGGAAGACCGTAATCCAACTGAGGTAATTGTTTCAACAAATCAGAATTTAATCAGTAATGCCGCTATTCTTGATCATAAAGCAAAATATCCTTATGAACAGAGCATTGCTACCAAACCAGCACAGATTTTGTTTCAGGTTGCCGATTTAGGTACGGATAAGCAGATTGCAACTGCCGATAGTCTTGCAATTGCCAAGCAAACTTTTGAGTTGAGCAACGAAACCAAGATGATTTTGGGTTATACCTGTAAAAAGGCCACCACTGTTGTTAACTCCAATACAATAGATTTATGGTACACTACAGAAGCAGGTATTAAAGCTGCACCAACCAGTTTGGGCCAGAACCTCGGTTTGGTTTTGGAGCAGGTACGCAACGGCAATAGTTTTGTAACCGCTACAAAAATTGAAGAAGTTAAAAAATGGAAACCGATTGATTTAGCTAAAATTAGCACTAAGCTGACCGATGGCTTAACTTATAAAGATTTACTCTGGAAAAGCAGGTTTACGACCTTAAATGTATTCAATAACGAAACGATTAATTTTATAGATAAACCACAATCTAACGATTCTGTATTCCGTTTTGCGGGTGGAACAGTAATTGCGAGAAAAGTTAAATTTCCTGATTTTCAGTCCAATCCCAATGTTTTTGTCGATTTAACCGAACAATCGAATGGTGATGCCTACGACAGAACAGGATCGGTATTTATCATCCCAACCGATAAACAGATCAGTTTAATGGATGCACTTAAAAATTCACTTAAAGATTTGCCTGTTTATGATAACGGAAACGGAAAAAAATACCAGGGTGTGGTAGCTACGGCAAATTATAATCCCGTTATAGAGTTAATGCGATTTTTTACCCCTTTTGGTGTGGGTAAATACAATACTTTAAAACTAAAGGATAAAAATTGGGCTGAAAAAGTTTATTACAGGCAGGATGTTTCAGAATTATTTCCGCTGGTAAATGGCAAAGAAGTTTGGGTAGCCGTTTTTATTGGCAACTATGATAAGGGTGGCCATAAAGTTTCTTTAAATATTACACTGCATAATGGCGGAAGGGAAAAAGAGCGCAAAGAGGTGATTTTGCCTTTGTTTAACTCGACCAATGTAATGGAAATGGCTGGACAAGAATATGCAACCATGTTTAGCAGCGATAAAGGTTTGGAAGTTTCTTTTACTTTAGCAAAAGACCTAAAAGATGCTAAATTGCGCTATATCACCACCGGTCACGGCGGCTGGGGAAATGGCGATGAGTTTGTGCCTAGAAAAAATACCATCTGGCTGGATGAAAAAGAAACATTCGCTTTTACACCATGGCGACAGGACTGTGGTTCGTATCGTTTATCGAATCCCGCCTCTGGAAATTTCGAAACTGGCCTTTCTTCATCAGATTTAAGCCGTTCTAACTGGTGTCCAGGCACGGTTACCAATCCCGAATGGATCAGTTTAGGCGATTTAAAAGCCGGTGCACATACCATCAAAGTAACCATCCCGATGGGTAAGCCCGAAGGTTCGAGCTCAAGTGCATGGAATGTTTCGGGTGTGTTGTTGGGAGTTGAATAGTGCAATATTTTTTCGGGAGATGAGTACCCTCATGCGAATCGTCATTTCGAGCGGACCCGATAGCTATCGGGTGCAACGCAGTCGAGAACCCGAAGGCTCAGCGAAGCTAAATCTGTCTATATAGATCTCTCCATTTCGCCGCGCTACATCCGATAGCTATCGGATCGAGATGATGACTTTTCTATTAAATCTTTCATCCTAAACGCAGTGAAGGATCTTTTTCTTGCCATATAAGACATTTAAGGGAGTATGAGCTTGGCTGACCCTGTAATTGTTTTTTATTTTTACTTATTCAAATAGCGTCTAGGGGTGGTTCTATGCACCCTGCAGCCCTCAATAGCAGCACAAAACAATTTTGATAAACCGGATTGAAGGGAAGATCCTTTTTGCTGCCATGAGCGGCGGGCAGGAGTGCAAAAAAGATCGAATCGGAAAGCCGGAGGAAACATTAAACAAAACCTACCGAACCCTGCTTTCCAAATCAAGACAAACAAATTTAGATTTCGGCAGGTGAGACACCAGCCGATAGGATGAGAAATCATTTTATAATATCCAGGCATTAAGATTAGCTTCGCTGAGCACTGCGTGTTTCCCGCCTGCGCGGGAATGACGGCAAGAGTTAAGCAAAACGCAGCTTGCCCTTGTTTTTTAACAAATTTTCCATCTCGAAATGTGAATAACCTCTCTTCATTCTATGAAATCATTTTTATTATATTTACGGCTGCCAATTTTTTTAAATAAATGAGTGAAGAATTAGATCAAAACGTAAACGAAGAGCACAAACATACCATAACCCCAATCAACGGTTTATACGAAAACTGGTTTCTCGATTATGCGTCTTATGTAATTCTCGATAGGGCAGTACCGCATATTAATGATGGACTAAAGCCTGTTCAACGGCGTATTATGCACTCGCTTAAAGAGATGGATGATGGGCGTTTTAATAAGGCTGCCAACGTAATCGGTAACACCATGAAATATCACCCGCATGGTGATGCATCTATTGGCGATGCGATGGTGCAGATCGGTCAAAAAGATTTATTGATTGATATGCAGGGTAACTGGGGCGATCCGGTTACTGGAGATAGTGCTGCGGCACCACGTTATATCGAGGCACGTTTATCAAAATTTGCCAACGAAGTGGTATTTAATCCTGATACTACCGAGTGGCAGTTAAGTTATGACGGGCGTAATAATGAGCCAATAACGTTACCAGTTAAATTCCCTTTGTTATTGGCGCAGGGTGCTGAGGGTATTGCCGTGGGTTTGGCTACCAAGGTAATGCCGCACAATTTTATCGAATTACTGGATGCCTCGATAGAAGCCTTGAGAGGCGTACGCCCCAATATATTGCCCGATTTCTTTACGGGCGGTATGGCTGATTTCTCGAATTATAATGAAGGACAGCGTGGAGGTAAAATCCGCGTGCGTGCGAAAATTACTGAGAAGGATAAAAAGACCTTGGTGATTACAGAAGTTCCGTTTAGTACCACAACGGGTTCTGTTATTGATAGTATTTTATCGGCCAATGATAAAGGCAAAATCAAGATTAAAAAGATTGAGGATAACACGGCGGCCAATGTAGAAATTGTGGTGCACCTGGCACCGGGTATTTCGCCTGATGTAACCATTGATGCACTGTATGCCTTTACGGCCTGTGAGGTGTCGATCTCGCCAAATACCTGTATTATTCAAGGGGATAAGCCACTTTTTTTGAGTGTAAACGATATCCTGATTGAAAATACAAAACACACTAAAAATTTATTAAAAAGAGAACTGGAAATCCGCTTGCACGAGTTGCAGGAGAAGATTTTCTTTAGTTCTTTACTTAAAATATTTATTCAGGAGGGGATGTACAAAAATCCTGAATATGAAAATTCAACCAATTTTGAAACTGTAGTTGAAGTATTACACATTTTATTTGATCCTTTTAAGCCATCGCTTTACCGCGAAATTTTACCTGAGGATTTTAAGAAGCTGATTGATAAGCCAATGAGTAGCATCACCCGGTTTGATGTGAAAAAGGCAGATGAGCAGATGAAAAATCTGGAAGATGAAATTAAGGTGGTTAAAAATCACTTAAAACACCTTACCGATTATGCCATTGCCTGGTACCAGAAACTGAAGGATAAATACGGAAAGGGAAGAGAACGTAAAACCGAAATCCGTTTGTTCGATCGGGTAGAAGCCTCGAAAGTAGCACTTGCGAATGTGAAACTTTACATGAATAAAGAGGATGGTTTTATTGGCACAGGATCAGGATTAAAGAAAGATATACATGTTGCCGATTGTTCGGATATAGATGAGGTAATTGTTTTCCGTGAGGATGGTAAATGTATCATCACCAAAGTTGCCGAAAAAACCTTTGTGGGTAAAAATATCATACACGCACAGGTATTTAAGAAAAACGACGAACGGACCATTTACAATATGGTTTATAAAGACGGCGCTAGCGGTACATCTTACATTAAAAGGTTTGCCGTAGTTGGCGTAACACGCGATAAGGAATACGATTTAACCAAAGGATCGAAAGGTTCGAAGGTTTTATATTTTACCGCTAACCCGAATGGCGAAGCTGAGGTAATAAACGTTGCACTGAAACCGCATTCTAAATTGCGCAAACTTCAGTTCGATCAGGATTTTGCAGAAGTGGCCATTAAGGGCCGTGGTTCGCAGGGGAATATCATTTCGAAATATCCGGTCAAAAAAATCATTCTGAAGAGTAAAGGCGTTTCTACCTTATCGGGCCTGAAAATCTGGTATGATGATTTATTAAAACGCCTAAATGTGGATGGCCGTGGAAAATACCTGGGTGAATTTGATGGCGATGATCGTATTTTACAGGTTCATAAAGATGGTTACTATGAATTAAGTTCTTTCGAACTCAGCAATCACTTTGATGATGGACTGATCTTAATTCAGAAATTTGATCCGGAGCGGATTTTTGCTGCAGTCCATTTTGAAGGCAAAGCGCAGAATTATTTTATTAAACGTTTTGCATTCGAACTGCAAGCTAATGGTAGGAAAACCATTTTCATTAGCGAGGAGCAGAAATCGAAGTTGTTGTTCCTTACTTCGAATCCGGCAGCAAAAATTATTGTTGACGTTTTGAAGGGTAAAACCCAAATTCCGGAAACATTGGATTTAACCTTAGCAGAACTGATTGATGTTAAAGGACTAAAAGCAAATGGCAATCGACTGTCAGCGCACGATGTTCAAAAAGTAGTATTGGAAGAGCCTGAGGTAGAAATTGAAGCGGTTGAGGTAGCAGCAATTGACGAGGGAGAGGATGGTGAAGAGGCACTAGATGAAGCGGTTACAAACGAAGAGTCGATTGCGAACGAGGAAACAGTAACAGAACCAGAAGTGCCGGAAGAGGTAATAGATAAACCTGTTGTAGCGCAGCCCAAACCAAAATTCGAACGTAAGGAAGAGCCTGTTGTTAAGGTCGAAAAACCTGAAGTAAAAGAAAAACCCGCTGTGGTAGAAAAGCCAGTGGCTGAAAAACCAAAGCCTGTTAAACAGGAAGAGACCAAAGTAGAAGATAAAGCTGAAGATAAACCTGTTAAAAAGATAGATTTCGAAATCACCAATCCGGATGATATCGATATTGACGATAAAGGGCAATTGGGATTATTTTAAATTTCCAAAATCGATCGTCATTTCCTTTGCTTAACCAAAGGAAATGACGATTTATCGCAAGAGGTCCTCTCAATTCCAATGTTTTTATCAGAAACTGACCTCTGGGAATGACGAACCGCTTAGAACGGCAAAGTCGAATAAAAATTAAAACATTTCATTTTTAAACCTATATTTGCCTTGCTCAAAGGGGTGCTTTTTGATTCTGCAATTTCTGTTGCCATCAATTTGCTGAGATTATACCCATTTAGAGGTTTTAAGCCAAAAGGTTTAAGGTATAGGGTTTAACCTTACACGTTATACCTCAAACCCTACACCTTCTAATGAACCTGATGCGGGTAATGCCGCCGTAGGAAGAGGTTAAAATTTACAAAACTGTTTCGCCCCGAAAACGGTATCTAATTATTTTTACCGGCCGCAAGGCAAATTATTGTAAATGAATTTTCAAGATTGGTTTAAGCTTTTTCAGGAGCAGATTTTACACACCTCATTAATCGAATGGTTGGCTGTGGGTTTCGGAGTATCTGAAGTTTTATTGGCGAAGAAGAATAGTATCTGGCTTTATCCAACAGGAATAATTTCGATCCTGTTATCGATGTTTCTACTCTTAAATGTAAAGCTGTATGCAGAAACCTTGCTGAGCATTTATTATCTGGTGATGAGCGTTTACGGATGGATAATCTGGAAAAAAAGAAAACAGGAGGGAGAAAACCAGGTTTCGTGGTCGAGCAATAAAGAATTAACCATTGCTGTTTTAATTTCTGTAATTGGTTTCGGTGTACTTTACCTTGTGTTGAGGCATTATACCGATTCGGATGTGCCTGTTTTTGATGCCTTTGTATCTTCAACAGCATGGGCAGGTATGTGGCTGTTAGCCAAGCGTAAAATAGAAAACTGGATATTCCTGAACATTTCGAATATTGTGGCTATTCCGTTGCTGTTTCATAAAAAGCTTCCACTTATGGCTTGTTTAACTACGTTTTTGTTCACTGTAGCCATATTTGGATTTTTAGACTGGAAGAAGATCATTAACAAAAGCAGACTCAAATTGGCTTAATTTCCTTCCTAAGCAAAGCAAAAAATAATCATGCAAGAAACATTAACCACCACCTGGCAGGAAAAAGTAAAAGCTTATGCAGCAATTTCTGAAGAAATGGGTAAACTTCATCCCGAAATTTTGGAGCTAGCCTACCAGGAAAACTGGTTTAAGCTTTTTGTGCCCGAAATTTATGGCGGACCGAACAAAAAACTCCCTGAAATTTTAAGATTGGAAGAAGAATTGGCTGAAGCTGACGGGAGTTTAGGCTGGACCATTACACTTTGTGCTGGTGCAGGCTGGTTTGCAGGGTTTTTAAATCCAGAATTGGCTGCAGAGATTTTTGCCGATCGTGAAGTTTGTTTTGCCGGGAGTGGTGCTGTTGGTGGGGTGGCTATTAAAACCCAAACAGGCTACCTGTTAAATGGAAAATGGAATTATGCCAGTGGCGCATTGCATGCCACTATATTTACAGCCAACTGTACGCTTAAAAATGAACATGGTGAAGACATTCTGGACGAAAACGGAGAACCTGAAATAAAATCATTCATCCTTAAAAAAGAGGAAGTAAATATTTTACCCGGATGGTCTTACTTTGGTTTAATTGCAACAGGCAGTCATGCTTTTGAAGTTTGCGATTTGAAAGTTCACGAAAATAGGACCTTTAAAATTAACCAGCATATTGAAGTAGCAGATTCTGGCTTTGATTATCCCTTTTTGCAACTCGCAGAAACCACGTTAACAGTAAATAGTTTAGGAATGACTAACCATTTTATTAAACTGGTAGAGCAATCTTTTTACTCTCGCTCGGGGAGATATAGTGAAGCACAAATTTTGTTTTTTAACAGTGAACTTAACCGCTGTAAAGAAGAAGTGTTAAACCTTCGCACAAAATTCTACCATACGTTCGGCGAATCCTGGAATCAGTTAATGAGTGATGGCGAAATTAATGAGGATACCTTAATTAAGGTGAGTTCAATCAGCCGTAAATTAGCCCATGCCTGTTGGAAATCCACAGCTACTTTATTCCCATACTGTGGTTTGGAGGCTGCAAAAAAGGAATCAGAAATTAATAGGGTTTGGAGAGATATTCATACTGCAAGCCAACATGCTTTACTTACTTTCGAAATTTAATTATTCCAAAAGCTCTGGTTTAATTTTATCTTTAAAATCAGTAGCAAACTTATTCAGTTTTGGCTGTATCACAAATGCGCAATAAGGCTTTCCCTGGTTGTTGCTAAAATAGTTTTGATGATAATCTTCAGCTTCATAAAATTCGGCTATAGGAGAAACTTCTGTAGCAATAGGCTTATCGAAAATATGTTGTTGGGTTAAATCTTCGATCATTTCATTCGTCTGCCTCTGCTGATCTTCATTTTCGTAAAAAATCACCGAGCGGTACTGCGTGCCAACATCATTACCCTGCCTATTTAAAGTTGTTGGATTATGGGTTTTAAAGAATACCAATAAAAGCTCATTGAATGAAATAACATTTTCATCGAATGAGATTCGAATTACTTCTGCGTGTCCGGTATCGCCGTTACAAATTTCCATGTAGGTGGGATGCTTTAATTCACCCCCCATGTAGCCTGATGTAACCTGGCTTACTCCATTTAACGTCTGAAAAACGGCTTCGGTGCACCAAAAGCAGCCTCCGCCAAATGTTGCTGTTTGCATATCCTACATATATAAAATCTATTCCAATTTTTAGATCAATCAAAAAAAGACATTTTTTTGATATTAAAGATTGGTTGGATACCGATTATTCCTATAAGTTTTAAGTAGGTGCTGTTTAGACAGCACTTTAGGATATATACTTCAATGTCTTTAAGATTCGTAATCTTAATTAACCACAGATAAACACAGATATATGAATCTGTGTTTATCTGTGGTTAAAAAACTTAACTAAACGGAATTGATAAATACATCACAAAATGTATCTTATATAGCATGAAAACAAAAAAGCCTGTAATCGTAATTACAGGCTTTTACTTTTTATTGATATTGGATATATATCGGTTTTGGCGTAAGCTTCAACAGCTCTTCTGGAGTCATCAAACGCTTCGGATCTTTCTTTAAATCATTTTTGTAAAACAATTTAAAGCCGGTAAACTGCACAGGTTCACCTTGTATAAAGTGGCGGTAGGTACCTTTTTTTAATTCAGGTTCACCCCATCCATCCATATGCATCACAACCTGCACTTCAGGACGTAATTTAATATTAGGTGAATTGGTTACCATCTTCTTGGTAAAACGGTGCAATACAAATACTTTTGGAGGCAAATTGTATTTTTTAACAATATCTGCTAAATATCCGGTTACATAATTAATATCGGCAGCATCATAGGTGCCGATCTTTTTGCCTGGCAATGTTCCGTCTTTCATTGAAAATTCTGGATCAATACCTAAATGAACGTATGGCAGTTCCAGGTATTTTGCAATATGAGGTAACTCTGCTTTTATAGTGCTTAAAGCTACCTGAAGATCTAAAAATACAATTGTGTTAGGTTGCATTTTGGCAATTTTCAAAACAGAATCAATCTGTTTATTGCCCATTCTGTTGATGTATTTTCCATCTTTCCCTGGTGTTCCACTTGCTACTGCAGCAATATAGTGTAATCCTGGTTGTACCGGGGTAGAAGGATCAGCTTTTTCCCAATGTTTAACCTCAGCATTTAAACGCTGCCACATTTCTTTAGGTGCATATTCGCCAAGCGCACCCATTTTTTTCGAATGCAGGTTTCCATAATAAACAACTATGCGTTTAAAGGGTAGAATGGCTCCCGCTAAAGGATATGGTTGTTTTTTTACCGGCCATCTTCCGGTAGTATCTCCGTTTGCCAGTTTTTTTACTAAAGAATCGTAAAGCTTTGGATCAACCGGTTTCATTACGTTTACCGTTGAGTCCGTTTTCTTTTTAGTTGAATCAGAAGAGAAGATTTTACCGATACCGCCACTGCTCTTACCGTCTGAATTACAGTTGGCAAATAAGCTGATTGCGGCAAAACCAAGTATTAGTGTGCCTGCTAATTGAGGGAATTTCATAAATATTATATAGATAATTAAAGTTTAGATTTTTTCCGGATCTGTTTTGATGAAAGTAGGGTGGAAATCTCGTAGTTTAAAATAAAGTAATCAACATTTACACATTACAGAATTTGCCAAAAACACCCAATGGCAATTTAATGCCCGAAGTAGCCTGTAGAAACAGTTCTCCAGTTTCGAGGTTTTTAACCGATGGAAATGAGGTGCGGATTAAGTTTTCTACAATTACCGATGAAAAACCCAATGAATAAGTATTTAGGATTAAGAAGTGTTCTTTTTCATCCAGCAACTGTACCACATCCTGCATCATTTCCTGGATATGATCTTCCAGTTTCCATTTTTCGCCATTAGGGCCATGACCGTAAGCAGGAGGATCTAAAATGATTCCATTGTATTTTTTGCCTCTTTTTAATTCTTTTTTTACAAACTTTAAGGCATCCTCTACCATCCAACGGGTATCTTTCAATCCAGAAAGTTCCTGGTTCTCATTTGCCCAGGTAACAACCTGTTTAATCGAATCTACGTGGGTAGTTTCGGCACCAGCTGCATTCGCAATTAGCGATGCCGCACCGGTGTAGGCGAAAAGATTTAAAACTTTAGGCTGTGGCGTTTTAAATTTTTTAATCGACGAGGAGATAAAATCCCAGTTTACAGCCTGCTCGGGAAATACACCCACATGTTTGAAAGAGGTTAAGCCTAAGCGGAGTTTAATGCCCACCTCGTTGTTTTTATATTCTACATGCCAACGATCAGGAATAGATTGATTTTTCTTTACCCATTCGCCAGAAGTAGCTGAACGGCCCCTGAAAGTAATGTTGGCTGTTTTTTTCCAATCTTGCTCTGAATATGTTTTTTTCCACACCGCCTGAGGTTCAGGACGGATAAGGGTTACATTTCCAAAACGTTCTAGTTTTTCAAAATCCCCGCAATCAATCAGTTCATAATCTTTCCAGTGGGTTGGGGCAAGTAATTGTATCATGTATTTAAAATAACTTTAAATTTGGATAGCTTTTGATGTATTGATCATCAGTTATCAGGGTTAGATCATTTGCTAGTGCCTGTGCTATAATAAGTCTATCAAATGGATCCTTATGTATTAATGGTAATGTAGAATAAGTAGTAAAGTCATCTTTAGAAGGCTGAAGAATTTTTACTCGGTACTTATCAAGTAATTCATAAATTGAGTTAATATCGTCTTTTAACTTTAGCTTTCCGATATTAGTCTTTATTGTAATTTCCCAAATGCTTACAATGCTTATATATTTTTCTGTTACAGGATTGTTTATGATCTCTATAATCTTTTTTGAAATTGAGTTATCTCCATTAATAAAGAATAGGAATATGTGTGTATCTAGCAAAAAACGCATTACATATAATCCTTGAGATCATCTAATGGTTCGTTAAAATCATCAGAAATATAAAGAATTGTGCCTTTGGCAGCGCCATATAGGCTTTTTGGCTCCTCAACAATATTTGCTTTTTCACTTGCTGATTTAGGAAAGTTCTTCGAATGTTTAGCTTTTAAAAAATCAATAAAATCTTCTACCTCGTTTACCATGCTTTCTGGTAAGGTTTCCAATTTGTGAATGATATTTTTTGTAGCCGTTGTCATATTACAAATATAAGAATTTTCTTAAAACTTATCTTTTGCTGCCTTCATAAAGCGGCTGGCAAATACGAAATCGTTCAATTCTTGGATATCAGTATGTGCAATTTCTTTGTTGCTGCCTTCCCAGAATTTCTTCCCTTCGTGTAAGAACAAAATATAATCGCCAATACCCATAACCGAGTTCATATCGTGTGTTACCACAATAGTGGTGGTTTTGTATTCTTCGGTAATTTCCTGAATCAACTCATCAATTACAATGGAAGTTTTTGGGTCTAAGCCTGAGTTCGGCTCATCACAGAACAAATACTTCGGGTTCATAGAAATGGCACGTGCGATACCCACACGTTTTTTCATTCCACCAGATAATTCTGCCGGGAATAATTTGTTTTTACCTGCAAGGTTTACCCGCTCCAAACAAAAATCAACTCTTTCAAGCTTTTCTTTTCTGCTTTGATCAGTAAACATATTTAAAGGAAACATGATGTTTTCTTCAACAGTCATACTATCGAACAGGGCGGAGCCTTGAAACAACATGCCGATTTCTTTACGCACCTCGATACGCTGCTCGTAGGTCATCGGTGTAAAATCGCGGCCATCGTACAGTACCGAGCCCGAATCTGGTTGATGTAAACCTACCATACATTTCAGTAGCGTTGTTTTTCCTGATCCGGAACCACCGATAATTAAATTGGTTACACCTTCTTCAAACTTTCCAGAAATGCCTTGTAGTACATCATTTCCGGAAAAAGATTTATAAATATCTTTAATTTCGATCATTACAATAAAAGTTGAGTAACTAAATAATCGCAAACAAGAATAGAGATACAGCTAATTACAACCGCTCTTGTACTGGCCTGCGAAACTTCTAAAGCACCACCACGAACGTAAAAACCTTCGTAAGCTGGAACTGACGTAATAATGAAACCAAATACAAATGCCTTTACCAAAGCAACCGTGATGGTGTAAGGATTAAAATCAGTTGTTATACCCTGAATGTATTCTGCAGGAGTAACAGCACCTGAAATAGAACCGCCAATGTACCCACCGGTAATACTTAAAAACATAGAAATAATTACCAGCATGGGTACCATGGTTATGCCTGAAATAATTTTAGGAAGGATGAGATAGCCTGGTGCATTTATACCCATAATTTCTAAAGCATCAATCTGTTCGGTAACACGCATCGAACCGATTTCTGATGAAATGGCCGATCCGATTTTTCCTGCCAGTACAATTGCACTAATGGTTGGACTTAACTCTAATATACTCGAATCGCGGTTTACAGAACCGATAATTGTTTTTGGAATAAAATCACTAACCAACTGGAAAGCAATTTGTAGCGTCATTACTGCACCAATAAAAGTAGAGATAATAGCAATTAAACCTAAAGAGCCTACACCAACATAATCCATTTGTTTGGCGATTTCTTTTAAGTATATTTTCAGTTTTTCCGGCCTTCTGAATACAGACTTGAGTAGCAGGATGTATCTGCCGAAATTGGTAAAATTCATTCCGTATGTATTTGCTTAATTTAAATGATCGTTCTATACTACTACAAAGAAACAATAAAAATTTGGAGCGCTTTGCTAATTGTAAAAATATTCGTGGTTTTGAATATAAATATGGTTTTTTGTTAACAAAAATTAAACCATAAATAAATGAAAGCTGTAATAACCGGAGCAACTAAAGGAATTGGCAGAGCTATTGCGACTAAATTAGCCCAAAATGGGTACGATTTAGTTTTGGTAGCAAGGGGTTTAGATGAACTCGACAGGCTTCGACAGGAATTAACCCCTTATGGGAATGCTATTTTTACCCAGGTAGCAGATTGCTCAGTTAAAGAAGAAGTGTATGCTTTTTTAAATTCGACCGCTGTAGATTTTGATAATGTAGCTGTTTTAGTAAACAACGTGGGGATCTTTTTGCCTGGCAGCATGCTCGATGAGGATGACGAAACCTTCGAAAAGCAGCAGCATATAAATACAAATGCCTGTTATTACATCAGTAAATTTTTTGGAAAAAAAATGCGCTCAGCCAAGCGGGGCCATATATTCAACATCTGTTCGGTGGCCAGTAAAGCACCTGTGAAAAATGGAGGCAGTTATAGTGTAACAAAAGCAGCGATGTTAAGTCTTAATCATGTATTGCGGCAAGAGTTAGCACCTCACAATGTTAAAGTAACTGCATTTTTGCCAGGCTCTACTAAAACTTCATCATGGGAAGGAACAGCAATTCCGGATGAAAAATTTGTACAGCCTGAAGATATTGCAGAAACTTTGTTTACCATTTTAAACTTAAATAAAGGGGTAAATGTAGACGAGGTTTTGATTACTCCGCTTGATTTTTAAACACAAAATGAACAACGTTATGGAAAAGAAGCTTTTTAGAAACGAACACGATAAGATGATTGCCGGTGTAGCTTCGGGACTTGCAGATTACATGCAGGTTGAGGTTACCATAATTAGATTATTGTTTGCATTATCGGCTATATTTATGGCTGGAGGTGGCTTAGTTGCCTATATAGTAATGTGGATTATTGTTCCGGTTAATAACGATCCGGCTGCAAGATTCTCTAAATTTAACGATTACTTTGGCAAGAAAAACCCAAATGCACAACCCTTTGGGACTGCCGATCCTTTTGCAGGACCAGCGAACCAGGGAAACCAGAATTGGACGCAACCTGTTGATGGTGGACAAAAAACACCTTTCGAAACACAGCCCAATTTCGACAAATTCAATAAATCTAACGATACTGGTCGCACTATAGGCGGATTGGTATTACTAGTGATAGGGTGTTTTTTCCTGATGCGCGAAATGGATTTTATACCCGATTGGTTTAGTATCCGCAATTTATTCAGGTACATGTGGCCATTGATATTTATTGCCTTAGGTGTAAGTATTATAGCCAAATCAAAAAGAAAGAACGACTGGGCTGCTTTTCAGCACCAACAGGAGGCTGAACAACAAAAAGAAGCTGATTTTTCTGAAACCATTGTAGAAAATGAGCCTACAGCACCAGCTAACAAAGATGATAATTCAACATCCGCTAACCCTCAAGTATAAATAAAATGAAACTAGATAGATTAATTTGGGGTATTATCCTGCTTTTTATTGGCGGTGTACTTCTACTCGAAAACTTTGGCGTAATCAATTTTTATTGGCGCAATGTTTGGAGCTTTTGGCCTGTATTCTTAATTATAGCAGGTTTAAATATCCTGTTTAATAAAAACAATTCGCAAACAGGTAGCATCATTTCTATTGGCGTTTTAGTAGTGGCCTTATCGTTCCTTTTTTATAAAGGCCAGCAGGTTCCCGAACGAGGCAATTGGTGGGGGCGCCACTTTAAAAAAGACGTCGACATTAATATCGAACACAACAATGACAACAACGATGATGATGATAACGATAACGACACTTCGTATAATCACTTAAGTTTATCTGAGCCGTTCGTAGCTGCAGATAATGCGAAAAAAACAGTATTAAATATTTCTGGAGGTGGCATATCATTTAATCTAGATGGTGAAACAGCTGAGTTGATTAATGCCGACGTAAAGAAAAGGCATGGTAACTTCTCTTTAAAGAAATTGCTTACCGATAGCGCTACCGTACTTACTTTCCAAATGGACGATAAAAAGAGCAAGTGGAATTTTGGTGATGGTGGTAACGATGTTAACTTTAAATTGAATAAAGAAGCCAACTGGGATATTTTAATGAAACTGGGAGCTGGCGAGGCAAACTTTGATTTTGCCAATTACAAAGTGCGTACCTTCCGCTTTGATGGTGGGGCTGCAGCTTTGGATATTAAATTCGGAGATTTATTGCCAATAACCGATGTAATTGTGAAATCTGGTGTGGCCGATGTGAAAATTAAGGTACCTACCAACTCAGGTTGCCGGATTAAAACCAAAACAGGTTTATCAGCTAAAGATTTCGATGGTTTTGAAAAATTGAGCGATGGTGTTTACGAAACTTCAAACTATAAAGCCTCAACCAAAAAAATCTTTATCAATTTAGATGGCGGATTGAGTAACTTTGAAGTAAGCAGATACTAGGGAGGTTGAAGGTTAGAAGGCGTAAGGCTAAGACTTCATTAACGGAATCTTTATAAAATGCTGATCTTACAATCCTAGAATCTCATAATCCCGATCCAATCTAATGAATCCTGATCAATATATAGTTGTAATTAATGGAAAGCCACAAGGGCCGTATAGTTTAACCGAACTGAAAGATTTAAATATCAGTGCGAATACTTTTATACGCAAACCCGGAATGGACGATTATAAAGAAGCTCATGCAATTCCCGAATTGCGTGAGCTTTTGGGTTTTAGTTATCAAAAAACTGCACCTCAATATTTTGCGGCTTTCGATCAAAGGCTGTTGGCATCGGTGATTGATCATTTTGTTATTTTTGGAATATATAGCATCATTATTTTAACAAGCTATATTTTTATCGAAGGTAAAGATCAGCGGATTATGGCTTTTCTAATCCCATTTCCATCCATATTTATCATTAAACTCATTTATGGCAGTATTGCCGAGGCGTCTAAAACTCAGGCTACCATTGGTAAAAAACTCCTCAATATTAAAGTAACCGATTTAGAAGGGAGCCGGGTTTCTTTTGGTATTTCCCTGGTGAGGAATTTTTCCAAAATCTTATCTGTAATTCCTGTTTTCTTTGGTTATTTATACAGTTTCCTCAATAAGAAAAACCAATGCTGGCACGATATTGCAGCCAATACCTTGGTGATTAAGGATCGGTTAATATAAGTTAGAAAAGCAAAGTCAATGCATCTATTCTCGTTAGTCGGGCTGTACGCTATATCTTTGGCTGGCCTTTCGACTACGTTACTATTGACGTTATTTTACAAATTATTATTAATCTGTATTTTAATTACTTTCGCATTTCCATCCAACTAGGCCATAGCACGGTATCCCCGTTCTACTTAAATCCGGCCTAACATCCCGATAGCTATCGGGATCGGGCTGCACTGTTCTGGCCGCACAATTGGCTTCAAAAGGAAACGGCGAAGCCCTCATGAATGCAGCTGAAAACTGTAATACAGATGAATAAATTTTCAGCCGGCATTTTTTGTTTCTTTTTGATGACAAAAAGAAAGAGCCCTTCGGCGGCGGCGAGCCGAGGCAAGACCGTGGTGTATGGCAAAAGAAATCAATTATACGTCACTCATGTTGATTTTTATAAATAAATTATTCCTCAGGCTGACAGCCAAAGGATGCCGCTTCCATACCGTTTAGTAAACCTGGGCCGGTGCAATGATGCCAAACCCACCCACCGTTAAAAATTAAACCTGATTGAGGCGGTAGCGCCCGATTTCCCTCTAATCGGGACTAAAGCCGCAAGCAGGGCTGCATTTGCCTAGCAATACGGCTCTTCCGTTTCCAAAAAAACTTTGAATTTTTGCCATTAGGATCGGGGCGATTTAATTACAACATTACAACATCAAAACATTCCAACAATCCTTATCTTTGCAATCAGATGGAAAATATATTGGCAAAACATGATCTGGCAGGCGGATATTGCAACAGTTTAACCGCTTATTCTAGGTATTTAACCCGAGAAGTTAACATAGGTGATATTGCTTTAGGTGGGCACAATCCGATCCGGATCCAATCCATGACGACAACCGATACCATGGATACTTTGGGTACTGTAGAGCAGACCATCCGAATGGTAGAATCTGGTTGCGAGTATGTTCGTATCACTGCACCGAGCATTAAAGAGGCCGAAAATCTGGCCAATATTAAAAGAGAACTACGTTTGCGAGGTTATAATGTGCCACTGATTGCCGATATCCATTTTACGCCTAATGCTGCCGAAATGGCTGCGCGTATTGTAGAAAAAGTAAGGGTTAACCCAGGCAATTATGCAGATAAAAAGAAATTCGAGAATCTAGAATATACACAGGATGCTTACAATGCGGAGTTAAGCAGGATTTACAAAAAGTTTATTCCTTTAGTTAAAATCTGTAAAGAGTATGGCACCGCCATGCGCATTGGCACTAACCACGGATCGCTTTCTGATAGGATTATGAGCCATTATGGCGATACTCCCCGCGGCATGGTCGAATCGGCAATGGAATTTATCCGTATGTGTGAAGACCAGAATTACTATAATCTGGTAATCTCGATGAAAGCCAGCAATACCCAGGTGATGGTTCAAGCCTATCGCTTATTGGTAGAAACCATGGCGAAAGAGGGGATGAATTATCCTTTGCATTTAGGTGTTACTGAAGCTGGCGATGGAGAAGACGGTCGTATTAAATCTGCCGTTGGTATTGGAACGTTATTAGAAGATGGTTTGGGCGATACCATCCGTGTTTCGTTAACCGAAGATCCTGAATTTGAAGCACCGGTTGCTAAGGCTTTGGCAGATCGTTATGCTTTAAGGAGTCCGAAGTCTGAAGTCGGAAGTCCCGAGGCGATTACACTACGCTCTACGCCCCACGCCCCACGCTTAACTTACAATCCTTACGAATACAACCGCCGTGTTACTACCCCTGTTCAGCACATTGGTGGCCATCACCATCCGGTAGTAATGATCGATGTTTCGAAAGAAAACTTAAAAGACCCTTACTTTTTGAGCTCAGTGGGTTACAATTACAGCGCAGGTTTAGATAAATATAACTTGGCCGATCAGGCTTGCGATTTAGCCTTTTTAGGTGATAATTTGCCGTCTTTTTCTTTCCCCGGGAATTTAAAGCAAGTTTACAATTGCGAAACCTGGTTAAAACTTAACGATAAAAACAATTGTCATCCTTTATATACGCTTACGGAATATGGTTCTGTGGATGTTAAAGACGAATTTTTGAATTTCGTACAGATTGATTCAAAACAATTTAGCGATACAACAATTGCACAATTGGATAGCACGGTTGTTTTAATTCTAGAAACATCTTCAATACATGGAATGGCTGAACAAAGGGCATTTTTTGTTGCTTTACAGGAGAAAAACATCCAGATTCCGGTAATTATTAAGAGAACTTACCAGGATGTAGATGCTGATCATTTAATGCTTTATGCCGCAACCGATATCGGCGCTTTGTTTACCGATGGTTTTGGAGATGGCGTGTGGATTGATGCAGAAGGTCAAAACCTTTCGCTGATCAATTCTACCAGTTTTGGAATTTTACAGGCTACACGTACACGTATCAGTAAAACAGAATATATTTCTTGCCCAAGCTGCGGTAGAACGCTTTTCGACCTGCAAGAAACTACACAACTGATCCGTTCACGTACCGACCATTTGAAAGGGATAAAAATTGGTATTATGGGCTGTATAGTTAATGGCCCAGGCGAAATGGCCGATGCCGATTACGGTTATGTGGGCACCGGGCCTGATAAAATTACTTTATACCGTGGTAAAGAAGTAGTAAAGAAAAATGTAACTACCGCTTATGCCTTAGACGAACTGATCGATATTATCAAAGATGACGGCAACTGGGTAGAAAAAGTCTAATAAATTAAAATTATCCGCCTTGGTTTGTGTCCCCACAAACCACTTTTATAAATTAACTCATTTTTGTTTCGGTCTGTGAGGACACAGGCCGAGGCTGTTAGATCGTCATTTCGAGCGGAGTGCAACGCAGTCGAGAAATCTATTATAGATCTCTTTTCATTTATTTAACATCACTTAATTTTCTGATCAATAAATCCTAAATTGCCTTAATGAACATCCCGGAGTTTCAATCCCTGTTTAACGAACTTAGAAACTGGCTCGCTGGCAAAGGCCTTGCTGGTAGCGAACTCATTTATTCTTACTTTTTTATCGGGCTACTTGGTGTTATTTTATTTCTGTTCATCACCATATTTTTAACCCGACAGCTTTTTATCGGTGTGGTAAAAAGTGCAAAAACAAAGTCAGACTGGCAAAAAGCTTTATTCGAATTTAGGGTGTTCAGGGCATTTGCATTAATATTTGGCGCATACATCATCTATAATGTTGTTCCTTATCTTTTTATCGATTTTAAAAACGGGTTATTTTATGCTTTAATATTTGCTAAAATCTACATGGTTTTAGCCGTAATGTTTGCTGTAAATGCATTTCTGAATGCTTTGGTATCCATCATGGAATCATCAAAGAAATACGCCGATAAACCCATTAGAAGTTACAAACAGGTAGCCAAAATTGTATTTTATATTGTTGGTTTTGTGCTCATCCTGTCCATTATTCTTGGCGAATCGCCGCTTTATGTTTTTGGTGGTTTTGGCGCAGTTACCGCTGTTTTTATTTTGGTTTTCAGAGATCCGATTTTAGGTTTTGTAGCTTCTGTACAAATGAGTGCCATTGATCTGGTTAGGGTAGGCGATTGGATTACCGTAGAGAAATATGGTGCAGATGGTGAAGTAACCGAAATTAATTTAACCACCATTAAAGTGCGTAATTGGGATAAAACGGTAACCATTGTGCCGAGTTACGCTATTGTGAGCGAGTCGTTTAAAAACTGGCGGGCAATGGAAGAAAGTGAGGGCAGGAGGATTAAACGCCACATTAATATTAAAATTTCGAGCATTAAATTCTGCGATGAGGAGCTGATCGGAAGGTTACAGAGTATCGATTTTTTGAAAGATTACCTTAAAGAAACGCAGACTTTTATAGAAAGGTATAATGCCGAAAATACGGTGAATCCCAATAATCTGGTTAATGGCCGCCACATGACCAATATTGGTACTTTTAGGATTTATGCAGAAAAATACCTGGAGAGTAACCCTTATATCAATACCGATTTAACGTTTATGGTACGCCAGTTACAGGCTACAGAAAACGGCCTTCCTATTGAAATTTATGTATTCTCAAAAGAAAAAGGCTTAAAACGTTTTGAAGAAGTGGCCGCCGATATTTTTGACCATTTGTTAGCTGCCGTACCCTATTTCGATCTCGAAATTTTTCAAAGTCCTAGTGGAAGCGATATGCGCAATTTTGTGAGAAGAGGGGATGATTAAATCGCCTTTGTGTGCCACTAACTAAATAAAAAAAATGACCATTAAGAGTTAAGGTCATTAAGATTTGATTTACAATATAGACCCTGAACTAAATTCAGGGTGACGACCATGAGTTAAGGAACACTATTCCCCTAAAAACATAAAAACCTTCTCGCAAACCTTAAACAACAGCGGCGGCAAAGTTTCATTGGTATAAGGTTGCGTAGCGCCGTAAACATGGTTAGCGCCTTCAATTTTAACTAATCTGCTATTCGGATTGGCTTCTGCCAAAGTTTGTGCGGTTTCAAAAGGAACATTTACATCATCATCGCCATGGATAATCAACCAGGGGGTGTTTACCCGCTTTGCCGCATCTAAAATATTCAATGCTGCTGCATTTTCTTCAAGATCTTCCAATAAGCTTACGTTTAACGGCATCTGCTCTTTGGTACGCGCATTGGTCACAAAGATTTTGCCGTTCTTTTTCCACTCAGTTTCCTGTTCTTTTTTCCATAGACTTGCAAAATCGCCAATGGCACTCCAGGTTATCAGTTTGTTGATCCTTAAATCGTTTGCAGCCTCAATGATTGATAATCCACCGCCGCGGCTATGGCCTATCAGGTTTACCTTTGTGTCTTTACCGTATGCTTTTTCGATAAAATCGAGTACCGCATTTAAATCAAAAAGTTCTTTCGATACGGTATTGTTAGCAAAGGCATCCATATCGGTCACATCTTTTAGATCATCAACAGGAACACCACTGTGTGATAAATTGAATTTAATGTAACGGTAACCATTGCTGGCAAAATATCTGGCCACTAAATTGTGTGCGCCCCAATCTTTAAAACCTTTAAAGCCATGAACAAAAAGTATAATGGGTGTATTAGGGTTTTTCTCATCGAAAGTAATATCGCCGATAATTAATTTTCCGTCAGAACCGATCAGGCTAAAATTGCTTTGTGTAATCATAATTTAAAGGAATTGGTATAAAATATAAACCTACGAAATCTAATTTTGTTGTGTGTTTTTTGTGTTTAGAATAGAAGGATATTGACCACAGTCGTGAGTATAATAGCCCTGATGGAAATGGAAATCCCTTTTGGATAGGTTAAATTGTTGTTTTGCGAGGTTTATCCAAAAGGATTGGAATGTACAGCAGGACAGAACCTTTCCCATTCGCACTGGAACTGCGCTTCAAAAAAGGACATATATTGTTTTGAATAATAAATATTCTTTAATTAATAATGCGTGGCCCAATCATAAACAATAACTACCAAGGCAACCTTATTCAGGCAATTAAGATCAATATAATTAATAGTACCGTTAGCTTTCTGGTTAATATAATCCAAAAACAATTTCTAATATTCCGGAAAAATAAATTATAAAGCCAGGTACAGGCAACCATTTTGGAATAATAACGTAATATACTTCAGTGGATAAAAAGTGGTTACATCCAGCCAGGACCTAGAAGAGGGCGTAAATCCAGAGAAAATTATGCGAATTGGTTTGTTCATATAAATCAATATGATTTGATTAATCTTTAAGCCCTTTATTTAAAACCGTTCTAAATTGATGTAAATTACAGGTTAATGACAGTCACATGCCCTCACCGTGTTACTTTTGTATCCCGATAATAGTTAATAACGGAAGCACTTGGAATATTTAAAAGTAATAGCTTTTACGCATCACCACATCGACCTGAAATCTTTAGGGAAATTAGTTATTTGTGATCAGAGTTTAGATAGCAGGTTGAAGAATGTTCAGGCAGAACTTCCCGTTAGCGAAATTTTCTATATCGGAACCTGTAACCGGGTGGAGTTTGTTTTCCTTACCAAAGAGAAAACCGACAAAGAATTTGTAACCAGATTCCTTACTGTTTTAGACATGGGACTGCCTCCTGAGTTTATGGAGCGTTTTCTGGATAATGTTACGGTATACGAAAACGAAGAAGCTTTTAACCATTTACTCAGAACATCGTGCTCTTTAGAAAGTTTGGTGGTTGGCGAAAAAGAAATTCTTGCCCAGATCCGTAAAGCTTACGAAAACTGCCGCGATGCAGGTTTTACTGGCGATTACATGCGCATGATTATGGATCGTGTGGTTAAAACAGCAAAAGAAGTTTATACGCACACCAATATTTCGAAAAATCCGGTTTCTGTTGTTTCATTGGCCTACCGTAAGCTAAAAGAGTTAAATATGTGTGGCAACTCACGTATCTTGATTATTGGCGCTGGCGAAACCAATCAGAACATTGCAAAATACCTCAACAAACACAAATACTCCAATTTTTCGATTTTCAACCGTACGTTTTCTAAGGCCGAATCTTTGGCAGGAGAGCTAGGCGGTAAGGCTTATCCTTTAGCAGCGCTTGAAGATTTTAATGAAGGGTTTGATGTAATCATTACCTGTACTGGCTCAACCGAGGCGATTATTAACGAAGCCTTATACGCTAAACTTTTAAACGGCGATCAGGGCAAAAAGGTAATTGTAGATCTGGCCATTCCGAATGATGTTACCCCGGCAGTAATTCATAACAATCCAGTACATTATATCGAAGTAGAATCGCTGAAAGAGGTGGCACGCAAAAATATCCAGGAACGTTATAACGAACTGGTGCATGCCGAAGAAATTATCAGCAACAACATCACCGAATTTTTCTCTGTTTTAAAACAACGCCGTATCGAATTAGCGATGCAGGAAGTGCCAAGAAAGATTAAAGAAATCAAAAATACAGCCATAAATGGCGTGTTTGCTGATGAAATTAGTCAGATGGATGAAGCCTCACGCGAAGTTTTAGAACGTGTAATGAACTACATGGAGAAAAAATACATCAGCGTTCCGATGGTGATGGCCAAAGAAATTCTGGTTAATCAATCTTAATTTTATCGCAAAGATCGCTAAGGGTATCGCAAAGAGCGCTAAGGTTTAATTTTTCTTTCTTTTTCTGTCTTCCTTCATCTTGTCATACCGAACGCCGTGAAGACTCTTTGTTTTTCTAGATAAATCCGGAAACCAATTCCCTTGTCGTCATGCTGAACTTGTTTCAGCATCTTTCATGCAATCAACTTAAATGGACTTACATTCCTTATATGGTTCAAACGCCATCTAACATAAATAACATTTGAATTTTATTTATGGGGAGAGCCGTGTCGCTTAGAGATTCTTCGCTTTGCTCAGAATGACAAACCGATCGCATAATGTCACAGAAATCCTTTAAATTCCCTATTCTGTAACCTCACTGTCTCATTTTTAAACAATTCATGGTATAAACCACTAATTAAATTAAATTTGCAACTCATTTAACCTTTATAGTGAAGAAATTAACCATTGGAACACGCGGTAGCGACCTGGCTTTATGGCAAGCAAATCATATAAAAGATGAATTGGCTGCAATTGGAATAGAAGCAGAAATAAAAATCATTAAAACTCAGGGCGATAAAATTCTGAATTTAAGATTAGATAAACTGGAGGGCAAAGGCTTCTTTACCAAGGAATTGGAAGAAGAGCTTTTGGGTGGAACAATTGATCTGGCTGTACATTGCCTTAAAGATTTACCTACTACACACCCTGAAGGATTGATCATCGCCGCTTTGCCACCACGCGAAGAGGCAAGTGAATATCTTTTGATTTTAAAAGATTGTGTAGATGTTTCGCAAAAGCTTTCGTTAAAAAAAGGCGCAATGGTTGGCACTTCATCCAATCGCCGCAAAGCCCAGTTATTGGGTTTACGTCCCGATTTAGAGGTTGAAGATTTACGCGGAAATGTACCCACCCGTATCGAAAAACTTCGTGATGAAGATTACGATGCCATTCTGATTGCAAAAGCTGGTGTTAAGCGCTTAAATCTTGATGTGAGCGATTTACATGTGGAAGAATTAGAAACTACTGAGTTTATTCCGGCACCTGCTCAGGGCGCTTTGGCTATTCAGATCAGGGAAAATGATACCGAGCTTTTTGATGCATTGCAAAAATTGCACGATCCGGAAACGGCAGAGACTGTAACTGTAGAACGTAAGGTTTTAAACCTTTTCGAAGGAGGGTGCCACATGCCTTTAGGCTGTTATTGCAAAAAAGAAAATGGAAAATTCGAAATATGGACTTCAAAAGCCGAAACGGCCGATCATTTTCCTGAGCGTTTGTTTTTACGCGCAGAAAGTACCGAAGGTTTAGCAGAAAAAATAGTTGCCAAGTTTAGTGTAGAAAGAAAGAAACCGGCAAAGGTTTTCATCTCGCGCGAAATTGGCGAGCACAGTTATTTCCGTAGGGCATTAGAAAATAATAATATTGAAATAGAAGGACGTTCGTTGATCCGTACCTTCCCAATAGTAACGGTTTTAGATCAGTTTATCTTAAGGCACGTAGATTGGGTTTTCTTCAGCAGCCGCAATAGTGTTGAATATTTTTTCAATTTAAAACCGGTATTGCCAAAGAAAACAAGGTTTGGTGTGGTAGGAAGAGGATCAGAAGATGCCTTGCGTAAATTTGGCCATATTGCCGATTTTGTTGGTGAGAGTGGCGATATTACCGAGGTTGCCGAAGATTTTGCGCAATTGGTTGGCGGTCAGCAAATACTGTTTCCAAGAGCACAGGATTCTTTACAATCGATTCAAAAGTCATTGCCAGCTGATGCTAAAATTATCGATCTGCCGATTTACGAAACGGTAATAGAAGATGATATAGACCAAAGTTATGCCGATGTACTGATTTTTACCAGTCCATCAAATGTTGATGCGTATTTCGCTGATAATTTATTGGAGCCGGGCCAACAGGTAATTGCCATTGGAAACTCTACCGGTAAGAAATTTGATGAGATGGGCGTGAAATATGCTTTGCCTTATTCGCCTGATGAAATTGGATTAGCTGAGGCTGTTTTTGGGATTGAGGTGAGATAAGGTAGGAAGTGGATAGTCTAAAAAAGCCAAAAGCTAAAGTAAAAGATAAATTGTCATAAGGAATATGAAGCAATCTTAAAGTATTGAGCGGGATGATAAAGAAATTAATACTTAGTTTATTTATTCTGTTTTTGATAAGTTCTCTTAATATCGCTTATAGTCAAAAAATAAATAAAGCCAATATTGTAGGTGTTTGGCAGGTTTCAAACCCCAAGGTAGGTTCTGCATTATTAGCTAATTATCGTTTTTTTTCAAACGGGAAATTTATCTATACTTTCGATGCATACGATGATAGAAGTAGAATTAGAGGAGCTGAGGGTATTTATTCGTTAGTAGGTAACACATTAAAGCTTTATATAAGATTTAGAACTGAAGAAATAGGTGGGGAATTGGTTCAAGGTGGAATGGGGTTTCAGCAAGAAGAAATCGTTTTGGAAGGCGGGAAAATAGTTAAAGTTGCTCAAAAGTTGAAAGAGCCTATTGTGATAGATATAGAGGAATGTAAGTCTAAAGCTTCCATATGTATTAAATTACAAAATAACACCTACTATAAAATTTCCAAAAATCCTCTATATGAATAGAGATAACAACAAATAATAGTTCGCGTTAACGCTCGATACTAAATACTTGATACAGAGAATATGTTAAATCGTCCGCGCAGATTAAGGAAAAACCCTTTGGTGAGAGAGATGGTAGCCGAAACACGGTTATCGAAAGATATGTTTGTGTACCCTTATTTTGTGGTGCCAGGCAGTAATGTTACCCATGCTATTGATGCCATGCCAGGGGTGAACCATTATTCGGTTGATACGCTGGTGAAAGATGTTGAAGCTGGAATAAAAAAAGGACTCAACAAAATTATGCTATTTGGTGTGGGGGATGAAAAATCTGAAGACGCGAAATCGGCTTATCATGATCATTCCTTGGTTCCAACTGCAGTTCGTGAATTAAAAAAACAGTTCGGAGATGATTTATATGTAATTACCGATGTTTGCGTTTGTTCTTATACTACCCATGGCCATTGTGGTATATTAGAAAACGATTATGTTCAAAACGATAAAACAGTTGAAGTAATTGCTAAAATGGCTTTAACACATGCCGAAGCTGGTGCTGATATGTTTGCCCCGTCTGACATGATGGACGGAAGGATTGAAGCCATACGTAATCTCTTGGATGAAAACGGTTTCGTTAATGCGGCCATTATGAGCCATGCCACAAAATTTGCTTCTGCCTATTATGGCCCTTTTAGAGAGGCAGCAGACTGTGCACCAAGCAAAGGTGATAGAAAAGCTTACCAGATGGACTTCAGAAACCCTTTAGAGGCTTTGCGCGAAGCCGCTTTGGATGAGCAAGAAGGCGCTGATGTTTTAATGGTGAAACCAGGTTTAGCTTATCTGGATATTATCCAAAGGTTAAAACAAGATACCAACTTGCCAATTGCAGTTTATAACGTATCTGGCGAATATTCAATGGTAAAAGCTGCCGCTGAACGCGGATGGATTGATGAGCAGAAAGTAGTAATGGAAACCATGCACGCCTTTTCCCGTGCTGGCGCAAGTATTATTACTACTTACCATATTAAAGATATTTTAAATAACAACTGGCTTTAGAGGCGGAAGGTAGAAGGCTTAATGGTTGAGGGTTTATACCCACAATCTAGATCCTTAACAATTCGTTCTAAAACCTACAAACGTAATGAGGTAAAAGATTGATGGCTTATTGGCTATGGGTTATGCACCCAAAACCTTCTACCTTCTACCTTTTAGCCTTCAACCTTAACAAAAATGTTAGATTCATTAAAAAAAATGTTTTCAGGCAACGAAGCCGATATTCCGGTAAATACGGGTAGTAAACCTGATATTTCGAGAGTAAAATCTGCCGAACTGTATGAAAAATCAAAAACGTATTTCCCTGGTGGGGTAAACTCACCTGTTAGGGCTTTTAAATCTGTTTACGGTACACCACTTTTTATCGAAAAAGGTGATGGCTGTTATATATGGGATGCCGATGGTAATCAGTTTATCGATTTCTGTGGTAGCTGGGGGCCGTTAATTTTGGGACATAACAATCCTAAAATCCGCGAGAAAGTTACCGAGGTAATGCAGAACGGTATGAGCTTTGGTGCACCAACAGCTTTAGAAAATGAATTGGCTGAGCTGATTATTAAAAACAACCGTTTTGTTGAGAAAATCCGTTTTACGAGCTCAGGAACGGAAGCGGTAATGTCGGCGATACGTTTGGCAAGAGGTTTTACCAGTCGTGATAAGATTTTAAAATTCGAAGGCTGTTACCATGGTCATAGCGATTCGCTTTTGGTTAAAGCCGGTTCTGGTTTGGTTACTTTTGGTGAAACCTCTTCTGCGGGTGTGCCAAAATCTTTTGCTGAAGAAACCATCGTTGTACCTCTAAATGATAAAACAGCTATTGAACAAGCTTTTGCTCAGTTCAAAGATCAGATTGCTGCGGTAATTATTGAGGGTATCCCGGCAAATAATGGTTTGATTATTCAAGATGAAGAATATATTCATTTCTTGCGTAAAATCTGTACCGATAATGGTTCCCTTCTGATTTTTGATGAAGTTATTACCGGTTTCAGGGTAGGTTTTGAAGGGGCTGCGGCACATTATGGCATTACACCTGATATTGTTACTTATGGCAAAATTATAGGTGGCGGTTTACCTGTTGGCATGTACGGTGCCCGTGCTGAAATTATGGCACATATCTCTCCTGACGGTGGTGTGTACCAAGCAGGCACTTTGTCTGGAAATCCTGTGGCTATGGCAGCGGGCATTGCCACTTTAACAGAACTGAACAAATCAAGCTTTTACAAAGATTTGAACACCAAAGCGCAAGAATTTGTAGCCAGTATTCAGCGTTTTGCAACTGCACGTAACTATAAGTTTAAGGTATTTACCATTGGTTCTATCTTCTGGTTTGCTTTTACCGATAAAGATAAAATCCAATCGGCTGATGATATTGATGCCAGCAGCATGGAGAAATTCAAAATTATGCACCGCGAGTTATTGAATAGAGGAATTTATTTAGGCCCATCGGGATATGAAGTTGGTTTCGTATCTTCAGCACATACTAAGATTGAATTGGAGAAAGCAAAACGTGCTATTTTTGAAGCATTAGATTTAGTGTTTAAGAAGTAAGGCTTTTTTAAGCTACGATATAATGATTTATGATGGTTCGTGGAGACACGAACCATGGGAAAAACAATCTGTGTAATCAACCAGAAGGAAAAATCGACGAATGAAGAAATCTATAATTATATTTTACGCATTATTGCTTTACGCACTGATTCAACTCATTTCGTGGGGAACATTGGTGGTGCGTTTGCAGCCAAGCCGCATGACCATGATTATGGGTGAGGGTTCAGTGTTTTTGTTTTTGCTCTGTATTGGCGGTTATTTTCTTCATCAATCGTTAAAACGTGAAGATAAATTAAGGGAACAGCAGCAGAACTTTCTGATGTCGATTACACACGAGCTGAAATCGCCTTTGGCAGCGATAAAACTTTCTATCCAAACCATTGTTAAACGTGATCTGGATAAAGCACGCCAAACTTCATTGCTTAACAATTCGCTAAAAGATATTGAGCGTTTGGATGATCTGGTTGAAAATATGCTGTTGGCCACCAAGATCGAAAACCGTTCCTATACTTTTCCGAAGGAAGAATTTAATTTCTCGGAGCTGGTATATAAAATTACGGATAGGCTACAGGTTCATTCTTGTGGATGCGAGCAGATTATAAATGCTAAAATTCAGCCAAATTTGCAGGTGGTGGGTGACAAATTTGCCTTATCGTCAGTAGTAACCAATTTAATTGAGAATGCGGTGAAGTATTCGAACCCGTGTGATGAGATAAATGTGCATTTAAACAAGGTTGATGGGCATATTCAATTAAGCGTGGTAGATCAGGGGCCGGGTATTTCAGATGCCGAAAAAATGTTGATATTTGATAAGTTTTACCGCGTTGGTAACGAGAATGTCAGAAAAGCGAAAGGAACAGGTTTAGGCTTGTTTATTGTGAAAGAGGTTTTACAATACCATGATGCAGATATTACAGTAAAAGACAATTTGCCTCAAGGAAGTATTTTTGAAGTAACATTTAGTTAATCTCAATTATGTCACAAAAATTAAGAATTCTATTGGTAGAAGACGAGGATCACTTGTTAGATGCTATCAAATTAAACCTCGAACTTGAGGGTTATAAAGTTCACGCCGTTAAAGATGGCAAAACCGCTCTTAAAATTTTTAAAGAAGAACGCTTTAATCTAATTATTTTAGATGTAATGTTGCCTGAAATGGATGGTTTCCAGGTTTGCGAAACAATCCGTTTAGAGAATGCAGAAGTTCCGATTATGTTTTTAACAGCTAAAAACACTTCAGAAGACCGTGTTTTAGGTTTGAAAAAAGGAGCTGACGATTATTTGGTTAAACCTTTCAACTTAGAAGAATTAATTCTTCGTGTTGGTATTTTGGTTAAACGCAGTTTAAAATCTGATGATTTAAAAGAATTGAATTCTTACAAAATCGGTGATAAAACAATTTATTTTAACTCTTTCGAATTAAAACACGATGATGGTACCATCACACCGTTAACCAAAAAGGAAACGATGTTGCTGAAACTGTTGATCGAGCGTAAAAACGATGCGGTTTCAAGAGAGCAGATTTTAGAAACTGTTTGGAACTATGATGTTTATCCTTCAACAAGAACAATTGATAACTTCATTTTAACTTTCCGTAAGTATTTCGAACCAGATCAAAAAAATCCAGTTTATTTCCACTCTATCCGTGGTGTAGGCTATAAATTTACTGATAGTCATTAATGTACAATAATAAGGGCAGATATGCTTTAATGGCAGTTTTTGTGCTTGCTGTATTGGTTTGTGTATTTTACAATCAATATCAGCTGGCCGCTGTTTCAGGACTGTTGTTTGCCTTTGTTGTTTGGAGCCATTTTAAGCATAGTTCGGTTTTGATGGCATCGAAACATTTCAAGAATAACGAATTCGGTAAAACCAAAGCCTTATTGGCTGAGGTGGTTAAGCCAGAGCGCCTGGCTAAAAGCCGAAGGGGTTATTACGAATTCATGCAGGGCAATATGGCTTTGAAGGAAGAAGACTACGATAAAGCTGAATATCACTTTCAGTTGGCAAGCCGTTTTCCGGTGGGAGGAAAGAACGAGAAATCTTATGTACTGATCCATTTGGCTAACCTCGCTTTGCGGAAGAAAGATAAAGAAAGGGCAGAAGCTTATACGAAATTGGCCAAAGAACTTGCCGAAACGCAACGCTCGAAAGACATTATCATTAAAATTGAAAAAGAAATAAGCAAGTTATAATATTAATATTGTCATTTTGAACAAACGAAGCACCAGTTTTTGATAAAAAGGTACTTCGTTTTT
The DNA here is from genome assembly GCF_001442625.1 of Pedobacter ginsenosidimutans. Taxonomy (GTDB): domain Bacteria; phylum Bacteroidota; class Bacteroidia; order Sphingobacteriales; family Sphingobacteriaceae; genus Pedobacter; species Pedobacter ginsenosidimutans. Next base: position 118,081 of record NZ_LMZQ01000005.1, on the reverse strand, counting down.
TTTTTATTTATACCTTTGCGCAATTAAATTTTTAGCCCACTCGTCATGCTGAATTTATTTTAGCATCTTTTTGTTATTAAGACTTTGAACTATTTACTGCGTAGCTTTCCGCTTCGCTACAGGTCAGGGTGACGATGAGTGAAATAGCAAATACAAATCATGAAGAATAACTTATTTTTAGACGCAGCATTTTCAAAACAAACCGAACGCCCACCAGTATGGATGATGCGTCAGGCAGGTCGTTTTATGCCACAATATTGGGAAATTAAAAACAAATACTCTTTTTTAGAGATGTGTAAAAACCCAGAAATTGCAGCAGATGTGACCATGTTGCCTGTTGATTTGTTGGATATTGATGCCGCGATTTTATTCTGTGATATTTTGGTAACTGGCGAGGCTATGGGCGGCGATTTAAGCTTCACTCAAGGCGTTGGACCTAAGTTTGCAAATCCGGTACGTACCGCTAAAGACATCGAAAACTTAAATGTTGATTGTCTGGACGAATTGCAATACGTTGCCGATGCGATTAAAGTGATTCAACAACGATTGGATAGCAGAATTCCATTGATCGGTTTTGCAGGTGCTCCATTTACCGTAATGAGTTATTTAATTGAAGGAGGTTCTTCTAAAGATTTTAAATTAACCAAGCTCTTTATACACAATCAGCCAGAGTTGGCGCACAAACTTTTGGCTAAAATTGCTAAAGTAACGGCAGATTACCTGAATCTTCAGATTGCTGCTGGAGTTAATGCTGTTCAGATTTTTGATAGCTGGGCACTTGCCTTATCATGGAATGATTATCAGGAGTTTTCTCACCGTTACATTCAGGAAATCATTGCTAACTTAAATAGAAAAGATATTCCGGTTATTTCTTTCTGTAAAGGAAGTTCGGTTTTTGCTCCGATTATGGCAGAAGCTAAGCCAGATGTAATTTCGGTTGACTGGAACGCTGATTTATTGAATATTAAAAATGCTTTGCCAGCAGGTATTGCCGTTCAGGGAAATTTAGATCCACATATTTTATATGCGGATAAAGCTGTAATCAAGGCACAGATCCATAAATTGTTCGAGCGCATGCGTGGTACTGAAGGTTTTATCTTCAATTTAGGACATGGTATAATGCCAGATATTCCTTTCGATAACGTGAAGTATGCAATTGAGGTGGTAAAAGAGTTTAGGTATTAATCCCTAAATCTCCTAAAGCGGACTTTGAACGGTTGCTGTAAATCGTTATATTTGGATATGGAAACACTTATTATAAATATTCCTGAAAAAAAAAGCGAATTGGTAAAACAGCTTTTAAAGGAGCTTGGTGTTACTTTTAAAAAGGAGAGTGCTGGTAAATCTGTACCCAATTCGGTTACGCAAAAAACTATCGATGATGCACACAAGGGTATTGGGATAGGCGAACCGATTAAAGATATAAATTCGTATATCAATTCCTTGTAGATGTTTGTTCTAAAGCCTACCAATCAATTTGATAAGGATATTAAGCTAATGAAGAAACGTTCTGCAAAGAACATAAATCTCATTAAGGATTTTTTATTTAAATTAGAGATTGATGGTGTCAGTGGAATTGATAAGAAGCATCGCCCGCATAAATTAGTTGGAAACTATAAGGACAATTGGGAAGCCCATATTAAGCCCGATTTATTGATCATATGGTTTGAGATAACCGAAGAAAAGGAAATAATTCTATTGAGAGTCGGAACACATTCTGATCTATTTTAAATAAAAGGCTTTATCCTACAAACATTCCATGATAGAAACCTTACAGCCATATTACCACTATTTTCTTGCAGTACACATTGTATTTGTAATTAGCTGGATGGCAGGATTGTTTTATATCTTAAGTCTTTTTATTTATCATACCGAGGCAAACGATAAGCCCGAACCTGAAAAAAGTATCCTCCAGAAACAGTTTGTTAAAATGGAGGCTACTTTATGGAAAATTATCGCCACCCCAGCCATGATCATTTCTGTTTTGGCAGGTGTATCTATGCTGACTTTAAACCAAGGTTTGCTTCAAGCTGATTGGATGTGGGTTAAGCTAGGTTTTGTTGTTGGCTTACTCATTTATCATTTCATCTGCCAAAACATCGTTAAACAGCTTAAAAACAATCAATATAAGCTAAGCAGCTTTCAGTTGAGGTTATGGCGTGAGCTGGCTACCATTTTTATGATTGCCATTGTATTTGTGGTCATCCTTAAAAGTGCCATTAACTGGATTTATGGTTTAATTGGCATAATGGGGATTGCCATGGCCATTATGATTGCGGTTAAGCTGTACAAGAACTATCGTAAAAAGCGTGGTGAATAATCTTCACCACAAAGTGACCAAGAATGTTATTTTTAATTAAAGCTGTTAAGAAAACTTTGTGTTCTTTGTGCCTTGGTGGTCAACCTATATTAACTTTGTTTCCTTTGCGTAAACTTGCACCGACTTCTTGATACTTGATACCCTGTACTTGATAATTTAATAAAAAACTATTCTAAATTTGGGCGATAAAATTCAAGCGCATGTTTACATCTACAGGTCTGAAAAAGACCTTACTCTTAATATCTTTCCTTTTTAGTACTTATTTCGCTTTGGCACAGTTTGATCAATCGGCTTTCGAAAATCGTATCCGTCCCGATAGCAGCTTAACCAACGAGGTTCACTTCAACTTTTATAATTTAAACTACGTTCGTAATTACGAGTATACCAACGATTTTCACGATGGTTATACATTGTATGGAACACAGTTGCAGCCTCAAATTGTTTATTACGCGCATCCTAATCTGGCGATTATCGCAGGTGCTTTTATCAGAAAGGATTTTGGTAGAAACGGAATTTCGGATGCTAAACCTTTGTTTAGCGTAAAATACCATAAAAGAAATCTTACTTTAATTTTTGGAAGTTTAGAAGGTAATATTCAGCATAAGTACATCGAACCATTATACGATTTCGAAAGAACCCTAACCACACCAATTGAATATGGAACACAGTTATTGGTTGAGCGTAAGAAGTTTACTTTAGATGCCTGGATTGCCTGGCAGAAAATGATTTATAAGGGTGATCCTGCCAAAGAAGAAATTATTGGTGGTTTATCTACCGAAAGTACCATTGCAGAAGGTAATGGATGGAAATTTAGTTTGCCTGCCCAATTTTTGGCTTTCCATCAAGGTGGACAGATTGATGTGCTTAAAGAAATTCCCATTACCACCATGTTTAACGGTGCGACTGGGTTAAAACTGCACAAAGCAATTAATACCAACATTAAACAGGTGTATACCGACAATTATATTGCGGTGTATAAAGATTTTTCACCTGATAAAAGAAAAGCTTACGAAGGTGGTTTTGGTTTATGGTTAAATGCAGGTGTAGAAAGTAAATGGGGCAGTTTGGTGGCTTCTTATTGGAAAGGCAATAACTTTATTTCAATTAAAGGTATGCCGCTTTATGAATCGGTTTCAGATAACCTGTACAGTCCAGGTTTGAAGCAAAGTGCTAGAAACATTGTTTCTTTGCGTTATGCTTACCAAAAAGAATTAATCCCACATTTATATCTTGATGTACGTTTCGAACCGCATATCGATTTAGACAATACCGATAAACAACTTCAGTTTAACCATTCATTCTTTTTGACCTACAAACAGGATTTTAAATTGTTTAAAGTGAAAAAGGATGGAAGGTAGAAGGTAGGAAGGTTGAGGGTAATTATTCTCATAAGATTTCAAGCCCTGTAGGTATCTAAAACCTGCGGGGTTTATTGTTTTAAGCCTGTCCTGTGTTCCTAAACCCGATAGCAGCGAAAAACACGAAGGTGAGGGACGAACCGAGGCTTTGAAGCGAATAGCTCCAAAGGAGTGCCTTTGGCACGGGACTGCTGCTCCCGATGAAATGCTGAATGTTCATTTTCAAATAAAAAATCTATATCTTTCTTGAAAAATATTTTAACTATATCTTGTTGATAATCAATAGGGTTTTAGCTGTTTTTAACTTTATTTAACTTTTTTTCTATCCTCATGCAACCATTGTTTGTAATCTGCCATCTTCTATATACAAACACACAATGAAATTGACGCGAAGCTATACGATAAACGATTTGATGGAAGGCTGCAAAGCTGGCGACCGGAAGATGCAAGAGCTGCTTTACAAGCAAACGGCATCGAAGATGTTGGCTGTTTGTATGCGCTATGCCAAAGATAGAATGGAGGCAGAAGATGTGCTGCAAATGGGATATATTAAAATTTTCCAGAAAATAAAAGAGTATAGGGGCGATGGTTCTTTTGAAGGCTGGATTAGAAGGGTTATGGTGAATACTGCAATTGAAAGTTACCGTAAAAATTTACGTAGCTTAAATGTTGTAGAAATAGATGAAGCTTACGAACAACCATCAACCGGATTTGATTTTGGCACTTTAGGGATGCAGGATTTAATGAAGGTGATACAAAAATTGGCAGATGGTTACCGCATGGTTTTTAACATGTATGTAATTGAAGGTTATTCGCACAAAGAAATTGGAGAAACGCTTGGGATCTCAGAGGGTGCAAGTAAATCGCAACTATCGAGAGCAAGGGCAATATTAAAAGAAGAAATTATTAAAATGGAGGGATTTGGTTATGCAACCTATACGGGATAAGGATTTTGATCAGTTATTTAAGGATGCTTTTGCTGATGCAGAAGTAACACCTTCTAGGGATTTATGGAGCAACATTGAAAGCGAAATAGCACCTAAGAAAAAAAGAATCATACCGATTTATTGGTTATCGGCGGCCGCTGTACTATTAATTGCTACGATTGGGGTTTTGGTTTATCAACAGCAAAATACCGGCAGTGGAGGCAAACATTTGGCCAATAATACGATTGAAAAAACGAAACCAGTGGTACAAGAGCCCGTTGTTAAAGATTCTTCAGCCGCAATTGTTGCACCAGTTGAAAATATCGCACCAGTTGTGCCAGTTCAACCTAAAGCGGTAAGTGCTATTGCCAAAACAAAGGTGAAACGAGAAGTTAAGCCTGTTATAGAGCAACCGCGCATAGTTACGGCCCCTGAAATGCAAAAACAGGAAACTTACATAGCGAAAATTGAGGAGCCTAAAAAAGATATCAAAACAAAAATCGAAGAGGCGATTTTAGAGCCAAAAGAAGGGGTTGTAACTGCGGTTGTTGCAACGCCAGTTAAAACAGATGAACCTGTTAACGATAACGAACAAAATAAAGGTATCCGTAATGTTGGCGATGTGGTAAACCTCATCGTTAATAAAATGGACAAAAGAAAAGATAAGCTGATCCAGTTCCGTACAGATGATGATGACTCTTCTTTGGCATCAATCAATATTGGTCCATTTAAAATAGGTAAACGGAATAAGAAATAAGCTAGGATTGATCAGGGTTAACAGATTTTAGGATACGAAATTCAAACCATTCACTCATTCAATAATTCACTCATTCAATAACTCAACAACACACACATATGAAACGTCTAATTTATACAACACTTTTGGTAAGCGGGCTTGCCGGTGTTATGGCTCCAGGTGCTTTTGCACAACAAGATAGTACCAAAAAGAAAATGGATTATAGTGAAGGACATGGTATCATCATTAAAACCAAATCTACAGATTCAGTTAAAAAAGGCCGTTTCGTGGGCGGAATTACTTTTACCAGAGTTGATTTAGGTTTCTCCAGGTTAATCGACAATGGCAGTTTCAACTTATCTCCAAACAACGATTTTTTGGATTATAAAGGCGGCAAAACCAGTACTTTCTCTTTCGATGTTCTGCAATTTGGCTATCGTTTCAACTCTAACTTTAAGGTTTATGTAGCCGGTGGGTTCGACTGGACATTGATCCGCCTGCGAAAAGACATTACTATTGCTAAAAATTCTAACGAATTTGTATATACCGATCAGGCACCTATACATTTTTCAAAAAACCGTTTCTCGAGCAGTTATGTACATATTCCCTTAAACTTCGAATTCCGTACCAGCGAAAACAAAAACAGCAAAAGATTTTACCTGGTTTTAGGTCCGGAGGTTAGCTTTTTGCTAAACGGAAAAATTAAACAGGTAAGCGAAGAACGTGGTAAAGAAAAACAATACGATAGCTACCACTTTCAATCGGTTCGTTATGGAGGTACAGTTAGATTTGGCTATGGTGGTATAGGATTATTTACCAAATATTACTTTAACGATATGTTTACTACCGCTCAACAAGCTGGTTTAAAAAATATGAGTTTCGGGGTTACCTTCGGATTAAATTAAAACACAGCAACACACAAATAAAACAGATCCTGTTTCGGTTAGGCGAGACAGGATTTTTTATTTTATAATGTTTTTAGAAACATTGTAGGCGTTAATACACTTAGCTTACTCCTTTTGTAGTCTTTAATATTTCGAGTAATTATAGCGTTAATCGATCCATGGTTTTCAGCCGAAAAATTTTGGAGTGCATCTTCAAAATCTATGAATTCAGAATCGATTGAAGTCAAAATAACGTTTTTGTCAATTATTAAAATATCTAAAAAAGTAAATAATATCTTAAAGTCGGCCAAAATATCTTTATGACTAAAGTGTTTTCTCAACAAATAATACGTGTTGGCTATTATTAAACCCGAAACAAAACCATTGATTTTTTGGTTGACACATAAATTCAGAATTTTTGATGAATCAATAAAAAATGGTTCTCGTTTCAGAAAAAAATCAAGTAAAACATCAGAATCAATGAGAATGTTATCTTTCATTATTATTTAAATATTTTTGATATTTCTCATCCCTGACTTTCTCCAGTTCTTTTTTATAATCATAATCATCAGGTAGTTCTACTTTCGGGCGGAGCATCAAAGATTTTATGATTGGAGAAAGTTCATCATCGTCTTTTACAATCTCTTCTTTTTTGATAACAGCTTTTAAATAATTCTCTACCACTGCAGACAGGCTTCTGCCTTGCTGTTCTGCATAAGCTTTTGCCTGTTTAATAACAGACTTATCTATAGTTAAGGTTAGTTTAGTGTTCATGGCCTTATAATTGCTGATGTAAAGATACATAGATGTCTTGATACGTGCAAAAATAAAATATAATACACGTGTAATTTTAATCGCTCTACCTTTTTCTTATCTTTACCGTGTGAGCAATACCCTAATCAGCGTTAAAAATTTAACCAAGCAATATCAGGCAGAACAGGCCGGTGGAATTAAAAATGTAAGTTTCGAGATCAAAAGAGGCGATGTAGTGGCCATAATCGGAGAGAGTGGAAGTGGAAAATCGACCTTACTTAAATCCATTTACGGATTGCTGAAAACTGATGAGGGTGAAATCTTTTTCGAAGATAAAAGGGTTAAAGGCCCTGATGAACAACTCATCCCAGGCCACAAACAGATGAAAATGGTTACGCAGGATTTTTCGTTAAATATTTATGCAAAGGTTTACGATAATATTGCCTCACAACTCTCAAATACCGACCTTAAAACCAAAGCCGATAAAACGCTCCAGATTATGGAACATCTTCGGATTTCGCCACTCCAGAACAAAAAAATTATCGAGCTGAGTGGGGGAGAGCAGCAGCGGGTGGCCATAGCAAAAGCAATGGTTGCCGATACACAGGTTTTACTTTTAGACGAACCTTTTAGTCAGGTTGATGCGCTACTTAAGAATCAACTGCGTGCTGATATCAAACGAGTAGCTTCCGAAACTGGCGTTACTGTAATTTTGGTTTCTCACGATCCGGCCGATGGTTTATTCCTTGCCGACCAATTACTTATCCTAAAAAATGGCGAATTGCTGCAAACAGGAAAACCGGCAGAAATTTACCAGCATCCAAAACATATTTATACTGCTCAGATTTTAGGCAATGCTGTGGTTTTATCGAAAGCCGATGCCGAAAAAATTGGTTTAAAAACGGAAAAAGAATTCGTTGTGTTTTATCCCGAATGGGCCGAAATAAGCAATAGTTGGAGCAGCAGGCGCTATGAGGTAAAAGATGTGTATTACAAAGGCTTTTATGATGAACTGCTTTTAGAAAGAAATGGAGTGAACATCCGTGCAATACAACTAAACAGGGGAGAGCATAAAAAAAACGACCACGTTCAATTGAACATCAGTCGTTTTTTGGAGTTTTAAAGATTTTTAAAATTTAATTTCCAGCATAATCAGAAGGAATAATAACAACTTTTACCAAAGTATTATAGTTAGGTGGAACTGTAGCTGTTAAATTATTAGTATCCTGAACATCAAACCTTAAACCTCCATTAGAAACTTTATAGCTAAAAGCATTGTAATTGAATGTATAAGGTAATTGGATATCACCATTTGGATCACTAGGGTGCTCAAAATAGACTAGAACACCTTCATCATCCAACGTTACCCCATCAATGGCAGCTAGCGGCTTACTTACAGAATAGCTCCCATTGGCATTGCGTAGCCATTCATTAGAATTAATCGTAAAGTTATACGTTTTGGCCCTTAACTCTTGATAGACAGTTTCTTTTTTGCAGGAAGCCAGACCTAGTGTGGCGATGCAAAGCATTAAGATGGTAAATTTTTTCATGTTGATTAGTTTTTATTTGTGTGTGTGATATTGCTATTACAAATCTGTTGCCAAAAAAATATAATTGGAGATTTATGGATTAATTATTGTGCAACAGATTAAATACACAAATGTTGGTACCCTATTTTTTTAAAATATGAAGCTCTTTTTTCGTCTCTTACCCTGGTTAATTTTAATCGTTGCGGGTTACTTATTTATCTCCAAAAAGTTTAGCATCAATACCTCTGTAGAGAGCAAACATCAGCTTCTGGTCGAAAAAATTGAGGCCATTGGTAAATTGGAGCTGGTAAGGTACCAGATCAGCGATGTTTTAGAACACAAAAATAAAACAGACTTTTTACCCGAAGCCAGTGTTTTATTGATTGTTAAAGCCGAAGCAGTAGGCTGTATCGATTTAACCAAAATTACACGTGAAGATATTGATATTGATGCGGACACCGCTGTAGTAAATTTACCACAGCCCGAAATATGTTATGTAAAAATCGATCATAAAAACTCCCGGGTTTATGATACAAAAATGGCTTTCTTCCGAGAAGCCGGTTTGGTAGATGAAGCGTATAAAGCAGCCGAAAGACAGGTAACTGCTGAGGTTAAAAAATCGAGTATTTTAGCACAGACTAAAACCAATGCTACAACAGTACTTAAACCGATTATCGAAGGATTGGGCTATAAGAATGTGAGGTTTACCTTTGAATGAGGTGGAAGGTAAAAGGTTTAAGGCGGAAGGTTCCTAGCGATCGACACACTAGATCCCGTCATCCCGACCGGAACGCAGTGGAACGGAGAGATCTGCCTCGAGACAGATTTAGCTTTGCTGAGCCTGCGGGTTCTCGACTGCGTTGCACCCGATAGCTATCGGGTCCGCTCGAAATGACGGCCATCGGTTTTATTTCAAAAAATCTTCCCGATGCGGATTAAAAATATCGATCAATAATCCAGCTTCTAAACAAACAACGCCATGAAATACATTTGATGGGGCAAAGAAAACATCGCCTTCGTTTAAGATTTTCTTATCATCACCCATGCTAACCTCAAAACTTCCTTTTGCTACATAACTCATTTGCAAATGAGGATGATTGTGAATGGTACCAATAGCGTCTTTTTCAAATTCTACCTTAACCAGCATCAACGGGTTATCATAAGCCATAATTTTGCGTTTAACGCCTGCTCCTAAATCTTCCCAATCAATATCGCTGTCAGAAATTAATGCTTTGTTGCTTAGGTCTTTGAAATTCATTTTTCTTTATTAAAGATGTGTCATGTTGAGCTTGTCGAAACACTGTGATTGTCCTTCGACAGGCTCAGGATGACAAAGGAATTAAATTATACTTTGTGTGCTTTGTGAAAAACTTTCCGCCCTTTGCGGTTAAACCATTAAACCAAATACTCAAACAAAGTCTGGTCCTGGTTTAGTTCAATAATTTCGAATTTAAAATCTTTCATGCGTTGTAATAAACTTGCATAATCGTTTTTATTAGAAAGTTCTATACCAACCAATGCAGGACCATTTTCTTTATTTGTTTTTTTAATAAACTCAAAACGGGTAATATCATCCTGTGGACCTAAAACCTCATTCACGAATAACTTTAAAGCCCCTGGTCTTTGCGGGAAACGTACAATGAAATAATGTTTTAAACCTTCGAAAAGCAAAGATTTCTCTTTAATCTCCTGCATGCGCTCAATATCGTTGTTTCCACCGCTTACGATACAAACTACCGTTTTGCCGGCAATCTGGTCTTTAAGCTGATCTAATGCTGCAACAGAGAGTGCTCCTGCAGGTTCAACAACAATGGCATCTTCGTTATACAATTTTAAAATGGTCGTACAGATTTTTCCTTCAGGGATTAAATGCATCTGATCTAACAGTTCCTTACAATATTCGTAAGTGATATGGCCAATTCTTTTTACAGCTGCACCATCCACAAAGCGGTCTATTTCATCTAAGGTAAACGGACCACCATATTCCATCGCTGTAACCATTGATGGTGCACCTAGCGGCTCAACACCAACCAATTTCACTTCGGGTTTAACGGTTTTCATGTAAGCACTCACGCCTGATGCCAAACCGCCACCACCTACAGGCATTACAATAATATCTAAATCAGGTAGGTCTTCATAAATCTCTACACCAACAGTTGCTTGCCCTTCAATTACTTTTTCATCATCAAAAGGAGGAATAAAAGTGGCTGATTTTTCGGCACTATAGGCCAGGGCTTCTTTTAAACAATCATCAAAAGTATCGCCAACTAAAACCACTTCAACATTGTCGCCACCAAACATGTAAGTCTGTTTAACCTTTTGTTTCGGCGTAATTTCCGGCATAAAAATCACCCCTTTAATGCCAAGTTTCTTGCATGAATAGGCCACACCTTGCGCGTGGTTACCTGCACTTGCACAAACTACACCGTTAATTAATGCATCTTGTGGCAATGTGCTAATTTTATTGTAGGCACCACGTAATTTGTATGAGCGTACAATCTGCAGGTCTTCTCTTTTCAAATAAATGTTGGCATTGTAATGAGCAGAAAGTCCGGCATTAAACTCTAAAGGCGTACGTTTTACTACGCCTTTTAACCGTTGCGATGCAGATAAAAAATCTAATGTATTCGGTGTTGTAGTATTCATTGTTGTAGTATCAAGTAGAGAGAATCAAGTATCAAGACTGATATTCTCTTATATATTTTTTTGTAAAGCAGGGTTTGGCATTCCATCGGAGGCAGCTCTCCTGCTTTACATTTTATTTCGCTGCGCTCATTCCATCCGATAGCTATCGGATCAGGTTTAGGGAGCAAGGTTTGTGTTTCAAACTTAAATCCTCCCCCTGCCCCCTCCAAAAGGGGACACCCCTCAAAGTTTTTAAGGCAATTCGCCACTTGCTTTTAGTTTTAGTCTTTAACCTTTCAGCTTTTACGCCAAATGCAAAGCAACCAATTGGTTTAAATCGTAATCGTTAATGCCTTGTTTGCTATCGGCTAAAACCAAAAATTGTTTGTAAACAATATCTAAATGATCTTTTTCCAATTTATGGCCTAAACGGTCTAAATGGTGTTTTAAAGCATGGCGTCCGCTTCTTGCCGTTAATACAATCGTTGCGTCAGGGAAACCAACATCTTCTGGTTTAATAATTTCATAGTTTTCACGGTTTTTCAAGAAACCATCCTGATGAATGCCTGAACTATGCGAAAATGCATTTCCACCAACAATTGCTTTATTAGGTTGAACAGGCATATTCATCTGGTTACGCACCATATGGCTCATTTCATAGAAACGGGTAGCATCAATTTGAGTGTTTAAGCCTAAAATCTTGTGTGTTTTCAAAATCATGACGACTTCTTCCATGGATGTATTGCCTGCGCGCTCTCCGATGCCGTTTATCGTACATTCTACCTGGCGGGCACCATTCTGTAAGCCTGCGATAGAATTCGCTGTAGCCAAGCCTAAATCGTTGTGGCAATGCACAGAGATAATGGCTTTATCGATATTTTTTACATTCTCTTTTAAGAAAAGAATTTTCGAGCCGTATTGGTCTGGTAAGCAATAACCGTTGGTATCTGGAATATTTACTACAGTTGCACCAGCAGCAATTACCGCTTCAACCATTTTGGCTAAAAACTCGATATCTGCACGGCCGGCATCCTCTGCGTAGAATTCAACATCTTCCACAAATTTTTTCGAGTACCTTACGGCTTCAACAGCACGTTCTAAAATTTCTTCGCGGGTGCTGTTAAATTTATGTTTAATGTGGAAATCAGATGAACCAATCCCGGTGTGGATACGTGGCCTTTTCGCATAACGTAAAGCATCTGCAGCAACATCGATATCGTTTTTATTTGCACGGGTTAACGCGCAGATAATCGGGTTGGTAACTGCTTTTGATAACTCAATTACGCTATTAAAATCTCCAGGACTAGATACCGGGAAACCAGCTTCAATCACATCAACACCTAAAAGCTCAAGTGATTTAGCGATTTCTACTTTTTGGTTTGTATCTAACTGGCAGCCTGGAACCTGCTCCCCGTCACGCAATGTCGTGTCGAAAATATAAACTTTGTTTGGGTCGTGAATCATAATCTTAAGTTTAGGAAGTGATTAATTTTTGTGATAAGAATTTAAGAACCAATTTGCCCATTTCGGCTGTGCCTAAAACTTTAAACCGGTTTGTATTTTGGTCGGCAATGTCATGTGTTCTAAAACCTTCTTTCAATACCTGGTCGATGGTGTCAACCAATAATTTAGCTTCTTCTTTTAGTCCGAAGCCAATTTCTAACATTAATGCAGCCGATAGGATAGAGGCTAATGGGTTAGCTAAATCTTTACCTGCAATATCATGTGCAGAACCGTGGATCGGCTCGAAGAAACCTGTGCTTTCGCCAACAGATGCCGAAGCCAGCATACCCATCGAACCTGCAATCTGTGAAGCCTCATCTGTCAAAATATCTCCAAATAAATTGGCCGTTAAAACCACATCGAATTTTTTAGGGTTTTTGATCAACTGCATGGCTGCATTATCGATAAACATGTGCTCTGTTTCTACATCAGGATATTGTTTTGCAATTTCCTGAACGGTTTCGCGCCATAAGCGAGAACTTTCTAAAACATTTGCCTTATCTACCGAACATAATCTTTTATTACGTTGCTGTGCGGCCTGGTAAGCTTTATGCGCAATGCGTTCTACTTCATAACGGTGGTAAATCATTAAGTCTGAAGCAGTATTACGGTCCTCAGAGCGAATTTTTTCACCAAAGTAAACATCACCCGTTAATTCGCGGAAGAACAAAATATCGGTTCCTCTTAAAATTTCCGGTTTGATGCTCGATGCCTGAAGAAGTTCATCAAATAGTAATATGGGGCGGAGATTAGCGAATAAACCCAGTTCCTTACGGATTTTTAACAGACCTTGTTCTGGTCTAACTTTTAAACTTGGGTCGTTATCATATTTGGCGTGGCCAATGGCTCCAAAAAGGATAGCATCACTTTGTCTTGCTTTTTCTAAAGTTTCATCTGGCAAAGGCTCGCCGGTAACTTCAATAGCCGCATGGCCCATTAAAGCTTCTTCGAACACAAATTCATGGCCAAAAATTTCGGCAATTTTCTCTAATGCTGCTTTTCCCCAAGTGGTAACTTCGGGTCCAATACCGTCTCCAGGTATTACTAAAATGTTCTTCTTCATTGTTGACTCCTCTTTTGCCGCTACAGTTTTTACCAGAGATTTTCACAGATAAACATAGATTGATTTTTGCCATGGTTCGTGTCTTTACGGGCCATTAGATTTTTATCTGTGTCCATCCTTTTTATCCGTGGTTAATTTTGCATCAGCTTAATATTTCTGTGTTTAAACTTTCGACGACTTTTACCTCGCCTTTTTCTAACAATATTCTTTTTTCTATGCAGGTTGGCAGCTGCGATTCAAAATGGCCAACGTAAATTAAGGTCATCCCGTTGCTGCACAGTTCATCAACCAATTGGTTAAAATGTTTTGTTTGCTGTTGGTCTAAACCCTGGCAAGGCTCATCCAGAATTAATAGTTCCGGATTTTTTATAATCGTCCGCGCTAATAATACCAATCGCTGTTTACCGAGTGGAAGTGCGGTTAATAATTCATTTTTGTTTTCGGTTAATCCAAAATATTCAATCAGCTCATCAACTTGTGCTCTTTTGCTATAAGGCAATTGCTGAAACAGGCCTACGGTATCGTAAAAGCCCGAAGCAATGCACTTCCAAACAGTTGAGGTGGCATCGAAGTACCAATGAAACTCTGGTGATATTAAACCAATATGCTGCTTAATATCCCAAATGCTTTCGCCACTTCCTCGCCGGTTGCCAAACAAATAAAGCTCGTTGGCATAAGATTGGGGGTGATCGCCGTTTATTAAACTCAATAAAGTAGATTTTCCTGAGCCATTAGGGCCTTGCAATAACCATTTTTCGCCAGCTTTAACTTCCCAGTTGATGTTTTTTAGCACCTGTTTTTCGCCATAGCTGATGTTTACATCAACCATTTTTACCATATCATTTGATGAGTAAATTGGCGACTCCTTTAAAAAAGCGGGTATTTTCTTTTTGTGTATTTCAGGTGAAAGGTCTCCAATTTCTCTTGAAAATGAGCTTACAATCTGCCCGTCTATAATCTCCGCAAAAGAATCAATGCTTTCTGGAAATTCTAAATCGTTACAGATTAAAATTAATTGTACACCTTCTGCTGTAATCTGCTCCAAAAGCGTATTCAGGTTTTTGCGCGATGCTGCATCTAAACCGGTATAAGGCTGATCGATAATTAACAATTGGGGTTTTAACCATAAGGCTTTAACCAATTGCAGTTTTTTATGCTCGCCGCTTGATAATTCGATTAGTTGTGAACTCGCAAAAGTAGCAAAGCCCAGTGCTTCTAAAATGGGTTCAACCAAATCGAAATGAAGTCCTTTTTCTTTGCCGTAAGCTACCAGTTCTGCATGTACAGTTAAAGTATCATTGGCCTGTAAGCTGGTGTAGCGTTGCTGATAATAAAAGTTTGCAACACCTTCGAGGTTTTTAAACTGATACCAGCTTTCTACAAATAAAACTTCGGCCGGTAATTTACTTTGGGCGTTGTAATTGATTTCAATACTACCCTGAGAAGGAATTAAACCCGCAATCGCTTTAGTCAAAGAAGTTTTTCCGCTGCCACTTTCGCCCCATAAAACCCAGTTTTGGCACACATTTACTTCCCAATACAAATCCTTTAGTACCGCTTTATTGCGGTAACTTAAGTTTAGGTTTTGTATGTAGACAAATGGTTTAAGCATTATTTTGTCTGTTCAAATTCTGCGATTAACTCTTTTTGTGCCAAGATGAAATCGATATCATCATAACCGTTTATCAAACACGATTTTTTGTAAGGATTGATCTCAAATGATTCTTGAGCACCAGTTTCTACAATGGTAACCGTTTGATTTTCTAAATCAACTTCTAAGGCCGATTTTGGATTGTTGTCAACCGCTTTGAAAATCTGCGCCAAAAATTCGTCACTTACCTGAATGGGTAATAAACCATTGTTCAAGGCATTTCCCTTAAAGATATCGGCAAAGAAACTGCTGATAACCGCGTCAAAACCAGCATCTTGAATAGCCCATGCAGCGTGCTCGCGACTACTGCCACAACCAAAGTTTTTCCCTGCCACTAAAACCTGGCCGCTGTAGGTTGGGTTGTTCATCACGAAATCAGCTTTAGGCTGGTTATCGTTTTCATAACGCCAATCGCGGAACAAGTTTTCACCAAAACCCTCGCGGGTAGTCGCTTTTAGAAACCTCGCCGGGATAATCTGGTCGGTATCGATGTTCTCTATATTTAAAGGCACTACTGCCGATGTTAATTTTGTGAATTTTTTCATGTCAATTAGTATCAAGTAAGGAGTACCAAGTAGCAAGACTTGTATTCCACTTTTTATCTTTATTCTTTAAGCCTTACAACCCTCTACTATCTCAAAGTGTTCAACTGTTGGGAAAGGATCATAAAAGTGATGTAATAACTTTTTCCAATCCTGGTATTCTGCGGATCCTCTGAAACCTTCGGTATGTGCCTCCAGTGTTTTCCAGTTTACCAGCAGGATATATTTATTTTCTACCTCTACGCATTTTTGAAGCTGATGTGAAATGTAACCTTCTATAGAAGAAATAATTTTTTGTGCCTCGCTAAAAGCTTTTTCAAAATCAGCCGATAACCCGGCTTTTACATTTAATATGGCAACTTCTAAAACCCCCAACCCCCTTGAGGGGGCTTTTGATTGAGTACTGGTAGTATTATTATTCATAGTGCTAAAGTCCCCTTCAGGGGATTTAGGGGTTAACCTTCTACCTTATCCAGCAAATCCCTTACATCGGTAATTTTTCCGGTTACGGCTGCTGCTGCTGCTGTAAGTGGACTGGCCAATAAGGTACGTGCATTTTGTCCTTGTCTGCCTTCAAAGTTTCTGTTTGATGTAGATACACAATATTTACCTGCAGGGATTTTATCTTCGTTCATTCCTAAACAGGCACTACAGCCAGGTTCGCGTAATTGGAAACCAGCAGCTTCGAAAATTTTATCCAAACCTTCATTTTTAGCTTGTTGCTCAACCTGTTTCGAACCTGGAACAATCCAAACGGTAACGTTATCAGCTTTGCGTTTGTCTTTAACAAAATCGGCAACTTCGCGCAAATCTTCAATACGTGAGTTGGTGCAGCTTCCGATGAACACATAATCAACCGGTTTCCCAATTAATGAAGAATCGTCAT
Source organism: Pedobacter ginsenosidimutans (assembly GCF_001442625.1). GTDB lineage: Bacteria > Bacteroidota > Bacteroidia > Sphingobacteriales > Sphingobacteriaceae > Pedobacter > Pedobacter ginsenosidimutans. The sequence goes on along the minus strand of NZ_LMZQ01000005.1, from coordinate 101,305 downwards.
CAAAGCCCATATAATCTAACGCTTTCTGGTACGAAAGTTTTTCTTTTTCGGGTTGTGCACCAGTTGCCGGAATATGTTCCTGAATACCCATGCCCATTCCAGGGTTGGTACCATAGGTAATCATAGGTGCAATATCTGCCGCATCGAAAGTTAAAACACTATCGAATTTCGCATCAGCATCGCTATATAATGTTTTCCAATAAGCTAAAGCTTTATCCCACTCTTCGCCTGCTGGAGCAAATTCTCTTCCTTTAATGTAATCGAAAGTAGTTTGATCTGGTGCAATTAATCCACCGCGTGCACCCATTTCGATACTCATATTACAGATCGTCATGCGGGCTTCCATACTTAAAGCTTCGATTGCCGAACCTGCATATTCTATAAAATAACCTGTACCGCCAGCAGCAGAGATTTTGGCAATAATGTATAAGATAATGTCTTTAGCACCAACACCTTTTCCAAGTTCGCCATTTACCTCAATTTTCATGGTTTTAGGTTTCGACTGCAATAAACATTGCGTTGCAAAAACCTGCTCTACCTGCGAAGTACCGATACCAAATGCAATGGCACCAAAAGCACCATGGGTAGAGGTATGGCTATCGCCGCAAACCATTGTTTTACCAGGTAAGGTGATACCCAATTCAGGGCCGATAACATGTACAATGCCTTGAAAAGGATGCCCTAAACCGTACAGTTCTACACCGAATTCTGCACAGTTTTTCGTTAACATATCTACCTGATAGCGCGAAAGCTCCTCTTTAATTGGCAACAATTGATTTAACGTAGGTACATTATGATCGGCTGTTGCTACAGTTTGCTTCGGACGAAAAACAGGTAATCCTCTTTTACGCAAACCATCAAATGCCTGCGGAGAGGTTACCTCGTGTATTAAGTGTGTATCAATGTATAAAATATCAGGAAATCCTTCTTCACTTTTTACAACGTGAGCATCCCAAATTTTTTCTACTAATGTTTTTGACATTTCGTTATTATTTAATGTTTGTCAGTCTGAGCTTGTCGAAGACTTTTTCTTTATAGAAACAAAAAGAATTCCTTCGACAGGCTCAGGATGACATTCTTTTTGTTTCTATGCTGTTTTAATTGCTTTCATTGCAGTCATTGCTTTACGCAAGGTTGCTCCAATTTGTTCTACCTGGTGAGAGCGGATAGCCTCGTTGATATCAATTAATTGTCTGTTATCAACAGCGCCATCTTTACCTTCGTTGAAGTTTTTACCAACTAAATCAGTATCTACTTTTTTCATGAAATCACCCAAAAGTGGTTTACAAGCCTGATCGAACAAATAACAACCGTATTCAGCAGTATCAGAAATAACACGGTTCATTTCGAACAATTTCTTACGCGCAATGGTGTTGGCAATAAGTGGTGTTTCGTGTAACGATTCGTAGTAAGCCGACTCTGGTTTAATACCAGCTTGTACCATGGTTTCGAAAGCCAATTCAACACCAGCGCGAACAAAAGCAACCATTAAAGTATAGTTATCGAAATATTCTTGCTCACCGATTTTAACGTCACCAGCAGGCGTTTTTTCGAAAGCGGTTTCGCCAGTTTCAGCTCTCCAAGCCAATAGGTTTTTATCACCATTTGCCCAATCTTCCATCATGATACGGCTAAATTCGCCACTCATAATGTCATCCTGGTGTTTTTGGAATAATGGACGCATAATATCTTTCAATTCTTCCGAAATTTCGAAAGCTTTGATTTTAGCTACATTACTTAATCTGTCCATCATGGCCGTAATACCACCTTGTTTTAAGGCTTCGGTAATTACCTCAACACCATATTGAACCAATTTAGAAGCATAACCTGCATCGATTCCTTTTTCTACCATTTTATCGAAAGACAGGATAGAACCTGTTTGCAATAAACCACAAAGGATGGTTTGCTCGCCCATTAAATCTGATTTTACCTCAGCTACGAAAGATGATTTTAATACACCAGCTCTGTGACCACCTGTACCAGCACAATATGCTTTTGCCTGTGCCAATCCTTTACCTTGAGGATCGTTTTCAGGGTGAACTGCAATTAGGGTAGGAACACCAAAACCACGAACATATTCTGCTCTAACTTCGCTACCTGGGCATTTAGGCGCAACCATAATAACGGTTAAATCTTTACGGATCTGCATACCTTCTTCAACGATATTAAAACCGTGAGAATATAACAAAGTAGCACCTTCTTTCATTAAAGGCATAATTGCATTTACAACAGCGGTATGTTGTTTATCTGGAGTAAGGTTAATTACTACATCTGCATTTGGAATCAGTTCTTCGTAAGTGCCAACTGTAAAATTGTTTTCGGTTGCGTTTTTCCACGAATCGCGTTTGCCTTCAATTGCTTCCTTACGTAAAGTGTAGCTTACATCTAAACCACTATCTCTTAAATTTAAACCTTGGTTTAAGCCTTGTGCGCCACAACCTACAATTACCAGTTTTTTACCTTTTAATGCGCTAACGCCATCTAAAAATTCAGAACTGTCCATGAAGTCGCAAACACCTAATTGGTTTAATTTTTCTCTAAGAGGTAATGTGTTAAAATAATTTGCCATTGTTTTTTATTGGTTAATTTCTATTTAATTATCGTTATATATTCTTTTTTCCTTCGGGTTGGTTACAAAGATGAGGTGATTCACTGATTTTTTTATTATCGGTTCATATCTCATCTGTTTTACATCTCCCATTTTATACCAGTTTCTTCAGTGCCCATGCATAACCTTGGTGTACATTATCGTGGCCAATAGTTGTGATCAGAATTTCTTCAATGCTGTTCATCTGTACGCCATAGGTAGCTGTTGTAAAAGGAGTGATGCTCGAAAATTTTCCATTTGCATAATCTTCTTTTATTTTTTCAATGCTCTCTAATGCTATGGCTTTCAATTCTGCTACTTCTTCTTCTGTTACGGTGTAAGTTGGCTTCGTATCTTTTTTATAATACTCGTTAAATTTTACCGAAGCAGCATCTTGTAATACACCTGTACGAACATAACAAAGCGTTTGCGTGCTCACTACAATATGGCCAAAGTTCCAGATGATGTTATTGTTATAACCATCTGGAATTTTATTCAATTCTTCGATTGTTAAATCATCTATTAACTTAATAAATGCCTTGCGTGAGTTTATTATAAAATCAAATACCTCGTTCATCATATTATAATTCGTATCTATCTAATTATTGTTTTGTTTTTCTGCTTCGGTTAATTCTTCGTTAAATGTAATCTTGTTAAAGAACGGATCGTTTACTGTTACAGCCCAGGTTCCGTAAAAAGTTTTCTCCAAACCTGGCCTGTTGTATTTGTACTTTTTGTCTATAATTTCTTTATGAAATGCTTTTAAACCTGTACAGTCAATATGTATATGTGCACCCGGAGAACTATCTCCGTGATGTTCGCTCAAATGTAATTCAATGCCATCTAACGAAATCTGCATATAAACAGGGGTATTTTCTTCAAAAGTATGTTCCCAGTCTATTTTAAAGCCCAGCCAGTTTACATAAAATTCAACTGCTTTATCGTAATCGAATATTCTTAAAATTGGTATGGCTTTATTGCATTTCATATTAATGTTGTTTTAACCGCAAAGGGCGCCAAGCTTTACGCAAAGGTCGCTAAGCATTGTGTTTTTGCCTTCAACTTTATACGCTCTACCTTTTACCTTACATCGTAAAAATCTTCTGTCCTTTTTCTAAAAATTCGTTTTCTACCAATTCTTCACCCGGTTCGAAAGCTTCGAATTCCTTTAGTTTTTCGTGGAAACCAGCGCTATCTTTGATAATGGCTACTCTTGCAGAGCGGACAAATTCAATTAGTTCGTAAGGTTCTAAAGCTTTTACCAATGCATCAGTTTCTTCGCGGTGACCAGTTACCGCAAAAACAGTATAATCTTTACGGATCACCACCGCACTTGCACCGTATTGCCTTAATAAACGCTCTACGGTTACTTTTTCTGCAATTTCATCTGTAGAAACTTTGTAAAGCGCCAGTTCCTGCCAGATAATTTCTTCGTTGGTGTTGAAATAAACTTTCAATACCTCAATCTGTTTTTCTATCTGACGGGCCAGCTTTCTCACTACTTCGTAACCTTCGTGGATGACGATGTTGAAACGGTGTATTCCTTCAATTTCTGATGCGGAACTGTTTAAACTTTCGATATTGATTTTTCTTTTCGAGAAAATAATCGCAATCCTGTTGAGTAAACCAATGCGGTTTTCGGCATACACCGTAATGGTATATTCCTGTTTTCCTTCTAGGTCAACGGTGTCTTCTGTGTATTTTATTTTATCTTCAGTACTCATGATAGTTTCTTATTTACCTATTCGTCATTTCGACCTTGTGGAGAAATCTTTAAATGTTGTTAAGAAAGATCTCTCCGTTTCGCTGCGCTACAGTCGAGATGACGATTACGCTAGCTTTTACCTTTCAACTTATTTTAACCTGATTTCGCTTACACTCATTCCTTGAGGAACCATAGGGAAAACATTATTTTCTCTGCCAACCATAACTTCTAATAAATAAGAACCTTCATGGTTGATCATGGTTTCTAGTGCAGTTCTTAAGTTTGCACGCTCATCAACTTTGCTCGCTTCGATATAATACGATTTTGCTAAAGCAACAAAGTCAGGGCTGGTGATATTCACGAAAGAATAACGTTTATCATGAAAAAGCTGTTGCCATTGACGAACCATACCTAAAAAGCGGTTGTTCAAGATCAGAATTTTTACTGCCGCACCGAATTGCATAATGGTACCCAATTCCTGAGGCGTCATCTGGAAACCACCATCACCGATAATGGCGATAACGGTTTTATCAGGTGCACCATATTTAGCGCCAATTGCTGCTGGTAAACCAAAACCCATTGTACCTAAACCACCAGAAGTAATGTTGCTTCGGGTATTGTTGAATTTAGCATAACGACAGGCCACCATTTGGTGTTGACCAACATCGGTAACGATTACGGCATCGCCACCACAGATTTCGTTGATGTTGCGCAATACTTCGCCCATGGTCATTTCATCACCAGTTGGATAAAGTTCGGGAGTAATGACTTGATCTATTTCCTCCTGATTATATTGTCTGAACTTAGCTAACCAATCTTCGTGTTTGTTTTCGTTAACTAAATTGGTTAATAGGGGTAAAGTTTCTTTACAGTCGCCCCAAACACCAACTTCTGCTTTAACATTTTTATCAATTTCAGCAGGGTCGATATCTAAATGTACCACTTTAGCTTGTTTCGCATATTTATCTAAACGACCGGTTACACGGTCATCAAAACGCATACCGATGGCAATAATTACATCAGCTTCGTTGGTTAATACGTTTGGCCCGTAATTACCGTGCATCCCTAACATACCTACATTTAGCGGGTGTGAAGTTGGGATCGCACCTTCGCCCATAATGGTCCATGCAGCAGGGATTCCTGATTTATTGATAAAAGCTTTGAATTCTTCTTCAGCTTTACCCAAAATAACACCTTGTCCAAATAGAATGAAAGGTTTTTTTGCTGAGTTGATTAATTCGGCTGCCTGTTCGATATATTCTACCCTAACTTTTGGTTTCGGGCGATAACTGCGGATGTGATTGCATTTTACATATTCAGGGAATTCCTCCAACTGTAATTGTGCATTTTTGGTAATATCAATCAATACAGGGCCTGGTCTGCCGCTTTTCGCAATGTAAAAAGCTTTAGCCAATACTTCCTGAATTTCTTTGGCATCAGTAACCTGATAATTCCATTTTGTAACCGGAGTGGTAATGTTAATCACATCGGTTTCCTGAAAAGCATCCGTTCCCAATAGGTGAGCGAAAACCTGTCCGGTGATACAAACCAATGGCGTACTGTCGATTTGCGCATCGGCCAAACCTGTAACCAAATTGGTTGCACCTGGCCCGCTGGTTGCGAAAACAACACCAACTTCGCCGCTTGCTCTTGCAAAGCCCTGAGCAGCGTGGATACCACCTTGCTCATGGCGAACCAAGATGTGTTCTAATTTATCGGCATAATCATAAAGAGCATCATAAATAGGCATGATTGCTCCTCCCGGATAACCAAAAATGGTGGTTACACCTTCTTCAATTAATCCATTCAACAAAACTTGCGAGCCTGTTCCTTTGAATAAGGTTTTTGAGGTTTCTGCTTTTGCCTCGTTTTGTTGTATTGTATCTTGTGCAGTTTCCATAGTTATGTTTTTGCGGTTCTACTATTCTTTAATTTTAAACCCAATTCTTTGTCTGTCGTTCCATTTTAATTGAGCAATTTTATCGTCTATTAAATTTTCCATTGCATCATAAAGCTCGTTGAGCTGAACATCATGTTCGCCAATCCGTTCTTTAATTTCTGTTAATTGTTCGTTAAGGTTGCTTTGCTTCAGCAAAATTTTCCGAACGTCAACAAAGGCCCTCATAATGGCAATGTTCATATTAATCGCCTTATCGCTCTTTAAAACACCACTCAACATGGCTACACCTTGCTCTGTAAAGGCATAAGGCATTTTTCGGGTGCCTCCCCAACTTGAAGTCACAATTTGTGACTTCAAGTTGGGGAGGCCTGTCATCACTATTTGTGATGATGTACCTTGATTACTTGCATCAATATGAAGTCTTATCTCTTCAAACTCAGCAGAAGTTAACTGAAACATAAAATCATCTGGAAAACGCTTTATGTTACGTTTTACTGCCTGATTCAGTGCCTTCGTTTCAACTTCATAAAGCGATGCCAAATCGAAATCTAACATTACTCTTTCTCCCCGGATTTCATAAATCCTATTCTGAATACTTTTAATTATTTGCATAATCTATTTTCTTAGTAATCAATTAATCTGGGGATGATTTTTTGATTTTAATATTCGTCAGTTACACAACCACTCGCTGCGTCTGAAACTGTTTTAGCATATTTATATAAAACACCTTTTGTTACTTTTAATGCTGGTTGTACATAGTTTTTTCTACGCTCGGCAATCACTTCATCACTTACTTGTAAGCTAATGATGTTGTTTACCGCATCAATCAGAATCCGGTCTTCATCTTCTACCAAGCCGATTAAGCCACCCTTGTAAGATTCAGGTGTAATGTGACCAACCACAAAACCATGTGTACCGCCAGAGAAACGTCCGTCGGTAATCAAAGCCACTGATTTGCCTAAACCAGCACCAATAATTGCTGAGGTTGGTTTTAACATTTCTGGCATACCTGGCGCGCCTACCGGACCAGAATTTTTAATTACGATTACATCACCAGGTTGAACACGCCCGCTTGAAATTCCGGCGATTAAATCGTGTTCGCCGTCGAATACACGTGCAGGCCCCTCAAATTTCTCACCTTCTTTACCGCTTATTTTTGCAACAGAACCTTTTTCTGCCAGGTTTCCGTAAAGAATCTGTAAGTGACCTGTTGCTTTAATTGGCTCACTTAGTTTCTGAATGATTTTTTGATCATAATCCATGATCGATTTTACGTCAGCCAAATTCTCAGCTACAGTTTTTCCGGTTACGGTTAGGCAATCGCCATGTAATAAACCCTCATTCAATAAATATTTCAATACTGCCGGGATACCTCCATATTGATGTAAATCCTGCATTAAGTATTTTCCACTAGGTTTGAAATCGGCAAGTACTGGTGTTACATCGCTCATGCGTTGGAAATCATCCTGGGTGATTTCGATACCGATAGCTTTACCCATTGCAATAAAATGTAATACTGCATTCGTACTGCCACCTAAAATGATAATAGAACGAATGGCATTTTCGAATGCTTTTCTCGTCATGATATCAGATGGTTTGATATCTTTCTCTAATAAAATTTTGATGTATTTACCCGCATCTAAACATTCTTGTTTTTTCTCCTCGCTGATTGCTGGGTTTGAAGATGAATAAGGCAAACTCATACCTAAAGCCTCAATTGCTGATGCCATTGTGTTTGCAGTATACATCCCTCCGCAAGCACCTGCACCAGGGCAGGTATGTTTTATGATGCCCTGATAGTCCTCCTCAGAAAGGTTGCCACATATTTTCTGCCCCAAAGCCTCGAAAGCTGAAACGATGTTCAATTCTTCGCCTTTGTAATGGCCAGGAGCAATCGTACCACCATAAACCATAATTGAAGGGCGATCTAAGCGTGCCATGGCCATAATCGCACCAGGCATGTTTTTATCGCAGCCAGGGATAGAGATAATTCCATCATAATATTGACCACCGCAAATGGTTTCAATACTATCGGCAATTACATCGCGGCTTACCAATGAGTAACGCATACCATCTGTACCGTTGCTCATCCCATCACTTACGCCAATGGTATTAAAAACCAAGCCCACTAAATCATTATTCCAGACCCCTTTTTTCACATCTTTTGCAAGATCGTTAAGGTGCATATTGCAGGTGTTACCATCGTAACCCATACTTGCAATACCGACCTGTGCTTTAGCCATATCAGCATCAGTTAATCCGATTCCGTAAAGCATAGCTTGCGCTGCCGGTTGTGTAGGGTCTTGTGTAAATGTTTTACTGTACTTGTTTAATTCGCTCATTGTTTAAATTGTATGTATTCTGTTGTATTTCAATTATTTCTTTTTGAGGCAAAAAAAAACCGCCTCTTGTGGGAGGCGGTTTCGATATGGTATATTTTTTATATTATACGCAACGATTTCCACCTCTCTTTTGAGAAATGACAATAATTAGGTTGCTAATAATGTTTGTGTTTATATTCATGTCTTTGATGAATCACAAACATACTAACTATTTAAAAAAAGAAAAGAACTATTTTAATATTATTTATTTTTTTACTCCGATTACGATTCCTGTTGCCCAAACCTGCTTGGTTAAGTGCAGATCATCACGGGATTCTAAATCTTTGATCAATTTTATAGCTTTATCCTGGTGACCATCAGGCCAATTCGATTGTGGCAGCATATCATCAATGATGTAAAGTCCGCCGCTATTAAGCATAGATAAAGCTTCATCTAAAAGCAGGTATTTCCCATGCCATGTATCAGCAAAAATATAATCGAACTTTTTGTCTTTATTCTTTTCAATCCATTCGGCGCCATCGGTATCAATCAATGTTAAACGATTGTCACCGCCAAGAAACGTTTGGGCAATGGCTAAAAATTTAGCGTCGTTATCTATCGAAGTTAGTGTACTTTCTTGATCTAAACCATCTAAAATCCATGAAGTAGACAAGCCTGTACCAGTTCCAAGCTCCAGAAATTTACCTGAAGGTTTGGTAGCAGCAAGTGTTCTGAGCAAAGAGCAGGTCAACACATCAGAAGCCATGTCAAATCCTGATGCTTTTGTTGCACCATTAATCTGCGGGTAGGCTTTCGGGAACTGTTGATTGATTTCTTCAGTCATCTGTTTTGCTTTTACTTTGCTTTTCTCTTTAATTCGTTTTTCCTTACTTCGGACTATATAATCACCTCATAATTCACTTTTTCCAGTACCAGGTTTTTATAAGCCCGTTGTATGGTATAACCAAGAGATTCTCTCCACAATGGGCGATATACAATATCATCAATTGATGCTATACCTGCTATTTCAGTTGCTGTTCCGCATAAGAAAGCGCTGTCGGCATTTTTAAGATCTTCTGTGGTTAATTTTTTCTCAATGCATTCTATATCCAGGACGGTGCAAAGTTCTTTTACGGTTGCACGTGTAATACCTGGTAAAATATTTCCTAAAGATGGTGTAAACAGTTTTCCGTCTTTTTCAAGAAAGATGTTCGCTCCAGATGCCTCGGCAACAAAACCGTGCATATCTAAAAGTAAAGCTTCGTCATAACCTTTAATATTTGCCGCTGTAGTAGCTAAAATAGAATTAACATAGTTTCCACTCAATTTCGCCTCCATTGGAATCGATTTTGGGTTTGGTCTTTCATAATCAGAAACGGTTAATTTTAACAATTTGTTGCCAGAATATGCATCCCATTCCCAGGCACAGATTAAGATCGAAACCCCACTAGGCTCGTTTAATTTCATGTTTGGGTGGCAAAATACCAAGGGGCGGATATAAGCATCTTTCAGTTTGTTCAACTGAAGTAATTTATAGGTTGCTGCAATTAGTTCTTGTTTATCCCAGGGAAAAGGAATGTTTGCCAACTGGCAAGAACGCTCTAAGCGATCGAAATGGGCTGCAGCTTTGAAAATGCGGTTGCCGTTGTGCGTTTTATAGGCTCTAATACCCTCGAAAGCAGCATAGCCGTAGTGTAGCGACTGCCCGTAAAGGTCAGTGCTGCTATTTACAGCCTTTTCGAACTGTCCATCAAGGTAAATAATCGTATTAGAATTATAGTATTTCATCTGTTTATTCTTATTGTTTTTTTAACCGTCAGATGGAGCTTATCATGATAAATAAACATTCCATTTTTATTTTGACTATTTATCATGGGCGGTTCATAATACTGTCTTTTGTTATTTAAAAAAAGCGTCCCGTTTGTATCGGGACGCTTTAGGTATATTTAGTTTTTTAAAATCTATTTAAACTGCGTCCGCTTGTTACCCCATAAAATATTTAGGAGTAGGAGGTTAAATAAAATGACAGGTAACAACACTACATTGCCAGCTGCTTTTGCAGTAGAAGAGGTAGAAAATATGTTGTTCTGAATACTCATTATTATCTTATTGTTTATAAAAACCAATTTAGTTTTTGGTTCATTAATATGCAAGAGAAATCAGAAAAAAGTTAAATAAGAATATTATTCTGTAAATTTATTAATATTCAGAATATTATTCTTAATCGGAGTTGGATTAGTTATTTAATGCCGATAGCCGTAGACCAAATATCAAAACGGTATACGGTATGTTTGTTATGCTTGCATTATAAATTTTCTATTTTTCTGCCTAAAATGAGTTAAAGGTTATGTAAAATTGAAAATTCAGGCTATATTTTGACGTTAAAATGCGAAGCATTATTGATGGTTTCTTTGTGGATATTAAGGTATTATTAAACTCCTTTGATTTTTTATTGGAAATAGTTATGTAATTTAATATTAGAAACTATTCCTATGAAAACAATTTACCTTTCGATTCTTTTAATCGGATTATTTAGTGGTTGTTCCCCGTTAGATTCAACCTCCCATCTCAAAATGGGGAACCAGACCATTTTAACTTCTGATACAGTAAAGTTATCTGTTAAGGTAGCAGGCAAAGGCCCTGTTTGTATCTACTTGCATGGAGGCCCTGGTCAGGATTTTCTTTCCTTTGAAAAAATGGGTGGGGCTAACCTGGAGAAATGTTTAACGATGGTTTATCTGGATCAAAGAGGATCTGGTCATTCGCAAAATGCAAAAAATTATAGTTTAGACCGGGTCGTTCAAGACGTTGAAGAACTGCGGTTAAAATTGGGTGTAGAAAAAGTGTACTTACTTAGTCATTCATTTGGTGGTATCCTGGCCATAAATTATGCGCTGAAATATCCCGGACATTTATCTGGCATCATCATGGCGAATACAATAGCCCATTTCATGAATCCAAACCAGGTGAAACAACAAATTGAATATGGATACCTGTTACTAAAAAAGGATACCACTATAAATGAAACAGATTTTAAAAAATTAATGAATAAAGCGACGCTGGTTAGGAAAAAGTTAAGCGCAGTGCATCTTGGATATAAATATATTGCTAATGATGTAAATACCATTATCAAAATGGACAGCATCGAAGATTCCTATAAACGTACATCAGATTTCGGAATGACACTTTTTATGCCTTTGATGGATAGTAGAAAGGTGCAGAAGTATCCAGAATATTTTAAAGATTATGCTTTACTTACCAGTGAGATTAAAACACCGGCCTTGATTATAACGGGTAAGGATGATCATGGGGTTGGCCCGGATTATTATAAAAATTATCAATTCCCCAATCAAAAAGTAATGCAGATAGATGGTTCGCACATGCTTTATTATGAAAAGAATAAGGAATTTACTGCGGCGGTTTGTGATTTTGTTAAACAATAACATAAAATAAAAAGCCTCCCTGATTTTTAAATCGGGAGGCTTTCTAAATGGGTTAATTATTTTGCTTAAGCGACGCCTTCAGCTAAAACCACAATTTTGTTGTGAATAGCTTCTACTACACCGCCTTTAATAAAAAAGCGTTGCTCATCAGCTTTGTTTGCTTTTATAATAACTTCTCCATCTTCTAAAGTAGAGATGATAGGGGCATGGTCTTTTAAAATCTGGAAAGAGCCTAAAGTACCAGGAACCGTAACTGCTGTTACTTCACCTTCGAAAACTTTTTTATCTGGAGTTAATATTTCTAAATTCATTTTGAATAGATTTGAGATATGAGATATGAGATATGAGACAAAGGTCTCTCTCACATCTCATATCTAGTGTCTCACGTCTCTTAGTTCGCTTCTGCTAATAATTTTTTACCTTTTTCGATCGCATCTTCAATGCTACCAACCAAGTTAAATGCAGCTTCAGGATACTCATCAACTTCACCATCCATGATCATGTTAAATCCTTTGATGGTGTCTTTAATGTCAACCAATACACCTTTTAAGCCAGTAAATTGCTCAGCTACGTGGAAAGGTTGAGATAAGAAACGTTGAACACGACGAGCTCTTGATACCACTAATTTATCTTCTTCAGATAATTCGTCCATACCTAAGATCGCGATGATATCTTGTAATTCTTTGTAACGTTGTAAAGTTTCTTTAACACGTTGTGCAGTATTATAATGCTCGTCACCTAAAACCGCAGGAGAAAGGATACGTGAAGTAGAATCTAATGGATCTACCGCAGGATAAATACCTAGCTCAGCAATTTTACGCGAAAGTACTGTAGTAGCATCTAAGTGGGCAAAAGTTGTTGCCGGAGCCGGGTCAGTTAAATCATCCGCTGGTACATATACCGCTTGTACTGATGTAATTGATCCACGTTTTGTTGAAGTAATACGCTCTTGCATTAAACCCATCTCAGTTGCCAATGTTGGTTGGTAACCTACAGCTGATGGCATACGACCTAATAAAGCCGATACCTCAGAACCTGCCTGCGTAAAACGGAAGATGTTATCAACGAAGAAAAGGATGTCTTTTCCAGCGCCTTCGCCATCACCATCACGGAAATATTCTGCAACAGTTAATCCTGATAATGCTACACGTGCACGTGCACCAGGAGGCTCGTTCATTTGACCGAAAACCAATGTTGCTTTAGATTCTTTTAATTTTTCAGTATCAACAGCTTTCAGATCCCATCCACCTTTTTCCATTGAGTGTAAGAATTCGTCACCATAGTTGATTACACCTGACTCGATAAACTCACGAAGTAAATCGTTACCCTCACGAGTACGCTCACCAACACCTGCGAATACTGATAAACCAGCATAAGCTTTAGCGATGTTATTTACCAACTCCATAATTAATACGGTTTTACCTACACCAGCACCACCGAATAAACCGATTTTACCACCTTTTGCATATGGCTCTAATAAATCGATAACTTTAATACCTGTAAAAAGTACCTCGGTTTCAGTTGATAAATCTTCGAACTTAGGAGGAGTAGCGTGGATAGGACGACCATCAGTTTTATCAACTGTGTTGATACCGTCAATCGCTTCACCAACTACATTAAATAAACGACCTTTAATTTGGTCGCCAACTGGCATTTTAATCGCAGCACCAGTGTCAACTACGTCCATTCCACGAACTAAACCGTCTGTAGAGTCCATCGAGATTGCGCGTACACGATCTTCACCTAAGTGCTGTTGAACTTCTAAAACAATTTTTTGTCCATTTTCTTTCGTTATCTCTAACGCATCAAAAATTTTAGGTAGATGGGCATCATTAGCAAAGCTAACGTCAACCACAGGGCCGATAATTTGTGCTATTTTTCCTAAGTTAGGCATATCTGTTGTGAGTAAATTTATTACAGTCAATGAATTAAAGCTGTTTATAGGGGCTCCAATTCGGTTGGCAAAGTTAAGTTTTTCTTACTTAATTTTAAATATATATTATAAATTTTTTCAACATGGTTTTTATAGATAATTTAGCGCCATAAATAAGGCTTATGAAAACCATTTTAACAACAGGTAGCAACGGTCTTTTGGGGCAGAAATTAACTGAAAAAATTCTCGCCGAAGGCAGGGTAAAGCTTGTTGCCACTTCTAAAGGAGCAAATCGCTATCCGGTAAAGGATGGGTATGGATATGCAGAAATGGATATTTTAAATGCTTTTCAGGTTAGGGAAGTTATCGAAATGTACAGCCCTGATGCTATTGTGCACACTGCAGCAATGACCAATGTTGATACTTGTGAAGCCAATAAAGTGCTCTGTCGTCAATTAAATGTAGATGCAGTCCAAAACCTGATCTCGATATGTGAAGAAAAAAGCATTCAACTTATTTATTTAAGTACAGATTTTGTTTTTGATGGTGCCGATGGGCCATATAAAGAAGAAGATGCAGTTAATCCGGTAAGCTATTATGGCGAATCGAAAGTACTGGCTGAAGCGCTGTTGAAGAACTCAAAGGCAAACTGGACAATCTTAAGAACAATATTGGTGTATGGGATAACCAGTGATATGAGCCGGAGCAATATCGTGTTGTGGGCCAAAGAGGCATTGGAAAAATCATCGCCTATTAATGTAGTTAACGATCAATGGCGTATGCCCACTTTGGCCGAGGATTTAGCTGAAGCCTGCTTGTTGGCTGTAGAAAAAAATGCAAAAGGAATTTACCATGTATCGGGTAAAGATTACATGAGTATTGCAGATTTAGTGCGAAAAGTTGCCGATTATTGGGGCCTTGATCAATCTTTTATTAATGAAATAAGTTCTGCAAGTTTAAACCAAACGGCTAAACGACCAATTAGAACAGGTTTTGTTTTGGATAAGACGATTAGAGATTTAGATTACCGTCCGCATAGTTTTGAAGAGGGATTGGTAATTTTAGACCAACAGATGAAAAAATATAATTAGTTCACCGGTCATTATTTTATTGGGAGGATACAATACTAATAAACTAATAGCCAATGAACTACTGAACCAATTAATATATTTAACCCATAAAAAAATACATAATGGCATTACAAGTTGGCGATACCGCCCCTGATTTTAAATTATATACTTCTGATTTGACAGAAATTTCGCTTTCTGGTTTCAAAGGCAAAAAAGTAATTATTCACTTTTTCCCGATGGCTTTTACCGGAACGTGTACCGAACAATTATGCACCATGCGTGATAATTTTAGTTATTATGAAGGAATAAATGCACAGGTAATCGGCATTTCAGTTGATTCTCCGTTCTCTTTGGCTAAGTTTAAAGAAGTACAAAGTTACCAGTTCCCTTTATTGTCTGATTTTAACAAAGAAGTGTCAGCAGCTTACGGTGCTTTTTATGATGAATTTGTGTTTGGATTGAAAGGAGTTTCTAAAAGAGCGGCTTTTGTGATCGATGAAGAGGGGAAAATAGCTTATGCAGAAGTTTTAGAAGATGCCCATGATTTGCCTGATTTTAAAGCAATTAATGACGCATTAAGCGCATAAGGCTTATTCTGCAAAGAATTATTTTTAGATTTTTTTAAAATTTAATTGGAAATTAAAATATCAAATTATACCTTTGCAGTCCGTTAACGATACGGAAACGCATTTGTAGCTCAATTGGATAGAGCATCTCACTACGGATGAGAAGGTTTGGGGTTCGAATCCCTACAAGTGCACCTGAAGGGAGAATTGAAAAATTCTCCCTTTTTTGTTTATAATCGTAATGCTTAATTGTTTGATTTTAAGCTAGTTAAGCGGTATTGGCTTCGTCATAGTATAGATTCGAGTCTAATAACAGATCTATAAGTTCTCACTTTTCCAGTGTGTCAAATTTCTGAAAGATAGATTTTATATCTGTAATAAGTCCAGTTGCTTATTTAGTATTTCGTAGGCCTCCCTATGATTGGTATTTAACCTTGCTATAGTCGTCTATATTGCTTTTGTATTTGAGGAGCCTCTTTGGTAGATCTCTTGATCAATTTCATTTGTGCGATAAGATAAACGTTGTTATGACATTTATAAAAAATTGATATATTTGAGCCTGTTGCAAGTGTTTCTCAAACTAACCAGATAATATGAATTAGAGGCTTTTATTGTTCATTTGAGGCAGGTCACCAAATATTTACCACCATGTTTATTGTAATTGAAGCTTCCTTTGCTATCATTTCTCTTTGTGTGTTTAGTTCGAGCTTTTTCCAGGTAGGTTGCTGCAATTCAATTTTTGGCCATTCAAAAAATGCCATGTAAACAGACTGTTCGGATTAAACTAAATAATTTGTCTTAAACTTTCTGAAATTAATTCCCTTACCATTAATAAATAGATAATGAGGTTAATGCTGTTTTTAGTCGTTTTTTGTTTCATCCTACCAGCATTCGGACAAGGCGGAAAAACGCGGTATCTGTCACTACAAGAAGGCTTGTCTAGTCAACAGGTTATTGATCTGACGCATGATAAATATGGCTATGTATGGATTGCTACGGAACAGGGATTAAACCGCTTTGCCAGTAATTCTTTTAAGCAATACTACAAATCTGAAAAAGCAGATGGATTTTCGGTAAACAGTAACGAGATCAATACCCTTTATTACAATAATGACCAGCTTTACATCGGTACGCGGGCAAGCGGTTTAAATATTCTTGATATGAAAACCAATAGGTTTTCATATCATTTACATGATCCAAAAGACAAGAACTCCATTGCCACCAATGATATTACCGATATCATCCAAGCTAAAAATGATAAAATATGGCTTGCCACTTATCATCGTGGCGTACAGCGTTTCGATCCCGTAAGTAAGAAATTTGAACGGTTCAATAAATCAAATATACCTGCGCTGGCCGAAAACAGCATTTGGGCACTTGCAGAAGATCACAATGGCCTCCTCTACATTGGCCATGTGAATAAGGGCATTTCTATTTTAAATCCAAAAAATAAAGACGTAAAGCTGCTTACTAGCGAAAGTACAAAAGGCCTGTTGCCAGATAATGAGGTCAGATCGCTGTTTTGTGATAGTAAAAACAATATCTGGATAGGAACCAGAAAAGGACTGGCAGTTTACCACCCTTTATCAAAAAGCATACAAAAAATCAGCCTTGCCGCCCAATCAAAAAATGGCGATGAACCTTTTGTGCACGCTATCAAAGAAATCAATGGGGTAATCTGGATCGGTACTGCTGGATCTCAAGTATTTATCATGAAACCTCAATATAGTAATTCTGGGGATATCCGGCATACCGGAGCAATTACGGCAACTGATCTGGAGAGGGGTAATAATGCTTCAGTACAGAGCATTGACCGTGACCGTTTCGGCAATGTTTGGTTAGGGATTTATAGTGGAGGTATCGCTTTTTTGGGTCACCTGGAACCATTTTTTTCCGTTTTGCCCACTAAAAATATTAATCCTGGGGCAAACAGGCCAGCTACGGTAACCGGGATATTGAATGATGCGGGCAGCAGCATGTGGCTGGCTACGGCTGGAGATGGGATTTTGCAGATAAATGCTGAGAAAAAAATTACCAAAACAACTACAGCGAACAGTGGGCTGGGAGATGATTTTCTGCTTTCTGCTTTTCAGGATAGTAAAAAAAACAAGTGGTTTGGCCTGCAAAAAGGAGGTGTATCCTTCCTTGATGCAAAAAACAATACCTGGAAGAAGATAAATGCCGGTGAAAAGATGTCTGCTGTTAGAGCGATCATGGAAGATTCACAGGGGAATATTTGTTTCGCTGCAGAGGAGGGCGTATTTGTTCATGATCCCGGCCACAATACTTTCTTTAAAATAGCTACCAGAACACCTATGCTTGGTGATTATGCCCCCCGCACCTTAGTGGAGGACAGCCATGGGAATCTTTGGGTAGGTACTTATGGTCAGGGCCTTTACATTTTCGATCGTAATAGAAAACTGATTAAAAAAATTGCCAAAGGACAAGGGATTGGCAGCAATACCATCAACTATCTCTTTCGTGACCGGAGCAATAATATCTGGATCGCTACAAATGAAGGTCTGGCACTCCAGAGTGCAAATCGGGAAATGGGAAATCTTGAAAACATTGTTTTTCCCGAATCCGATGCCTGGTTAACCGTAAATGCCGTAGCCCAGGATCTTAATGGCAACATTTGGTGCTCCACCAGATTAGGTTTGCTAAGGTATCTGCCAGAAGAAAAACGCATGCTAAGTTACGATCAGGCCTTTGGTTTGCCGCTAGGTGGCTTTACCAATAATAGTGTTGCGCTGGATAGGAGGGGATGGCTATTTTTTGGAATGCCTGCAGGCATCTGTTATTTTAATCCAGACCAGATCCCATTGAGCCTGCCAGAATCCCCAATACGGATCAGCCGCTTTATGGTATTCAATACTGGAGAAAACCATGCACAATCTGAAAAATACCCAAGCCTTACCCAGCAGATAAACCTGAAGCATGAAGAAAATAGTTTTCGTATAGAGCTCGCTGTGATGGATTACGCCGTAAATGAGCTCGTTGAATTTAGCTACAAACTAAATGGGCTGGACAAAAACTGGATATTTTTAGGGGGTGAAAAGAATCTCGATTTTCGAAATATCCCATACGGGAAATATGAGCTTCTCATCCGCACCCGTCAGAAAAACGATCAGTGGTCTGAAGATTATGAACGTCTTTTCATCAACATCTCCCCGCCGTTTTATCTAAGCACACTTGCGCTAGTCACTTATTTTTTGCTCATTGCCGCTACGGTTTTCACTATTTTATTTTTCTATGTCAAAAAAATAAATGCAGAAGGCCAGCTCCGCGTTAAAAAGCTTCAGCTTGAACAGGATGGACAGCTCCACAGGGAAAGGATGAATTTTTATACCAACATCACCCATGAACTGCGGACACCACTAACGCTAATCCTTGGTCCTTTAGAAGATTTGCTTGCTGAAGAAAAGTTATCTTCAAAACATAAAGATTGGGTCTTTATTATTCAGAAAAATGCAAACAGGTTATTTTCAATGGTCAATCAGTTACTCGAATTCCGCAAAGTCGAATCCCAGTATAAGCCATTGGTGTTGGGAGAAGCCTATTTGGGTGAACTGCTCTCAGAAATTGTACTTAAATATAAAGAGGTAAACCATAATAAATCAGTGAATATTGGCTATACTATCTTGCAGGAGGATATCAAAACGACCTTTGATGCAGAGATTGTGCAGTTGATTCTGGATAATTTATTATCGAATGCCTGCAAGTTTACCTCAAAAGGCAATATAGATGTTGTTTTAAGTTATGAGAAGGATAAATTAAGCACCTGCGCTTTAATTACGGTAAAAGATACAGGATGCGGTATTGCCCCAGAGCACTTAAGCAGGATATTTGATAAATTTTATCAGGTGCCAAAATCTGTAAGCCATGGCTCTGGTATTGGTTTGGCTTTGGCCAAGGAACTGGCTGCAATTCATCACGGAAAAATTTACGTCAAAAGTGAACTGGGCAAGGGAAGTGAGTTTTCTGTTCGCCTGGTCACCAATACAGTTCTACCCTCTGTAACTCCCACAAGGCCAGATCTTCAACCAGCAGCACTTGATATACAGTTACCGCCGGATGATCAGCGTCAATTGCTCTTACTGGTGGAAGACGATAACGATCTTCGGGAGTACCTTTCTTCAGTACTTGGTGCAAAATATGAACTGGTTACAGCCGAAAATGGGCTGCAGGGACTTGAACTTGCCAAAAGCCGCATCCCAGATATTATTCTTAGCGATCTGACGATGCCTGATATGGACGGATTCGCTATGCTTGAAGCCTTAAAATGTGAGCGGGAAACCAGCCATATCCCAATTATACTTTTAACCGCCAGAGACAATGAGTTAGATATGGGGCGGGGATATGAACTGGGTGTCGATTCTTACTTAACTAAGCCGATAAGTCCGAAACTGCTTCACAACCGTATTGAAAACCTGTTGACAAAACGCAAGACCATCTATAACGAATTACTCGGACAACTCTCCACTCGGGTAAAGCAGGGAACCACAGAAGTGCCGGTAAATACTGAGTTGTGGAGGGAAAATGCCTTCGTAAAAGAGTTTGTAGCGCTGGTTGAAGAAGGCATACAGGACGAAGTGCTTGATACGGCCACTCTTGCTGAAAAAATGAACATGAGCCAGTCTACACTTTATCGAAAACTCAAAGGCATTACCGGAAAAAACATTAACCAGTTGGTGCGAAAAGTAAGGATTCAAAAGGCGGCTCAACTGCTCCGCACAGGCCAATACAACATCACTGAAGTGTCTTTGATGGTAGGCATCAACAGTTCCATTTATTTCCGTCAATGCTTCAAGGAAGAATTTGGTCAGCTCCCTTCCGAATATCAAAAAAAGAGGATATAGCACTCAAAAAAGCCATTTTTGACGAAAAAATAAATGTTAATTGACGGATCTGTGTATGTCTGTGCATAGCAGAATCTGTTAAGTTTGATTCCGAAAACCAAATATAAACCCATCTCAGAATAACACGGGCGACCCTTTTTCAAGAGTGATTTTATTTTGATGATTTCCAGATGAGCCAAATAGGGTCTAGATCACTAACTATGATTTTGATTCATTTCTGCAGAGCAGTATTTACTCATTATGAAAAGGGAAAATATTTGGTGCAACTATTCATTACACTTAAAACCAAATATGAAATGAGAATCCTCAAAATTTTATTTATCTGCGTCGTGGTGTGGGCAATTCCCACCTATTCTTTTGCGCAACGTAAGATTTCCGGACAAGTACTGAGTGAACTCAATGAACCGCTAACCGGTGTTACCATTGTCGTTCCTGGTGCAGTCCCGAAAGAAATTACAACAACTGATGGTCAGGGACGCTTTACCCTCAGCACAAGTAAGGGCACCTTTTTAGTAACCTACATTGGTTACAAAAACCAAACCGTCACGATTGGCGACAAAACCCTGTTTACCATTAAAATGGAGAGCGACAACCAGGGACTGGATGATGTTGTGGTAGTCGGTTATGGTAAGCAATCGAAACGTAACATTACCGGAGCAGTAAGTAATCTAAAAGCAGAAGACGTAGTACGTACTTCATCTACTTCCACCGCAGGGGCACTTGCAGGTAAGGTACAGGGTGTTTCTGTTCGTGCTAAAGATGCCCGTCCTGGTCGCGGAGCCAGTATCGAAGTCCGCAATATGGGCAACCCATTATTTGTAATCGATGGTGTAGCCTATGGGGGCCAGACAGGAACAGACTGGGTAGGTACTCAAAATGCTTCTGGCGCAGATATTTTCAATTCATTAAACCTTGAAGATATTGAAAGCATATCTATTCTTAAAGATGCCGCCGCAGCTGTATATGGTTTTAGGGCTTCAAGAGGGGTAGTTTTAATTACCACGAAAAAAGGTTCAAAAGATGAATCTGTAAAAATAAATGTTAATGGCTATTTGGGTTGGCAAAACCTTACCCGTTTTCCTGAAATGGCCACTGCAGCGCAATACACAAGAGGTCTGGTAGAAGCCGCTCAAAATGAAGGTCGCGATCCGAGCGCAGTGTATACCCGTGCAGAACTTGCAAAATGGCAGGCTGGAACCGAACCAGGTTATCGGGGCTACAACTATGCCGATATGGTTATCCGTAAAGACATTCCGCAGCAATACATTAATGCCAACATCACTGGCGGCGGCAAGAAATCCAATTACTTCTTATCGGTAGGTAACCTGCAACAGGATGCGATGATTAAAGACTTTAACTATAAACGTACAAACCTACAGGCAAATTTAGAAGCAACCGTGCTGGAAGGCCTTACGATCGGTACACAAATATCAGCCAGACAGGAAAAAACACAGGATGTGGGATTACCAGGTGGCGATGGTTATTTTTCTTCTATCCTGGCAATTTTCAAAAACAGGCCAACAGTTGGTCCTTATGCTAACGACAATCCGCTATATCCTAACCAAACAAATGAATTTGCATATAACCCCGCAATTTTTAGTCGCGATATTGCTGGTTATAAAGACAATACTTTCATGAGCGGGAATGTAAACATGACCGCAGCTTACAAAACCAAATTTGGTTTATCAGCAAAAGGAATTGTTTCTTACAATTACACCAATAACAAGTTCGATGGATTTCAATATAGCTATGATGTGTACAGATATGAAAACGATAACTACGTACGCAGCAACGGAACCAATTCGAGATGGCGCTACAAAACTGATCGTGTAGCGGTAGCGAGATCTGCACAATTTCAGTTGGATTACACGAAACAAATCGGTGACCATAACTTCTCTGTAATGGCAGGATATGAACGCTCGGATTGGGATAGAACATTAACTTCAATTGGCTCTAATCCTACCAACAACTATATTCCTTTAGTAAACACAGTTGCAGAACTTAGTGGTATTGGTGATGAATGGTTGTACGAAGCCAGAGCCGGTTTCATCGGTCGTTTAAATTACAATTACAAAGGTAAATACCTAGTTGAAATTCTGGGCCGTTATGATGGTTCTTACCTGTATTATACAGGCAAAGAGTGGGGGCTTTTCCCCGGGGCAAGTTTAGGATGGCGCATTTCTGATGAACCATTTTTTAAGCCGTTAAAGGGCGTAGTAAATGACATGAAACTTCGCGTTTCAGTAGGCCAAACAGGTTTAGAAGAAGGCGTAGGAATGCATGGTTACCTGGCAGGTTACGACTGGAATTCGGGAAATGCAGTATTAAACGGAACATACTATCCAGGTATTGATCCTAGAAATCCACCTGTTCGCAACCTTTCATGGGTAAAAAATACCAACTACAATGTGGGTATAGATGTTGGCATGTTCGATAATAAGTTAACGTTAACTGCTGATGCATTTAAGATTATCCGCACAGGTTATCCTGCTCCTAAATATGATGTACTATTACCCAATGAAATCGGATATCCACTGCCATATGAGAATCTGAACAGTAATGGTTATTATGGAGCTGAGGGTATCATCACTTATGCTAGTAAAGTAGGAGAACTTAATTACACGGTAAGCGGAAACTTTACCTTTTCAAGATATAAAGTGCTCGATTCATACAAACCCCGTTTCAGTAATTCGTATAATGAGTATACAAGTTCAACTGAAAACCGTTGGGGCGGTATATGGTGGGGATACGAAGTTGTAGGCCGTTTCCAGTCTGAAGAAGAAATCCGCAATTACCCGATTAATAATGATGGAAACAACAATAGAAATCAATTGCCAGGGGATTTCATCTACAAAGATGTAAACGGAGACGGCGTGATCAATGATCTTGATCAGCGTCCTATTGGTTACCCTACAGGCTGGGCACCGATGATGTCTTTCGGTGGTCGCATTGGTTTATCGTGGAAAGGAATAGACTTCAATATCGATTTAGCTGGCGGTGCCATGCAATCATGGAACCAGGATTATGAATTAAGAAATGCCTTTCACGGTGGTGGAAATTCACCTGCCTACCTGCTGGAAGACAGATGGCACAGGGCAGATCCTTACGATCCGACAAGTGCATGGATTCCGGGATATTACCCTGCCATTCGTAACGGTAACTCTGGACCAAATAGCAGAAATAATAGCTTCTGGTTAAAAAACGTAAGATACCTTCGCGTAAGAAATATGGAGCTGGCTTACACCTTGCCTAAAACCATTGCCGAAAAAATCAAAGCGCAGAAAATCCGCTTCTATATAAACGGATCGAATATGATTTCATTCGATAATGTGAAAAAATTCCAGATCGATCCGGAAATCGAAGCTGCAGCAGCTGTGGTATATCCACAGCAAAAAGTATTTATGGCAGGTTTCAATATAACCTTTTAACAAAGATTAAAATGAAAAAAATTTATATAGCATTTGCACTATTTATCGGTTTAACCATGAACAGTTGCAAGCACGATGACTGGTTTTACCGTGAATCGAAAAACACCATCAGTGATGAACAATTGTGGAACGACCCAAATCTGATCACCTCACTTTTGGCCAACTACTATAACCGCCTACCCTCATTGCATGGTGTTTTTAATACCGGAGGAATGACTGAAATAGATGATGCCATGTGGTCGGGCACACGTGACCAAAACGGTAGAAACGACTTCCAGTACGGAAGTGATTATGGTCGCTACTGGGATTATGGATTGATCCGCGACCTTAATCTTTCATTAGAAAATATAAACACATTGGGTGTTAAGCTAACACCAGCTCAAAAAAGCCTTTTTATTGGTGAAATGCGCTTTATCCGTGCCTTTGTTTATTTTGAAATGGTAAAACGTATGGGCGGTGTGCCTTTAGTAACCAAACAATTGATATATGATTTTAGTGGCGACCCTACACCATTACAGGTTCCAAGAGCAAAAGAATCAGAGGTTTATGATTTCATTTATAAAGAACTTGAAGAAATTAAAGCTGATCTGGCTGCAAATAATTCAATCAAAACCCGTGCAAACCGATATACTGCTCTTGCTTTAGAAAGCAGAGCGATGTTATATGCTGCATCTATAGCCAAATACAACAGCTTAATGGCTGCTCCAATTAGCACCCCTGGTGGCGAAGTAGGGATTCCTGCATCAATGGCTACTGATTACTATAACAAATCGCTTACAGCTTCGAAAGAAATAATTGCGGGTCCCTATGCCTTGTATAACGAGAATGCAGATAAAGGGGCAAACTTCTACGACATGCTGAATAAAAAACCTGTTAGTGAAGTGATTTTTGCAAAAGATTTCGCACTGGGTACCAAAGTACACCGCTTTACTTATGATAACATTGTTAAAAGTATGACGGAAGACAACGAGGCATCATCTGCGATTTCACCATCTCTAAGTCTTGTAGAAAGTTTTAATTATTTAGATGGAAGCAAAGGTACACTAAAAGACAAAGATGCAAACGGCAATTACATTACTTACACTAATCCTGCCGATATTTTTGCCAATAAGGATGCCAGGTTATTTGGAACGGTCATTTACCCGGGCACATCGTTTAAAAACAGTCCGGTAAGAATGCAGGCAGGTGTGGCAGTTTACAACAATGGTTCTTACCAGTTAACTACCTCAGCTGTACTTGGTGCAAACTATACTGACGGACAGGTTTGGACGGGTTTCGATGGCCCTAAAGACGATGCAGTAGATGTAAGCAATACAGGTTTTTATATCCGCAAAATGGTAAGCGATGCGCCTGCTGCAAGTACCCGTGGGACATCAGCTGTAAACTGGTGGCCCTGGTTTCGCTTAGGCGAAATTTATTTAAACGCGGCAGAAGCAGCTTTTGAATTAGGTCGCCCTGAGGGCTTAGGATATGTAAATTCGGTTCGTGCGCGTGCAGGATTTCCAGCCAACAGTATAAGCGTACTAACAAACGACATTATCCGTAATGAGCGTCGCGTGGAGCTTGCTTTCGAAGATCACCGTTACTTTGATTTAAAAAGATGGCGTATTGCGCACATCGTTTGGGATGGTACAGAAACAGATCCAAATGCAGTTGTAATGGGATTATATTCTTATAGAGTGGTAAGACCAGGTCATCAAGATAATGGAAAATATATTTATGCAAGAGTAAGGCCAACACGTTTCCGTCGTGCAAGGTTATTCCGTATGACAAATTATTATTCATCAATTGCACAAGATGTTTTAAACGGCAATCCAAAAATTGTTAGAAACCCTTTCCAATAACACAGACTATCATGAAAATTAAATTTTTAACAATATTTATCGCAGCAACCAGTTTATTTCTGGCCAGTTGCGGAGAATACGATAATTTCGATGCACCTGAATTTACTTTATCAGGTAAGGTGGTATATCAGAATAAACCATTAGGGGTACGCAATAATGGCCCTCGATTTGAACTATGGCAGGATGGTTATGCCCTCCGCTCCCCAATCTATGTTTATATGAATCAGGATGGCAGTTTTTCAGCAAAATTATTTGCCGGCCAATATAAACTTACCCGCATGGCCGATGCGCCATGGTTGCAACAGGCAACAGATACCATAAGGGTTAATGTAACAGGCGATACCAACCTGGATGTACCAGTAACACCATACTTTAACATTACTAACGAAACCTTTGCAAAATCAGGTAATACCATTAGTGCTAATTTTGTAGTGAATAAAGTGGTACAAACGGCAAATGTAGAATTGGTTCGCCTTTACCTGGGGAAATCGATTTTAACAGATCAGGTACTCCGCGATGTACGTGTAGATGGAAATGTTTCTTCATTGGTATTCGGTTCACCAACTACATTATCAGCAGACATACCCGACAACCTTAAAACCCTTGATTTTATCTATGCAAGAGTAGGGGTGAAAGCTACTGTTGCAGGGGAATACGTTTATTCACAAGTTCAAAAAATTGCGCTAAAATAAAAACAGTTGATTATGGATGAGCATCTGCTCATTCATAATCAACTTCTTTACTCATCAATAAAAAACATCAACTTTTACAATGAAAAGATGCCTAAATCTTCGGCCGATCCTCCTTTATTTTTTGCATATAGCTTTTATCGGAAACTTATTTGGTCAGGAATATAAATCTGGCCCATCAGAAAAGGATTTTGCAGGATACCTGTTTACCTATTTTAAGGGGAATGCCGTGAAGGATGAGGCAGTTTGCTTTGCCATTAGTACCGATGGATACAATTACCGTGCGCTGAATAATAACCAGCCTGTTCTGGATTCGAAAGTAATCAGTTCTACGGGAGGAGTACGTGATCCTCACATTCTTAGGGCAGAAAATGGAAAATCGTTTTATATGGTGCTCACCGATATGACTTCCTCGAAAGGATGGGATTCTAATCGGGCATTGATTTTGATGAAATCTGATGACCTGCTGAACTGGAAACATACTATAATTAATATACAGGAACGTTTCAAAGGAAATGAAAATTTAAAACGGGTGTGGGCACCACAAACCATTTACGATCCCGCGAGGAAAAAATACATGGTATATTGGTCTATGCAACATGGTACTGGTCCGGATATCATTTATTATGCCTACGTAAACAGTGATTTTACCGACTTTGAATCTGAACCAACGGTACTGTTTCGTCCGAAGAATGGCAAATCCTGCATTGATGGCGACATTATTAATAAAAACGGACTGTTTTACCTGTTTTATAAAACAGAAGGCAATGGGAATGGAATAAAACTGGCGCTTACAGATTCGCTGGTTTCGGGGAAATGGATTGAGCAAGAGGACTATAAGCAGCAAACCAGAGATGCTGTTGAAGGCTCAGGAGTATTTAAGCTCAACAACAGCGAAAAATATATATTAATGTACGATGTGTACGGAAAAGGAAAATATCAGTTTTGTATAAGTGATGATCTGGATGAATTTAAGGTAATAGATCAGGATGTAAAAATGGATTTTCATCCAAGGCATGGAACAATTATTCCTATATCGCGTAAAGAATTAACTGCACTTACTACCCGGTGGGGCCTGCCGCAAGGAATGGAGCTGAAACTAAAAAAGAACCCTGTGCTAGATGGTTTTTATGCAGATCCGGATGTGTTATATTCTAATAAAACCAAGAAATACTATATCTATCCAACGAGTGATGGTTTCGACGGCTGGAGCGGCTATTATTTTAAAACCTTTTCTTCTACAGACCTGGTTAACTGGAAAGATGAAGGCGTTATTCTTGATCTGAAAAAAGATGTTACCTGGGCCAACCGCAATGCCTGGGCACCCACTATTGCAGAGAAAAAGGTAAAAGGTGATTACAGGTATTACTATTATTTTACAGCAGCACAAAAAATCGGTGTCGCTGTATCAAACCTTCCAACAGGTCCATTTGTGGATTCTGGAAAACCGCTGATCAATTCTAAACCAGAAGGGGTAAAAGGTGGACAGGAAATTGATCCTGCCGTATTTACCGATCCTAAAACAGGTACAAGCTATTTGTACTGGGGAAATGGATACCTTGCGGTAGCTGAACTTAATAAAGACATGGTATCTCTAAAAGCCAATACAACAAAAGTTCTCCAAACGGATAAAACTTTTAGAGAAGGTACCTATGTATTTTACCGTAAGGGAATTTATTATTTCCTATGGTCTGAAGAGGATACGAGAAGTGAAAATTATCGGGTACGGTATGGTACCTCAAGTTCTCCTACAGGTCCTATTAAGATTTCAGAAAATAACCTGATTCTTCAAAAAGATCCATCCAAAGGGATTTATGGTACAGGCCATAATTCTGTATTGCAGATCCCGGGAAAAGATGAATGGTATGTTATTTACCATAGATTTAGTTATCCCGATGGAATAAAAATGGGCGATGCGGCTGGCTATAACCGTGAGGTTTGTATAGACCCGATGTATTTTGATGAACAGGGAAATATTGTACCTGTAAAACCTACACACTAAAATAAGAGCATGATCCGATTGATTTAAAAGGACAGGATTAGACTCAATTATTTAGTTGATTTATTTGGTATGTTTTTAAAAATATTATAAGGACGTAGGTTTCTCTTAAACCTGTATGGACGATTTTTTATGTACGTATTGCTTTTTTAATTATCGTGTTTAAATATTTGTATTAAACCTTGGCTCATGATTAAATTTCAAGAGAAATTAATTTCATATGCCAGCCCGAACCTAGCCTGTATTGAGCGATGGTTAAGTAAAGACCATATTTTAATGCGAAGAAACCATACTGAGAAGTTCAGTTTGAAAGACCTTTTTTAGCTTAACCTCGCTTTTCCCAGGAACCTTTCTCTCCAAGAATTTTTAGATAGCTGTTATATGGCTCATTAGTGTGATAAAGTTGATACAGCTGATTGGTTAGCGCTGTAAGAAAGTTAAAGAAAATTGAAAACTCTTCTTCTGAATTATAAATCCCACCCCACTCATTCAATATCCAATTTAACATTTTTCCATCCTGAGTGGTGATCGAAAATTCCAGGTAAGGAGTATCTACGTCCGTATTTTTATAATAGTCGCGCTGTAGTCCCCCCAGTAGCCCTATTTGCCTTACGGGAACCTGAATGGAGTGTATTTCTGAAAACAAAACAGAACCGAAACAGGAACTGGTAAAGCCTTCTTTATTTAGTGAAACAATTTCTCCTGACCGCCTTTCGGAGGCCACTTTAAACAACTTGTAAATGGCCATAAACATTAATGGTAAGGAAATCAGCAGTAACCAGGTGGGGAAAAGCGGATCGGGATGTACCAGTAAAACGGTAATTGTTAATACAATAGTTAGCAAGGTGGTAAAAAACCAAAACAGAATAGTTGAGGATTTTTGGCCGTTATTAAAATGGAAGTGATAGGTATTCATAAATAACTAATTGGATAAATATCAAACCACAATTTCGGAAATTATTGCAGTAACGAAAGAGAAATTAATTGATTAAAATTTTTAATTTAGCCATACACGGAGAGTTGATAGAGTAGTCTGCAACTGTTGAAATTGGAGGGTTTTTATTAAGGTTGTCATCATTAAATAGACTATATGCAAATACGGTTACAGGAAAATATTCCTTTGACTGAAGAAGAAATAGCGCAAATGGAGACAGCGCAAAAACCATTCATGAGAATCGCTGTAATTACGCTTGTTGCTGGTATGTTCTTTATTGGGATAATTGCTGCTTTAGCTGTAGAAAAGGAAACTTTAGACAATCTGAAGTATTATGACTATATCGCTTTTACTGCCATAGGATTATTAATGTTTAGTTTTTGCTACTGCATTGCCTGGTTAGCAGATAGATATAACAAATACAATTGGAAGAAAGATAAACTAAACGGAAAAAACAGATTAATGAGTGTAGTTATTGGCCGGGACAAAACAGAGCATGCAGAATACCTGACTTTTTCGGGCCCATTTAAAAATGAAAAAATAAGGATTGAGGTTAAGCAAGAGGATTATAGCCGTTACAAAATTGGATCGAAAGTTATTGTTACTTATCTGAAATTTAGCAAGAGGGCTCTTGATATTGCAGACTTTTAAATTTGAGATCAATAAAATTGACTCTTCTATTCTAGGCGATAGATGATTTTCTGCTGAGGGCAATATCGTGGCATTTCGTTTTTTACAATCTTGGTATATTGGAAGATATCAGTTCGGTAATGTTACAAATACTTAAGTTTTTTGTGAAATTTAATAAAAATATAAAAGGATTGTTTGGTCAGACCCATTAGTATTTGAAGAAAATTCTGTTAAATATAAAAATGGCACAAGATTCTTCTTAGAAGAAGATAAATGTCATTAAAATAGCCCATTTTTAAATAAATCATCAATTTTAAATGGCATCTAAATTAATAATTATATATTTGCAGCCTTGAAAGTAAGCAATGTCTAATCCTATTAATCAGTGATTTGAATATTACTTTTAACAGAGCCATAGGAATAAGGCTTTTTAATTTTTGAAGACAACCTAAACAACTTGAATGCTTAATTTAGTTCTCTTTGGCCCTCCAGGGGCGGGTAAAGGCACCCAATCTGAAAAGCTGATTACAAAATATCAGTTGGTACACGTTTCAACAGGCGATCTTTTTAGAGCACACGTTAAAGGAGAAACCGAATTAGGAAAAAAAGTAAGTCAATTGTTAGCTGATGGAGAATTGGTTCCTGATGCCATTACAATTGCCATGCTTGAAGAAGAGGTAGATAAAAATCCTGATGCTAAAGGATTTGTGTTTGATGGATTTCCGCGTACCGTTCCGCAAGCAATTGAGCTTGATTTATTTTTAGAGCGTAAAGGCAGTAAAATTGCTGGTGTTATTGCTTTAGATGTTGACCAGGAGGAGTTAACAAAACGTATTGCCGAACGTCACAAAACCAGCGGCCGCCCTGATGACGACGCTGAAAAATTAAAGAAACGGATTTCAGAATACTTTGATAAAACCATCCACGTATTGCCCTATTATGAAGAGCAAGGAAAGTTGAATAAAGTAAACGGAATAGGTGAAATAGAAACAGTATACAATGATCTTTGCGCTGTAATTGATCAGTATAAGGTATAAAGTTCAGGTAGCGGATATAAAAGAGACGGTTTTAATTAATTCCTGATCCGATATTCAAAAACATAAAAAGAGTTATAATGTTAAAACGTTATAACTCTTTAATTTTAAAGGAATTGTTGTTTCGACGTTCCGGTATTAACATTTCAATATTAAAATATGTCACAGGGTTCGAATTTCGTAGATTATGTAAAGATTTGTTGCCGTTCTGGTAAAGGCGGGGCAGGTTCGGCACATTTGCATCGTGATATTTTAACATCAATGGGTGGCCCCGATGGTGGTGATGGCGGTCGTGGTGGCCACATTATCGTTAAAGGCAGTATCCATATCTGGACATTATTGCACCTTAAATACCGTAAGCACATTATTGCTGAAGATGGTGGAGCAGGCGGTAGTTCCCATAAATTCGGTAAACAAGGCAAGGATGAAATCCTGGAGGTTCCGCTTGGTACCATTGCTAAAGACGCTGAAACTGGAGAAATTCTTTTCGAAATTACCAAAGATGGCGAAACTAAGATCTTAACCGCCGGTGGCCGTGGTGGTTTAGGGAATGCACACTTTAAAAATTCGGTTCAGCAAACACCACGTTTTGCACAACCGGGTGAGCAGGGACAAGAGGTTTGGAACATTTTAGAATTAAAAGTTTTGGCCGATGTTGGCCTGGTTGGTTTCCCAAATGCAGGAAAATCTACTTTACTTTCAGTAGTTTCGGCTGCTAAGCCAGAAATTGCCGATTATCCTTTTACTACCATTGTTCCTAATCTGGGTATTGTAAGTTACAGAGGTGGAAAATCTTTTGTAATGGCCGATATTCCAGGAATTATCGAAGGTGCATCGAAAGGTAAGGGTTTAGGCTATCGTTTCTTACGCCATATTGAGCGTAATTCTGTATTGTTATTCATGGTACCGGCCGATACAAGCCGTTCAATTAAAGAAGAATACGAAATCCTTAAAAGCGAACTGGAATCTTACAATCCTGAATTAATGCAGAAACCGCATGTTTTAGCCATTACCAAATCAGATATGTTAGATGAAGAACTGATAGAAGAAATGAAACAGGATCTGCCAAATATTCCATCTATATTTATTTCGTCGGTAGCTGAAAAAAATATTTTAGAGCTAAAAGATATGCTTTGGAAGGCGATTGAAGGATAATATAAATAAGGCCTGATAAATAATTTGGTGTGCAGAACATTGCTGCCATATTCTGCATTTACCAAAATTAAGCCGCCAATCAAAGTACTATATCAAAAATTTACTTCGAATATGTTCTGTAGGTAGCATGCAACTGTCTGTTTGCCCAAATAATGCATAACGGTTATTGGCGAATGCTTTATACAGGCAGTTTCTTATAAAACCAGGTATCAAATAACCTACGTTAATTAACGGAGCCCACCAAGCATTTAAATTTTTCAGGATATAAGCTACTGCATTAAACTGGGTAAGAAACTCGTTGTTGCGTACCACAATAATGCTATTTAGTTTTATAAAATTAACCTGATGGACTTTACCCAGTTGCAATGCAATTTTACTGTCAAGCGGAGCAAAGCAAAACCTGTTTGCTTGATCATGAGTGATTATATAATTGATAAAACCATTGCAAAAATTACAAACACCATCAAATAGAATGACGTCTTTTGTTGTGTCTAAAATAGGTGCCATGGCATTTGGTGGTTAATAAAATAAATTGCTGGATAAGTAGCCATAAAAGCCCAGAAAAACGAATTCAAACCCATAATAAGCGCTGTAAAGAAATGGAATATAAATCCCCATATCAGAAATACTATGGCATACTGCCAGGGCAGAATAAGGCATAATGGAAATATAGTTTCCATAACAATAACGTTCCAGCACAGAAAACGGTTTGCAGAAGGATATTTTTGCAATAAAAGACTTGCTTTTTTAGAACCATATGTTTTGGTCGAGAATACATCTTTTATTGCTGTTCCTGAACGCCACTCAGCAGATACAAGTTTGGCAATACCTGCAACAGTATAAGAAAGACAGGCCTGTAATCCGATAAACCATATGCCGATATCTCTCAATTTACCAGTTGTAAAAGCAGGAAGATTGCATAGAATCAATGTGATGATAATAAGCATGCTCATCTGGTCTGAACCATCACTTCCGTAATAAGTAACCAGTGATGCCGTCAGTAAGCTAACTCCCAACAAACTGATCAGTACCCATCCTGTTGTACTCTGTAATGGAAAGAACAATAATCCAATAATAAGCAGGCACCTGATGATAAAAAGGGCAGCCAGGCCTGGTGCGCTAAACAGTTTAAAAATAGGTTTAAAAAAAGATTTTTCGTTCTGTTTGGACCATTTTAGCTGCATTACATTCCAGGATAACAAACCATTAGGAGAAAATATCTGTACTTTCTTGAGATACTCCAGCGTAGAAATTAATAAACCTATACTCAATATAATGAGTACAGTTTGTGATATATCATTTAATAGAATCATGACTTTTTATATTTGATGAAAAACGGATAATAGAATTAATGATGGAGCAGTTTCTTTTTGATAACCTGATGATTCTGCAAGCATAAACTGCCGATAGCAATTTTGTGATTGTTTCTTGTATTGGCTAACCGCATGTAATACTATGATGTAAGGCATAGAAAACATCAGTAAATTGAGGCTCCCTGCTTTTTCACGGTAGGAAGGGATGCTTGATACCAGGCTTTGTACTACGTCTGATAATATTTTTTTATCACGTTTTTCGGGATTCCAAAGCCATGACCATATTGTACGTTCTTCGGTAATTTCCATTTCCTGCCAATCGCTATAATCGATGTCGGTTATTTTATCCCGATACAGTAGATGATAATCCCTTTTACCGGGGTGGGGAGCAAAGAATGTCCATAGCGGGATCAGGTTAAAATAATCAATTTTATATCTGATAAATGAGGATATTTTTGTTTCCTTAAACTGACACAATATGGTTGCTAAAAACCAAAAGGCCAGAAAAATAGTTACTACGAGTTCGTAAATAACTATAGGGTTTAATTTCAGCATCATAATTTCGAATTGGTTGAAGAAAAGGAGGGTAGGTATACTTACCCTCCTTTTCAAATTGTTAATTGAATTTTTTACGAAGTTCGATCAGCTTATCTAAAGATAAACCATCTTTGGCTTCTTTAGAAAGCGCGCCAATTTCAGCTTCATTTAAAGCATTAGCAGCACCGATAGCCTCAACTACCTGGGTAACTACCGGAGTGGCTTGAACGGTTACCTTAACAGCTTTAATCGCTGTACGTGCTATTGCAGCAATAAAAAGTGGTTCTGCTGAATTCGCTTCAACAATTTCATTGTCGCCTTTTAAATCAGCGATTAATGCATCAAGAATTGCTAATTCCGATTTTGATAAACTTGACTTTGCCATTTTGTTTTCTTTTTGAGGTAAATAAAAATTGTTTAGTGTGCCTTGTTTTGAAGCTTCGTTGCACAACATAAAGTTCGGTACACCATAATTTTTTTACCAGAGTGGTAATACTCATTTAGAATATTGAGTATTTCTACGTAGTTAGTAGGATAAAAATGACCCTATGAGTTTATGCTTAAAACAAGATAGATGCTGATAGAAAGGCAAAGGAATGTTTTAGCCTTGTATTTAACTCAAGAAAGAGGATTTGATACGGCTATATTACACCGTTTTTAATGGCAAACATTACCAGGCCCGCAGTATTACGAACACCTGTTTTTTCGATAATGCGCATTCTGATACCTTCAACTGACCGTGGACTCAAAAAAAGTTCTGTGCCAATTTCAGTCGCGGTTTTCTCATCGCAGATCATTTTTAAAACATCCAGTTCGCGTTCTGAGAATTCTATATTCTGATCGAGTGAGGGCCTGGTAGAACCTTTAATTGTTAATTTTTTTAATAATGCTTTGGTTACAATATCGTTAAAGTAGTAGCCACTTTCATGTACAGAATAAATAGCCTTCCTGATTTCTTTAGGATCTGTATTTTTTAATAGATAACCGTTGGCCCCGTTTTCCATTAAATGAATAATAAATTTAACCTCATCATACATGGTTAGAACAAGAATTTTAATATTACCAGCATATTTTTTGCGGATTAATTTCATGGCTTCCATTCCGTCCATTACAGGCATTTTCAGGTCCATTAAAATAACGTCTGGCTGTACATCTTCGAGTTTGCACATCAGTTCTTCCCCGTTTGATGCCTCAAATATTACTTCCAGATTTTTATCACGGTTAAAGCCTACCCTTAAACCGTCTCTAAAAATGCTATAATCATCTGCTATGGCTATCCTTATTTTGAGCATTATTTTAAATTGAGTATCTAAAATTACTTAATATTTTATATTAATATATATTAATTGTCTATTAATACTATCTTATTTGTATTATTATTTATTTTATTTTGATTTTTAAACTTATAATACTAGATTTTTATTATTACATTTTAATATAATTTATATTACATCATAAAATGTTTAACTAACGGGAATGGTAATTTTAATAAAATACCGACCTCCATACTGTGAAAAAACAAGGTCTGCTTTTAACAGGATTATTCTATTTTGAATATTTTTTAGTCCTAATCCATCTTTTATAAAGCGCAGTTCTTCAAATTGATTTTGTGTAAGCCCATTCCCGTTATGCGAAATGGTAAATACCAAATTACTATTAACACTCACAGATTGAATATGGATAAGCCTGGCTTTTGCATGTTTGGTTATATTATGGATAAGCTCCTGAATGATCCTGTAAATGCTGATGTCGTTCTGGTTTACCTTTATGCTGTAATCGTCTGTTAAACTTAAGCTGATTTCGGCAACATTGCTATGGCTGATTTTACTGCAGAAGTGTGAAATGGCCTCTTTTAAACCTAATTCTTGTAAAATGGTGGAGTGCAGGTTGTGCGAAATACCACGGATTTTATGGATTCCGTCGTCAAGCAAATTTTTACCTTTTTGATACATTTCTTTACTTATTTTGTCGCAGCTGTTGATATCAGTTCCATAGAAATACAAGCTGGCTGATCCTAAAATTGCACCAACCTCATCGTGTAATTCTTCAGCAATACGGTGCCGCTCAATTTCCTCGCTTCTTACTGCTGCTTCGATCAACTGATTTTTTTGTATATTCTGTAAGGTTTGTAGGTTAAGTTTGTATTGAAGTTTTTTGCGCTGCATGAATATAAAAATGAGCAGTAAACTGATAAATAACATAAGCATAGCAGCAACGCCGACCATTAATATCTGCATAATCTCATTATTTACCTGATTCATAAAATCCTTTCGCTATAAATAGGTTAAAAATGATGTAAGAGATATTGTGCACACTCCATAAGCTAATGGCAAAATTTTGAAAGCGCAATGTAAGTTCGTTGTATAATAGAAAAATGAAAAAATTTAGGGTAACAAAAATGCCAAGTCCGGTGGTTATCCAAAAATCACTGTTCGTAATTTTGGTAGCTGTGCTATCGTTTATTTTGAATAGGTAATATTGAAGCGTATAGAACAAAAGAAAAATAGCTTCGGTTGAGAGCAAACGGCTGCTTAATTTCCAATAATCAAAAAAGTTTTCATAAAAAGTAAAATTGATGATAATGAAAGCTGTGAAGCAGATGGGGATAATTTTCTTTATGGTGACTAAAAAAGCTTGATTTAACTGGATAAAAAATGCACAGAACAGATAAAAACGGATAACCGAGTGTAGGTTGTAGAGGAAATTATTAGAATTGTATGCTGCAGGCAGCATGTCCCTGAATTTCCAGATCAGATCTATTCCCAGGTTAATAATCAGCCCTGCCCATACATAAAAAACAACCAGCTTAAGGCTAGCCGGTTGTTTTTTTATTAGCAGTACAGATATAGGGATTAATAACGCCCAGACTTCAGACCAATCGATAATAAATTGGAATATTTTAAGCATTTGGGATAAGCGTGTTAATTAATCAATTTATTGTAGCTGGCGGAGATGGATTGGTAACAATTGGCGTCTCATCGTCGTAAATTAATTCAACATCTCCTGTGTCAATTCTTTTAAACCGTTTAACATTATAAAAAACGTGTCCACGGTTAACATCCGGAACGAATACCAAATAGTCAGGTTTATCGCCGTTAGCATCAGGATTGTTAATCAACAATAAGATATCGGCAAGTGAAATGATATTATTGCTTAGAATAATCGGGCCGCTTAAATCTAAAGCGCTGTTGTTGTAAATTTCCAACCTGTCGAAATAACTGCTGTACTGGTTGCTTGGTGCCATGTATCCATAAGCAATCAATTGTAAAGGTTTAGTTGGCTGGTCAGTTTCTGGGAAAAAATAACAAAATGAGAAACGATCAATGCTTGGAGAGTTAAGGATCAATGCCTGGATGGAACTGATTTCGTACTTTAACCAGTAGAGTTTTTGTGTTTGTTTTTCTGTGAGCATGTTTTTATATCTAGATAAATATTGTATAAAGATATACAATTGTGTAAATAAAAACATTCTTAAAAAGTAATTTTTAAAATACTTTTATAGATCTTTTACGTTTACTGATGATTATACAGCTTTATAAATCAAATAGTCGATCTGTATTTGTGTTTTTGATTACTGTTTATATTGTGCAATTATATGGATACCTAGAACTTAGCCGGGTTTCATTATTATCAATTTTCAGCAATTAATGGTACAAACGACCAACCGATTTGCACAGCTTAAGCCCTCAAACGGTCTACAGTTAGACCAATCCATTCTTTAAATAACATTTCCCATGCGCCTAATGCGCTGGCATTTGGAATGATGAAATCACTTAATTCAAATTCAGTATCTCCGGAAAAATTCGTTGGGTAATATTCAATTTTCTGTTTTGCCTGTTTATCAAAAATCAGTTTTGTCCTTGGGATGTGCCATGCACTGGTAATCACCAAAATTTTAGCTTTAGGGTTGCTTTTCGCGATGAGCGCCAGGCTATACCTGGCATTTTCGATGGTATTTCTGCTTTGGTTTTCAATAAGGATTGCAGAATCAGGAATCCCGATCAGTTTTAAGTACTGAATGGCTAAATCAGCTTCTTTTATTTTTTGGTTTATTAAATTTGCGCTTCCACCACTAAGTAATATCTGCTTAATCTGTCCTTTTTTATAAAGTGCGATTGCCTGGAACAATCTATCTCCAGCCCAATTAAAAGCAATTTCATTATTACGTTTGTTTAAACCTGAGAAGCCTCCAAGTACAATTCCAACATCGAATTTAGCTGCCCTTGGATAGTCAGCTTCATAACTGTTTATTATTTTTCCAACAATAAAGCCATTAGAGAAAAAGAAGAAAATAATCAAAATACAGATTAAATACCTTTTCCTTTTTTTAGGATTTTTAGATGCAATTGCAAAAATCAAAAGCACAAAAATCCACACAATAGGTTTAATGAGGAAAAGCAAAATCTTCGAGAGGATAAAAATCATATGTAGATACTATCCTGTAAAACTAAGAAATTACCTTAGCAATGCCGTCATTTCGAGCGGACCCGATAGCTATCGGGTGCAACGTAGAGAACAGCGAAGCCTAAATCTATCACAGATCTCTCCATTCCACTACGCTTCATCCGATAGCTATCGGATCGACATGACGACTTTTCTTTTATATATTTAAGTTTTTTATCCTTGGCCTTCTTGCACTTGACCGTTCTCATGTGCATTTTCTAAAATTTCCTGCACATCCGATTTACGTTTCTTAACAACCTTATGTTTAAAATGTGGCACTTCATGTTCGATAATATCTTCTTCGATGGCTTCTACGCCAAAAACCTTCTCTTTTAAAAGATTGTATTTGTCCTGAAAGCCGTAACGTAGATTTTTAGCCCCGCCAACAATTTTTCCACGGGTACCTGCGCCGCTATCAGGAGCAAATAAAATACTAATTACTGCACCCGCAGCTAAACCAGCCACTAAAGCAAGTGCTATTTTTGCACTGTTATCCGATTCGTGCTTTAAATATTTTCCAATTAACTTTCTGTATTTCATGATCATGTGGTTTTATAAATGAACAATTCGCTTGATATAATGTTTGATGTTTTTTGATTTGGAAAGCAATCAATAGCTTTTTGTTAAAGTTTCCGACTTCTCAATTCATTTTCAAAAAAAGACCGGACTTTTACTTAAGTTTAAAGTTAAAGCACAATATTTGGGATACTAAAACTAATTATATGGTAAAAGCGACAATAAATAAAGAGCATTATGCATGTTCTGTAACAAATGGTTCTCATGATATTATAGTAGACGAGCCTTTAGAATTGGGTGGTACACATAAAGGTTTTGCCCCAAAAGGATTGTTAATGGCATCTCTGGCATCGTGTGTAGCCATAACCTTAAGGATGTATGCCGATAGAAAGGAATGGCCAATTGATAAAATTGAGGTAGAAGTAAATATTGATACCGAAAATGGGGAAACCATATTTTTTGAAGAAATTGTATGTACCGGAATACTTACCGAAGAACAAAAAATCAGATTGGAAGAAATTGCCGCAAAATGCCCGGTAAGTAAAATTTTGGCCTCCGGTCACGAAATCAGATCGAAAGTGCTTTAATGGTAACGGTGTAAAACTCATTTATACATTGATAAAAAGCTTTAATATCTTTACCAATAAAAAAACCTTGGTGTGCTTTGCGCCTTGGTGGTTAAAATAATAATCAATGCCTACCGAAATAAAATGCCCCAACTGTGCCCATGTTTTTCCGATGGAAGAAGCCATGGCCGAAGATTATAAGAAAGAGTTACGTGAGAAAGCGGCTGCTTATGCAAGGCAGAAAGATGAAGAATATCAACGTAAACTGCAAATTTTCGAATCTGAAAAACAGCAGCAATTGAAAGCTTTTGATGCTAAACTTGCTGAAGAGAAAACCAAACTTAAGGATAGTCTGGAGGAAAACCTGCGTAAAAGCATTTCGGCTGATTTTGAAACCAAACTGCAAATGCTGGAAGGTAATGCGAAAGATAATGCCGAAAAACTAAAGCTGGCCCGTGAAAAGGAACTTGAATTTTTACGTCGCGAGGAAAGCCTTAAAGTAAAGGAAGAAGAAATGGAGCTTGCATTTCAACGTAAAATGCAAGAGCAGCGTAACGAGTTGGTAGAACAGATCCGTAAACAAGAGGCAGAAAAAAATAGTATTAAAGATACAGAACACCAATTGCGTTTAAAGGAATTGGAAAAACAGCTCGACGACCAGAAAAAATTGGCCGAAGAAATGAAACGTAAAGCTGAGCAGGGCAGTATGCAATTGCAGGGCGAAGTTCAGGAATTGATCTTGGAAGAACTACTCCGTACCAATTATCCTTTCGATTTAATTGAAGAAGTTGGTAAAGGAGTGCGTGGTGCAGATTGTGTACAAGTGGTGCGTAATCAATTTGGACAGGAATGCGGTAAAATTATCTACGAAAGCAAGCGTACCAAAGATTTTGGGGGCGATTGGATCGAAAAACTGAAGAAAGATATGCGGAGCATGGGTATTGATGTAGCGGTAATCGTGAGTCAATGTTACCCAAAAGGCATGGATTGTTTCGGGCAGCGCGATGGGGTTTGGATCTGCTCTTTCGAAGAAGTAAACGCTGTAGCATACGTGTTGCGTGAAGGTATTTTGCGCTTGGCCGGTGCAGTAAAATCGCAGGAAAACCGCGGCGAAAAAATGCACATGCTTTACGATTACTTAATGGGAGCAGAGTTTTCAGAACAATGGAAAGCCATTAGAGAAGGTTTTATGAGTATGAAACTATCTATACAACGAGAGCGTGATGCGATGGAGCGCTTATGGAAAGCACGTGAAAAGCAGTTAGAGAAAGTATTGTTAAATGCTACACACATCCGTGGTTCGATAGAAGGCATTGCAGGTAGCGATAGTGTGCAGTTGAGTTTGACTGACGATGACGATGATACCTTGCTTTTAGAGTAACTCGCGGTACGTCATCCCATCCCGATTTTTATATCGTATCGTCATCCTGAACTTGTTTCAGGATCTATTTGAGTGAACCGACATTGCTCATCGCCATGTGTGGACTGGAAACCGCAAGTTCTAATGTATATAAATAGTAATAACAAAAAATAAGTGATAACATGAATAAAAAACCTAACCAATACCTTAACCGCTCTAAAATCCTTACTTTAATATGCACTTTGCTCTTTTTTGGGAATGTCTTCGGGAACGTTCCCGAAAAGGATTTGAAGTCGCCGGATGGCAATCTGGTGGCCAGCTTTGCTTTGGCTGAAGGGGGAGTACCTACCTATAACTTAAAGTACAAAGGAAAAGACGTTATTAAAACCAGCAAGCTGGGGCTTGAACTTAAAGATGGTAAATCGTTACTGGATGGTTTCACTATTACTGATACCAAAACGAGCACTTTTAACGAAACCTGGAAACCGGTTTGGGGCGAAGTAAAAGAAATTGTAAATCATTACAACGAACTGGCGGTAACTTTAGCGCAAAAGGAAACTAACCGCTATATAATTGTGCGTTTACGCTTGTTTAACGATGGTTTAGGCTTTAGATACGAATTTCCGGAGCAAAAAAACTTAGACTATTTCGTAATTAAAGAAGAGAAAACCCAGTTTGCTTTAGTTGGCGATCATAAAGCTTTTTGGCTTCCTGGTGATTATGATACACAGGAATACAGTACGGTAACCTCCAACTTATCAGAAGTAAGAGGTAAAATGAAGGCTGCTATAACGCCAAATGCTTCACAAACTACTTTTTCGCCAACGGGCTTACAAACACCGTTGATGATGAAGAGTAAAGATGGTTTGTACATCAATATCCATGAAGCGGCACTGATCAACTATTCGCTAATGTCGTTAAATCTCGACGATAAAAGCATGGTGTTAGAGTCGTGGTTAACCCCCGATGCCGTTGGCGATAAAGGTTATATGCAGGCACCATGTTTATCGCCCTGGAGAACCATTATTGTAAGCGATAAAGCAGGTGATATTTTGACCTCAAAGCTAACCTATAACTTAAACGAACCAACAAAATTTAAAGATGTATCGTGGATAAAACCAACCAAGTATGTAGGTGTTTGGTGGGAAATGATTACAGGCAAAAGTACCTGGGCCTACAACGATTTAACCAGTGTGCAACTAGGTGTAACCGATTATGCCAAAACAAAACCTAATGGGAAGCATGCTGCAAATACCGCACATGTAAAAGAATATATCGATTTTGCTGCTAAAAACGGATTAGATGCTGTTTTGGTTGAAGGCTGGAACGAAGGCTGGGAGGATTGGTTTGGTAAAACAAAAGATTATGTATTTGATTTTGTAACGCCCTATCCCGATTTCGATGTAAAAGAATTACACCGTTACGCCGCAAGTAAAGGTATT
This sequence comes from Pedobacter ginsenosidimutans, assembly GCF_001442625.1. Classification (GTDB taxonomy): domain Bacteria; phylum Bacteroidota; class Bacteroidia; order Sphingobacteriales; family Sphingobacteriaceae; genus Pedobacter; species Pedobacter ginsenosidimutans. The sequence continues at coordinate 59,091 of NZ_LMZQ01000005.1, read as the reverse complement.
AAAATGATTATGCACCATGAAACTTCTTCATCTGTACGTAATTATGAGCGCCATTTAGATACCGCTTATAAATTTATGAAAGCCAATGGTTACGATGCCGTTAAAAGTGGTTATGTAGGCAACATAATCCCGAGGGGAGAACATCACTATGGCCAATGGTTAAATAACCATTACCTGTATGCCATTCAAAAAGCAGCGGAATATAAAATTATGGTGAATGCACATGAAGCTGTCCGTCCCACGGGTTTGGCGCGTACGTATCCGAATTTAATTGGAAACGAATCGGCAAGAGGAACAGAATACGAAGCTTTTGGCGGCAATAATGCCGATCATACCACCATTTTACCTTTTACGCGTTTAATTGGTGGTCCGATGGATTATACCCCTGGTATTTTCGAAACTAAAGTAAGTGTTTATAACCCCGAAAATACCTCTTTTGTGCACAGTACATTGGCCCGCCAGCTGGCACTTTATGTTACCATGTACAGTCCTTTGCAAATGGCCGCCGATTTGCCTGAAACGTATAATAAATATATGGATGCTTTTCAGTTTATTAAAGATGTGGCGGTAGATTGGGACGATACCAAAGTTTTAGAAGCAGAACCAGGCGATTATATCACTTTTGCGCGTAAAGCTAAAGGTAAGAACAACTGGTTTGTGGGCCGTACGAATGATGAGGTGGCCCGAACATCTAAAATCGACTTTAGCTTTTTGGATCCTGGTAAAAAATATACTGCAACCATTTATGCCGATGCAAAAGATGCCCATTACGAAACCAATCCTAAAGCCTATACTATCCGTAAAATGGAGGTAACTAACAAAACTAAATTAGTTCAATATTGTGCACCTGGTGGGGGGTACGCGATTAGTATTATGGCGAAATAATTAGACTAGTGGTGTCAGTTGGTAACAACTGACACTCTTCTCTTCTAGTCGTAGCGTCTCGCTACGACTTTTTTATTGTTTTTTTGCCACGGATGTACACAGATAAACACGGATTAAAAATTTATTTCAATATCTATCATGCTGGTCAGATTCTGAGATGAACTCAGGATGACGGCCGCTAAGAGAGTTCTTGTTGGTGGTGTCAGTTGTTACCAACTGACACTTGATCAGATGCCATTATTATTGTATTATCGAGTCACCTTGACAGATCATAACAGCTGACTGCAGGAAAATAGCTTATTTTATAATATCTTAGCAAAGACATTAAAACCAAGCAATTTAAACGTACCATTATCATGCCCAGAACCAAAAACCATATCGAACTTCAATTTTTAAGCGAACCCTCTGATGTTAATTATGGAGGTAAGGTACATGGTGGGATGATGATGAAATGGATTGATCAGGCTGCTTTTGCTTGTGCCTTGCAATGGAGTCAGACTTATTGCGTAACAGTTTATGTTGGGGGAATCCGTTTTTTTCATCCTGTTCATATCGGACACTTGGTTAAAATGGAAGCACGGATTATTTACACAGGTAAAACCAGTATGCATATTGCTGTTGATGCTTTTTCAAAACCTGTTGGGCAGACCGATTTTGTTAAAAATACACACTGTATTATTGTTTTTGTTGCAGTAGACGACGATGGGCAGCCAAAAGGAATCCCAGCTTTTAAGCCAAAAACCGAAAAAGAAATTGCCATGCATGGCTACGCCATTAAATTAATGGAACTGCGTAAAAGTATTGATAAAGAAATGGAGCCGTATATCGTATAGCGCTGGGCGGCATAGTCTCTCCGGCTTTAACCACAGAGAAAACAGAGGAAGGCACAGGGTACACAGCGTTAATTGTTTGGCTATTCTATTTCTGATGCTTTAGCCTTTGTTATACTCTGAAAGCTTGGTGTTCTCTGGCAAGCGAATAGTTGTGCTATCTATACTGTTTATGCTCTGTGCGCCTCCGTGAAAAACTCAGCGCACCCGGTGGTGAAAAAACGAAACCTACTCCACAACTGGCAAGCTGAAACAAAACTTGCTGCCTTCGCCAATGGCGCTTACCACCCATATTTTCCCATTTTCGGCTTCAATAAAATCTTTAGAAATGGCAAGGCCCAATCCTGAGCCCGATTTATTCTGACCATCGGTTGGTACCTGGAAATACCTGTCGAATAATCTTTTCTGGTATTTTTCGTCAATACCTTTTCCAAAATCGCGCACAGAGAACTCGATAGACTTATCTTTTTGGAAAACATCAATGATTACCTTAGATTTTTCTGAACTGTACCGCAATGCATTAGATAAAAAGTTAACCATTACCCAGGCCGTTTTCTGGATATCGGCATTCACATTCGGCAAGTTCTGACTGCAGTTTAGCACCAGTTGAATCGATTTTTGTTCAGCCTGAAATTTAACGGCATCAACGGCATAACTTACAATTTCTTCGGGTTTGGTTATGGCAAAAGTGAGTTTTAAATTACCGGTTTCTACCTGCGAAAGATCTAAAAGTTCGCTGGTGATTTTTAGCAGTCTGTCGCTATCCTCTTTGATGTGGTTGAGCAGCTCATGCTGTTCTTCGTTCATGGCACCCACACGCTCATCGTTTAGCAATTTCAAGCTCATTTTGATAGATGATAGCGGTGTTTTTAACTCGTGTGAAACCGTAGCGATAAAATTTGTTTTGGCTTCATCGAGCTCTTTAAACTGCGTAATATTTTTTAATGTATAAACGCTTCCTGCGGATCTAGAAGAGGCAATTAAAGTGTTTTCATCCTGCTCTTCATAATTTGGGATGATGATTTCGCGGTTTTCCAGCAAGAAATAAGATTCTTTATCATCAGCATAAATTTTTAAAGTATTATCATCGGTTTCGGGTTTAATGATCCGTTTAAGCAACTCGTTCTTTTGCATCAGTTCGGCCACGTTTTGGCCAATAACCTTATCTTCATCAAGACTCATTAGTTTTGCAGCCAGATGATTTAGAAAGAGTACTTCTCCCTTTTCATTTAGACCGATTATAGCATCCTGCATTTGTGCAATAATGGCTTCAATACGCGATTTTTCGGATTTAATTTTAGATAAGTTGCTGTTTTCCCATTCGTTTAGTTTAACCACCATCCCGTTAAAGGATTCTGCCAGTTCTGTAAACTCATCTTCGTTTTCGAAATGCAGGCGTTGTTTATAATTTTTACGACTGATCTGCTTAATCGCTGCACTAAATTCGGCAAGAGGGTTCGCCACAAAACCTGGAAAGTTTACAATGAACGTAAAGAGGATAATAAAACTCAGGGTAGCGGCAATCATGATGTAGAGGTTTGCTCTTGATGAGGTTTCGTTAGCCAATTCATTTTTATCGTAAATGGCCTTCATATTTACCTGTTCGATATTTTGCAAGGCAACGCGTAAATTTTTAATGCTATTTTCTTTAATGGATAACAATTGTGAGCCATTTAGCATGTTAAAAGCCGTTTCTAATTTCTGGAAAGCCACTTTTTCGCCGGGTTCGGTAATGTTTAACCCTTCGTTTTTCAAGTTTTCCCTAAATACAGCCAGTTGAGTACTGCTTAATGGAAATCTGTTCTGATCGATCACATTGCGCATAGCGGCAACATATTTCAACGATTTGTAGTTGTCTTTAAGGATTACCTTCGATTTATCGGAAAGCTCGTTTAAAAAAAAGAGCGCGATTAATCCGAAGGATAAAACGATTATAAAGAGAAACCCGAATCCGAGGCGGAGCTTGGTCTTGATTTTCATGACTTTTTTTGTTTAACCATAAAGGGCGGAGAGGTTTTCGCTATTAACGCAAAGCAATTTCTCTCTTTTTTTGTGGTAAAAATAGGTTATAATTAAATTTGTTTCCTGATTAACTAAATATATAACAAAGGTTAAATAAATAGCATCTGTTTAGCCTGTAGTCAATAGCTATGCCAGTAGATCTGGGTGTTTCTTAAGTTGTTGTATTTTAGGCTGATAAGGTGTTTTGTAATTATATTAAGCAAAAAAACCTTTTCATTTTGGTAGGGTTTTTATCATTTTGAACCATTTGCTTCTGAAGGTTTAATGCGCTGTTTTACGTTCCTAAACCTGATTGCAATGGAAAGCCCGTAAGCGAGGAATCCCGATTCATCGGGACGGACTTGGAATGAGAAGCAGGACTGACGCTCCTATGAAATGCAGACTGGGCTTTCCAAAAGAAGATCAGACTATTATTTTTTGGAAAGCAGTTTTAGTAACATTTAGGTTGATGCATTCCCGCTGTACGCTTTACTGCGTGCCGCTTCCATCGGGTTTAGGAGGCACGGTCTGTAATAAGATTTGGGGCTGCAGGGGGCAAAAAAATGAACGGCGATTAGAATTTGATAAATTTTTCTATCTGCTCGTTGGTAAACTTGATTGTATCCGGATGATTGAAATTACCCTCTGCATCTAACTCGGTTTTAATATTCGGAATATGCAAACGTAAGGGTAAAATATGCAGATGAATATAATGACAAACACCTGTGAAATGATCTACACCGCGGATATTGCCATATTTACCAGAAGAAATTCCGACTAAAGCAGCCTTTTTATCATAAAAACTATCAGGAAAATTACAGGCATCTATTAACACTTTTAGTACACCTGGGTAGCTTCCATTATACTCTGGCATGATAAATAAAAACTTTTTGGTGTTATTGATCATGTTCTGGATTTCTTGAAAAGCTTCTGATCGTTTGCCATACATATCCGTATTCAAAACATCTATAGGCAGGTGCTCCAGGCTGAACAAATTGGCATCAGCTCCTTTTTCTTTTAGTTGCCTTTGGTAATATTTAGCAACTTTTAGCGTATTGCTATTGGGCCTGTTAGTTGCAGCTATAATTGTGATCATGGATAATTGTTAATAAGATGTGTAAAACCCAAACACGCTTCTTGCTAAAATTGCCATATAGTTTGTATCTTAGCTGATTGTGAAAAAGGCCGTAAACGACGCAAAAATAGAACTTTTTGCCAATTAAAACGCATAAATAACACAGCCCAAATAAACGTTAAGTAAATTTCGGATACATAGATGAGCAAAATTATTGCATTAGCAAATCAAAAAGGTGGTGTTGGTAAAACAACTTCATCTATAAACCTGGCTGCGAGTTTGGCCGTATTAGAATACAAAACTTTACTGGTTGATGCTGATCCTCAGGCAAATTCGACTTCAGGTATCGGTTTCGATCCCCGGAATATTAAAGATAGTATTTATGAGTGTATCATTAATGATATCGATCCTTTACAGGCCATCCAAAAAACGGATACACCAAATTTAGATTTACTGCCTGCCCACATTGATCTGGTTGGTGCGGAAATCGAGATGATTAACCTGAACAACCGCGAGTACAAAATGAAAGCGGTTTTAGAGAAAATCAAAGATCAGTATGATTTTATTATCATCGATTGTTCACCATCTTTAGGTTTAATCACCATCAATGCTTTAACAGCGGCTGATTCAGTTATTATTCCTGTTCAGTGTGAGTATTTCGCACTAGAAGGTTTGGGTAAATTATTAAATACCATCAAAATTGTTCAGAACCGTTTAAACCCTGATCTGGAAATTGAAGGTATTTTACTAACCATGTACGATGTGCGTTTACGTTTATCAAACCAGGTTGTAGAAGAAGTAAAAACACATTTTCATGAACTGGTTTTCGATACCATTATTCAGCGTAATACACGTTTAAGTGAAGCACCCAGTTATGGCGTTTCGGTAATTATGCACGATGCCAATTGCAAGGGTGCCATTAACTACCTTAATCTTGCCCGCGAAATTGTAAAGAAAAACGGCCTTTTAAAGGAAGAAGAAAACATAGGAACAGCAACTTTATAAATTATAGATGACATCTTTTCAGCGAAAAACAGGTTTAGGAAGAGGGTTAAGTGCGCTTTTAGATGATAGCGAATCTTCTCATCCGCCGAAACAGCAGGTAAATGCTGTTAGCGAAACCGAGCAGATTGGCAATATCAGTCACGTAAGTTTAACTGAAGTTGAAACCAATCCATACCAGCCACGTACCGAATTTGACCAGGTAGCTTTAAACGAGCTTGCCGATTCGATTAAGATACAAGGTTTAATACAACCCATTACGGTTAGAAAACTTGGCGCAAACAAATACCAGCTCATTTCTGGCGAGCGTAGGTTCAGGGCTTCGAAACTAGCTGGCTTAACACAGATTCCTGCTTACATCCGCAGTGCCAACGACCAACAGATGTTGGAAATGGCCTTGATCGAAAATATTCAGCGCGAAAATTTAAATGCCATTGAAGTAGCATTAAGTTTCCAAAGGATGATTGATGAGGTAGGCTTAAAACAAGAGCAATTAGGCGAACGGGTAGGTAAAAACCGTACAACGGTTACCAATTACCTGCGTTTGCTAAAACTTCCTCCAGCTATTCAGGCTTCCATCCGCGATCAGAAAATTAGCATGGGGCATGCAAGAGCCTTAATTAATGTTGATGGTGTTGACAAACAATTGTTTATCCACCAGGAAATTCTAGAAAAAGGATTATCGGTACGTAAGGTAGAAGAACTTGTACGTAATTTGCAGCATGTACCTTTAAAAGGCAGCGAAAAATCGAAAGAAAAAGCTGTTTCTTTTCAATATCAAAAATTACAGGACGATCTGGCTTCTAAATTTGCTACCCGCGTAAAGTTAAAAGTAAGTCAGAACGGTAAGGGTGCTATAGAAATACCTTTTATGAGTGATGACGACTTAAACCGGATTTTAGAGTTATTAGACTGGTAATGCAAAAGACTAAGCTTTTAATACTGGTTGCTGCATTTACATTTTTTCTTGTAAACTTAGCCTCGGCGCAGGTTAAGGATACGGTATTAAAACCTGCTGATACTTCGAAAATTAAATTATCTAAATCGTTAGATACTGCGGCTAAAAAACCGATGACCAGAAAGGATTCGATGAAAGCCAAGTATGTTAATCCGGGCAAGGTTGCCGGTAGAAAAGCGGTTTTCAGATCGATGATTATACCTGGGTGGGGGCAATTGTACAATATACAACTGCTTAAGGATGGTTATGGTACAAGAGCCGGAAAAAGCCAGTTTTTTCAAAAGCTATATACCGGTGGTAAAATTGCAGCTATTTATGGTGGCATAACCGTACTTACCATGTCGTATATCGAAAGTAGCAAACAATATAATTTAGCGTTAACAGAATTACAGTATCGCGACTCGCATAGTGATCAGCCTGACCCTAACGGCCCTTTTGGCAGCCGCTATTCTACTACAGGCATAACCCAACGTAAAGATACCTATAGAAGAAATAAACAGATTGTATTGTTCTCCTACGGTTTGGTTTATTTCGCCAATGTAGTTGATGCCTATGTTGCAGCCCGTTTGCATTTCTTCAATATTGATGATAACCTTTCTTTTAAGGTAATGCCATCAATGATTAATACCAATTCGATGTATGGTTTCAATGCAACACCAGCATTGAAAGTATCACTAAAATTTTAATATCTAATCATCATGGATATTCAATATAGGATACTACATTTGAAATCATAATTGTTTATCCGCTGCTAAGGGTTAGATATAACAAGAATAAAAACTGAAAATAAACATAAACACATGAAAATTGCGCTTTTAGGATACGGTAAAATGGGGCAGATTATCGAAAAATTTGCAGTGGAACGTGGCCACGAAATTGTTTTAAAAATAACGATTGATAATCAGGAGGATTTAACCAGACAAAATTTAAAATCAGCAGATGTAGCTATCGATTTTAGCACACCTGATTCGGTTTTAAAAAACATTGATGCCTGTTTTGACGCCAATGTGCCAATAGTAGTAGGTACAACCGGCTGGTATGGCAAACTCCAGGAAGTTAAAGACGATTGCAACAACAGTAACAATACTTTACTTTATGGGTCTAACTTTAGTATTGGCGTAAATTTATTCTTTAAGCTTAACCAAACTTTGGCCAAGCTGATGAATAACTACCCGGCATATGAGGTTCAGGTAGAAGAAATTCATCATACGCAAAAACTAGATGCTCCAAGTGGTACAGCCATTACCCTTGCAGAAGGGATTGTAGACAACCTGGACAGAAAAGAGGAGTGGTTAAATGAAGTGGTAGGAACTGATGTTGAATTGTTTCCGAAAGCGGAACAATTGCTGATAGAATCGCATAGGATAGAAAATATTCCAGGTACACACACTGTAATTTACAGTAGTGAGGTAGATGAAATAGAAATTAAACACACTGCTCATAATAGAGCTGGCTTTGCTTTAGGTGCTGTTGTGGCTGCAGAATGGTTGAAAGATAAAAAAGGATTTTTCAGCATTACTGATATTTTTGAATAAAGTCCAAAGCCTAAAGCTGAAAGACCAAAGCACAATATAATCTGTGAAATCACTAAATCTGTGAAATCACACCGAAGGATTACAGATAACAGGTAGCCGATTAATAAATCGCAAACCAAAAATAAGATATATGAATTATAAATTCTGGCAACGAAAAAAAGATGCCCCAAAGAAGAAAAAAACTAAAACCCGTGAGTGGGTTGATGCAATTGTTTTTGCAGTAGTAGCAGCAACCATCATCCGCGTATTTTTTATTGAGGCTTACACCATTCCATCTGGTTCGATGGAAAGATCTTTGCTTATTGGCGATTTCCTTTTTGTGAGTAAAGTTAATTATGGTGCACGTATCCCGATGACTCCGGTTGCTTTTCCTTTTGCTCACCATACTATGCCTTTAACTACTTCTACCAAAGCTTACTGGGATGGTGTGCAATGGAAATATCATCGTTTACCGGGTTTATCTAAAATTAAAAGAAACGATGTAGTGGTATTCAACTTTCCTGAAGGAGATACTGTGGCAGTTGAAAACCAGGCAGAAAGTTATTACGCATTAGAACGCAGCATGGGCCGGCAGCAGGTGAGGAGCACATTTACGATAATAGACCGCCCGGTAGATAAACGTGAGAACTTTATTAAAAGATGTATAGGTATTCCGGGCGATGTAATTTCGATGAGCAATGGTATTGCCAATGTAAATGGCAAAAATGAGCCTTTAAAAAACACGGGTATGATGCCATATCGCATCGAGTTTAAAACCATGGACTTTAATTATTCTGTGCTTGATGAATTTAAACTGAATTTAGGTGGAACACCTGCTATTGCAGATAAGACATACGTTGTAGATGCATCTCCAGAAATTGCAGAAAAATTAAAAACATTTGATTTTGTGAAATCAGTTACCTTAAGTCCTGATCCTGCAGGAGCTGTTCCGGGAGGTGTTTTTCCAAACGATCCAAACAGGGTTTGGAACAGGGATAACTTCGGGCCAATTAAAATCCCTTCAAAAGGATGGACGGTTAAAATCGATAGTAATACCATGCCGCTGTATTACAGGGCGATTAGAACTTATGAAGGAAACAAAGTAGAGCAAAAAGCTGGTGTTTGGTATATTAATGATAAAGTAGCCACTACTTATACTTTTAAAATGGACTACTATTGGATGATGGGTGATAACCGCCACAATTCGGCTGATTCGCGTTATTGGGGTTTTGTGCCTGAAGACCATATTGTAGGTAAAGCTTTATTTGTTTGGATGAGCTGGGATAGTACGGCATCTTTATTGCATAAAATAAGATGGAGCAGGTTGTTTATGGGGATCCATTAATAAAATATAATTCTTTAAAAAGGGCGGATAATCGAAGATTATTCGCCCTTTTTGTTTATGGCCAATTGATAATTAACTTTTAAAAAAAATTAAAAAGTATTATGATGTTTTAAAAATATTTTTTAAGTTTGATCTGTAATCAAATATCATGTCTGTAATTGTAGAGAAAAATCAGCGCCTAAGGGCTGGTATTATTAAGCATTTATACTATAAGAAATCGCTATCACTTACAGATTTGAGTAAGCTGACGCAAAAGAGTTTGCCTTTGGTTACCGCTGTAGTTAATAATTTGATAGCTGAGGGCTATATTATAGAAGAGGGTTTTGCACCATCAACAGGTGGCAGAAGGGCTGCAATGTTCTTGATCAATCCAAATTTGAAAAAATATATTGTAGCCATTGCAATGGATCAGCTAACATCCAGGTTAACCATTTACGACCTTTCAAGAACAATGGTTACACCAATTCGGACTTTAGAGTTTGAACTGTCATCAAAAGAAAGTGATATTGGCGACCTTGTAAATTTCATCAACACCAGTATCGATCAATCTGAAATCAACAGAACAGATATTTTAGGGGTTGGTATTGGTATGCCGGGTTTTGTTAATGCCGATGAAGGAATTAACCACTCTTTTCTTAAAGTTAAAGAAGGAACAACCTTACAGAATTATCTTTCTTCTGAAATAAATTTACCTGTATATATAGATAACGATTCTAGTTTGATTGCACTGGCCGAATTAAACTTCGGAGAAGCTGTTAATTTAAAAGATGTAATGGTGGTTAATATTGGCTGGGGAACAGGTTTGGGAATAATTGTAAATGGTAAATTATACCGGGGCAGTAGCGGCAGTGCTGGTGAATTTAGTCACATCCCACTTTCAGACAGCGATAATTTGTGTTCTTGCGGCAGAAGAGGCTGTTTAGAGGTTGATACTTCCTTATTGGTAATGGCTAAGCGGGCAGAAGAAGCAATAGCCGGAGGTGCTGAATCGAGTATGAAAAAACTGTTTAAAGACAAAAGTAAACACCCTGCAGATCATTTCTTACATGCTGTAAGTCAGCAAGATCCTGTGGCCATATCAGTATTGGCTAAAGCTATTTTTCAATTGGGCAAAGGGGTAGCCACATTAATCCATCTTTTGAACCCTCAGTGTATTGTTTTAAGTGGAAGAGGAGCTAAGGCAGGTAAAATGCTTTTGCCACCAATCCAACAAGCCATCCATGAGTTTTGTATTCCACGAATAGCCGAACAAACCGAAATAAAGCTCTCTACCCTGACGGATGAAGCTGAATTATTGGCTGCTGGGAGTTTGACAGTAGAGTATAATCAATTTGATTAAAGAGATTCTTAAACATAAAACCAATGTATATGCAAAAATAAAAATCAACTTACCAAGTCTCACAATACTACCTTAAACTTATTTTAAACTAACTAAACTAAAAATTATGAAAAAAATGTACTTAAAGTGTCTAAGTATGTTGTTGTTATGTTTTTTAACAATAACAGCTTTTGCACAGACGAATATTACCGGTACGGTAAAAGACGCGTCCGGTGATCCCATTCCTGGGGTAAGTGTTCTCGAAAAGGGAACTCAAAATGGAACTTCTACCAACGCTGACGGTAGATTTACACTTACAGTAAAAGATGGCGCTAGATTGATTTTTAAATCTATTGGTTTAGTCACTCAAGAAGTTGCTGCCTCATCAAATCTAGCCATTGTAATGCACGATGATTCTAAAGCACTAAATGAAGTTATTGTTACTGGTTTTGGTGTTAAAAAAGATGTCAAAAGACTAAGTTATTCAGCAACAGCCGTTGGTGGTGCAGAATTAGCCCAAGCAAATAACGCCAATGTGGTAAATGCTTTACAAGGCAAGGTAGCTGGTGTTATGATTAACCAAGGTGCCAGTGGCCCTACTTCTTCTTCAAGGATTAGAATCAGGGGAAATTCATCGTTAAGTTCAAATACACAACCTTTAGTTGTTTATGACGGAATATTGCTGGAGCCAGGTACATCTGGAGCAGACTCATGGGGCGATGCTGCAGATTTTGGTAATATCATGAAAAACATTAACTCTGATGATATAGAGAGTATTAGCGTATTAAAAGGAGCGGCCGCATCGGCATTATACGGTTCTAAGGCAGCAGGCGGAGTATTATTAATTACTTCAAAAAAGGGTAAAACTACCAAGGGCTTGGGAGTAACTGTTTCTCAGACTAGCTCTTTTGATGATGCCTATAAATTTGTAGACCTTCAAAACGAATATGGAGGTGGAATTTCTCCAGTATTTGCTAAAGATGCTAACGGAGTTGATATTGTTGATCAATCTGCAGGTTACTATGTAGGTGGTTATTCTTTTGGGCCTAAGTTGGATGGTAGAATGGTTAAGGACCTAGATGGAGTAATGAGACCATGGGTAGCGAATAATCCGTTAGATTATTTTAATACTGGAAAGTTTATCAATACAAACGTATCGGTAGAGGGTGCAAACGAAAACACAACATACCGGTTAGCCTATACCAATTTATATAATTCTAGTGTTTTACCAGGTAATAATCTAAAAAGAGATGCGTTTGCCTTTAGAGTAACCAGGGTAATTTCAAAAGCAATTTCAGTTGATGCGAGTATAAATTATACCATGTCGAATTCATTGAATCCGGCAAGACAAGGAAGTGCGAATAACCCTTTATTTGCATTTACTTACTATAAACCTAGAAATGTTGATTTAGAGACCTATATCAATAATAATATCAATCCGGTAACAGGAGGAGCTTTAGGTTCTAGTAATCGAAATCTTTACGACCCATATGGCATAGGATCATTTGCTTATGGACTTCAAAATGATAATAGAACTCAGAAGGAAAACAATTTATTGGCCAATATTGATGTAAACATCAAAATTCTTCCATGGCTTTCGGCTTTGGTAAGAACCAATACAAACTTTTATAATATTGCTTATGAAAGAAAAAATAGAGGAGCTGGTGTAGCCTTTTCAGGTGGTGATTATGAAATAACACAAAATACCAATAAATCTTATCGTATTCAAGGCTTATTAAATGCGAGTAAACAGTTATCAAGTGATTTTGAATTGAATGCCTCAATAGGAGCGGAAACCTATCAAAAGAACTTGGGTAACTCTGCTTTTTACAACAGATCCTACACTAATGGTGGGCTTAAAATTCCTGATGTATACTCTATCGCTAACTCTATCAATCCAGCATCAACAACGGCCTATCCAAATTTAGGGGAACGTACAGATGCGGTTTATTTGTATGGAGATATTACCTGGAAAAACATGTTAACCTTAAACTTTAGTGGTAGAAATGACTGGTCATCAGCACTTACCTATATAGACGGTCATGGTAATTATTCATACTTCTATCCAAGTGTAGGATTGGCCTGGATATTCACCGAGTTACCTGCATTCAAGAATAGTTCCTTATTATCTTTTGGTAAGATAAGAGCATCCTATTCTTACACAGGATTATCGGCCATGCCACAATATACTAATACAGCTGGTTACTATAGGTTACAAGATGGTACTTTTAGTAATGCTAATGGTGGTAATCAATCGGTTTATGGATTTAGTGACAATATTCTTAAAAACAATAATTTAAAGAATGAGTTAACTAAGGAACTTGAAATTGGAACCAATTTAGGATTCTTAAAGAACCGTATTAACATTGATTTTGCTTATTATAAGAAAAACTCTTACAATCAAATTTTAAGTTTTTCATTACCGCAAGAATCTGGAGTTAGTTCACAAGCTTTAAATGCAGGTAATATCCAAAATCAAGGTATTGAAATCTTGTTAACTGCTAAGCCAATTGTATCAAAAGATTTTAATTGGAATGCATCAGTTACTTTTACACGTAACCGCAACAAAATTTTAGAATTGGCACCTGGAGTTGAAAATTATGACTTAGATTTAGCTTTTGGTAATGACATCACTTCAGTTGCCAGAGTAGGCGAACAATATGGTTCGCTGATCACAGGTTCTGCTTTTTCATATTATCAAAAGAAAGACGCAAGCGGTAATCCAATTGCCAGCCCAAGTAATGGCAAGAAAGTAATAGGTAATACTGGTTATGGAACTACTGGTGGTTATTACACCTATGTAAGATCTCAGGATTATGATGGTACCAAGAAAAATTTGGGTACTATGATGGAGAAATATCTTGCAAGTACCAGACAAGAATTATCTTATAAAAACTTTACCTTAAGCTTTCAAATTGATGCTAAAATTGGTGGTTTAATGGCTTCAGGAACCCATCAATATGGATCAGCCAATGGTTCGTTCGCCAATTCACTTTTTGGAAGGGATGAAGCTTCAGGTGGTGTAACTTATACCGATGCAAACGGTGTAGTGCAACATGATGGTATTATTCCTGATGGTGTATTAAATGATGGATTAAAAGCTAATGGAGTAGATTTAGGTGGAATGACTTATGCAGATGCTGTTAAACAAGGTTTATTAAAACCAATACCGGCTTATGCATATTATGAAAATTTAAGTCAATGGTCTAGTGGTATCAGAGAGTATTCGGTATTTGAAAATTCTTGGGTGGCGCTTCGCGAAGTAACTGTAGGATACACCGTGCCTAGCAAATATTTAAGTAAACTGAAAATAAATACTTTAAGCTTAAACTTAACAGGTAGAAATCTAGCCTATTTGTATAAAACGGCTAAGGATGGTATTAATCCTGAAAGTATTTTTAGCAATAGAGCAGGTGCTTTTGCTGAATATGGAGGCTGGCCTTTGGTTAGAAGTTTAGGTTTTAATGTTAGGGCATCGTTCTAATTATTTAAAAAAATACAGATATGAAGACTATAAATAAAACAAAAATATATTTCCTGATGGTTTCAGCTTTGCTTGTAGCGGGCGGTTGTAAAAAGGAAAGCTTTGTAGAAGCAAATTTAAATCCTACTACGTTATACGAAGTTAAACCTGAAGATCAGTTTCTTCGTGCGGCAGTGGGTTCGCAAGATGATTTCGAGTATTTTGCCGATGTTTATCGCGCAGCCAATCTATGGATGCAATATGCGACCTTAAGTACAGGAAATGGATTGAATTTTAATAATGTTGGTTCACAATTCAATACCCGGTATGGTAAAATATTTTATGGCAGATTAGGTCCAGCTTTGGTCGATGCTATAAAGAATATTGAACAAATGCCTGACGCTGATAAAAATGCAAGAGTACACATGAAAGCAATTTCGCAGATACTTTTATCATATTATGCATTTTATGTGAGCGATATCAACGGAAGCATTCCATATGCTCAAGCTTTTCAGGCAAGGTATGGTGGTACTACAACTCCTGCATATGATACTCAACAGGCAGTATTTGCAAAAGTTGATGCAGAATTAAAAGCAGCTGTAGCTACTTTGAAAACCACACCAGCAGGTCAGATCAGTCTTGCCGGAAATGATCCGTATTTCAATGGTGATGCAACACTTTGGGCTAAAGCAGCAAATGCTTTACGTTTGAAAATAGCTATTCGCTTAATAAAAGTTGACCCAACTAAAATGAAAGCAATTGCGACTGAAGTATTAGCAGATCCAGTTCAGATGGCAAACGTTAACGATTCGTGGATGCTTAAGGTTGGCCCATCGTATGCAGATGGTGCTGGAAACTTTAACCCTGGAAATTTTGCAGCAGGTAAACCGGTATTAGATTTTCTTGTTGCAAAAGGCGATCCTAGATTATCGGCCTTCTATCGTCCAAATGCAGCAGGAAATTATGTTGGAAGTTTTACTAGCCCTGATGAAGCAAAATTACCTGCAAACGCACCATTGTACGCTTCTATAGATAATTTATCACAGTTGCAACACAGGTTATTTACACCTAATTATAACGAGGCCGACGGCTTAGGTGCTGGAACAGGCAAAGGATTTTATCCTGTTTTAACTTACGCAGAATATTGCTTTATACGTGCAGATCTTGCAGCGCGTGGTGTTACTACAGATGTTGCAGAAACGTGGTATAAAAATGGTGTATATGCGTCTATTCAATTTTACAGTGATAGGGCTGTTGATGCGAAAGTGGCAAACTTTAACGCGGTAACTATTCCAACAATCGATACATATTATAACAAAGTTGGAATTAAATACGATGCAGCTAAAGCTACTGATCAAATCGCCTGTCAGGCTTATCTCGATCTTTACAGACAGCCATTAGAAGCTTGGGCTTGGTGGAAAAGAACTGGCTTTCCCAATACTACATCGGTTTTAGCATGGTCGGAATTAAAAGCCAATGGAAGTGTATTACCATTAGCTCGTAGAGCTGGTATAGACTTGTTAAGTACCACTAATTTAAACTATGCAAATCAGCAGGCTGCGATTGCCGAAATGGCTAAAAATCCTGATTTTGGTGCCGGACCAAATGATCCTTTTGGTCGTGTTTGGTGGGATAAAAAATAATCACTAAATTAAAAGAACCCTTAGTCATTTTACTAAGGGTTCTTTTTAATTAAAAGCAATGAAATTATCTAATGTTTTTATTCGATTGAGTTTTTTGCTCGCTATCGTTATTTTTCCTGTTTTTATCAAAGCTCAGGAAAATTTAATATCCCCTGCAAAAATAAATGCGATTAAATTAATCAATTTAACAGGTAAAGAAAGTCGAATTAATTTAAACAAAACAACAGTCATTGTCTTTTTAAGCCCCGAATGTCCGCTATGCAAAAATTATTTACCAGGCTTGGTAAAACTTCAAAATGCGAATAAAAGCATCAATTTTTACGGTGTAATCCCAGGTACCAGTTATTCAATAAAAGAAATAAACGAACTTAAAAATGAATATGGTATCAACTTCGATCTGTTAACAGACAAAGACAAACGATTATCAAAGTATCTAGGTGCAACCACTACACCTGAGGTTTTTTTAATCAATAAAATGGGCGCCATAACCTATAGCGGATTAATCGATAACTGGTCTTCCTCGCTTGGACAGAAACGTTTGGTAATTACCGAAAAATATCTCGAAGCAGCTATAAAAGACCTGTCAAATGGCAAACAAACTTTTAAAAAAACGATTCCTGTAGGGTGCTTAATTAACGACATATAATGGATTCAAAATCTTTAGTATTATCAAAAGTTATTACCATTATACTTGGGATATTCATTTGCATAAATCATGTAAGTGCCCAAAAGGTAACTTATTATAAAGATGTTGCATATATTATTCAAAATAAGTGCCAGCCCTGCCACAGACCTGGAGAAGCTGCTCCATTTGCTTTATTAACCTACGAGGATGTTGCAAAAAGAGGCTCTTTTATTAAAAAGGTAACTCAATCTGGTTATATGCCGCCTTGGAAACCAGATAACCACTACAGACTATTTAAGAATGATAGATCATTAACGGATGAAGAAAAGCTAACTATAGCCAAATGGGTTGATGCGAAAATGCCCATGGGCGATATTAGTGAAATGCCCAAAAAACCAGTTAAAACATATATAGATGGCACCCAATATTTTAGAAAACCGGATCTTGTTTTAAAAACGAATAAACCATTTAAAGTTTTAGGTGATAACAAAGAGCGGTTCATTGTTTTTAAAATCCCTTTCGACATCGGCACTGAAAAAAATGTAGAAGCAATGGAGTTTTTTTCATCCAATAAAAAGGTAGTGCATCACGCTAACTTTGCTATTCATCCCGTAGCAGATGATATAGATATTAACCAAGGAGCCGATTTTTTAAATTTAACAGAAGATGATAGGACTAAATACTCACAGTATTTTCCTTTTAAGAAAACAATGACCTATTACGGGGGGTGGATTCCAGGGACATCTTATGAATCTTATCCAAATAATTTTGGTTGGGTGATGCCTAAACGTGGCGTTATATTATTAACTATACACTTTGCTCCGGTTTCAAAGGAGGAAGAGAATATCTCAGGAGTAAATTTCTTTTTCAAAAAAACACCAATTGGGCGGAAAGTAGAAGTAATTAGCTTAGGTTCTGCCGGTGTAGGCGAAAAATCTATTGAACCTTACTTTTTTATCCCCGCGGAGTCAGTAAGAAAGTTCGAACTAAAAATCACAACACCGCAAGATCAATCTTTATTATACATTTGGCCGCATATGCATTACCTGGGTAAGATATTCAAATCATACGCAGTAACGCCTAAGAAAGATACAATACAACTCGTTTCAATTCCATCCTGGGATTTTAGATGGCAAGAAATTTATCAATTTAAAAATTTAGTAAAAATCCCTAAGGGCTCTATACTAACAATAGAGGGCACTTACGACAATACAAAGAGTAATCCAAACAATCCAAGTAACCCGCCTCGAAATGTTTATTCGGCCAACGACATGAAATCTACCGATGAGATGCTGACCATGTTACTTGTGTTTTTGCCCTATAAAGAAAATGATGAACAAATACAATTAAAATAAGGCTTACCACCAACTGTGTAATTTAATTTTAGCTTGATTTATAAAAAGTACCATGAAAATAAGACTATGGCTATCAGCACTTTTTTTCTCAATGCAAGCTGCTGTTGTTAACAACGCTAATGCACAACAGCCATTATTTACCTTATTACCAGCAAAGGAAACAAATATCAGTTTTGTGAATAGCGTAATTGAAACGGATTCATTACACGTTATGAACTATGAATATTTGTATAATGGATCGGGTGTTGGAGTAGCCGATTTTAATGGCGATGGTTTGTCAGACATTTTTTTTTCATCAAATGCATCAGATCATAAATTATACCTTAACAAAGGAAATTTAAAATTTGAAGATATTACGAATAAAGCAGGTGTAAGAGGAAATGGTACCTGGGGAACAGGGGTATGTATTGCTGATGTAAATGCAGACGGCTTACCCGATATATATGTAAGTCATTCCGGAAAATTCCCTGACAGTAAACTTAAAAATGAGTTATTTATTAACCAGGGAATAAAAGGTGGTATGCCTGTTTTTAAAAACATGGCAGAGGTTTACGGCCTTGATGCAATAGGAACCCAATCTACACAAGCAGTTTTTTTTGATTACGACAAGGATGGTGATTTAGATATGTTTTTGCTGAATCATTCAAACCAAACATATAAACCTTTTTTAAACACTAAAAAAGTACGATCTACCCCAAATATGAAATATGGGAATCGTTTATTTAGAAATGATTCTAAAAACAATCAACCTCATTTTGTAGACGTTACGTTAACCTCAGGGATTATAAATAATGCATTAAATTTTGGACTGAATGTGGCGGTAAGCGATTTGAATAACGATGGCTGGCCGGATATTTATACTTCAAGTGATTATACCGAGCAAGATTGCCTTTATATCAACAATAAAAATGGCACTTTTTCAGAAAGTATCAGGAAATCTATCAAGCATATCTCCAAATATTCAATGGGTTCAGATATTGCTGACTATAATAATGATGGCCGCCCAGATATTATTACACTCGATATGCTACCCGAGGATAACCATCGGCAAAAATTGCTGAAAGGACCAGATGAATATGATCAATATCATTTGCTAATTGATAGTGGATATTATCAACAGCAAATGAGAAATATGCTCCATTTAAACGAAGGACTTGCCGAAGATGGCAGCTTACGTTTCAGTGAAATTGGGCAGCTTGCAGGCGTTTCTAATACAGATTGGAGTTGGGCACCTTTATTTGCTGATTTTGACAACGATGGATGGAAGGATTTATTTATTACTAACGGGTATTTAAGAGACTTTACTGATATGGATTTTCTGAAATATACCGTTGCAAATGCTCAAAAAGAATCACTTAAACAAGGGAGTTTGAAATTTCAAACCTTCGATCTGGTGAAAAAAATGCCATCGAATAAAATCTCAAATTATATTCTTTCAAACAACCATGATTTAACTTTTACCAACAAAACTGTGGAATGGGGCATTTCAACACCTTCCGTTTCAAATGGTTCTGCCTATGCTGATCTGGATAATGATGGTGATCTGGATTTAATTATTTGTAATATAAACTCACCGGTAATGGTGTATAGGAATAATTCCGATTTACTGAAATCGAATTATTTAAAAATTAATCTTATTGGAGCAGGATCAAATACAGCAGCAATCGGAGCTAAAATTTATATTAAAACAGATGATAATTTACAGTATCAGGAAAAGTATGTAGTACGTGGTTATCAATCAAGTGTAGATCAAATCAATTGTTTTGGTTTAGGTAAAAACAATAAAATAAATTATGTAAAAATAGTTTGGCCTGATGGGAAAGAAAGTTTGATTGAAAATATACAATCAAATCAGACGCTAACGGTTAAGCAGAATGAAGCTGCAACCAAAAAAGAGAATATTATTACACCAAAAGCAATATTTACAGATTATACCGCAGAATCAGGCTTGGATTTTAAACATCATGAAAACGATTTTATCGATTTTAAAGGCGAAACCCTTTTACCCTATCAACTATCTAAATTTGGACCTGCCCTAGCTAAGGCCGATGTTAACAAAGATGGAATAGAAGATGTTTTTATAGGAGGGGCAATTGGTCAGGCAGGTAAATTATTCTTGGGCGATAAAGCGGGGAATTTTAGCTCTTCTCTAAGTCAACCCTGGGAAGAAGATAAAGCAAGTGAAGATGTAAATGCCGTTTTTTTTGATGCAAATGGCGACGGGGCTTTAGATTTATGGGTGGTAAGCGGTGGAAATGAATATGATGAAAATGCCCCAGAGTATCAGGATCGATTATATTTAAATAATGGGAAAGGTATTTTTAATAAGGCACAAAATGCATTGCCAAAAATGTGGAGTAGTAAACAGGCCATAAGCATTGCTGATTTTGATAAAGATGGAGATTTGGATGTTTTTGTAGGCGGTATGAGTAAACCAGGATCTTTCCCGCTCTGCAGTAAAAGTTATTTATTACGTAACGAATCAAAAGGCGGAGAGGTAAAGTTTATTGATGTAACCAAAGAACTCGCCCCAGATTTGGAGTATGCAGGTATGGTTGTTACTGCTTTATGGCAGGATTTGAATACTGATGGATACCCAGAACTGTTAATTGGCGGTGATTGGATGCCATTAAAGAAATTCAAAAATGATAAAGGGGTTTTAAAATATGATAAAGATTCTGGACTAGAAAATTCAGATGGTATGTGGAGTAAAATTGTACCGATGGATGTAAACAAGGACGGGGCAATGGATTTTATTGTTGGTAACTGTGGTTTAAACAATCAATTTAAAGCCAGTAGTAAGCAGCCAGTAACTGTTTATGCCGGTGATTTTAATAATGATGGCGTATTAGATCCAGTTATGTGTTATTACATTCAAGGACAAAATTATCCAATGGCTTCCAGAGATGAGCTACTTGATCAGATGGTTCAATTAAAAAAACGGTTTCTAAATTATGCCTCTTATGCTGATATCACAATAGAACAATTATTTACTCCAGAGCAGTTGAGTAAAAGTCAAAAATTTTATTGTAAACAACTGGAAACCTCCATTTTATTAAACGATGGAAGTGGAAAATTTACAATTAAGACACTTCCAATCGAGGCGCAGTTTTCGAGAACATGGGGTGTGGTTGTAGATGATTTTAATAAGGATGGGAAAGATGATATCCTTTTGTCGGGAAATTTTTACCCATATCGGGTTCAGCTCGGTCAGACAGATGCAGGTTTGGGCTTACTTTTAGTTGGAAATGGAAAGGGCGATTTTAAAGTGGTGCCCTCTTATGATTCAGGATTGTATATAGATGGTGATGTTAGGAATATGATTGAGATTAAGGGAGCAATCAAAAAAATTATTGTTGTTAAAAATAATGATAAGGTCCAGCTTTTAAAGACTACTAATTAAAACCAGTATCATGAAGATATATCTATTTTTGTTTATCTGTATTTCAACCAGTGCTAGTGCTCAGTGGTACAAAAGCGAAAATGATCCTTTACCATTGCATAGGTCGCAAAAGGCACTTTCTGATATCATTGTAAGTGATATATTTTCTCCGCCGGTTGCGAGTAGAATTTTTGTTTATGCAAACATTGCTGCTTACGAAATTCAGGCGAAAAACCATAATCAGTTTCAATCTTTAAAAGGACAGTTGAATAGCTTTAATGGCATTCCAAATGCAGATAAAAAACAAATTAGTTATTCAGTCGCTGCAACTTACGCCTATTGGCAGATTGGAAAAAGGCTTGTCTTTTCAGAGCAAGTGGCCTTAGATAGTTTAAACAGCATACTTTCATGGTATAAAGCTAAGGGCTATCCTGATACAGTAGTACAAAATTCAATTTTATATGGTAAAACGGTGTCTGATACGGTTTTAAAATGGGTCGATCAGGATAAGTATAAAGAAACACGTAAATTAAGGCGATATAGTTTAGTAAAGCAAGAAGGCAATTGGGCCCCCACGCCCCCTGGCTACATGGCAGCTGTAGAACCTTACTGGAATAGAATAAGGCCTCTTGTGATGAAAACTGCTGATCAATTTAAACCTGCAGCTCCTCCTCCTTACAGTAAAGATAAAAACAGTACTTTTTATATCAATGCCAATGAAGTTTACACGGTTGGTAAAAACCTGGATAAAAAACAGCTTGATATTGCTAAATTCTGGGACTGTAATCCATTCTTTTTGAATCTGAACGGGCATATGAACTATGCTACAAAAAAGATATCACCCGGAGCGCACTGGATTTCGATAACTGGCATCGCCTGCAAGCTAAAAAGTTTTAATTATGTTCAAAGTAGCTTTGCTTATACATCTACCTGTATTGCATTATTTGATGCCTTTATCAGCTGTTGGGATGAGAAATATAGAAGCAATTACATTCGGCCTGAAACATTTATTGATGCAAATATCGATGAAAATTGGCGGCCAATTTTGCAAACACCTCCATTTCCCGAATACCCGAGTGGACACAGTGTTGCTTCAACATCAGCAGCCTATGTGCTAACCAAAATATTTGGTGATAACTTTAAGTTTCAGGATAATACTGAGACTGATTTCGGATTACCCGTGCGAAGCTTCACTTCTTTTAATCAAGCTGCTAATGAAGCCGCTATTAGTAGACTTTATGGCGGTATACATTACAGACCGGCCATTGAAAATGGTCAGATTCAAGGTAGAAATATCGGAGCATATCAGACCGAAAAAATTAAAATGAAAAAAGATTAAGTTAAAAACAGAATTACAATGAAAATAAAATATCTCCTGACACTTGTTTTAATTGCTTTGACTAAATTTTCAAGTGCTCAAAGAAACGACATACTACAAGAATCGACAAAATATGAGTGGCCAACAGACCCAACTGTTAAGCAAAAACTCGATGCCTGGCAGGATAAAAAGTTTGGAATGATTATCCACTGGGGCTTATATGCTGTTCCTGGAATTATTGAATCCTGGTCAATCTGTTCGGAAGACTGGATTGACAGAGACAGTACGATAAAGTACGATGATTACAAGAAATGGTATTGGGGCCTAAGTGAAAAATTTAATCCAACAAAATTTAATCCCGAGCAATGGGCCAAAGCAGGTAAAAGTGCAGGAATGAAATATTTGGTTTTTACCACTAAACATCACGATGGCTTTGCCATGTTCGACACGAAACAATCTGATTTTAGCATTGCAAAAGGCCCTTTTTCAACCAATGCTAAAAAAGATGTAGCTAAATATGTGTTCGATGCTTTCCGTAAAGAAAATTTTATGATCGGTGCTTATTTTTCTAAACCCGATTGGCATTCGCAATACTATTGGTGGGACAAATATGCCACTGCAGATAGAAATAACAATTACGACATCAGAAAGAATCCATGGCGGTGGAATATGTTCAAAAGCTATACTCAGAACCAGATTGGCGAGTTGATGAACAATTACGGAAGCATCGATATTTTGTGGTTAGATGGCGGTTGGGTAAGGCCTTTAGCATCGGTAAATGAAGAAGTACTTTCATGGGGAGCGCCTATTCCAGCGTGGAGCCAGGATATTGATATGCCTAAAATTGCCGCTGATGCCAGAAAAGCACAACCCGGTTTAATTGTGGTAGATAGAACGGTACATGGCCAGTTTGAAAACTACCAAACCCCTGAACAGAAAATCCCTGAAAAGCAATTGGATTACCCATGGGAAAGCTGCATGACGTTAGGTGGCGCCTGGGGTTTTGTACCCAACGATCAGTATAAATCGGCAGGCGAAGTGGTTCATAAATTAGTAGAAATAGTAGCCAAAGGTGGAAGTTTACTTTTAGGTATTGGACCTAAAGCTGATGGAACGCTGCCTGATCATGTGATTACAAGATTGGACGAAATTGGTAAGTGGACCAGTAAAAATGGTGTTGCCATATACGGAACAAGG
The DNA here is from genome assembly GCF_001442625.1 of Pedobacter ginsenosidimutans. GTDB lineage: Bacteria > Bacteroidota > Bacteroidia > Sphingobacteriales > Sphingobacteriaceae > Pedobacter > Pedobacter ginsenosidimutans. Next base: position 35,180 of record NZ_LMZQ01000005.1, on the reverse strand, counting down.
ATTACTAAAAACTACCATGATGGACAAAACTGGTTTACGCAAAGTAAAGATGGTAAAACTATTTACGGCATCAGTTTAATAGGCATTACCCCAAACAAAGAAATTTCATGGCAAGGGAGTATGCCTAAAAAAGGGAGTCCCATTACTATTTTAAGTACTAAGCAAAAGGTAAAATGGACATTGAAAGATGGCAAGGTACACTTCAATTTCCCTAAAACAGATGAGAAAATAGCCCTGACTTTTTCTTTCACACCCGAAACTAATTAGTAATGCGGAAACCGAGAAGATACCTATACTTATTGCCTGCATTATTTTTCTGCAGTGGCCTTTTTGCTCAAGTTAAAAAAGGGCAATCTTTACCCTATAAAAATCCGAAATTAAGTATCGACTTGAGGGTAAAAGATCTCATTTCGAGAATGACGCCAGAAGAGAAATTCTGGCAGTTATTTATGATCCCAGGTGACGTAACCGAAAAGAACAAAGATCAGTTTAAGCAAGGCATTTTTGGATTGCAGGTAAGTGCAGCTGCCCAGGGAAGTGGTAATGCACAACAAATGTTAACCTACAATACCTCTGAAGACGGACTTTCTCTGGCTAAAAAGGTTAATAAAATTCAAAAATATTTTGTTGAGGAAACCCGTTTGGGCATCCCGATTATTCCATTTGATGAAGCTTTACATGGTTTGGTTAGGCAAGGTGCTACGGCCTTCCCGCAATCAATCGGTTTGGCTGCAAGTTTCGATACTACTTTAGTGGCCAAAATCGGTACCGCTATTGCCAATGAGGCAAGGGCACGCGGTTTAAGAGATCTTTTGGCACCTGTAATCAATATGGCTACAGATGTAAGATGGGGCAGGGTAGAAGAAACCTACGGAGAAGATCCTTATCTAACAACTGTTCTGGGCCATGCTTTTATGAATGCAATAGAAAGGCAGAATATCATTGTTACCCCAAAACATTTTATTGCCAATGTTGGCGATGGCGGTCGCGATAGTTATCCGATTGAAATGGATAAACACTTTTTAGAAGAAATCCACTTTCCGGCATTTAAAGACGGGGTTAAAAACATAGGTATCCGTTCATTAATGACTTCCTATAACAGCGTTTTCGGTACTCCGGCAACTTCAAATAAATGGCTACTTACCACTAAACTAAAAACAGAATGGGGCTTTAAAGGTTTCGTAATTTCTGATGCAGGTGCAGTTGGAGGTGCTAATGTGTTACATTTTACAGCTAAAGATTATAAAGATGCCACGGCACAATCAATTAACGCAGGCCTTGATGTAATCTTTCAGGTAGATTATAACCATTACAAACTTTTTCTCCCTGCATTTTTAGATGGCAGCATTCCAAAATCACGAATAGATGATGCGCTTGCCAGGGTTTTGAAAGCGAAATTCGAACTCGGGCTGTTTGAACATCCTTATGTTGATGAAAGTATCGCCGAAAAGATGTTAAGCGATCAAAGTAACCATAATCTGGCCAAAGAAGCTGCCTTAAAATCTTTCGTGCTCCTGAAAAATGATCAAAACACGCTTCCGTTAAAAAGTGCAAAGCAGATCCTACTGGTAGGGGAAGATGCTGTTGAAGCCAGGTTAGGTGGCTACAGCGGTACCGGAAACAATAAAATAAATATATTGGATGGCTTAAAAAACGCAGTATCCAATAACGTTAAGGTTAATTATGTAAAAGGCAGTAGCCGAGAACTGCAATCTTATGTTCCTGTTGATAGCCAGTTTCTTTCTGCTAATCAAAATGCAGGACTAATCGGAAGCTACTACAAAGGACTTCAATTATCAGGGAAGCCCGTTAAAGAAGGAAATGATAAGGCTGTTGATTTTAGTTGGACATTATACCCACCAGACGAGCAGCTCCAATTGGATGATTATTCTGTAAGGTGGGCTGGCAAAATTAAGGTACCACAAAATACTAACGTTAATATCGGATTGGAGGGAAATGATGGTTACCGATTATACCTGGATAACCAATTGCTTATCGACAATTGGGACAAAAAATCTTTCAATACGAAGATCGTTCCATTTCATTTCGAGAAAAATAAGGAGTATGCCATTAAGGTCGAATTTTTTGAACCTAAGGGTAATGGTAAAATCAAACTGATCTGGGATTATAACATCAAGAAATCAAACGAAATAACTGATGCGGTGGCTGCTGCAAAAAATAATGATGCAATCGTATTTGTTGCAGGCATAAAAGAAGGAGAGTTTTTAGACCGGGCGATGTTAAACCTACCTGGTAACCAAGAATTGTTACTGGAAGAGCTCGCAAAAACCGGGAAGCCTATAATTGTGTTATTAACCGGTGGAAGTGCCATCAATATGCAGCCTTGGTTAAATAAAGTAAACGCAGTTTTAAATGTTTGGTACCCAGGCGAAGCAGGCGGTAGTGCCATTGCCGATGTATTGCTTGGCAAGGCAAATCCATCAGGTAAACTTCCAATTACTTACCCGATAGATGAATCGCAGTTACCATTGGTTTACAACCATAAACCCACGGGAAGAGGTGATGATTATAACAACTTAAGCGGCGAACCACTTTTTCCATTTGGATATGGATTAAGTTATACGAACTTTTCTTACAACAATTTGAAGTTTAACCGTAAAAGTATCGCTAGAAATGAATCTGCTAACTTAAGTTTCGAGCTTAAAAATACAGGCAATTACGATGGTGAGGAAGTGGTGCAGCTATACATGAGGCCTTTGTTAAGCAAATTAGCACAACCAGTTCTTGCACTGAGGGCTTTCCAGAGAATACATTTAAAAGCTGGCGAAACAAAGGTAATTTCATTCAAACTGGATAAAGAGGTGCTTCAAACACTCAATATCAATAATGTATGGGAAGTTGCTCCAGGGGAATATAGAATTATGATCGGATCATCAAGTAAATCACTTTATTTAAAAGATAATTTAACTGTTAAGCCTTAAAAAAATACCTCCTATGGTTGGGTATAAACCATATCAAGTAATTTTGCCGCAGATTCTGGTTAAATCTGCGGCTTTTTAAGATTAATCTAATCCATAATTCTTTAGTGCAATGGAAACATAGCCATTTTGTACAGACATGTTAAGATTAGAAAAAGTAATTGTTTTATCGGTAGCATTTATAACTCCATTAACTGTAGAGCCGTTTGCATTTGCTGTGGCAGATACCGGCATATATCCTGAACTTATTTTTACTACTAGCGTCGAGCTTGGATTATAACTGCTAATGTTATAAACATAAGTGGCGGTAGTATTTACTGGCGGGGTAGAAATTGTGGCAGCAATGTGAGTTCCATTAAGTATTAATCCATAATAAGTTGGTGTATTACTCATGGTTGTAACCCTGAAGGAGTACGTATATGTAGGATAACCATATAAATAATTTAAGGCAACGATATCATTTGTATTAAAAGAACGATCTACACCATTATTGCAGGCAAGCATAAGTGAATTGGGCTCGGCAGAAGCGGGAGTTCCAGGTATTTGAATTGCGCCCGGAAAGTTTTGAATATCGGCGCTATTATAGCTATTACCTTCATCCCAACTTACTGGACAGCTATAACCCCGGTCGTAATAGTCAGTATGTCTTAGACCTATACAGTGACCTATTTCATGCTGAATTACAGAAGTTATATAGTCTACATTTGGATTTGTACCGAATGCAACAGGATTTGTATTTAATCCAATTTGATTAAAAGGATTTCCTGAAGAAGGAAAACCACCATACCCTAATAGGGTGCTACTTTCATTGAAGCCGATGATTTCAATATTTCCATTGCTACTAACAAGTTGAAAGTTGATTTTCAAGTTTAATGAGTTATACCTTCCAACTGCATTACTTGCAGCTGTTGAATAAACAGCAGGTAAATTTGAAACAGAAATTGTTATTGTGCGAGGTAAGTTTTGAACTAGATTATAGGTTTGGTACTGTTCTGATTTAGCAATGATTAAGTTTGAAGAGTTTGTGGCCTTACCTAGAGAAGATTTTGGTAGAAAAATATCTCCTTCCACAATATATCCATCTTTCATAATTGTTATGCCCTTGGTATTAAATCCCATTTCTTTAATACTAGCTAATACAGATTCAGGTATTTCACTGTGTTGTTGGGTTTCTAAATTTTGTTTTTTAGCACAGGAATAAATCATGAAAATGAATAAAACTGCAAAGAGCGAATAAAGATTTTTTTTGATCATAGTTTGAATTTGGCTTGTAGGTTTAAAATTACATTATTATAAATCGAATATACATAAAAATGCTATTAGTTTTTTTTATAAATCTTTTAATCCATTAAGTATTAAGCAGTAGTTGGTATATTTTGATTATGAGAAAAGCTAAATCTTATCAGAAATTAGTTTCTTGATTTAACATTCCAAGCTTCAGAGGAGTTAAAAATAGATTGTTTATTTGTGCCTCCCTTTAATGACAAAAAAGATTTTATGGGATTAATATACCTATTGCGTCCTTGCACTTTATCTTTGCATAGCTTGTAGTTAAGCTGATACGGACATTTTCTTGATTTGGATTAACAGATTGCTTTGTTCTGCCTACTCGCAATGATGAAAAATCTTAGTATTGACCTCGCTTTGCTAACTTAGCGCTTTTTTCTCAGCGCCCTTTGCGGTTAAATGAAACTATTTTAATTCTTCTATACCCAATTTCACAGCAAGTTCATTCAGATCCTTTACCACAACATCAATAATCGGAATACCGCTGATTTTCCTTTCCTGCTCAAATTCATGTTCAGGTTCGCCAGGGATGATTACCTTTTTATCAGGATCTATCGTTTTTGCACTTTTAAAGCGTTCTACCCAGTTGTCTAAATGATTTTTGAAGTCTGCAGCTGGTCTGAAACCATCTACACGCATAGCGCCTAAAAAGTGACCAAGTCCTTCGCCAACCGGATTAGCCGATGGCTCTAAAAAAGCCACAAATGGAGGTACCCAGGGCCCGTAATTGGCGCCGGATAATACCGCTGATAAAATATCGACAGTAGCACTTAACCCATAACCTTTATGACTGCCATGATCTTTATCGCTGCCCAAAGGCAAAAGCGAACCGCCGTTTTTTAATTCGTTCGGATCAGTAGAGTTTTCTCCGCTTTTATCCTGAACCCAGCCATCCGGAATGCTTTTATTGGCACGTTGCGCAATTTCTAATTTACCATTAGCTGCCGCCGCTGTGGCCATATCCACAATCACCGGTGGGTATTTCCCTGCGGGAAAAGCATAACACATAGGGTTGGTACCCAATAAACGTTCGTTAGCATATGTAGGGGCTACCAAAGGGCTTGCATTGGTCATACTGATGCCGATCATATCTTTTTCTACCGCCATTAAGGCATGATATCCGGCAATACCGAAGTGATTGGAATTTTTAACCGATACCCATCCGCTACCGTATTTTTCTGCCTTTTCGATGGCAACCTTCATTGCGAAAGGTGCAACCACTAAGCCTAAGCCTGCATCGCCATCAACAGTGGCAGTAGTAGGTGTTTCATGTACGATTTTAATGTCAGGAGTAGCATTTATTCTTTTCTTTTCCCAAAGGCGTACATAACCGCTTAAACGGGCAACGCCATGCGAGTCGATTCCACGTAAATCTGAACGTATTAAAACATCGGTTGCTAAATCGGCATGTTCATCAGAGCAGCCCATTTTTTTAAAAACGCTAAAGGTAAAAGCTCTGAGGTTGGTTTCGGTAAAAGTGATGAAGTTCATTTTATACTATTTGTCGTTAGCCTGTCCCGATTTTACATCGGGATCAGGGTCTTTTTTGATAGATGCTGATCCCGAAGCTTCGGGACAGCATGACGAATCTAAAAATAATTTACGGTAATAAAACAGTAAAATCACCGCCCAGTGGTTCAAAATTTTCTATACATGAGGAAAGAAAATCTTCGCCATAATTTACATACATGGGCGCAATATTCAATGTTCTTTCCTGAAGTGCACCATTTGGGAAAAGTCTTTTCTTTACATTGTCAATTTGCAGCAATGCCGTTTCATGTTTCCTTTTCTCTGCACGGAATAGTTTCTTCTCCAGGTTAGCTAACAAATGGTTGGTTCGTTGTTTTGCCGTATCGGTAGAAACAGAAAGCGTTTTATCTATCTTATAGGCATTTAGCTTAATCTGATCGAAAATGCTGTTAATGGCCCTGGTTTCATCAGCCAAACTCAATTGGGCAGTTGTATTTCGTTTTACCCAAATGTTTTTTAACTCTTCAACTGGTAAAAATATATCTTCTAAAGAAAAACCTAAGTGGTATAAATTCTGCGCACTGCGTTTATCAATCAATAAAGCTGAGTTACGCAACAGTAAAACCGGGAAATCAACTTTATAAAAGTCGAAATTTGCCTTTAACTGCATCCAGTAAGCTACTTCTGCACCGCCGCCTATATAAGCAATGTTTGGCAAAATTACTTCCTGGTACATCGGACGCATCACCACATTCGGGCTAAAACGCTCGGGATATGATTCGATTTCCGCTTTTAGTTCCGCTTCGGTAAAACCAATATCTGTATGATTTACAATATATTTTCCTTTTTCGAAGATCAAACGTTCACGCAGATTGTCGATAAGGTAAAAGAAGTTAATATCACGGCCGTTTACCTGGGTTTTATAGCCTAAATCCTCCAGGTTTTTCGAACTATTTTCAATATTTTTTGCACTATTATGCTGAATAATATCTTCGGTAATGATATTCGCGAATTGTTTTTTTAATTGAGCATCATCTGCATTTACAATCACCAAGCCATATTTCTCGAATAAGTTATTTACTAGAAACCTGGTGGCATCAGCTAAATTATCGTGTTGCAAATAGGCCTGTTCCACCAATTTGGCAATTCGTTTTCCGTTTTTAGAGATTCCGAGGTATCCTTTATAAGCCGTTACTGCTGCTGCAACAGTTTTGGTGCTTAGTCTTCCGGTGGCACCGTTGGTTTGCTGTATCCAGCTAATGTTCTTTTCATCAACACTTACGTGGTTAATTTCATCAAAATCGTGATCCTCTGTGGCCATCCAATAAACCGGGACAAAATTTTTATCAGGATGGGCCATTTTTAACTCGATGGCTAAATTAATGGTGGTTACAATTTTATAAATAAAATAAAGCGGGCCAGTAAAAAGGTTCAACTGGTGGCCTGTAGTAACTGTAAAGGTATTCGCCGAGCCTAAAAGTTCTATGTTTTTGGTAACCGATTTATTCGGCTGTAAATGCTGATATTGATCTTGTAAAACCTGAACTAAAGTTTCTCTGTTCCCTAAAAAATTTCTATGCTCAATTGCTTTGGCCAAGCCCTCCATATCAGGACGATAGCTGTAAAAAGCTTTAAGCTGTTCTTCGTCGTTAATATAATCTAAAACCAGTTTTGAAAATGATCCGGTTTCCTGATATGAGATATATTTTGCCTGCATGATGTGCGAAAGTAATGCAATTTAAGGATAATCGTAAAGTCGCGCCACTATTTTACAATTGTTAAATAATTTTTTGCCGCGGAAGCCCAGAATCACGGAATTCCATATGGCCGTCATCCTGGGCGGAGTCGAAGGATCTTTAGGATACAAAATAATTAAAGATTGCTTTCTATTGCACCAACTTTTTCACGGTACAAATCAATCGGGCTATCTAAAAGTACCGCAATTACCGTTAATTCAGGATCTAGTTTGTCTTTAGGCACCGGAATGTAAACAATGCCAGGTATTTTGCTCCAATACAGTTTGTTATAAATTTCGTGTGGCAGCATAGTACCTTCACCCACAATCCTGATCCTGCTGATGTTGTTTTTTAAACCTTTAATGGCAATTGGCCCGGTTGGTGTGCCTTCTACAAATAAATAAAGGGTTTGTTTATCTGCAGAAAGTGCTGTGTTGCCCTGGTAATGGCCGCTGGGGATACCTTTGCCTGTTTTGTAAAGGACCTCGGCATTTTTGATTACCCAGTTACTAACCTTTTGATCTGTGTTTTTAATTCCAGGGTTAAAGTCTAAGCCATCAGCAGGTAAACCGGTATTTTGAAATATATTTGTACCCGCATTTAAGTTAATGGCCAGCCTGCTCAGATTTAAGTTGGTTAAACCCCGTTGTTTGGGCGCAGCATATAAGTCTGTCAGCGAAAGGTTTTCCTGTTTGTCTTCAATGAGCTGAATAGGACCGTTTAATGATACTTTTAGAACGGTTACATCGCTGTCAAAATCGGCATCTTTTAAATTAAGCAGATAATCTGTTTCATTTAGCTTAATTGTATATGGCTGTGCTTTGCTGCCAACTACTTCAATTTTGTTTATTTTTGATTTTATACCCGACAGTAAAATCCCGTTTTTGGTTTTATAATCGAGATACAGGTACAATACATCTTTGTTTTTGGATAAAGTAGTTTTTCCATCGATATGCCCATCTGGGATCCCGGCCTGTGTACTGTAAATAGCTTCTGCGTGTTTTTGAGTCCAGCGGCCTAAATCTTTTAAAATCTTAACCTGTTCTGGCGCAATAGTTCCATCCGCTTTTGGTCCAATATCAAGCAATAAGTTGCCGCCCATGCTGATACAATCAACCAGGGTGCGGATGATCATGTTTGATGATTTATAATGATTATCATAAGGCTGATAGCCCCATGAATCGTTCATGGTGTAACAAAGTTCCCATTCTGGTGAGCTTGGTTTTACAACGGGAACGCCTTGTTCCGGCGTATCGTAATCGCCATGCCCGTTTAAGCGAGAGTTGATAATGATATTTTGATTTACCTTACGTAAGTTCGATAATATATTTTTGGCCTGCCATTCTTCTCCACTATGCTCCCAATCGCCATCAAACCATACCAGATCGGGATTATATTTGGCCGAAAGTTCGTTTAACTGCCCTTGGAAATAATTCTGGAATTTTTTAAAGCGTACGGGATCCTGTTTATAATCATAACGTTTCCTGTCGCGGGTAAAACCATCATAATCCGGGTAGCTCCAATCTGGTAAAGAAAAATATAACCCTGTTTTAAGGCCCGATTTTTTGAGTTCAGCCACAAATGGAGTGATTAAATCTTTTTTTGCAGCACTATTTTTTAATGTGGTAGTGGCTAAAGGAGCTTTACTATCCCAAAGGGCAACGCCATCATGATGTTTTGTGGTAATTACGGCATATTTGGCGCCGCTTTCTTTAATCAGGTTTACCCATTCTACTGGTTTGTATTTTGCAGCGGTAAAACCATCGAGTTGTTTCATGTAAGCATCGTGGTTAATATAATTGTTAAAAAACGACCACGATTCGGAAATGCCATTAACCGAATAAATACCCCAATGGATGAAAATGCCCAGTTTGGCATCAGCAAACCACTGCATTTTTTGATCAGAAATTTTTTGTTGAGCTGAAAGCTTGCTGTTGATGAATAATGAAAATAAAATGATGAAAAACTTTAAATAACGCATGATCCTGTTTAGTATATCTAAACGTTAAATATAATATTTTAAGAAGATTTAGTTAGAAAAAGATGCGTTTTTATATCATTTGGCTCTGTCTGATATTTCTATCCAGAGACATTATATTATTTGATTCTGTGATTTCTGTGTTTCCGTGGCGAAAAAAATGTATAACGTGTGAGGTTCCATAGAACGATCGTCATCTCGACTGTAGTGTAGTCCCGAACTTTCGGGAGAGAGAGCTGCTATAGATTTAGCTTCGCTGAGCACTTCGTGATTCTCGACTGCGTTGCACCCGATAGCTATCGGGTCCGCTCGAAATGACGATCCCTCAAAACAATAAACTTTTACCCATAAAAAAAGCCGCTCTGAATAATCAGAACGGCTGTAAAATATTTGGTTTAGTGATTTACCATTTTTTTCTGCGTTCGCCACTGCCACCTTCACGGTTTCCACCTTCTCTGCGCGGACCTCCGGCGTTGCCACCTTTGTCGTCACGGCTACGTCCAGAGAAATCTCTGAAACCGCCACCGCTATTTCCGCCTTCGCGTCTTCCGCTACCACCGCCAGAACTTCTTCTGTCGCCGCCGCCACGGTAACCACCGCCACCGCCGCTTCTGCGTTCACCGCCGAAACCACCGCTACGTCTTTCGCCGCCACCGCGTCTTTCTCCAGCACCTTCACCACGACCACCGTCTCCGCTTTTCTCGATACGTACCTGACGACCGTTAAACTCAACAGATTTAAAGCCTTCAAAAACTTTGTCAGCTACGTCGTCTTCCACTTCAAAGAAAGAGAAAACACCTTTTAAATCGATTTTACCAACGCTTTTGCCACCAATTTTACCATTGTTACAGATAAATGACAACATATCGCCGCGGGTAAACTCATCTACAGAACCTAAGTTGATGAACAAACGGGTGTAACCTTCGCTACCACGTCCACGTCCGGCACCTCTTTCGCCTCTGTCAGCACCACGATCATCGCCAACTGCTGCATTTAAGTCAGGTGCTTTAGAGTAGTAATCCAAGAAACGGTTAAACTCTAAAGATGCAAAACGTTTAATTACATCTTCTTTTGATAAATCAGCAAATTCATCCATAATACGTGGAATGTACTGATCAATCTGTTCGTTATTAACTTCTACATTGTGTACTTTATGTACCAAAGAGAATAATTGTTTTTCACAAACATCAAATCCTGTAGGAAGCTCAGCTTTGGTGAATTGTTTACCAATAATGCGTTCTAACTGGCGGATTTTACCTAATTCTTTAGAGTTGATGATACAGATAGAAATACCTGTTTTACCGGCGCGGCCAGTACGGCCAGAACGGTGGGTATAACTTTCAATTTCGTCAGGTAAAGAATAGTTGATTACGTGTGTTACATTGTTTACATCGATACCACGTGCGGCAACATCAGTAGCAATTAACAATTGCATGTTACGCTCACGGAAACGTTGCATTACTTTATCACGTTGTTGTTGCGATAAATCGCCGTGTAAAGCATCAGCATTGTAACCATCTTTAATTAAGTGCTCGGCAACATCTTGTGTATCCAATTTGGTTTTACAAAATACTACAGCAAAAATTTCAGGGTTAAAGTCTACAATACGTTTTAAGGCAGCATATTTATCACGTGCACGAACAATGTAATATTCGTGTTCGATGTTTACGTTACCTGTATTTTTTGTGCCCATGGTTAATTCAACAGGGTTATCCATATAGTTTTTAGCTATACGGCGAACTTCTGCAGGCATGGTAGCCGAGAATAACCAGGTTTTTTTGTCATCAGGAGTAGTTGATAAAATGTCGTTAATGTCGTCCTGGAAACCCATGTTCAACATCTCGTCAGCTTCATCAAGCACAACATATTTAACGTTAGTGAAGTCAATGGCTTTACGGCCAATGATATCCAGCATACGGCCGGGCGTGGCCACTACGATCTGAACGCCTTGGCGTATTTCGCGTAGTTGTTGCATAATGTTCGCGCCACCGTAAACGGCAACAACGTGGGCATTAGCAACGTTTTTAGAAAAGTTTTTAAGGTCGTTAGCGATTTGCAGGCATAACTCACGGGTAGGGCATAAAATTAATGCCTGCGGTTTTGTTACTTTAAAATCGATTAGTTCTAACAGCGGCAAACCAAATGCGGCTGTTTTTCCTGTTCCTGTTTGGGCCAAACCAACAAAATCATTAGTGCCTTCTAACAGTACAGGAATACTTTGCTCCTGAATAGGTGTTGGAGTTTCAAATCCAAGATCCTTTACGGCATTAACGACGTCATCACTTATCCCCAATAATTGAAATGGGTTTGTCATTCGTCTTTTTATTTTTAATTGAGCCGCAAAGGTAAGGTTAATATTTCGTATTTCACAGATAATCAAGTAAATAGTTTTTTAAGCTAAATATTTGAAAATAAGGAAGTAACAGTAGATGTAAGATGGATGATGGAAAAGGAGGGATGGAGGTGGTTTAAATTGAGGTCGTGATTGCAATAGGGACTTGTGTTTTTTATTTGGAAAGCGGCTGCAGTAGGGCTTAGGTTGCATCAGTCCCGTTTTCCGTTTCAATCTTTTTCAAACCTTTCAGGTTTTAAAAAGGATTTTCACTCCAACCGGGTTTAGGTGGCTGAAGTAATGCAGCTATTTGCGGTTGTATTTGAATAACCAATGGGGCAGTTCATCAGTTAAAATTGCGGGAGCGAAAATATCGTTGTGGGCAAGATTGTCGAATTCCCAAAATCTGGTTCTGTTGTTTTGGCTTACTTCTTCAAAAAACTGTTTATCGCTGTTAAAAGGGTTTTCAGTATCCATATTTCCGTGGATCAACCAAATTGGAATGCTCGTGAGTGTTTTTACTTTGTCGAATTGCGGTATCCCCGAAATACTGATCCCTGCAGCAAATAAATCGGGTTTTAACGATAAGGCGTTGATCACCGAAGAAGCCCCCATCGAAAAACCGATGAGGTAAATTCTTTTCTCATCAATGTTTAAAGTGTTTTTTAAACTGTCAATCAGTTGTAAAGCGGTCGTTAAGCAGGGTTGTGGTACCGAAGTCAATACATTTCTACTCTGATCCAGTACGTAATTTGATGATCGGGAAGGGAATTGTGGTGCCAAAACAAAAGCTGGGTATTTAGCTTGTATTTCATCTGTGGCAAATAGTTTTGCCAATATACCCAGCTGACTGTTATTGTCGTTTCCAACCGCGTTTGAGCCATGAAATACAATTACCAGTGGAAGTTTTCGGTTCGTACTTTTTGGTTTTAATAAGCGGTATACAATCGGCGTATCAGCAGTGCCTTTAAACGAATTTCTTGTGAAAGCGTCGATATTTAAACCTTTTATTTTGGCTATTCTCTGCTTAAGGTAGATAGAATCAACACTTTTTTCGATTTTGGTTTTTCCAAAAGTATGGATGCTTTTGTTGCATGATAAGATTCCGCAAAGCAAAACCACCGAACAGATATAGTTAACCGCATGATTTATTTTAATCCGCATAGAGAGAGGTAATTTTCTGTAGAATTTAAAGAATTAGCGCAACCTTTCTGCCGAGCGGATTAATCTCTCATCTTTATTGATGCCGAAAATAGCCAGTACAACGAATAAAATAGCTAATGCCGGTAAATAAGCACCAATACCAAAACTGGCACCTTCAATACCACCAGGTAGTTTTTTAGCATAAACACTGCACCAAAAAGCAAAGCCACCAATTAATATGATCGAAAGAACTGCAATACGTTTTTGAAAACTTCTTTTTTTATAATTAAAGATGTTCATTAAACAAATAAATGCAACAGCTATATTGGTAATTAGCAATGGGTATATTGGCTTAATGTTAATGGCTATAAATTCACCAGCATCCCAGCTTGCTGCAAAGCCTCTTGTGTACAGTATTGGAAGTGATGTTCCATTTACCTCTTTGGTTAAAATTGGTAAAAACAACATTAAAACTAAGGTTAGTGCTGCTAAAAAGAGCCAGATCGATTGTATTCTTTGTATCATGAATGTAAAATGTATAGGAACAAATCTAGCCTTTTTTGAGAAAAGAAAGAAAGATTAAAGTTTCCCGATAGGAGCAAAAATAGATAAGGAGCATGCATTGCTATTTTTGATCGATATTTTCCGCCGAACTCCAAACGCTCAACGCCAAACATGCTATTCAGTACTTTGCCCTTTGCACGTTAAACTGTACTTTTGCATCGCTTTGAGTAAAAAAAGGTATTTCATCCAATTGGCTTATGATGGCAGCTTATACCATGGCTGGCAAACACAACCTAATGCAGTCACCGTTCAGGAATTGTTAGACAAGGCTATGTCTGTTTTTTTTCGACAGCCTATCGAAACTTTGGGCTGTGGCAGAACCGATGCAGGTGTGCATGCTACTGATTTTTATGCACATTTTGATGTTGAAGGTGTAGAAGAGGCAAAGGTTTTAAGTGCAGTAACCGGTATTAATGCCATGTTGCCTTATCAAATTGCAGCAAAACGGATTATACCCGTACATGATGATGCCCATGCCCGCTTTGATGCCACTGCCCGTGCTTATAAATATTACCTTCACTTCGAAAAGGATCCTTTCAAACTTAACCGATCGTGGTTGGTTAAAGATAAATTGGATGTAGAAGCGATGAACAATGCAGCGGCAATGTTATTAAATTATACCGATTTTTCGTGTTTTAGTAAATCAAACACGCAAACTTTTACCAATAACTGTAAAATAACCAAGGCCGTTTTCGAACAACAGGAGGATGGACTGGTTTTTACGATCCAAGCCGACCGTTTTTTACGCAATATGGTGAGGGCCATTATGGGTACTTTGGTACAGATCGGTAAAAAAGAAATAGATTTAACAGATTTTAAAGCAATAATAGAAAGTAAAAACCGTAGTAAGGCCGGACAATCGGTACCTGCCTGCGGTTTGTATTTAGTAAAAATAGAATACCCTTATATAAGGTAGAAGGTTAAAGGTGTAAGGTAAAAGGTTTGGCGACCGCTTTACAGGATAAACTTTTCCTTTATTGAAATTTGTGTAAGATATGTAGGGCTTAAACCCTAAACCTTACACCTTAAACCATAAGCATGGCAGTTACAGGCGACGTATATAACACCGGATTACTGAAACGTATTTTTCAATACGTAAAGCCTTACCGTGCCGTTTTTGTGTGGTCGGTTATTTTAACCATTCTGCTTGCGGCCATTTCTCCGGTACGTCCGTTTTTGATTAAGTATACGCTCGATCATTATATTTTAACTGGCAATTACTCTGGTTTGGTAAATATGACCATGTTGATGGTTTTTATGTTGATTTTGCAGACTTTGATCCAGTATAACCATACGCTTTTAACCAATACATTAGGTCAATCGGTTATCCGCGATCTGCGGATCAGTGTTTTTAACCATATTACAAAACTCCGCCTAAAATTCTTCGATAAAACACCCATCGGACAATTAATTACCCGAACGGTTTCCGATTTGGAAACCATTGCCGATATCTTTTCGGAAGGTTTAATCTCGATGATTGGCGATAGTTTGCAGGTAGTGGTAATTGTGGGCGTAATGTTATATACCGATTGGCAATTGAGTTTAGTGGTGCTTTTGCCTATTCCTTTGTTGATTATTGCTACCCGGAAATTCCAAAAAGCGATTAAAGTGGCCTTTCAGGAAATCAGGAATGAGGTTTCTAACCTGAATACCTTTTTGCAGGAGCATATTACAGGCGTTTCTATTGTTCAATACTTTGCAAGAGAGAAGCAGGAGTACAGAAAATTCTACACCATTAACAAGCGCTATCGTGATGCTAATATCCGTTCTAACTGGTATTATTCTATCTTTTTCCCAGTGGTGGAATTAATCTCGGCCATGTCGTTGGGATTATTGGTGTGGTACGGCGCCAAAAGTATTCTTTCTAAACCATTGGATGTAACCCCCGGAACCATCACGCAGTTTATTATGTATTTAGGTATGGTATTTACGCCGATCCGCCAGCTGGCAGATAAGTTTAATACGCTACAGATGGGGATGGTTGGCGCCGAACGTGTTTTTAAAGTTTTAGATACTGATGAAACTACGCCAAATACAGGGACGCAAAAGCCAACCAAATTAGACGGAAATATTAAATTCGAAAAGGTTTGGTTTGCCTATAACGACGAGAACTATGTGTTGAAAGACCTTACATTTGAAGTGAAGGCTGGAGAAACCGTGGCCTTGGTAGGCGCAACGGGTGCTGGTAAATCTTCTACCATTAATATCCTGAACCGTTTTTACGAAGTGAAAAAGGGAGATATCACTATAGATAGCATTCATATCGAAGATTTTGATCTGGATTACTTAAGAAGCCACATTGCCACTGTACTTCAGGATGTTTTCTTGTTTTCGGATACAATTTTAAACAACATTACGCTAAACAATCCCGAAATTACAATAGCAGAGGTCGTTAATGCCGCTAAAAAGGTTGGGGCGCACGATTTTATCGAACGTTTACCAGGTGGCTATCAATATAATGTGATGGAAAGAGGCGCTACGCTCTCAGCTGGTCAGGCACAATTGATTTCGTTTATCCGTGCGCTGGTGCATAATCCTGCTATTTTGGTTTTAGATGAGGCTACCTCATCAGTTGATACCGAAACAGAATTATTGATCCAGAAGGCTATTGATAATTTAATGGAAGGGAGCACTTCGATCGTAATTGCCCACCGATTGTCGACCATTCAAAAAGCCGATCAGATTATTGTGCTGGATAAAGGTGAGATTAAAGAAAAAGGTACACATCAACAGCTGTTAAAACTAAATGGCTACTATAAAAAGCTTTACGATCTGCAGTTCTCGTCAAAAGGGATAGCTAAAGTTTAAACGTATTTATTCTCAAGGATTTTCTTAATTTAACGGCTTCTTAAATCTATAGGAAGATGAAACGGTTAAAATTATTTGCCTTATTCTTGTTTTCGGCTTTAGCCTTGCAGGTTTCTGCACAGCAGAAAAAATATGTAATGGTAATTCATGGCGGTGCGGGTACCATTCTGAAGAAAAATATGACACCTGAAAAAGAAGCTGCCTATATTGATGCTTTAACAAAAGCATTAAATGCAGGTTATGCAGAAATTAAAGCAGGTAAATCGAGCCTCGATGCTGTTGAAGCAACCATTCACGTTTTAGAAAACGATCCTCATTTTAATGCGGGCAAAGGTGCTGTTTTTACCCATGATGGCAGAAATGAGCTCGATGCCGCAATAATGGATGGAAAAACCTTAATGGCGGGATCCGTTGCTGGAGTAACTACCATAAAAAATCCAATTTCTGCAGCCAGGGCCGTGATGGAAAAATCGGAACATGTAATGATGGTTGGCGCAGGTGCCGATCAATTTGCAAAAGAAGTCGGATTGGAAATCGTTGATCCTAAATATTTCTGGACTAAGGAACGTTGGGATGGCTTACAAAAAGCCATTAAAGATGATTCAACAAAAGCGGTATTAGACCATGGAAACAAGAAATCAGAATTATTTGGTATTAAAAATCACGATTACAAATTCGGTACAGTGGGCTGTGTGGCCTTGGATAAGGCTGGGAACCTGGCAGCGGGAACCTCAACCGGTGGTATGACGAACAAAAAATACGGACGTGTGGGCGATGCACCGATTATTGGGGCAGGTACCTACTGCAATAATGAAACAGCGGGTATTTCCTGTACCGGTTGGGGCGAGTTTTATATCCGCAATGTGGTTGCCAAAACCATTTCCGATTTAATGGAATACAAGGGATTGTCTGTTGCAGAGGCATCGAAAATTGCTTTAGATAAAGTAGGTAAAATGGGTGGTGATGGTGGTTTAATTGCTTTAGATAAAAAAGGCAATATAGCTATGCCATTTAATACCGAAGGAATGTATAGAGGCGCAATTACTGCCGAGGGGAAAATTGAAGTCAGTATTTATAAATAAAATTATTTTATGCCTACTCTGTCGTATTCAATAGCAAGCCAAAACACCTAAAAAAATAAAGATGACATTTATAGAATTCGTAAAGAAATTATTTGCCAACTTAACCTTTCAGGTTATCATAGCCATCATAATCGGGATTAATGTTGGGATTTTCTTCCCGGGTTTTGCACCCACGGCTAAATTAATCAGTCAGGGTTTTATCAACCTGATTAGCATGTTAATTGCACCAATTATATTCTTTACCATTGTTTTAGGAATCGCACACATGGGCGATATGAAAAAAGTAGGCAGGGTGGGTGGCAAAGCATTGTTATATTTCGAAATTGTAAGCACAGTGGCTATTGCAATTGGTTTATTGGTAGCCAATATTTTAAAGCCGGGTGCTGGAATGATAACTAAGGCTAGCGATGCTACAAAAATTGTAGGTTATGCCGAGCAGGCTAAAGATATGAACTGGGCAGAATTTTTCCTGCATATTATCCCGCATAATGTGATTGCTGCTTTTGCTGAGGGAAACATTTTACAGATTTTGCTATTTGCCATTCTTTTCGGTTATGGGCTGAATAAATTGGGCGGAGAGGGAACAAGCGTTTTAAATGCCTTCGATAAAATATCGAAAGTACTCTTCAAAATTATGAAGGTAATTATGCGTTTAGCGCCGATTGGTGCCTTCGGTGGAATGGCTTTCAGCATTGGTACGCATGGCCTGGAAAGTATAGTTGGCATGGCCAAACTAATGGGCTCGGTTTATTTAACCTGCATCCTGTTCATTTTTATCGTTTTAAACGGAATTTGCATGTACTATAAATTTAGCCTATGGGCTTACCTGAAGTATATCCGACAGGAAATTTTAATTGTACTGGGTACTTCTTCTTCCGAATCAGCTTTGCCAAGCATGATGCAGAAAATGGAGGCTATTGGTTGCGATAAATCAGTTGTTGGTTTGGTTATTCCTACCGGCTATTCCTTTAATCTTGATGGAACGGCAATTTACCTGGCCATGGCCGTTATATTTCTTTGTCAGGTTTTTCATGTCGATTTATCCTTAGGCCAGCAGATTACGGTTTTAGGCGTGCTCATGGTTACTTCTAAGGGCGCAGCTGGGGTAACTGGGAGTGGGTTTATCGTTTTGGTATCAACCTTAACAGCTTTGAAAATTATGCCGATTGAACATATCTCAATATTAATTGGTGTAGACCGTTTTATGAGCGAAGCAAGGGCTATAACCAATGTAATCGGAAACGGCGTGGCCACCATCGTAATTGCTAAAAGTGAAAACCAGTTTGATGAAGCAAAGTATCAGAAAGCAATTCAGCCTGCGATGATAGAAAAAGCAGAGGAGGTGTAGGTGTAGTTGTGAGTTTTCAGTTCTGGGTGCAGATAATTTAGCCACGGAAGCACAGAAATCACGGAAAATTTCTTGTATTTATGTTATAGTAAATCTTTGTTTTTATAGCACATGCAAAAGCCTTCTACCCTCAACCTTCACACCTTCAACCTTTTTTATGTACCTTTGTGCTAGAAACATGCACACAGCTTGTTTAATTAATCCATAGCACATTGGCTCAAGAAGAACAAAATAACCGCAAAGAAAAAAGCGAGTTACACCCACGCAACAAACACCGTTCGCGTTACAATTTCAAACAACTTATTGCAACCTCAAAAGAATTAAAACGTTTCGTTTTTAAAAACGAACACAATGATGATTCTATCGATTTTGCAGATCAAAGTGCCGTTAAAGCACTTAACAGGGCATTGTTGAAGTATTTCTATAACATTTCGCAATGGGATATCCCTCAGGATTTTCTTTGTCCGCCTATTCCAGGCCGGGCTGATTATATTCATTATGTTGCCGATCTATTAGGGTCTAGCAATAAAGGTAAAAACCCTAAAGGAGCTAATATTAATGTATTGGATATTGGTGTAGGTGCAAACTGTATTTACCCCATCATTGGTCACCAGGAATATGGCTGGAGTTTCGTAGGTTCTGAGATCGATCCACTTTCGGTCGATTCGGCAAAACGTATTATCGAAGCTAATAAACCCTTACAGGGAGCAGTAGAAATCCGTCAGCAATCTTCAAAAATGGGTATTTTTAGAGGTATTGTAGGTGGTAAAGAGCGTTTCGATGCCGTGGTTTGTAACCCACCGTTTCATGCTTCCTTAAAAGAAGCCGAGCAAGGTACCCGTCAGAAATGGCGTAACCTGGGTGGTAACGAAAAAGAAGTAAAACACGTATTAAACTTTGGAGGAAACAAGGCCGAGCTTTGGTGTCCGGGTGGCGAACGTGCTTTTGTAGAGCAAATGATTATTCAGAGTGAGCAGATCAAAAATCAGGTTTTATGGTTTACGTCATTAGTGTCAAAAAGTGCCAACTTAAAAAGTATCTACAGTGCATTGGTTAAAGCAAATGCTTTTGAGGTAACCACCGTTCAAATGAGCCAGGGGCAAAAAATAAGCCGTTTCGTAGCATGGACCTTTCATGACGAAGCTGCACAGGCCGAATGGGTAAAAGCCTGGAAAACTGAACCAAAACCAAAGGTAGAAAAGCCTAAGTCTGAAGCCAAAAGTCTTTAGTCGGATAAATAGTAAAGCAAAGCCGGATTAACGATTAAAGTTAGTCCGGCTTTTCGTTTTTAGGATTATGATACGGGAAAAGCCAAGCTACATTCTGCGTTTATCATTTAAAATCAGCGGGAATAAATACGTTTAAATGGTTCCCACAGATTACACGGATGCGCGCAGATTTTGCAACTATAGAACCGTCAACCGAGAACTGTAAACTACCTACTGATTAACTGGTTCTGGCCTC
The DNA here is from genome assembly GCF_001442625.1 of Pedobacter ginsenosidimutans. GTDB lineage: Bacteria > Bacteroidota > Bacteroidia > Sphingobacteriales > Sphingobacteriaceae > Pedobacter > Pedobacter ginsenosidimutans. Next base: position 15,029 of record NZ_LMZQ01000005.1, on the reverse strand, counting down.
GAAAATATACCCGGCCAAAGCAGTTACTACCATGGCCACCGTTCCCCAGAAACAAATCCGTAATATTCCTTTAATCATGCTAGAGCCTCCTGCCTTTGCTGCAATTGCACCTGATAAGGCCAGGAACACAATAGCGAAACCGTATTGATAAAACACCATCAATTTTATTGGAGCAAGAAAAGCAACTAAAAAAGGTAAAATGCCGCCGCTGATAAAGGAGGCTCCAGATGCAAAAGCAGCTTGAAGCGGCTTGGGCTGTGTAATTTCGTTAATACCCAGTTCATCTCTGGCATGTGTGCCTAAGGCATCTTTCTCGGTTAATTTTATGGCTACCTGCATAGCCAAATTTTCATCAAGCCCCTGCGCAACATATATCTTAGCAAGCTCTTTCAGCTCCAATTCGGGCATGGTTTCGAGTTCTATCTTTTCTCTCGCCAGATCTGCTTTTTCGATATCAGCCTGAGAGCTTACCGAAACATATTCGCCAGCGGCCATAGATAATGCTCCGGCAACCAAACCGGCCAGTGACGCCAATACAATCGGACTTCTGGTATCGCTCGCTGCGGCAATACCAATAACTAAACTGGCTGTAGAAATAATGCCGTCGTTGGCCCCAAGCACTGCCGCCCTTAGCCAACCTGTTCTATTGGTATAATGTTTTTCTAATTCCATTTTTGGTTAAGTATGCTGTACTTGTAGTATTCAACGTCCCTTCGAAGGGGGCTGGAGGATGAAAATTAGTGCAATAATCAAACTGTATCATCTCACTACAATCCGAATATCATCATTTCTTCTCATAAACAATCAGAATAGTTAAGTCGTTACCCGCATTTGGGGCAATGCCATGCGAACTGCCAGGCCGGGTTAAAATGGCATCACCAGGTTTAACAGCAAAAGTTTTTCCGTTCATCTGCATGGTGCCATTACCACTAATTACATAATAAATTTCATCCTCTTTCTGCAAATGATAACCTATAGCAGAACCCGATTTTAAAGTACGTTTTTTAAATACCGTTTTCAGGCTTTTCGCCTCCCCGAAAAAATTAAAGCCGATGGTTTTACCACCGCCGTTATGCGTACCAGGTTCCTCTTTGGCTACTTCAATATCGTTTTGGAGGATGTATTTACTGCTATCGGTACTTTGTGCGCTGGCCTTAACTGAAATAAAGGTTGCAGCGAAAACGGTTACAATTGAGATTAATTTCTTCATTATATAGTTTTATTATTTGGTATGTAGCTTTAGTCTTCAAAAGTAAATTTAGGCGTTTTGCATGGATGTTGCCACAAGCATCAGCACTTTGTTACTAAACCCGATCGCAGTGGTTCCGATTCTTCATCGGAAAAAACGGAGAGCGGGACTGAACTCCTCCAAAAGCAGAGGACTGCTCATTTCCTAACCCTTAATGTTTTTGATTTGAAAACAAGTGGCTTGTGGTTCTTGGCAAGTGAAGCCCTGCCATCCGCTTTACCTCTCTGCGTTCGGTGTTCGCTATTGTCAGGTTTATAACCGAAAGGCTTGCTCCTGATGTGGCACCAAAAAGTATTTATTTTTCTTGCCTAAATACGATAAAAGTGCTAACACCTTTACTTCGAGATAAAGCATTTGGCATGCTAGGGCAGTTACAGGCGATTTCCTTACATTTTCCTGAAAAAACGGACTAAATAATATGGTTTTAGATTTGAATTCCAGTTCAATAATATTAGCTTTGCACAAAAAAAATATTGATACATGAGCGTTTTAGTAAATAAAGATTCTAAGGTTATCGTTCAGGGTTTTACCGGAAACGAAGGAACTTACCACGCTGAGCAGATGCTGGCCTATGGTACAAACGTAGTTGGTGGTGTAACGCCTGGCAAAGGTGGGCAATTGCATTTAGAAAAGCCTGTTTTTAATACTGTTAAAGATGCCGTTGATAAAACGGGTGCAAATGTATCTATCATTTTTGTGCCACCAGCTTTTGCTGCTGATGCAATTATGGAAGCTGCCGAAGGCGGTATTAAAGTTATTGTTTGTATTACTGAGGGTATCCCAACTAAGGATATGATTCAGGTTAAAGAATATATTGCTGACCGCGATGTTACGCTTATCGGCCCTAACTGCCCGGGTGTAATTACTGCTGATGAAGCTAAAATCGGTATCATGCCAGGTTTTATCTTCAAAAAAGGTCATGTAGGTGTGGTTTCTAAATCAGGAACTTTAACTTATGAAGCGGTAGACCAGGTTGTTAAAGCTGGTTTAGGTATTACAACCGCTATCGGTATCGGTGGTGACCCAATTATAGGAACACCTACTGTAGAAGCAGTTAAATTATTAATGAACGATCCTGAAACTCACGGTATCATCATGATTGGTGAAATTGGTGGTGGAATGGAAGCAGAAGCTGCCCGTTGGATCAAAGAAAACGGTACTAAACCTGTTGTTGGTTTCATTGCTGGTCAAACTGCGCCTCCGGGACGTAGAATGGGCCACGCTGGTGCTATTGTTGGTGGTGCTGACGATACTGCAGCTGCTAAAATGAAAATCATGCGCGAGTGTGGTATCCGTGTAGTAGAAAGTCCTGCTGAAATCGGTGCTGCAATGGCAGAAGAATTAGCAAAATAAGATTTAAAAATCTCTTTATAGAAAAGCGTTTCGATTAATTTCGAGGCGCTTTTTTTGTTTTATTTGAATCTTAAGTAGAGTTTTACCACAGAGGGCACTAAGAAAATGCACAGAGCACCCAGAGTTATGTAATTTACTAATTTCGAATCTTGCAGAGCGAAAAGAATCTTATATCAGTTATAAAAATGGTCAATATATAATTTTATCTCTGTTTTCTCTGTGTACTCTGTGGTGGATTTCTAATTAGTTATCCTCATTTATCATCGCTTTGTAAACACTACCCCATTCTCTTAAACCTGCAAACCAAAACAAAATCTATGTCGTATATTGATATATGAAAACGATGTTAAATAAACTATTTTTGGTTTCTGCTGTTGTTTTAATAACAGGTCTTTCCGCTTGTGCCCAAAAGCAAGATAAGAAAGCCGTAAAACAATCGAAGGAAACAGAACAAATCATACCAAAGAAGAAAATGAACTGGAATCCATTAACACCCGAAGAAGAAAGAGTAATTGTAAATAAAGGTACAGAATACCCTGGTACAGGTAAATACGAGCATACTACAGATAAAGGAACTTATACCTGTAAACGTTGTAATGCAGCCTTATACCGTTCGGAAAGTAAGTTCGATGCACATTGTGGCTGGCCTGCTTTTGATGACGAAATTAAAGGCGCTGTAAAGCGTATTCCTGATGCCGATGGCTCACGTACAGAAATTGTTTGCGCCAATTGTGGCGCGCATTTAGGCCACGTATTTTTGGGCGAAGGATTTACCAATAAAGACACCCGTCATTGCGTAAATTCGATCTCAATGAATTTCGTGCCAGATCAAAAATAAGGTGGATGTAGAAGGGTTAGGTAGAGGCGTACGACGATAAGTTGTACGCCTTTTTTAATGCGCAAAACCGGGCTGTTTTTCCACAAATTATTGATTATAAACTAAATGCTTATATTTGCAGGCTCGATAAAGAAAATTTAGCCTATGAAGTATCTGCTGTTATTAAGTTTTTGTTTCCTGTTTTTACAAGGTAAAGCACAAGATTCTGATTCATCAAACGAACCGGATAGTATCAAAAAAACAGTTCTCGCCACTTATTATCACAGAAAATTCGAAGGCCGCCGCACCACCAGCGGCGCCAAATACCGGGCAAAAAAACTAACGGCCGCCCATCGTACGCTGCCATTCGGCACCATGGTTACAGTAACCAATCCAGACAACGGAAAATCGGTAGTAGTAAAGGTAAATGACCGTGGCCCTTTCTCTAAAAGATTAGCCATAGATCTGTCTGAACGTGCTGCAAAACAGATCGGTATCTTCCGTAAAGGCATAGCTAAAGTAAGCCTCAGTTATACAGTTGAGTAATACTCCTTTTGGCTCTATTTAGTGCTTATTATACCCCTCAAATTTAAGTTATTAACACTCATTTTGGTTTGCTAAGCGCTTGAAAAGAAACGATTAGCTTTTTTTTCGCTTGAAAATGATATTCGACTGATCGTTTTTCCCCAGCAATTGAACAGGGTGTTAACAACTTTGGTTCACAAAAAAGGGCCACCGTATATATATTTGTTATAACAAAGTTCTTTAACTTCTTGCGCTTGAAAACAAATATAAAAGCTTAGTTTTTAGTAATTTATACGTACATCACCTGATTGCAATTTTAAATTTTCCCTAACTAAAAACTCAGTTGTTTGTCAGGCAATAGGGTTAGCACTTTCACAACAGCGTTTTGATAAAAGACATTACAATCATCATATAAAATTGATGGATGCGTGCCTTTGTCGGCTCTGTTAAAAAAATAGAATTAAAAACATCAGCGTATGGAACAGGAATTATTACTACAAGAAAACAAAGATAGATTTGTGCTTTTGCCGATTAAGTATCCGGCAATTTGGGAAATGTATAAAAAGACCGAAGCTAGTTTTTGGACTGCAGAAGAGATTGATCTTTCTGACGACCAGAAACACTGGGACAATTTAAACGATGGCGAAAGACATTTCATTTCGCACATCCTTGCTTTCTTTTCTGCTAGTGATGGTATTGTGAACGAAAACCTTGCGGTAAACTTCATGAGTGAGGTTCAATTGCCAGAAGCACGTTGTTTTTATGGTTTCCAGATTATGATGGAAAACATCCATGCAGAAACTTATGCATTGTTAATCGATACTTATATTAAAGATCCTGAAGAAAAAGACCGTTTGTTCCACGCCATTGATACTGTTCCTGCAGTAAAAAGAAAAGCGGAGTGGGCTTTACGTTGGATCGAAAACGGAACTTTTGCTGAGCGTTTAGTGGCATTTGCTGCGGTTGAAGGTATTTTCTTCAGCGGAAGTTTCTGCTCTATTTTTTGGTTAAAGAAACGTGGTTTAATGCCGGGATTAACTTTCAGTAACGAGCTGATCTCGAGAGACGAAGGTTCACACTGCGAATTTGCTTGTTTACTTTACAGCATGTTAAGCAATAAATTGAGCGAAGAAGCAGTTCATGGCATTATTAGTGATGCTGTAGAAATTGAAAAAGAATTTATTACTGATGCATTACCGGTTGCTTTAATTGGTATGAATGCAAAATTAATGAGCCAGTATATCGAATTTGTAGCCGACAGATGGTTACAGGAGCTGGGTTACAAAAAAATCTATAATGCAACCAATCCATTCGATTTTATGGAAATGATTTCATTGCAGGGTAAAACCAACTTCTTCGAGAAACGTGTTGGCGATTATCAGAAGAGCGGTGTATTAACTTCTGCAGATAATAACAAACAGGCGTTTTCTTTAGATGAAGACTTTTAAGGTAGAGGGTTAAAAGGTGGGAAGCAAAAGGTTTTGATCTCGCTACTTGATACCTGCTATTCGATACTAATAAATAAATAACAAAAAATACAAAGTGATGATTAGGTCTTGATACTTGATACTCACGACTTAATAATAAAACTTAAATCTCATAAAATATGTTCGTACTAAAAAGAGATGGCCGCAAAGAAGCGGTGCAATTTGACAAAATCACAGCCCGCATTCAAAAGTTGTGCTATAGTTTAAATTCAGATCTTGTAGATCCAATCGATGTAGCCAAAAAGGTGATCGAGGGTTTATACGACGGTGTAACCACATCGGAATTGGATAACCTTGCTGCAGAAACTGCTGCCTCGTTAACAACAAAACACCCTGATTACGCTTTGTTGGCATCCCGCATTGCGGTTTCCAACCTACATAAAAACACCACTAAATCATTCTCGGGTACGATGAAAATGTTGTACGAATATTTCGACCCGAAAGCGCAGAAAGATGCTCCTCTTATCGCTGATGATGTTTATGAGATTATAGAAAAAAACAAGGATATTTTAGATAGTTCTATCATTTACGACCGCGATTTCGGTTTCGACTATTTCGGTTTTAAAACTTTAGAAAAATCTTACCTTTTAAAAGTTAACGGTCAGATTGTAGAGCGCCCTCAACATTTGTTTATGCGTGTTTCTGTTGGTATCCACAAAGAAGATATCGAGAGTGCAATCAAAACGTATAACTTAATGAGCGAGCGTTGGTTTACACATGCTACACCAACTTTGTTCAATGCAGCTACACCAAAACCTCAAATGTCGTCATGTTTCTTGTTAACCATGCAGGATGACAGTATCGAAGGTATTTACGATACTTTAAAGCAAACGGCTAAAATTTCGCAAAGTGCAGGTGGTATTGGTTTAAGTATCCATAATATTCGTGCAACTGGCTCGTACATTGGCGGTACAAACGGTACAAGTAACGGTATCATCCCAATGTTACGCGTATTTAACGATACGGCCCGTTATGTAGATCAGGGTGGAGGTAAACGTAAAGGTGCTTTCGCAATCTATTTAGAGCCTTGGCATGCAGATGTTTTCGAATTCTTGGATCTTCGTAAAAACCATGGTAAAGAAGAAATGCGTGCGCGTGATTTGTTCTATGCCCTTTGGATTAACGATTTGTTTATGCAACGTGTTAAAGATAATGGCGATTGGACATTATTCTGCCCGCACGAGGCACCAGGCTTGGCAGATTGTTTCGGTAAGGAATTCGAAGAATTATACACTAAATACGAAGCTGAAGGCCGTGGCCGTAAAACCATTAAAGCACAAGAACTTTGGTTTGCTATCTTAGATTCGCAAATCGAAACCGGTACGCCATATATGTTGTTTAAAGATGCAGCGAACAGCAAATCTAACCAACAGAACTTAGGGACCATTAAGAGCTCTAACTTATGTACCGAAATTATCGAGTATACTTCTAAAGATGAAGTTGCGGTTTGTAACCTAGCTTCATTGGCATTGCCTCGTTTCGTAATCAATGGTGCTTTCGATCACCAAAAATTATACGATGTAACGTATCAGGCTACTTTAAACCTGAATAAGATCATCGATCATAACTATTATCCAGTACCAGAAGCCGAAAACTCAAACATGCGCCATCGTCCCGTTGGTTTAGGTGTACAAGGTTTGGCTGATGCCTTTATCTTATTACGTTTACCTTTCGAAAGTGATGAGGCTAAACGTTTAAATAAAGATATTTTCGAAACGATTTATTTTGCTTCGATGACAGCTTCGCACGATTTGGCTGTGAAAAATGGTCCTTACCAAACATTTAAAGGTTCTCCATTATCAAAAGGTAAATTCCAGTTCGATTTATGGAATGTTACACCAGATAGCGGCCGTTGGGACTGGAATGCATTGCGTAAAAAAGTAGTGAAAGATGGTGTATACAACTCATTATTGGTTGCACCAATGCCAACTGCATCTACTTCTCAGATTTTAGGTAACAACGAATGTTTCGAACCATATACTTCTAACATTTACACCCGTCGTGTATTAAGCGGGGAGTTTGTAGTGGTAAACAAGCATTTATTGAAAGATTTAGTAGCATTAGGTTTATGGAACAACGATATGAAAAATCAGATCATATTGGCTAATGGCTCTATTCAGGCTATTGATTCAATTCCAGATTACATTAAAGAATTGTATAAAACCGTTTGGGAGATCAAGATGCGTAATATCATCGATATGGCTGCCGATCGTGGTGCATATATCTGCCAATCGCAATCGTTAAACTTGTTCGTAAACGCACCAAATACATCAAAATTAACTTCAATGCACTTCTATGCATGGGAGAAAGGTTTAAAAACCGGTATGTACTACTTGCGTACACAAGCAGCTTCTCAGGCCGTTAAATTTACAGTAGAGAACCAGGGTGGTAAAGCAATTGAAGCGGTTATCCCAGCTGAAATGACACAAGATCAGGTTGCAGAAGAAATCGTTGACGGACCAGTTTGTTCAATGGAAGAAGGCTGTATCAGCTGCTCGGGGTAGTTGTTTCAGGGTCTGACTCAAGATAGAATTTTAAAGGAGGTTATTTAAAACACCCTCCAAATACAAAAGCCCGTACATTGTATCGGGCTTTTTTTTATCGTTGATTTTTAGTAATTGCAACCCAATCTGTGTAATGGGTTTCACCAAGAAAAACAGCTGCTTCGGGCACCAGTGTGTCGGCAGTTAACAATGCTCCCGAGTACGGAGCCTGAACATCAGATATTACCTCATCGTTTTTGTGAGTTGCCTGCAAGTATTGCCTTATCCATATTGCCATATCATATTTTTCAGGTCCGCCAATTTCAAGAATTTGGTTAGCGGGCTTTTCCAAAGCTACTTTGGCCATAAAAGTAGCTACATCTTTACTGGCGATAGGTTGAATGTTAGCTGCAGGTAGGATTACTTTTCCATCGGTCATGCTCATTTGAACAATGCTTCCGGCAAATTCAAAAAACTGGGTAGCATGAACAAGGGTATAGGGAATGCCTGATGCTTTGATCAAGTCTTCCTGCACTTGTTTGGCACGAAAATAACCGCTGGCCTGGAGTTTTTGGGTGCCCACTACAGATAAGGCAATATGATGCTGTACTCCTGCTGCCTTTGCCATAGGCAACAGGTTTTCGTTAGAGGTTTTGAAGAAGTTCATCACAGGAGCGTCTTCAAAAGATGGTGAGTTAGATACATCTACCACTACTTGTGCCCCTTGTAATACTTCTTTTAAACCTTCGCCAGTAAGTGTGTTCACTCCGTTATTGGGCGAGGCAGCGATCACCTCATGTCCGCTGTTTTGTAATTGATTTACGATTTGGTTACCAATAAGGCCGGTACCGCCGATAACTACTATTTTCATAATCTTTGCTAGGATAAATTGTACTATACAAAGATGAACAGTACCTTGCAAGAAAAACTTAAACTAGGTTAAGAAAGGTAACTAGCTATAGTTCCTTAAAAGCAATTGTAAAGTAAAGGTTTTGGGTGAACGCTCAAAACCTTGTTTTTTGTTTATATTTTTGTAATGCAATAGGTTTTACCTTAAGCCTTATACCTTATGCCTTCAACCTTAAAACATAGCAAACACGAAATCATCCCTTGCGAGCGATGCAATAGTGCTATTGAATGTAAGGCAAATTCTTACACTAAATGTCAGTGCAGCGTGGTACAGTTAAGCATTAATGAAGTACAATATATATCCGAACTCTACGATGGCTGCCTCTGTGCCAAATGTTTATTTGAGTTGCAGCAGGAATATAGAGAAGAGATTGGCGTATAAACTTTGTGATCTTCGTGTCTTTGTGGTTAAATAATTTGAAAAGCAGGGTCCAGCGCCTTTTGGTTGGTCCCAGTTCCGCTTTTCCTTCTGCCGATTAGAAGGAATCGCCATTCGTGCAATCGGGTTTAGTTTACCAGGGTTCTGCCCTTTTCTGAGAACTCTTCATTCTTGCTCGTCGTTATTTCTTTTCCAATCCAATATGACCAACAATGTATCCCTTTTTGGTCAATTGTATAGGTCAAAAAAGGGACACATTTTTTCGATTAATTGTAGTTTGTACATTTAAAATTTCTGCCACTATCTAATAAAACCTAAAAGGTTAGTTTTTGGTGTTTATAATCGTTCAGTTAGGGGATTCTTCAAAATGTCATCTGCAGTTGGTATTTTGAGTTCAGCTGATCCTGAGTCATCTTTCGGGCCTTAAAATCAATAAAAAATAGTTTGAAAATAAGTGTTAAAGATGGTAACAAAGCACGTCATTTGATATCTATATCGTGCTTGATAAATGGTTTATCAGGTTAAAAAAATAGAAAAATATAAAAGATTATGGAAGCGCTCATTTCTAATTATTGGTGGGTTTTAGTGGCACTGTTGTGCGTAGTTTTATACAAATATATTTTACGTTTCTTATTCGGGATGGTCATCGTACCTGAAGATAGGATCGGGTTGATTACCAAAAAATTCGTACTCTTTGGTTCCGATCGCGAGCTGCCCGATGGCCGCATCATCGCGGTTAAAGGTGAAGCCGGTTTTCAGGGAAAAACCCTGGCCCCAGGGTTGTATTTCGGAATGTGGTTCTGGCAGTACAGCGTAACGATGGAACAATTTACCATCATCCCAGAAGGAAAAATCGGACTGATTATGGCCAAAGATGGTTCCGAAATCCCGACGGGGAATATCCTTGGGCAAAGGGTAGAGTCTGATAATTTTCAGGATGCGGTGAAATTTCTCGAAAATGGCGGTCAGCGAGGCCGGCAAACGTCTTACATTACCTCGGGTTCTTATCGTATCAATACCATGTTGTTTCAGGTTTCCGTAACCGATATGATCCGTATTCAGGAAAGCATGGTGGGCATTGTAACCACGTTGGATGGTTTACCGATTGAGGCTAACCAAATTGCCGGTAAATTGGTTGATGGGCACAACAATTTCCAGGATTTCGATGCCTTTATAAAACAAGGTGGTAACCGTGGTTTGCAGCCCCAGGTAATTTTGGCGGGTTCTTATAACTTAAACCCATGGGCAATCCAGTTGGAGGAAATCCCAATGACCGAAATTGCAATCGGTTATGTTGGTGTTGTGATCTCGTTTATTGGTACAGATGGGAATGACTTAACCGGTGCGGACTTTAAACATGGTAATATTGTTGGCAAAGGCTCAAAAGGCGTTTGGCTGGAGCCGCTTGGTCCGGGTAAATATCCGATTAACAAATACATTATGAAGGTAGAGCTGGTGCCAACCACCAACTTGGTGTTAAACTGGGCATCGGCACGTAGTGAGGCGCACAATCTGGATAAAAACCTATCAACCATTACTGTACGTTCTAAAGACGGTTTCCCCTTTAATTTAGATGTTGCACAGATTATCCATGTGCCAACTACAGAAGCCCCTAAAGTAATTGCACGTTTTGGGAATATGGTGAATCTGGTTTCGCAGGTTTTAGAGCCCACAATTGGTAACTATTTCCGTAACTCCGCGCAAGGAAGTGATGTGATTGCTTTCTTAAGCACCCGTAAAGAGCGTCAGGAATCGGCAAAAGAGCATATCCGTAAAGTGCTTGACGAATATAATGTAAATGCTGTTGATACGCTGATTGGTGATATTGTTCCACCAGAATCGTTAATGAAAACCTTAACCGACCGTAAAATTGCGGAAGAGCAAAAGGTTACTTACGAAACCCAGAAACAAGCGCAGGAAACGCGTCAGGGAATGGAGAAAGAAACCGCGATTGCCGATATGCAGAAAGATATTGTGAAGGCACAACAAAGTGTAGAGATTGCTGAACGGACCGCAAGTGCAACGGTGAAAAAATCGGAAGGTGATGCCGCTGGTGTAAAATTAGCTGTAGGAGCGGAGGCCGAGGCCACTAAAATGAGGGCGCATGCCGAGGCTGAAGCAACTAAGGCAAGAGCACAGGCCGATTCGGAAGCGATTAAGTTGCGTGCATCAGCAGAGGCTGAACAGATTTCATTAACAGGTAGTGCAGAAGCAGGTAAAATTTTAGCGGTAGGTAAATCAACCGCCGAAGCTTACGAACTTGCCGTGAAAGCTTTGGGCGGCGAAAACTTTACCCGTTACAAAATTACCGAAGAGTTATCAAAAGGTAATGTGAAGTTGATCCCTGATGTGCTGATCGGTGGCAATGGTGGTAATCATGGCGGCTCGGCGATGGATGGCCTACTGGGCTTGAAGCTGATGGAGCTCATGGACCCAGAAAAACGTAAAGAAGTGGTAGCCGTTGCAGAAATTGTAGAAACAAAACCAAAACCTAAAAAGGATAATATCAACCCTTAATTTGGTTTTAATCAAAACATGGCTTCTTGATTTTATCAAGAGGCCATATTTTAGAATTCAGGATTTAAATACGTATTTTCAGTTGACGTTATAATTTTGTCACCTTTTACCTCTATCAACAAATGTTCAATATCTGAATAATCTTTAATCACTTTTACGGTAATTAACGAGAGGGGTAAGCTAATAACATTTCCTACCATGCTGACAATAGTTCCACTTGTTAGCGAATCGATATTATCGCTATTCAATGTTGTACGGAAAACGACTTGACCAATAATATTACTGATAATCCAAAGACCCCACCACCAGCCTAAATATGAAGTTGTAATCGCTTTTGTCTGGTTTGCTTCTTCAAATAAGATTTCATTGGTTTTTGTATACATTTCTTTCATTATCTGATAGGGCTTGTAGAGACAGATAAAAGGTATAAACCAACTTATTGCAACCCAATTATCAGAACTGGAAAGATAATCTGTTTTTAGCTGAAGATTAAAGTACGCCCTTCTAAACCATCTGATAAAAGTAATGCAAGAGATTAAATATAAGGCAAAGTATAAAAAACCGATAATTCCCTCTCTTAGGTCATTAGCGCTAATCTCACTATTTGAAACAGCACTTCCTGATGAAACGCTTTTTAAAAGGTCATATTGGAGATAACTTGAAAAAAATGATATAATTTCTAATGCTAAAACGATCCAGATCATTAATATGGCCGTTTTAGCCCTTTGTTCGTTGGGTCTGATGAGATTCATTTCGAGGTTAATTTTTTTATAATGATACAAAAATTATCATTATTCTGTAAATGCTCATCAAGTTATATGTTTGGGAATATAAGACGTTTGGTATTATATTGGTTTCTTTGGTACTATATCAATCGATTACATACGTAAAACTCCTTATCTACATTTGCTTTTCAAAAACAATTACATAATTATGCCGCTCTACTTTTAAACAAAATAGTAACTTTGCAGCCTAATTTTGAATGAATGAATTTTTGAATGAGTAAGTGTGCAAAGCGCAATTAAAACATTCAATCATTCGCTAATTCGTTAATTCAATCATTTTGAAAACATGAAGAAAGTAAAAGTTGGCTTGGTACAAATGAGTTGTACTAAAGATAAACAAGAAAATTTAGATAAAGCGATTGCTAAAGTAAGAGAAGCAGCTGCAAAAGGTGCACAGATTGTGTGTTTGCAAGAGCTTTTTACTTCTTTGTATTTCTGCGATGTTGAAGATTACGACAATTTCGATTTAGCTGAAGCTATTCCAGGACCATCTACTGATGCTTTACAAGTGGTAGCCAGAGAATTGGGCGTGGTAATTATTGCTTCTTTGTTTGAGAAACGTGCTGAAGGTTTATACCACAATACAACGGCAGTTTTAGATGCTGATGGTTCATATTTAGGTAAATACCGTAAAATGCATATTCCTGATGATCCTGCTTTCTACGAAAAATTTTACTTCACGCCAGGCGATTTAGGCTACAAGGTTTTTCAAACCAAGTTTGCTAAAATTGGTATCCTGATCTGTTGGGATCAATGGTATCCAGAGGCTTCACGTATTACAGCTTTAATGGGTGCAGATATCATGTTTTATCCAACTGCAATTGGCTGGGCTACCGATCAGGACGAAGAAACCAACCAAGATCAATACAATGCTTGGCAAACCATCCAACGTTCACATGCGGTTGCAAACGGTGTGCCTGTAGTGAGTGTAAACCGCGTAGGTTTTGAGCAAGATGGCGCCATGAAATTCTGGGGTGGAAGTTTCGCCACAAACGGACAGGGCAAAATACTTTATTTAGGTTCTCACGATCAGGAAGAAACCGAGGTAGTTGAACTGGATCTATCAGAATCCGATTTCTTCCGTAAACACTGGCCTTTTTTAAGAGACAGAAGAATTGATTCCTACCAGCCGATTACGAAAAGATATATTGACGGGGATTAAGCTGAAAGGTTAAAGACCAAAGCCTAAAGCGAAGAACTATGGATGATAGTTTATTTTATTAAATCTCCAAAAATTGTCATTTCGAGCGGAGTGCAACGGAGTCGAGAAATCTAATCTTCAATTATTTTATTAATAGATCTCTCCATTGCGCTGCGCTTCAGTCGAGATGACGACCATCCAAATCCATGGTTTGTGTCCTCACGGACCATTCATTTTATAAATTAGAATTAAATGTCAAACTTTCCTCCAAAAAAAGATCTAAATATTAATCAATTCGATTATTCACCGAAACAACAAGGTTATGCTTTCCCTGCCGAGTGGACTAAACATGAGGCAACCTGGTTAAGCTGGCCGCATAAAGAGGAGAGCTGGCCTGGGAAAATCGAAACCATTTACGAACCGTACTGTCAGTTTATTAAAGCTGTTGCCGAAGGCGAAAAAGTACGCATCAATGTGAAAGATGAAGAAATGAAAGCTTTTGCTGTTTCTGAATTAACAAAAGTAGATGCCGATTTAAGCCAGATCGAATTTTATTTTAACGAAACGAACGATGCCTGGTGCCGCGATCACGGACCTGCATTTTTGCTAAAAGGAAATGAAAAGGCTGTTGTAGATTGGGGATACAATGCCTGGGGTGGAAAATACCCTCCGTTTGACTTGGATGACGTGGTTCCGACAAAAATTGCCAAACATTTCAATTTATCTTTATTTACACCAGATATTGTGATGGAAGGAGGTTCGGTAGAATTTAATGGTGCTGGAACGGTTTTAACCACCACTGCTTGTTTGTTGAACGAAAACCGTAATCCGCATTTAACCAAAGCGCAGATTGAACAATATTTGCTTGAATATTATGGCCAGGATCAGGTATTATGGTTGGGGGATGGAATTGTTGGCGACGATACTGATGGGCACATTGATGATATCACTCGCTTCGTTAATGAAGATACTGTTTTAACAGTTGTAGAAAGCAATCCGCTGGATGAAAACTATATTTTGTTGCAAGAAAATCTGGAGGCTTTAAAAGCCATGAAGCTAAAAGATGGCAGAGCATTGAATATTGTTCAATTGCCTATGCCATCACCGGTTATTCATGAAGATACCCGTTTACCAGCGTCTTATGCCAATTTTTACATTGCTAATGCAGCGGTAATTGTGCCAATTTTTGATGATGTAAACGACCAGAAAGCTTTAGCTATTATTCAAGGTTGTTTCCCAGATAGAAAGGTTATCGGTATCAATTCGGTTGATATTATCTGGGGATTGGGAAGCTTTCATTGTTTGAGCCAGCAGGAGCCAGCAGTTTAAGTTTGGAGTTGGCAGTCAATCTTGTGTGGTTGTCATCCTGAGCTTGTCGAAGGAC
>NZ_LMZQ01000004.1 GCF_001442625.1 Pedobacter ginsenosidimutans | reverse complement strand
GGGACCGGACAGAGAAGTTAAGCCCACCGGAGCCGCCCCGATAGCCATCGGGGGTACTGTCCCGATACTTCGGGATGGGAGAGCAGGTCGGTGCCAGATCTTAAAAGAAACCCTTCAGCAGCAATGTTGAAGGGTTTTCTTGGTTTATGGCCGTTCTGTTCCGTAGCGTTTACTTTTCAACATTAAGGGGTTAAGGCACTGTTTCAATATGATCTTCTTAATGCCCTTGATCTCTTAATGGTGAAGGGAATTGTAACAGCGGTTATTTCTGCCACTAAGGAGTTAAGGGCCTGTTCCCGGAGATTACGCTGTTCCCCGCTGAGTTTTAAACTACTGGCCCAGGTTCAATAGCCCTGATGGCAGCGGAAATCCCTTTTGGTTAAAGATGTATTGTTTGACCGGAGCGGGTACCCAAAAGGATTGCAGCGGACAGCAGGACGGAACCCAGCCTGCATGTTACTGCTCTTGCGCTCCAGATCATCAAAGTGAATGGTTTTTAAGTCTTGTTCGCATACGCATAACTCCAAATGATTATTTCTGCCACTAAGGAGTTAAGGGCCTGTTCCCGCAGATTACGGTGATTTGCGCTGAGTTTTGCACCTTCCGGCCCAGGTTCAATAGCCCTGATGGCAGCGGAAATCCCTTTTGGTTAAAGATGTATTGTTGATCAGCGCAGATATCCAAAAAGATTGCAGCGGACAGCAGGACGGAACCCAGCCTATATATTACTGCTATTGCGCTTCAAAAAAATATGTCACTTAAAAGCCGTACTTTATTAAATTAGAATATTTAAAATAATGGGTTAAGCGTTAGCTTCTTCTTTAACCGCTAACTGCCCGCAAGCAGCATCGATATCTTTACCGCGGCTACGGCGGATGTTGGTATTGATCCCCTGGCTTTTTAGATAATTTGAAAATGCATCAATCTTATCGCCTTCTGCATTGGTGAAATCGGCGAAAGAAATGGGGTTATATTCAATCAGGTTTACTTTACAAGGAATATGTTTACAGAATTTGGCCAAATCCATTGCATCAGAGATTTCATCGTTAAAGTGATTAAAAACAATGTATTCGTAAGTTACTGGATTTTTGGTTTTAGCAAAATAGTATTTTAGCGCATCGGCCAATGCTTTTAACGAGTTGGCCTCATTGATCGGCATGATCTCGTTACGCTTTTTATCATCAGCGGCATGAAGCGAAAGTGCCAGATTAAATTTTGCACCGTCATCGCCCAATTTTTTGATCATTTTAGCAATACCTGCGGTAGAAACCGTAATACGCTTATAACTCATGTTTAAGCCGTCTGGTGCAGTGATACGCTCAATTGATTTCAATACATTGGCATAATTTAACAGCGGCTCTCCCATGCCCATATACACGATATTGGTAAGGGGATTGTTATAGTTCTGCTTAGCTTGCTTATCGATCAATACTACCTGGTCATAAATTTCATCAGCGTTTAAATTACGCTTACGGTCCATGTAGCCGGTTGCACAGAACTTACAGGTTAAACTGCAGCCTACCTGAGAGCTTACGCAAGCAGTCATACGGTCTTCTAAAGGAATTAAAACCCCCTCTACAATATTACCGTCTGCTAACCTGAAAGTGTTTTTAATGGTATGGTCGTTACTGAACTGAGAATTGTTAACCTGAACAGCATTAATGGCAAAAGTTTCGTCCAATGCCTTACGAAGATCTTTAGAAAGATTACTCATCTGCTCGAAACTCGTAGCCGATTTCTCCCAAAGCCATTGGTAAATCTGCTTAGCCCTGAATGCAGGTTGTTGCATCGCTACAAGATGTTGCTGCAATTGAGGTAGATCTAATGCACGGATATCGGTTTTTTTTGCTGTTACCATTTGTTGCAAAGGTACTTAAAAAAGGTGTAAGGCAGAAAGGTAGAAGGTTGAGGGTGCCTGCAAGATGCCAAATTTTACAATTAATTAGCTTTATCTTCCTCTGCCTCTTGAGTTTGACTTGCTGATAGCCTTACTTTTAGCAGGTCTGGAATTTCTGTTTCCCGCATTGTTTTTGCCTGTTGGTTTTGCTCCGGAATGACCTGCGCTCTTTTTTCCTGTTGATTTTGGGCCAGACGGCTTTGGTTTAAACGGTTTTTTTGTTTGCTCTTCTCTAAGTTCAGGGATTTCTTCCCAGGCATTTGCTTTTTTCTTAGCAGCGCTTTTGGGCTTTGATTTAGCTTCAGAAGATGAATTTTCAACACTTTTAGTGATGCTTTTCATCTCGTCTTCGGTAAGTTCTCTAAATTCTCCGGTAGGAATACCTTTTAAATTGATATTCATAATGCGCGTACGCTCTAATTTGGTCACTTCGTAGCCAAAATGCTCGCACATTCTACGGATCTGTCTGTTTAAGCCTTGGATTAAGATAATATTGAAAACAAAAGTGCTGATCTGCCTTACCTTGCATTTACGGGTATTTACACCTAAAATTGGAACACCATTGCTCATTTCGAAAATAAAATCTTCGGTAATCGGTTTGTTAACCGTTACCACATATTCCTTTTCGTGTTTATTCCCTGCCCTTAAAATTTTGTTAACGATATCGCCATTGTTGGTCAGGAAGATTAAACCTGACGAATCTTTATCCAACCGGCCAATTGGAAATATCCTTTCGCTATGGTTCACGTAATCAACAATATTATCGCGTACGCTGCCTTCTGTAGTACTGGTAATCCCGACAGGCTTGTTAAAGGCCAATAGAATGAAATTACTTTCTTCTTTAGGTTCGATATTATGGCCGTTTACCATCACTTTATCGCCTGCAAAAACCTGATCGCCTACTTTAGCCCTTTTTCCGTTGATGAAAACTGTACCCTTTTCGATATAACGGTCTGCTTCACGGCGTGAACATAATCCACTTTCGCTGATGAATTTATTTAAACGGGTTGCAGAGTTATTGTTCATACTGCAATTTTACGGAAATAAATCGTGTTATCCATTCTCCAAACTGGCAACAAATGAATCGACAGTGCTTTTAAGGGCGGTTAAAGTTTCCTTATCGGTAATCGATCCCTCATTATTGATCTTCGCTTTTGCAAATGAGATAAGCTGGGGCGATACCCTCGCTTCGATTACTGTTAAAATATCGATGATGGATTGATAGGCTTTCTCGCCTTGGGTTGAAGCAACAAGTGCTAAAACAGGTTTCCCCGAAAATGATGCTGAACTTACAGTCCAATCGAGTAGGTTTTTTAGCGAGCCTGGTATGCCCATTGCATATTCTGGTGTAGAGATGATGATTCCATCTGCCTTTTGGATGGTTGAGCGAAGCTCTTCGACAGCCTGTGGTGGATTTCCATGGTCTAAATCAGGATTGAAATGTGGAATATCTGAAATGGATGAAAAGTTTAATAACTCGAAGTCTCCACCCAAAAGCCTGGAGATGGCTGTGATGTAAAGTGCATTGGTTGATACTGCTTTCGTGCTTCCAGAGATTGCGAATATTTTTTTCATTGCTAAAAGTAGCAAAGCGGAAATGGAATATCAAGGTGGTGTGGTAATCGCGAAGTCATTTCAAAACGGGCTGTCGAAACGCACCAGGTTTCGACAGCCTATTCTGAACATATTAACAACTAAAAGTTTTGATCGTCTGCACTTGGGCCATAACTGCCTGGGATCGGGATATCCAACAATCTAAGGTAAACGCCTAATTGTGCTCTGTGGTGAGTGGTTTGGCTAAGTGAATGACGGATGGTTTCGTATTTAGAATAATCTGCCAAAACCTGTTTGCCCATGCTCAATACCCAACGGCCATTTAAGTCTTCTTCTGTAGCTTTTTCCAATTCTGCTTTTCCCAGTGCATAATTTTCCTCTAGAATTTTAACCAGGTCACCGGCACTTTCTACAGGTTTTTCTACATAAGGTGCTGTTTCAAAATCCAGTCCATCCGTAGTTAGAGCCAGCGAAACCCAACTCGGCAAATCAGCAATATGAACAGCAAGCGATTTCATTTTCATGCTTTTTTCGTGCGGTGCCCAGTCAAATTTATCTACAGGTACAATAGCCAGGAATTTTTTTGTCGTATTAAATTCGGCTTCTAACTCTTTCAATAATAATTTAATAATGTCCATATTTTTCTGTTTTGTTTTTTCTGCGGTATTTAAATCCATTAGTAGTAAATCGGCTATACTCATGATTTCGATGTTTAGTTATACAAAGAAAATACAGCCCACTGACAACCCTATGGCAGTGTGAAAAATATTTTTTTTAATAATTTACAGGAAGCAAGTGCATGTATTCACTTAGTGGCATGTGCTGCGTTTTTTTGAAAGGAATACCCAGATTTTTAAGGCAGATAATCCGGGTGAGGCTAAAATCACGATATTCATTCCTGTAATGGCACCAGGCAATTAAATGCCAGCTAAAAGCATAGAAAATTAAGCCAATTGGCTCTACTTCTCTTTTGCTCACTTCCTCCTTATTGTTTTTATAATCGAGTTCGATCAGGTGTTTTTCGGCAATGGCGTGTTGAATAAGTGATAGGTATTCGAAGTTAAAGTTTAACCTTTCCGGAATCTGCAATTTAATATGCTGGTTTAAGGTTTCGAGCTTTTCTTTTTGTCCCGATTTTAATACCGCCTTTACTTTTGTCAATGCTGTAGAATAATGGGTACGGATGGAAATATCCGCAAATCCGTTCACCAAACTTTCAACCAATAGCAGAGCATTGGCTTCGTCCATATTAAAAGAAACTGGCGGCAGGAAATAACCCTGAACCAGATAATAACCTTTATGCTGCTCAAAGCTTACTGGTATCCCTTGTTCGCCTAATGCTTTAATATCGCGATAAACTGTGCGTATGCTCATATCAAACCTTTCCGCAATTTTTTCTGCGGTAATGTATTTTCTGGATTGAAGCAGGGTTAAGATTCCGAAAAGTCGGTCGATACGGTTCATAGTTTGTTTTTTTAGGCGATTAAAAATAAAGTTTTTTAATCAATTTTTCTTGTGGTACGTTATTTGTAAAAGATAAACACATATCAATTCTATAGGTTAAACCGTTATAATTAGGGTTTATCATACATAATCTGAATTAAATGGCTGCTATTATCCAAAAGCGTTTCTTCCGGGCAATAAAAAGTAAAGTGATTATAGGTTTCCTGTTTGCCTGTTTTGCATTGCTATTGGCATGGGGCATCAGCAAGTTTGCTTTTACGCGGATGCTGGATACCGTTGAAGAAATTTCGGCCCCAAACGACCGCTTAAGGATTGTAAATGACCTCTCACATAAGATTGCCAGGTTAGATCAGTTACAAAGAGATGAGGCTTTCAATAAACAAGGTACCTATAGTTTTCTTAAAGAGTCGCGTAAGTTAAGGGTTAGTTTAGATACTTTACGTAAATTGTACAAGGGCGATTCCGCCCAGTTGGCCAGGATAAAGTCGATCAAGAATCTGTTAACCGACCGGGATAAACAATTTATCAATTACTTAAAAGTGAGAGAGACATTGGTGAATACCAAATCGTTCTCTAATGAGGTTCAGAAATTAAACGAACTGGTTGCTACACGTACCAGGCAGACAGATAGCGCAGTACTAACCACCGAGACAACTACATCAACCACTACAGTTGCACCTGAAGAAGAACAGAAATCGAGGGGTTTTTTAAGTAAACTGTTTGGCAAGAAGAAATCTGATGTATATAAAATTATCAATGAAGAGTTTAAGGTAAAGCGCGATACGCTGAATGCAAAGGCTGAAGATAGCATTATGAAGAGCATGACCGGGGCTTTAAAAAACATCGAACTGGAGCAACGCCAGAAAAGCCAGAAATTTTTAAAACGCGAAGCAGACCTATCAAATGCCAGTAATGCCTTGACCGCCCAGATGCTACAGATTTTAAGAGAAGTGGAGGGTGAGGCAGTTGCCCAGGTAGATTTAAACGGTATTCAGGCCAAAGAAGTGGTTAATGACGGAATTACGCAGATCACAACCATTATTATTATCTTTTTTCTACTAACGGTTATTCTGCTGTATTTAATTTTGGCTGACATTACAAAAAGCAACAGATACAGAAGGGCATTGGAGCTTGCTAAGGATGAGGCGGAATACCATGGTAAGGCTAAGCAACGGTTCTTATCGAATATGAGTCATGAGATCAGAACGCCACTGCAGTCTATCTTAGGCTACGCCGAGCTGATTACCCAGCAAGATGTACCGAATAAGAAAGATGTGGATGCCATTTATCAATCTTCTATTCATTTACTTCAAATTGTGAATGAGGTATTAGATTATAACCGGATTATTTCGGGCGAATTTAGTTTTAATAACCAAGTACTTAATATCAGGAAGGCGTTGGATGAAGTTGTTTCGGTAATGCGGCCATTAGCAGAACAGAAATCGTTGCAATTAAACGTAAAACTTGATCTTGCCCAGCTTGAATTTGTAAAAGGCGATGCATTTAGATTAAAGCAGATTTTATTTAATTTGTTAGGCAACGCTGTAAAGTTTACCCTAAAAGGTGAAATTAGCTTATCAGTTTCGTATAAAAAGCAAGGAGACGATCTGCATTTCCATTTTACTATAAAAGATACCGGAATTGGTTTTGAAGAAAAAGATATTCCCAAAATCTTTAATGAATTTGAGCAGATAGAATCTCCTGAAAAATATATTATTAACCAGGCTGGTACGGGTTTGGGACTGCCTATTGTTAAATCTTTGATAGAAACACAAGGAGGAAGAATTTATGTAAAAAGTAAACCGGGCATTGGTACTACATTTAATATTTACATGAAATATGAAAATACTACCGAGCGTGTAAACGATACTTTAGATTTAGAACATTATGCAATTGTAAACCCAGGTACAGTTTGGGTAATTGATGATGATAAACTCATTCTGGATTTATGTGGAATGATTTTTCAGAAAAACAAAATCCCGTTTAGAAGCTTTACCCAGGTAGCCGATATCCTGCACGCAGCGCCTGAGCCGGATTTAAAATATGTGCTCGTTGATATGCGTATGCCCGAAATGACAGGGTTCGAACTTTGCCATTTATTAAAAAAGAAACTCCCCGCGCACATTAAATTTTACGCCATTACTGCACAGGTTTTACCTGAAGAACGCGAAATGGTTTTGAGCGAAGGCTTTGATGGACTGATAATGAAACCGTTTAGGGCTGTAGATATCTTATCTATATTTGATAGAACTGAAATTTTAACCCAGCAGCCTGAATTCGATTTCTCTTCCATTGAGAAAATGACCTTTGGCGACCAACAAATGCTGGAGAAAATATTGAACCGTTTTAAACAGGATTCTATAGATGATGCTGCAGCGTTAAAAAAACATTTAATAGATGATGACTCTGATCAGGCCAGGTTACTGGTTCATCGCCTTGCAGGACGCACGGCGCAGATGGGTTCGAAGACTTTGGCAGGCGCATTCCGCACCCTAGAATTAGAAATAGCCGAAAAAGGATTAACCACCAATATTAAATCTGAAGTTTTATTACAGATCAGAAAACTGGATGGCTTAATTGCCTTTATGGAGGAAATCGACTACGCCAATGCCGGGTAATTATTCTATGCCATAACGCTCCATCTTGGCATAAAGGGTTTTACGGTCGATGTTTAAAATCTTAGCGGCTTTTGACTTGTTATGTCTCACTTTGATCAGTGTTTCAGTAATCAACGCTTTTTCATTCTGTTCGTTTACTGCTTTAAGGTCGGATGAATTACCCGGAGCTGACTGATGATGGACAGAAATCATCATTTCATCAGGTAATGCGCTAATCTGTGCAACATCGCCTGGACTCAATAAAACCATACGTTTAATCACATTGCTAAGCTCGCGCAAATTTCCCGGCCAATCGTAACTAAGCAAAAGTGTTTTTGCCTCATTAGAAATGCTTTTAACATTTCGTTCTAAATCGCGGTTTGATAATTGTATAAAGTGGTTGATAAACAATTCTAAGTCTCCACCCCTATCTCTCAACGGTGGAAGCTGAATTTTGAATTCATTTAACCGGTGATATAAATCTTCTCTAAATTCTCCCTGCTGTATGCTATTGGCTAAGTCATCATTTGTTGCGGTAATGATGCGAACATTAACCGGAATCTGTTTGGTGCTACCTAAAGGCTGGATTACTCTTTCTTGTAGTGCCCTTAATAATTTAATCTGCACTTCATAACTCAGGTTACCCACTTCATCTAAAAACAAAGTTCCTCCGTTAGCAGCCTCAAACTGACCTTTTTTGTCATTTAAAGCACCTGTAAAAGCACCTTTTACGTGCCCGAATAATTCGCTGGCAGCTAAATCTTTCGATAATGCACCGCAATCTATTGCTACGAAAGGTTTATCGGCACGCTTGCTCTGCTGGTGCAGGGTTCTAGCAGCAAATTCTTTTCCTGTACCGCTTTCTCCTTGTATAATTACCGACATATCGGTTGGGGCTACCAAACTGATATGCTGATACAGTTTATCTGCAACTGCACTTTTCCCTTTTATAAAATCACTGTTTGTTTCTTTTGGTTCAATACTTTTTAAATCCTTTTTAGCTAAAGAATTTTTGATCACCATTAGTAATTCATCTGGGTTAACCGGTTTGGTAATATAATCAAAAGCACCCAATTGAATAGATCTGACCGCAGTCCGAACATCATTAAAACTGGTCATGATGATTGCAGGTATGGATAGCCCCAGATCGCGGATGTGGCTAAGCACTTCGAGGCCTGTCCCATCCGGAAGACGGTAATCGATTAAAAGTAAGTCGAATTCATTGTTTTCAACTTGCTTAAATGATTGCTTTACTTGAGTTACAAGGGTAATTTCATGACCGTTTTTTGTTAAAAAACCTTCAAGTAATTGAGCAAATGTAGTATCGTCTTCTAAGATCAGGATTCTCGCCATGTAACAAAAATAAGAAAAGCCGGACATAATCCGGCTTTCTTATAATAGGTAGATGTAATTATTTGGGTTTTATTGTACTGGCTTACCGTCTTTATCAATTTTAACCGAACCAGTTTCTGCTTCTTTTTTAACATTGATTAAGTAGTATTCCTTTGTTCCTTCTTTAACAGACCAAGCTTCAGTAGCAGTCCATCCTTTATAAGCATCAGATTTTAACGCTGTTGTAACCGGAGCAGGAAGTTCTTCCAGTTTAACTGGAGTTTTTACTGCGCTATCCTGAACTGCAACAATTGCAGCATTTTTAATTGTATTTACTTCACTTGCCTGTACTGCTGAGAATCCTGCAAAAGCTAAGAACGCAGCTGATAAAATTAATTTTTTCATGATATTATTTTTAGATAGTATTATTTTTTAGTTTATGCGCAGCCCGAAGGCCACGCTTATATTGATTATGCCTGTACGGCGGATTATTTGAGATTATTGTACTGGCTTACCGTCTTTGTCGATTTTAACTGAACCGGTTTCTGCTTCTTTTTTAACATTAATTAAATAATATTCTTTCGTACCTTCTTTAACAGAGAAAGCTTCAGTAGCGGTCCAACCTTTGTATGCATCCGATTTTAATGCGGTGGTTACTGGTGCAGGAAGTTCTTCCAATTTAACTGGAGTTTTTACGGCACTATCTTGAACTGCAACAATTGCAGCATTTTTGATTGTATTAACTTCACTTGCTTGAACTGCTGTGAATCCTGCGAATGCTAAAGTAGCGGCTAAAATGATCTTTTTCATGATATTGTGTTTTAAATATGGTTTTGTAACTCGTGTTACGTTAAATACTCGTTAATTATGGAGCGCTAACCGATCTTATTTATTGAACTGGTTTACCGTCTTTATCAATTTTAACCGAACCAGTTTCTGCTTCTTTTTTAATGTTGATTAAATAATATTCTTTAGTACCTTCTTTCACCGACCAAGCTTCAGTAGCGGTCCATCCTTTGTAAGCATCAGATTTTAATGCTGTTGTTACTGGCTCAGGAAGTTCTTCCAATTTAACTGGAGTTTTCACTGCGCTATCTTGAACTGCAACAATCGCAGCATTTTTGATTGTATTTACTTCACTTGCCTGTACTGCTGAGAATCCTGCTAATGCTAATACTGTTGCTGCTAAAACGAACTTTTTCATAGTATATATTTAAAATTTAATTTGTGTAACAATACTTGCTAATGTTTCACAATGATGCCAAACCATTGATTTTATTTAATTGACTGTTTTTTAGGTGTTTATGTGTGTGCCAGAATTTTGGCATTGTAGAGCTTCTCCACACTTTGTGGCGAATGACTACAAGTTTTACAGATATTTGTTGGCGCTTATAAACCGAGTGGCATGTATAAACCTGTTAAAACATACTAAAACTAACTCCTTACTATACTTATCGTCATGCTGAACTTGTTTTACAAGTAGAAGTAGTATTTTTAATTGCCTTGTAGCTACTAGGTGGTCAGCATCTTTCCAGCGAAATGGAACCTGATCCCGAAGCTTCGGTACAGGGTGACGACTACTAAAAGATAGATTTCGGGAAACTCAAAAAAGAAATTCAAAAAATTAATTTTCAATTTTAAAAAAAGAAGATTTTTTTCTATCATTGCAGCCCGATTGAAAGCCTCCTTAGCTCAGCTGGTAGAGCAACTGACTTGTAATCAGTAGGTCATTGGTTCGATTCCGATAGGAGGCTCTTTTTCTTTCCTGTTTTCTAATTCTTAGAAGACTAATTTCAAAAATCATTTTATCATCAAAATAGGTCAGGCATATAAAAATATTTTATTTGCTCCGGTTATTCCGCTAATTTGCGATATGTTAAGATACTTTTCAGCCGATTGGATATTTCCTGTTTCATCACCGCCGATTAAAAACGGAGTGGTAGCTGTAAATCCAGATAGCGAAATTGAAGAAGTGTTAACCCAGGAAGAGGCCACGAGCCTTGGTTTAGCGATTACAAAACATAAAGGATCAATCGTTCCGGGTTTTATCAATACCCACTGCCATTTAGAATTATCGCACCTATTGGGGCAAATTCCCGAGCAAACGGGTTTGGTAGAATTTGTACAAAGTATTATTAAAAGCAGGCAGGGCAATATAGAAGAGATTAAAACGGCTATGTATGCTGCTGATCAGAAAATGTTCGAAAACGGGATTGTAGCGGTTGGAGACATTTCCAACCAAATTTCATCAAAAGAAGTAAAACAGCATAGCAAAGTATACTACCATACTTTTATCGAAGCCATGGGTTTTAATCCCGAACGGGCAAATGTGATAATGGACTATGTAATGGAAATTAAGCAAGCTTTTGGATCTTTGCCCACCTCAATTGTACCACATGCACCGTATTCTGTATCTCCTGAATTATTTGGATTAATAAAAGCGGAAGCCGAAAATGATAATGCCTTTATTAGTATTCATAACCAGGAAACCGACGATGAAAATGCTTTCTTCGAAAATAAATCGGGAGGATTTCTTGATTTATACCAATTTTTAGGCCTGGATATTTCTTTCTTCAAGCCAACAAAAAAAACATCTTTACAAACCTGGCTACCCTATATTAAGGAGCAGAAAACTCTGTTGGTGCATAACACTGTTTCGAGTAAGGCCGATATTGCCTTTGCAAAACAAAACAACAATAATTTATATTGGTGCCTTTGCCCACAGGCCAATTTATATATCGAGAATGCTTTACCCGATGTTGACCTGTTGATTGAAGAAAATGTAAAGATTACCTTGGGAACGGATAGCTTGGCGAGCAACCAGCAGCTTAATATCCTATCAGAAATGATCACCTTGCAGAAATACAAACAGGTTACTTTTGAAAAACTTTTGAGCTGGGCAACTATAAATGGAGCCGAATTTTTGGAGCTTGATCAACAAATCGGAACAATAGCGGTTGGTAAAAAGCCAGGATTGAATCTAATCCAGCTATCCGTTGATTTTAAGATTGAAAGTGACCAAGTAAAGCGGTTGATTTAATAGATCTGGATATAACATAGGTTATTTCTTTTATCCACCTTAAAAAATGATATAATCTCGTGATAAATTTTAAGGCCATTTAGCTTTTTTATATTAAAAATGTGATATTTTAAGGTTAAAGTGCTTTAGAATTGTACAGGATATTCTCGGAATAGCAGATATTTCCTAATTTGTCACTCATTTTATAAAATAAATATCTTCGATGAACCCAATCTGTAAACTTTTCAATATTAAATACCCTATTATTCAGGCCGGGATGGTTTGGTGCAGTGGGTGGAGATTGGCATCGGCGGTATCTAATGCAGGAGGTCTTGGCATTATTGGAGCCGGTTCAATGTATCCTGATGTTTTAAGAACACATATTCAAAAGTGCAAATTAGCAACTCATCTGCCCTTTGGTGTTAATATTCCATTGCTCTATCCTAATATTCAGGAAATTATAGATGTGGTAATTGAAGAAAACGTAAAAATTGTATTTTCTTCTGCTGGTAATCCTGCCACGTGGACTAGTTTCTTAAAAGAAAAGGGTGTTACCGTTGTTCATGTAATTGCGAATACAAAATTTGCCATAAAGGCACAAGAAGCAGGCGTTGATGCCATTGTTGCTGAAGGCTTTGAAGCGGGTGGACATAACGGGAGAGAAGAAACCACTACCATGTGTTTAATCCCGATGATAAGGGATGCTGTTAAAATTCCAGTCATTGCTGCTGGCGGTATTGGAAGTGGTAAAGCCATGCTCGCGGCATTTGCCTTAGGTGCTGATGCCGTTCAAATCGGTTCGGCCTTTGCTGTTGCCGAAGAATCATCTGCTCATCCGGCATTTAAAGATAAAATTATTGCTGCTGCTGAAGGCGATACTAAGCTTGCCATGAAAAAACTGGTTCCGGTGCGGTTGCTGAAAAATGAATTTGCTGACGCGATATCAGTAGCAGAAGCTGAAGGAGCAGATCGAGGCCGCTTAATGGAGCTTTTGGGCAGAGCAAGGGCAAAAGCCGGAATGTTTGAGGGCGACATGGAAAATGGAGAACTCGAAATCGGTCAGGTTTCAGCTATGCTGGATGAAACTAAACCGGCAAAAGAAATCCTGGAAGAAATATGGTCAGGTTTTAGGTCAGAACTACAGAGATTTAACAGTTTACAAAGCGAATTGGACTTATAAACATAGGGATACAAAATTGCTTTACTAACTTTGCAAGATTAGAACCATTTCAATTTTACAACAATAAATGAAGCATCTTAATATAATTATAACAGGTAAAGTACAGGGCGTTGGTTTTAGGGAAACTACAAAAATTATTGCCAACCAAATGATGGTAACGGGTTTTGTAAGGAACGAAAAAGACGGATCGGTTTATATCGAAGCGGAAGGCGAAAATGTTTTTCTGGAAGAATTTGTAAACTGGTGCCACGAAGGGCCCGATCGCTCGCGTGTAGAAAATGTGGCGGTAAGCGATGGTGAAGTAAAAAACTATCGTAATTTTGAAATCTTACGAAAATAATAAGTATTCCGTATCAAGACTGATATTAGTCAGCTGAAAATCTTGATACCTGATACTTTTATCTTGATACTAACAAATGTCTGTATATAAAAAGTTTCTTGGGCAAACCATGGTTTATGGTATCAGTACCGTTTTTTCCAGGTTGTTCAATTTTATCCTCACACCTATCTACACGGGTGTTTACCAAAAAGGTGTTTATGGCATTTTCACAAATATGTATGCCAATGCATCGTTGATTAATGCAGTTTTAGCCTTTGGGATGGAAAGTACCTATTTTAGGTATTTAAATAAATTTGATGACAAAAAGCAACAGGTGTATAATAATTCATTTCTGTGCATTGCTTTCATTTCATCACTTTTCTTAATTACAGGTTTAGTTTTTTCCTCTTCAATTGCGGGCTATTTAGCGACGAAAACCTCCGAAATAGCAGATTATAAACAATATGTAAGTTTCTTTTTGTGGATACTTTTTGTGGATGCTATTTGTGTAATTCCATTTGCCAAATTGAGGGCCGATGGTCGGCCATTTAAATATAGTGTTGCTAAATTTTTAAATATCGGTTGCTTTGTTGGCTTTAATCTTATATTCATTTACCTAATTCCCGCGATCATAAAACACAATTGGATAGGTTCAGAATGGTTTGCGTCATGGTATAGACATCAATGGATCGGTTATGTTTTTGTAGCTAACCTTATTGCCTCTGTTGTTACCCTGATTTATTTGCTGCCTGAATTTATGAAGTTGCAATTGCGTTTTGACAGTAAGCTTTTTGGCAATATGTTTTCTTACAGCTGGCCAATTTTAGTAGCGAATCTGTCTTTCATCGTAAATGAGAACCTGGATAAAATAGTACTTCAAAAACTATTGCCACCCGAAATTGCCGATGGAGAGGTTGGGATTTATGGTGCAGTATGTAAAATAGCAATTTTCTTAAGTATTTTTATCACTGCTTTCAGGCTGGGTGCCGAACCGTTTTTCTTTAGCCATGCAAAAGAGAAAAATGCAAGGGATACCTATGCTACAATTTTGAAATATTTCGTAATTGCTCTATCTGTTCTTTTTATTGCCATTATTGCCAATATCGAACTGCTAAAATTTTTCATCCGCAAACAAGAGTATTGGGTAGGTTTACCAGCAGTTCCTTATTTATTGTTAGGCTATGTGTGCCTGGGTGTTTATATGAACCTGTCTATCTGGTACCGGCTATCTGATCAGACCCGTTTCGGACTCTATATTTCTGTTGCCGGAGCTATAATTACGATTGTACTCAATGTGGTTTTAATCCCACGCTTTAGCTATATGGGTTCTGCCTGGGTAAGTATGCTGGCTTATTTTGTGATGATGGTTTTATCTTATGTACTCGGACAGAAATATTATCCCATCCCTTATAACCTCAAAAAGATTTCAGCTTATTTAATTATTTCAACAGTAATTGTATTCTCTTCATTTTTTATCTTTAACCGGAACATTTATATCGGCAATGCCATGTTGATCGCTTTTGTTGCGGGTATTGCCTATTTTGAAAAGAATGATTTAATGAAAATATTAAAAAGAGGTTAGTTAGAGACTTTTGTATTAGGTTCATAGTTAATGGTCAATGGCCATCAAACCATGATCTATAAACCATTAACCTAAAGTACCCAACAATAAAAAAATGAAAATAAATATTATCAATACATCCGAGCACCCACTTCCACAGTACGAAACTGCCCATGCAGCAGGTATGGACCTCAGGGCATCTTTGACAGAAGAAGTCATACTAAAACCTTTGCAGCGCTTATTGGTGCCAACGGGTTTGTTTATTGAATTGCCGATTGGTTACGAAGCGCAGATCAGACCCAGAAGCGGCTTGGCCTATAAGCATGGCATTAGCATCGTAAATGCTCCTGGTACAATTGACGCCGATTACCGTGGTGAAATAAAAGTTTTATTGGTAAATTTATCAGATACGGATTTTAAAATCGTTAATGGCGATAGAATTGCACAAATGGTTGTCGCAAAACACGAAACTGTTAGCTGGCAAACCGTTGAACAATTAGGGGAAACTGCACGCGGCGAAGGCGGCTATGGACATACGGGGAAATAGTCCACAGTCCTGAGTCAGAAGTCCTAAGGCTGGAGTAAATTTTGGATTGATAAATAACATGAAATACAAAGTACATTTTCTTGTTGGAGCCACTTTAGTGAGCTTCCAGGCTTTTGGGCAGGGAACGGTTGCGCCAAGTACCAATCGCGATAGCAATATGGTAAAACAATTGTTTTTTGCGGGCTTACGGGAGAAAATGTCTGAAAATTATGTTGTTGCCTCTACCAATTTCAATAAAATTGTTGGTTTGGATCCAAATAACCACGCGGCCTATTTCGAGCTGGCCAATGCAAACCTGCGTTTAGATAAACTCCCTGAAGCCGAACAGAACATAAAACAGGCAATTAAATTAAACCATGGCAATTTATGGTACTGGCGCTTACTCGGTGAGGTGTACAAGCGCACCAATAAAATGCCCGAACTAATTGAGGTTTTTAATCAGTTGATCCGCCTAGATCCTGAAAATGATGCCTATTATTTTGATAAAGCCAATGCGCAGTTCTTAGGCAATCAGTTAGACGCCGCAAAAAAGACCTATGATGAAATTCAGGTTAAGTTTGGCGAATCAAGAGATCTGGTAAATGCAAGGAAGCGCCTGCAATCTAACGGCAATGCCACTGAAAGTGATATTGTTAAATTACTGGAAGGCAATCAGGCTGATGTAAAGAACTATTTATATGCTGCAGGTTTGCTTTTGCAGAAGGGAAATGATCCGGAAGCATTAAAGGTATTAACCAAAGCCCAGCAGCTGGAACCCAGTAATTTTGAGGTAAACCTGGCTTTAGCCGATATTTACCGCAAGCAGAAAAATGACGAAGCTGCATTTTCTTCCTTAAAATTGGCTTTCGAAAGCAATGAAATGCCACTTACTGAAAAGGTGAAGATTATTGCTGCACTTTTTCCGAAACTTAACCAACCCATTGTTGCCAAAAATGTAACTGAACTAAGTAAACTGGTTGCAGAAAAAAATCCGGCCGATGCAAAAGCATTGGCACTTTATGGCGATGTACTTTATCAACAGAACAACTTAAAAGATGCATTGGCCCAATATCAGGCTGCTTTAAAACTTAACGAACAGGTTTATGTGGTTTGGGAACAGGTAAT
Source organism: Pedobacter ginsenosidimutans (assembly GCF_001442625.1). Classification (GTDB taxonomy): domain Bacteria; phylum Bacteroidota; class Bacteroidia; order Sphingobacteriales; family Sphingobacteriaceae; genus Pedobacter; species Pedobacter ginsenosidimutans. The sequence goes on along the minus strand of NZ_LMZQ01000004.1, from coordinate 303,823 downwards.
TAATATCCAAACACTGCTTGGACACTATGAGGAAGCCATAAAGGTTGGCGATGAGGCTTTAAGTATTTATCCCAATCAGGCCAGCTTATATTATTATATGGCTTATGCCCTGTTTAAAACGGGTAAATACGAGCCCGCTCAAAGCAATTTAAAAACCTCGTTACAGCTGGATGTGGAGAATAAAAGCCTGCAGGCGCAGATTTATGCACTACAGGGCGATATCTACATCAACCAGAATAATTTTGCCTTAGCTAAAACAGCTTTCGAAAAAGCCATTTCGATAGAGCCCGATAATTATCTCATCATGAATAATTATGCCTACTATTTGGCATTAAGAAATGACGACTTAACCAAGGCAGCGAAATATGCAGAAACAGCGGCCAATGCTATGCCTAATAATCCCTCAATTGTAGATACCTACGCCTTTATTCTGTTTAAACAGCAAAAATACGATCTGGCGAAAACGTGGATCGAAAAGGCTTTGCAAAACAATAGCAGTAAAAACGGTGTTTACTTGGAGCGATATGGCGATATACTTTTTATGAAAGGTGAAAAGGATGCTGCATTAATCCAATGGCAAAAAGCAAAAGAGGCCGGAAACGGATCAGAAGTATTAATTAAAAAAATAAATGAAAAGAAGTATTTTAAATAGCGCATTCCTATTAGGAGCTGTAATTTTTGTTTCGGCATGTAAACCTAAAAAAGAAATTGTAGTGGCCCCTCCTACCAAAGCAGAAACCAAAACTGATAATTCGAAGGCAGAAGCCTTAACACTACTAAATAGCAAACAACTTAAATTTAATACACTTTCTTTAAAAGCAAAAGCAACTTTAGATATTGCCGGTGATGCAAACGATGTAACCATGAATTTCAAAATGAAAGACAAGGAAACCATTTGGGTAAGCATTACGGCCTTAGGTGGAATGGCAGAGGTGGCAAGGGCTTTGATTACGCCTGATAGCATCAAAATCATGAACCGGATGAAAAGCGAATACCTAAAAAAACCATTTAGTTATATTTACAATTTCACCAACAAACAGGTTAACTTTAACACCTTACAATCCATTTTAACGGGCAATGCCATGGGTGAGTTTTTAACAGCAGAATCAGATGTTAAACAGGAAAATGGTGTTTGGGTGGTTTCTGGAAGCAAATCGGAGTTAGATTACAAACTGCTTTTTAACACGTTGTTCAAAGTATCTGAAACCAATTTAAATGACGCTAAAAATGGTCAGGCTTTAAAAGTTACCTATACCGACTATCAAAAATTAAACGAGTCATTATTTCCTAGCGCATTGCAGATCAAAACACTATCTAAAGCAAAGCGGATAAACATCGACCTACAGTTTGTGAAAATTGATGGGAATGTTCCGGTCGATTTTCCGTTTAATGTACCAAAGAGATTTACGGTTGTAAAGTAGGCTTAAAAACTACATTCAAATATTCTATCAATGATTTGCCAGGTTAGGTACTGCATTAGTACAGCTGCTCTGGCAATCTTTGTTATGTATGAAGATTGAGTGAAGACAGTTCTGTAATAAGCAATTATGACTTTAGTATCTCGATTTTAATATTTTTTACTACAAAATTTTTATACTTTTGGCTTAATGAAGCTACAAAAACTCCTATTTATCCTTTTTTTAAGCGTGTTAACCCTTTCGGCGGTTGCACAAACTGAAAGCCAGCTCAGAAGGAAAAAAGAAGCTATACAACGCGAAATTGAACAGCTCCAAAAGAATTTGAATAAAACTGCCAGTGGTAAAAAGCTTACTATACAGCAGATTAATACCATTAATGCCCAGATAAGGTTGCGCCAGGATAAGATCGGTACAATCAACTCTGAAATAAAAAATCTGGATAACCAAATCTCTCAGAACACAAATACCGTACATACGTTGCAAGGTCAGTTGGGCGATCTTAAAAAAGAGTATGCGGGGATGATCCGTTTTGCACAGCGCAACAGAAATTCATACGATAAAATGATGTTCATTTTTGCGGCGAAGGATTTTAACCAGGCATATAAAAGAATAAAGTATTTACAGCAGTTTAGTCAATACCGTAAAAAACAGGCCGGATACATTGAAAATACACAGCAAGACCTGAACGGCAAGATTAAAGTCCTGGATAAAACACTCAGGGAAAAAAGTGATCTGTTGAAGGAACAGGAAAGAGAACGTGAGCGTTTAAGTAAAGATAAAAGTAAACAATCAGTAGAATTAAACAAACTGAGCAAAGACGAAAAACAGTTTAAACAGGATATTACCAGCCGTAAAAAACAACAAGCTCAGATAGACAGGGCCATTAGTGCTGCAATTCAGCGGGCCATTGAAGAAGCGAGAAGGAAGGCCGCAGAAGAGGCAAGAAGAAAAGCGGCTGAAGAAGCACGGATTGCGGCTGCAAAAGCCAAGGCTGAAAATAGACCTGCGCCTACTGCACCAGCTACACCAACCGCTAAGGCAAAATCAACAGGAGAATTGCTTACTGCAACACCTGAGGCAGCCAGACTATCGGCAGGTTTTGAAAATAACAGAGGAAGGTTACCTTGGCCGGTAGCAAATGGAACAATAACCGAAAGGTTTGGTTTACATAAGATAGACCAGGCAAGTTATACCAATGATGGAGTAGATATCACTACAACTGATGGGGCAACTGTTAGAAGTATATTTGCAGGTAAGGTTGTTATGGTGCAAAATATTATGGGTAGAACTGCCGTAGTAATTAACCACGGTGAGTACTTTACCGTGTACCAAAACTTAAGATCGGTTAGTGTGAGTGTAGGTAATTTGGTTGAAACCAAACAGGCTATTGGGATTGTGGCAAATACTGGTGACGACGCCATTTTAAAATTCCAGATTAGAAGAGGCCAGGGAACTTTAAATCCTGAAGCTTGGATTAGTAAATAAACTTAAGACAAGTTAAAATGTCTATATTTGTATAAATTATATTAGTGATGTATCAAGGCACGTTATTAGAGTTTTTAAACATGGGTGGATCAGAGATCGTACTCATTTTAGTGGTGGTTCTATTGTTGTTCGGAGGTAAAAAATTACCTGAACTTGCAAGAGGACTAGGGAAGGGGATCAGAGAATTCAAAGATGCCTCTGATGGTGTTAAGCGTGAAATCCATAGGAATATCAATGCAATGGATTTAGATAAAGAAGAAGCAGAAGAAACAGCGGTAAACCATAGTCAGCGCCATCATCCAACAGAAGAATCGCCTGTTGATGAAAAGGCAGAGGCAAGTGCATCAAATATTGATCTGGCAAAGCCTACTGACGAAAAAATTATAACTGACAAAGAAAAAGTTTAAACAAAAAGTTATGTTAAATACAACAATAGCAGCAATGCTTGGAACACCAGAAATTATCATTATTGCGGTAGTGGTATTGTTATTATTTGGTGGTAAAAAAATTCCTGAACTAATGAGAGGTTTAGGTAAGGGTGTTAAAGAATTTAAAGATGGTAAAGATGGCGTTGATGGAGAACAGGTAGATCCATCTAACCGTGATAAAACCGTTTAATTGCAATAATTTTTAGTTTTGAAGAAATACAGCTCTCTTAAGGAGATTCAAACACTCATTGCGCAAAAGCAATTAACTTTACCCGATTTATTAGCTTATTATTTTAAGCAAATTGAAAATAATGAACACCTCAACGCATTTAATGAGGTGTTTTTTTTGTCGGCCGAAGTTCAGGCGAAAGCGATACAGCAAAAGATAGAAGAAGGTACAGCAGGTAAGCTTGCAGGGATGGTAATTGGTATTAAAGATAATATCTGTTATAAAGACCATATCGTTACTGCATCGTCAAAAATGCTTGAGGGCTTTGTATCTCCATATTCTTCTACAGTTGTGCAACGATTGTTACAGGAAGATGCCGTTATTATCGGCCGCTTAAACTGTGATGAGTTTGCTATGGGCGGCTCTAATGAAACTTCATACTATGGGGTTGCTAAAAATGCTGCAAATCCCGACCTTGTTCCGGGTGGATCTTCAGGCGGATCAGCTGTAGCGGTCCAGGCCGATATGTGTTTGTCTGCCCTGGGTACCGATACCGGTGGTTCGGTAAGACAGCCGGCTGCATTTTGTGGCCAGATCGGGCTTAAACCTACTTATGGGCGTATTTCAAGGTACGGTGTGATTGCATACGCCTCCTCTTTCGATCAGGTTGGGCCAATTACCTCTTCTGTAGAAGATGCGGCCTTGCTATTACAGGTTTTAGCTGGTGCAGATGATTACGATTCTACTGTTTCTCCTGTTGCAGTGCCCGATTACCCGTCTCATTTAAACGAGCCTAAAAGACAAAAAATAGCGGTATTAAAAGAAACCATTGAGAGTGAAGCTCTCGATCATGAAATCAAATCGGCTATTTTAAAATCAATCGAGCAGCTCAAATCAGATGGACATACTGTTGAGTATGTTTCTTTTGACCTGTTGGATTATCTGGTCCCGGCCTATTATATCTTAACAACGGCCGAAGCCTCTTCAAATCTTTCGCGTTATGATGGCGTTCATTACGGACATCGTAACCTGGAGGCGAAATCGTTAAATGAACTTTATAAATTATCCCGTGCCGAAGGTTTTGGGGAGGAAGTAAAACGCCGCATCCTTTTAGGTACTTTTGTTTTAAGTGCGGGATATTACGACGCTTACTATCAAAAAGCACAGCAGGTTCGCCGATTGATCAGAGAAAAAATGGATGTTTTGTTTCAGGATTATGATTTAATTCTTTCTCCTGTGGCACCAACAGCAGCTTTTAAAATTGGCGATAATGTTCAGGATGCAATTGTGATGTATATGGCCGATATTTTTACCGTATTGCCTTCTTTAAGCGGAAATCCGGCTATTGCTTTGCCACTAGGCAATAATGCAGCAGGATTGCCGTTAAGTATACAGTTTACAGCCAAACATTTTGAGGAAGATAAGCTTCTGGCTTTTTCTCAGGCATTTTTATCATAGTTTTATCGTCATTGCGAGTTACGAAGCAATCTTAATGCAAAAAGCGTTATAAGTTAAGTATAGCAATGGCATTTTATTAACTGTTTTCTAGGCGTTGTCTAGAAGGTTCGCAGATTCTTACTCTTTTCCAAATTATGGAAAGAAAAAGGAATATGTATAAAGGTTTGTGAGGACGCATGCCACGGTTAATGAAAATTTGAACCAATAGCCCATGATTAAAAAATTACTTTTTGCTTCAATTTGTGCTTGTTTAGGATACATTTCTTCCTCTTCCGCGCAACAAACGCTCAAACTGGATAGTCTTCCGAAGATTCACAACAACATTTTTATCAATACCGATACCGTAGCTGTGCCGGTTGTTTCAGAAAACCCATTAACCATGGGCCAGAACTTTATCTATAAACTCAGGCTCGATTCTATCGCAAAAACAGTACCTCTTCCTTACAACGAGTACGTTCAGCAGTATATCGATATTTATGCCAAGCGTAAAGATATGTTCGGGAAAATGATCGGCTTATCGAGCTATTACTTCCCAATTTTTGACAAAGCCTTAAAAGATTATAATATTCCGCAGGAAATAAAATATTTAACGATCGTCGAATCACAGATGAATCCGCATGCCATTTCCAGAGTAGGGGCAACGGGTATCTGGCAGTTTATGTTCGGCACCGGTAAGGCCTATGGCCTAAAGATGGATAACTTTGTGGATGAACGCAAAGATCCTATCCAGGCCAGTTATGCTGCGGCAGCCTATTTTAGAGATGCTTTTGAAGAGCTTGGCGATTGGCTGTTGGCCATTGCCGCTTATAACTGCGGAAAAGGGAATGTTAACCGGGCTATTGATAAAGCTGGATCAAGGGATTTTTGGGTAATCAGACAGTTTTTACCTAAAGAGACCAGAAATTATGTACCGGCATTTATTGCCGCAGTTTATGTAATGAATTATTCTGGCAAACATCAGATTACCGCGCAGGCCTCGAGCATGTTCTTAAAAACCGATACGGTTCAAACTACCCGTTTCGTATCGCTAGCTACGCTTGCAAAAGTGTTAAATATTGATGAAGCGGCGATTATGGCCTTAAATCCATCGTACAAGAAAAAGATTGTAAATGGTACCGATGATGAGCCGAAACGCATTGTGATGCCCAAGTTAAGGGATATCGACTATGCAGGTATTTATGATGTGCTAAACAATCAGGAAGTGGATGTGAACATGAAAGTGATAGCCGCCAGTACCGACGATGCAAGAGATTTAAGAAAGAAAAAAACTAAAAGTATAACTACATCCTCCGTGGTTTATCATAAAGTTACCTCAGGACAGAGCTTAACAACTGTTGCAGATAAATATGGTGTAGAGGTGCAGGATTTAAGGGTTTGGAACGGTTTAAAAAGCAAAACGCTGGTGCCAGGGCAAAGACTAAAGATTTATGCCAAAAACCGGATGCCATTAAAAGCACCATCATCGTTTTTAAGCTACAAGGTTAAAAACGGAGATACCCTGTCTGAAATTGCAGAGAAATTTGACGGTGCAACCGTTCAGAGCATCAGAAGGGATAACCGTTTATCAAAAGCAGGTCTGCAAGTAGGGATGATTTTGAAAATCAGTAAAGGATAACAAGGTAACCCGACAATGGTATTCATTTCTTGATGAATATTTGAAATTCTATCAGCAATGCTTGGTTTAACCCAATTAGTGTAACGGCAGCATAATGTAAAGTCTTATTTAACTTTTTTGAAGGGCTTTTTATTTTATGCCTCATAAAAAGAATTGTACCTTTGCCCCCGTCACTAATAAGTTACGTAATGAGTAAGACCACTAGAAAGCAAGATGCGCTTGATTACCACTCGCAAGGCCGTCCAGGAAAGATACAAGTAGTACCCACAAAACCTACAACATCGCAAAGAGATTTAACTTTAGCGTATTCCCCTGGCGTTGCAGAGCCGTGTTTGAAGATTGCAGAAAATAAGGAAGATGTTTATAAGTATACCGCAAAGGGTAACCTGGTTGCGGTAATCAGTAACGGTACAGCCGTTTTAGGTTTAGGCGATATTGGCCCGGAAGCCGGAAAACCAGTAATGGAAGGAAAAGGTTTACTTTTCAAGATATTTGCTGATATTGATGTATTCGATTTAGAGTTAGACACCAAAAATGTTGATGATTTTGTTAAAATAGTAAAGGCTTTAGAGCCAACATTTGGTGGTGTTAACTTAGAAGATATTAAAGCCCCAGAATGTTTCGAAATTGAGCGTCGCTTAAAGGAAGAAATGAACATCCCGGTAATGCATGATGATCAACATGGTACGGCGATTATTTCAGCTGCGGCATTGTTGAACGCTTGCGAAATCTTCAAGAAAAAAATGGATAAGATCAAAATTGTAGTTAATGGTGCTGGTGCCGCTGCAATTTCTTGTACCAAGCTTTATGTTTCTTTGGGCGCTAAAAAAGAGAACATCGTTATGTGCGACCGTTCTGGCGTGATCCGTAAAGACCGTGAAGTACTTGATGATATTAAAGCTGAATTTGCTACCGATAGAAAAATCAACACTTTGGCAGAAGCCATGAAAGATTCAGATGTATTTATCGGCCTTTCATCAGCAGATTGTGTTACAGCAGAAATGTTGACTTCGATGGCCAAAAACCCTATCGTTTTTGCGATGGCCAACCCTAATCCGGAGATTGCCTACGAACTGGCGATTAAAACCCGTAAAGATATTATTATGGCTACGGGCCGTTCTGATTATCCGAACCAGGTAAACAACGTTTTAGGTTTTCCTTATATTTTCCGTGGTGCGCTTGATGTTCGTGCAACAGGTATTAACGAGCCGATGAAAATCGCTGCCGTTAAAGCCATTGCAGAATTAGCCAAAAAATCAGTTCCAGAGGCTGTAAACTTAGCTTACAATGCCCGTAACCTTAAATTTGGTAAAGAATATATTATCCCAAAACCTGTAGATTTCAGGTTAATTACCGAGGTTTCTATCGCGGTTGCTAAAGCAGCAATTGAAAGTGGAGTAGCCCGTAAAATTATTACCGATTGGGATGCCTATAGTGAAGAACTGAGAAAACGCTTAGGTTTGGATGATGCCATTATGCGTGCCATCACTACCAAAGCTAAAACAGATCCAAAAAGAGTTGTATTTGCTGAAGCCGATAATTACAAGATTTTAAAGGCCGCACAGATCGTTAACGACGAGAATATCGCTATTCCGATCCTTTTAGGAAATAAAGATAAAATACAGGCGATTATTGATGAGCACGGTTTAGAATTAGAAGGTGTTGAGATCATCGATCAGATGCAAAACCCTGATAAAACCAAACAATATGCCGAGGCGCTGTATCAAAAACGTCAGCGTAAAGGGGTTTCTTTAACTGATGCCACCAAATTATTGAGAGACCGTAACTACTATGGTGCATCGATGGTTGAGTTTGGCGAAGCGGATGCGATGATTTCGGGTCTGACCAAAAATTATGGATCTACCATTAAGCCTGCTTTACACGTAATCGGTGTTGATCCGAGTGTAAAACGAGTTGCTGGTATGTACATGATGATGACCAAAAAAGGGCCTGTTTTCTTCGGCGATACCACTGTAAATGTAGATCCAACTGCAGAAGAGCTGGTAGATATTACTTTATTGCTTGATAAATCTGTTAAGCAGTTTAATATTAAGCCCCGTATTGCTTTATTATCGTATTCGAACTTTGGTTCAAATGATGGGATAACACCAAATAAAGTAAGAGAAACGGTTAACCTCCTGCATAAAAATCACCCGGAGGTAATTGTGGATGGAGAGATGCAAGGAAACTTTGCCATCAACAACGAACTGCTGAAAGATAATTTTCCATTTAGTACCCTGGCCGATGCTCCGGCGAACACTTTAGTGTTCCCAAATCTGGAGTCTGGAAACATTGCATACAAATTGTTACAAGAGTTAGGCGGCGCCGAAGCGGTTGGTCCGATCTTGTTAGGACTGAATAAACCTGTTCATATTGTTCAATTAGGTAGTTCTGTACGCGAAATCGTCAATATGGTTACCATTGCTGTTGTAGATGTGCAAGCAAAAGAAGAAATTGCAACATCGAAACGAAAAGGTATATTTGGAAAAACAACTAAAAAGTAGAATTACATGTACGCCTATATTGATGGTAAATTGACATTCAAAAACCCGGCATATGTTGTGGTTGAAGCCGGAGGTATAGGCTATCATATAAACATTTCTTTAAATACATACAGCGCTTTAGCTGATGCAGAAAGGTGTAAACTATACACCTGGCTGCATGTAAAAGAAGATGCACATACATTATACGGCTTCGCCGATGAAGGCGAACGCCGTTTATTTTTACACTTAATATCGGTATCGGGAATCGGACCAAATACTGGTAGAATGATTTTATCATCCATCACACCGGTTGAAATCCAGACCGCAATTGTTAAAGCAGATTTGCCTCTAATTCAAAGAATTAAGGGCTTAGGCGCTAAAACTGCACAACGCCTGGTTTTAGAGTTACAGGACAAACTAAAAAAAGAAGGGGCAGATTCATTAATTTCTATGCCTCAACACAATACTGTTAAAGATGAAGCGTTATCAGCATTAGTAATGCTCGGATTCGCCAAACAAACCGCCGAAAAAACTATTGACCAGATTTTAAAAGTGACAGAGGGAACACTTTCGGTAGAGCAACTAATTAAACAAGCTTTAAAAACTTTATAGATCTACTGCCTTTGAAGAGAATATCTACATTTCTGTTTCTCATCCCTCTTTTCTTAATTGCTTCTCAAAACGCCTTCTCTCAAGTTGTTCCAAGCAAAGCGGATACTATTACCCCAAAAAATAATTTTAGTTTACGCGAGAAAGAGCATTTAGGACTTAGTCCGGCCGTTAATCCGTTTTATCCGGCACCTAGCAATTTAAAACGTGTTGTAGAATACGATGCCAAGAATAAACGTTATGTGGTAAAGGAATTAATTGGCGAAAAATTTGTTTTAAACACACAATACTTAACCATTGATGAATACCAGCGATTGGTTAACAGTGAGATAAAACGCGGTAACTGGCGTAGCATTTCAAATGCAGAGGTAAGTGATTACAGAAGCACAGGCATTATTCCGCAGATCCAGGTAAACAGCAAAGCTTTCGAAAAATTATTTGGTGGAACAACCATTGATATTCAACCCCGTGGAGAGGCAGAACTCACCTTTTTAGGCCGGGTAAATAAGAATGAAAACCCACTTTTTAACGAAAGACAAAGGGTACAGACCAATTTCGATTTTAACCAAAGAATCCAGATGGATCTGGTTGGTAATATCGGAACCAAACTAAAAATCAAAAGCAATTACAATACCGAGGCCCAATTTGATTTTGAAAATCAGATTAAGCTCGATTATACAGGCGGGCCTGATGATATTATCCAAAAAATTGAAGCGGGTAATGTAAGCTTGCCTTTAAATACCTCTTTAATTACCGGAACCCAGGCACTCTTTGGCATTAAAACACAATTAAAATTCGGGCGTTTAAACGTAACAAGTGTTTACACTCAACAAAAATCTCAATCACGGGAAATTAAAATTACCAATGGGGCGCAACAAAATACCACCACGGTAAATATTGATAGCTACGAGGCCAACAAACACTATTTTTTATCACAATATTTTAGGAATAACTACAATAAAAACCTCGCTAACGCACCTATTATCACCTCTCCGATCCAGATTACCAAAATTGAGGTATGGATTACCAATAAGGCAGGTAATACCACTGATTCCAGAGATGTATTGGGTTTGATGGATTTGGGTGAAAATGTTCCTTTTAACAATAATTTAATTACCGGAGGAACTTCTGGTTTGCCGGCAGGAACTACCGCTACGGGTTTCCCGCAACAGTCAAACAACCTGATCTCGCAGTTAAATGCTTATCAGGGCGGTGCTATAAGACAGACAAATTCCAACGCCGTCCTTTCTTTCTTCCAGACAACGCCGGCTAACAGCAGCAATACAGATAACTTTGCCAAATTGGTTTATGCCAGAAAGTTAACCGAGCGTGAGTTTACCTTTCAGCCGCAACTGGGTTATTTATCGCTGAACAACCCGCTAAATGCCGATGAGGTTTTAGCTGTTGCCTACCGCTATACCTATAACGGTGTAGAGTATCAGGTTGGTGAGTTTTCTACCGATGTTTCTTTTGATGCGGCAAATCCAAAAGTGCTTTATGCCAAATTGTTAAAGAACGAAACCACCAAGATCCAACTGCCAACATGGGATCTGATGATGAAAAATATTTACTCTATCGGAGGGTACCAGATCAGCAGCCAGAATTTTAAACTTGATATTTACCGTATCGATAACGAAACCGGTGTGGATAACCCGGTAATGACTGAAGGACAAAATACTGCAAATAAGCAGTGGATTGCCTTAACCGAATTTGATCGTTTGAACCAGCAAAATGAACGCAGGCCCGATGGAGTTTTTGATTTTGTAGCCGCAAATAATGCTTTTGGTTCTTATTCTACTGCAAGCAATGCCAATCAAGCCAGTATGTTCGGTGTAGGCAGCAATGGGCAAACTTCGTTAGTTACCAATACCAATTCGGGTTATATCACCATCGATCCGGCAAATGGAAGGATTATTTTTCCTGTGATTGAGCCATTTGGTAAAGATTTAGCGTCGAAGTTTTTACCAAGTGAGCAGGCTTTGATCAATAAATATACTTTTACTGCGCTTTACGATTCAACACAAACCATTGCTAAGCAGTTGTTTCAAAACCAGAACAGGTACACCATTAAGGTAAATTATCAATCTGATATTTCTTCTGAATTTAGCTTAAATGCCATTAACGTTCCGGAAGGATCGGTAAAGGTTTTTGCAGGAACGATGCCATTAACTGAAGGGATAGATTTTACTGTCGATTATCAGGGCGGTCGGGTGAGCATCATCAACCAGGCACTTTTGGTATCTGGTCAACCCATTAGGATCACTACTGAAAACAGTGAAACCTTTGGTCTGCAGCAACGATCACTTTTTGGAACCCGTTTAGATTACCGTGTAAACAATAAACTAAACCTTGGCGGTACCATCATGAACCTGACCGAGAAACCTTTAACCCAAAAGGTAAACATCGGCGAAGAGCCTATTTCAAATACCATTTGGGGAGCAGATATTAACTACAGCTCGCCATCAAGATTTTTAACAAAACTGGTTGATAAACTTCCGTTCATTTCAACCAAAGCACCTTCGAGTGTAACGTTTTATGGGGAATTTGCGCAATTGATTCCTGGACATCCAAGGGCATTGAATTTTGCCGGCAGTAAAAACGGAGTAAGTTACCTGGATGATTTCGAAGCATCCAGATCGGTAATCGATTTAAAGAGTGCCATTGCCTGGCAGCTGTCGGGTACGCCACAGCTTTTCTCAGAGTTTGATAAATCCAACGATCTATCTTATGGTTATAATCGGGCAAGAATTGCATTTTATAACATCGACCCAACTTTTTATAATTCGGCGGCATCTACCACTCCAGCCAATATCAGAGGCAACCGGGGAGAACTTTCCAATCACTATGTGAGAGAGGTAATTGAGCAGGAGGTTTTTCCGTTTAAAGAAACGGCAACCGGGCAGGCCTTAAACATTACCACTTTCGATGTGGCCTATTACCCAACCGTTAGAGGGCCTTATAATTTCCGTACTACCGACTTTAGGCCAGATGGAACATTATTGCAACCTAAAAATAATTGGGGAGGTTTCCAACGAAAAATCGAAACCAACGATTTTGAAGCCTTAAATGTGGGCTTTATTGAGTTTTGGGTAATGGATCCATTCATCTATAAGCCGAATTCTACCGGTGGCGACATGTATTTTAACTTGGGAAATATCTCAGAAGATATTCTTAAGGATGGCCGGAAATCGTTAGAAAATGGTCTTCCAGCCACAAACGACCCAAGCAAATACGAAGAAACCGCTTGGGGCCGTGTACCCAAATTGCAACCCGTTGTACAGGCTTTCGATAACAATGCCAGTTCGCGTAGAGCACAGGATGTAGGTTTGGATGGATTATCAGATGCTGATGAAAAAGTAAAATTTGCAGCGGCAATTACACAGATTAAATCGCAGTTAAATGCCACCGCTTCTGCCGCGCTCGATGCCGATCCATCATCAGATAATTATACTTATTTCAGGGGGCCGGCATTAGATCAGATCAATGCGGGTATTCTTAAACGCTACGAAAAATATAACGGTACTGAAGGGAACTCTAAAACTTCGCAACAATCGCAAGAAGAATTAGGACTTGAAAACTCTGCATCTACTTCTTTGCCCGATGGGGAAGACATCAACCGCGATAATAACATGACGCAAAGTGATGAGTATTTTCAGTATAAAGTTTCGATCCGTCCGGGAGATTTAAATGTTGGTCAGAACTTTATTACCGATAAGGTTACCTCGCAGGTAAAATTGGCCAATGGAAATACCCAGGCCGTTTCATGGTATCAATTCAGAATCCCAATAGGTCAGTACCAGGAGAAAGTAGGCGGGATCCAGGATTTTAAATCGATCCGTTTCTTCAGGATGTTTATGACCAATTTCGCTGATACTGCTGTGATGCGTTTTGCAAAGTTGCAGTTAATCCGTGGGGAGTGGAGAGAGTATAATGCTTCCAATCAAGCTGCACAGGTAATTGTAGACCCATCGTTGCCTGCACTTACCCCTGATAATTCTACTATTGAAGTTTCGACAGTAAACATTGAAGAAAATGGAAAACGTTCACCGATTCCATATGTTACACCTCCGGGCATTCTTCGCGAGCGCGACTATAGCAACTATCGTGGCGATACACGTTTAAATGAGCAATCGCTATCGGTTATTGTAAAATCGTTAAGAGATGGCTATGGTAGAGCTGCATTTAAAACAGCCTACAGCGATTTCAGATCTTACAAACATTTGGAAATGTTTATTCATGCCGAGGCTGTTAATAATCAAATATTAAATGACAATGATGTTGCCGCATTCTTAAGAATCGGAACCGATAACCAGGATAACTATTATGAATATGTAATTCCGTTAAAGGTAACCAATCCAGGTACAAGCGATCCTGATGCCATTTGGCCAGAAGCCAATAGAATGGATATTGATTTAACACTTTTCCAAAATGCCAAGCTCGCCCGTAACGTAGCTAAACAAGCCAACGGACAACCATGGCCTACAAATGTTCCATTTACCTATACCGATGGAACAAGAACCATTATAGTTAAAGGGCAGCCTGATATGAGTAAGGTTAGGGTGTATATGGTGGGGATTAAAAATCCGCTGCGTGCCGCCAGTGACCAACGCAACGATGATGGCCTTGATAAAAATGCGCTGGTTTGGTTTAACGAATTGAGGTTAACTGAATTTGACGAAAAAGGCGGTTGGGCAGCTACCGGAAGATTGAACTTAAAATTGGCTGATTTTGCAGATGTAAATATTTCTGGGAGTAAATCTACCATCGGGTTCGGATCTATCGATTCGAAAGTAAGTGAACGGAACCGTGCGGATAATGTATTGCTTGATGTTTCTTCTGCCATGGAATTAGGTAAGTTCCTGCCGCAAAAATCGGGTGTAAAAATCCCAATGTTTGTAAGCTACTCTAAACAGGTTTCTACTCCACAGTACAATCCTCGCACTCCGGATATCGAGCTGAAAAATGCATTAAACCAATCAACGAAAGAACAAAAAGATTCGATTTTAAACTTCGCACAGGATTATACCGTTAGAAGAGGCATCAACTTTACCAACGTTAGAAAAGAACGGACCAATAACAGTAAACCTGTCCGCCTTTGGGATATTGAAAATTTTGCTGCTAGTTACGCTTATACTCAATACAATCATCGAGATTTTATTAATCAGAGCAGTATTCAGAATACCTATAGGGCATCGTTACAGTACAGTTATTCTAGAGAAGCCAAAACAATAGCACCGTTTGAAAAGATCATTAAATCGAACATGCTGGCTTTACTGAAGGATTTTAACTTCAGCATTTTTCCAAGCGCCATTAATTTCAGGATTGATGTAGACCGTTTATATTCAGAAAATACCTTACGGAATAACGATCCGAATAATACTATCGGGGTTTACCAGAGTGGCTACGGTACCACCTTCAACAAAAATTTTACCATGAGCAGGATTTATGGTATCGCCTGGAACCTTACCCGTTCGTTACAGTTAGATTTTAATGCCACAAATTATTCGATCATTGATGAACCGGATGGAAGACTTGACGGTTTAAAACGCGATACTGTTTGGCAAAACTTAAAACGTTTAGGGCGTACAACCGATTATAACCATAATTTAAACGTTACCTATAACCTGCCAATTGATAAAATACCAGGACTAAACTGGATTACTGTAAAAACCCGTTATGGTACCAACTTTAACTGGCAAACTGAGCCGCTTTCTACTTTACGTGATCCGAATATTAATTTGGGTAATACGGTACAGAACAGCAGAACGGTACAGGTAAACCCAACCTTAAACCTAACTACTTTATACAACAAGTTTGGTTTTATCAGAAAGGCAGGCAACGATCAGGAAGCAAGTGGTGCTAAGACATTTTTTATTAATCTATTAACGAGTGTAAAAAACGTTAATGCCAGCTTTGTACAAACCAAAGGTATTTTCTTGCCGGGCTATCTGCCAACCACCAAGTATTTTGGTATCGATAATGCAACTGGGGCACCAGGTTTGGGTTTTGCTTTCGGAAGTCAGCGCGATATTCGCGATATGGCATTAAACAATGGATGGCTAACTACCGATACCTTACAGAACCAGTTATATGTAAACACGCTCAGAGAAGATTTTCAGCTTACCGGGCAGGTAGAGCCGTTTAAAGATTTACGGATTACGCTAAAGGCCAATAAGGCGCAAACAAGAAACTTTTCTACCAATTTCAGGTATGTAGCCAGCGTATCATCATTCGAAAACTTAAGTGCCATTACCACGGGCGATTATAGCGTATCGTATATTGCTCTGGGTACGGCTTTCAAAGAAAATAACTCAACGGTAATTTCGGGTCTGTTTAACCAGTTTATGGCCAATCGGATCATTATTTCTCGAAGATTGGGTGCTCAGAATCCGAATTCAGGGGGCGTAAACGGCAGTTATGCCGATGGTTATGGTAAAGAAAGTCAGGATGTAATTATTTCTGCTTTTATGGCAGCTTATTCGGGCAAAGATGCCGGGAAAACGAAAATGAATGCCTTCCCTAAAATTCCACTTCCAAACTGGAGTTTAACCTATAGCGGTTTAACACGTATTCCTTTTATCGCCGATAAGTTTTCGTCTGTCGATATCAGACACGGCTACCGCTCTGCCTATAATATTAATGGCTTTAACTCATTATTGCGCTATCAGGAAACCAATGGTGCGGTTAGCAGCAGAGATGTGAATAATAACTTTTTACCGGAATACCAGTTTGCTCAGGTAACCATTTCCGAATATTTTTCTCCCTTGGTTGGCGTTGATACCAGGTTTAAAAATAACCTGACCGCTTCTTTCGAATTAAACCGTTCACGTTTATTGGGATTAAGTTTATCAAATAGCCAATTGGCACAGCTATCAGAAAACAATATGGTTTTAGGATTGGGCTACCGTACCAATAAATTCCGTTTCCCATTTGGATGGTTTAAAAGCCTGAAAATGGATAACAACATGGATTTCAAATTGGATGTAGCTATCCGCGACAATAAAACCGTTATTTATCGGGCTGATGTAACCGAAGCCGAAGTTTCTTCAGGAGCAAAGAACATTACATTAAGGCCAAGTGTAGATTATGTGTTGAATCAGAAATTTAATATCAAATTGTTTTATGATTCGAATATTACAAAGCCATATACTTCACAAACCTTTAATACTTCTTTCAGTAATTTCGGATTTAGTTTAAGGTTTACGCTGAATTAATAAATAAGTGGCTTAGGCAGGTAAAGGCTTGTGCTTTTGTGCTGAGAATATTCTGCTAAATACGTATGCCGTTAAGAACATAGGGACATAGCTAAATAATAAATGATCAAAAGTCATTGGGTAAATGCTTCCGCTGGCAATCAGATAAAAGAGGAAGATTACAATCGAGTGGGCTACCGGCCTATCGTTGATCAATCTCTTATAACCCATTTTTTTGACCAGGTAGCTTTCAAACATGATCATTGTGGCAAGGATGGCTACAAAGATAAATACCCGCTTGAAAGGAAGGCTAAAATTAAACATCCAGTTCGGTGGGTTGATGAGCCTGATCAATCCGATATAGCCAAATCCAAGTGCCATTGTTACCGGAACAGAAACAATCAATGTTGCAATGCATACTTTCAATGTGTAAATTCGTGCAGGTTTCATGTTGAGGGTTAATTTGTTTCGTGAATATAATATATTATTCTTTGAATCTGTTTATCTGTACAATTGCCTGTGCGGGAAGTTGTGCGCGAAAAGCAAGATTAAACCTTTTACGATAAGTTAATTTGCCAGCCATTGCGATATGTTAAACTAAATTGTATTTTTGGCGGGTAAACGCTGAGAAACGTTTAATCCATACAAGCTTAATAAAACAAGAAAATTAATATAACTTATATTCATAACTTACAAAACATGAATTTTCCATCAGAATTAAAATACACTAAAGACCACGAGTGGGTTAAAGTTGAAGGTAACGAAGCTATTATCGGTGTTACTGATTTCGCTCAGCGCGAATTAGGTGATATTGTTTATGTTGATATCAATACTGTAGGCAGCGAAGTAGCAAAAGAAGAAGTTTTTGGTACTGTAGAAGCTGTTAAAACCGTGTCTGATTTATATATGCCGGTTACTGGAACGGTATTAGAAGTTAATGCTGAACTAAATGACAATCCAGAATTGGTAAATTCTGATCCTTACGGAAAAGGTTGGATGGTAAAAGTATCTTTAGCTGATTTAGCTGAGGTTGAAAATTTATTAACTGCAGAAGCATACCAGGAATTGGTAGGCGCTTAATTATTATATTTTGTACAAAGCACTGAAACAACAAAAATGGGCCGTTCTATGGACCATCGTAGTTTTAGTGCTTTGTAATATGGAAATTTCCGATTCTGTAGGTGGAAGCGGTTTTTTCTTTAAAGGCTTTGACAAAATGACCCACATGGGTTTTTTCTTTGTCTTATCGGTATTACTCTTCTACGGGAAAATAAGATATCAGCATACCTTTGCTTTCAGAACATTAACCATTTTTAAGATTTTACTCATCAATGCGGTACTTGGAGGCGGAATTGAACTGTTACAATGGAAAGTTTTTACCTACCGATCTGCAGAATGGTGGGATTTTGGCTGCGACATGTTAGGTGCGTCTATGGCAGTTTTTAGTTATGTATTGCTTCATAAATTAAATTTCAATGAAAACGAAAGTTAGCATCATCTGTGTAATTGTGGCTATAGCTTTAAGCGGATGCAGTATTTTTAAAAAGAACTGTAACTGCCCTAAAGTATATTATAAAAGCTACCCTTCACCACAAAAATAATCCCCCTTCCGATCGACTTTCCTTTTAGGTCTGATAGCCTTGCTAAAAAGCTGTATTTAAAATGTTACCAAGCTTTTAACACACCTTAACAAACCTTTGCGCCTTTCCCTAGTCTGATAGCTTAGTTTTGTATTATAATATCTAATTTTTTTGATGAAAAAAAACGTTCAGCGGGCAATATTCATTGTGCTCCTATTTTGTGGATATATTGCCCAGGCTCAAAATACTGGCTCAATAAGCGGTAAAGTAATTAACGCGAAAGATAAAAAGCCGGTTGATTTTGCTACAATAGCAGTTAAAAGCTTAAAAGATTCGAGTGTTGTGGCCTCAGGTCAAACCAATCCAGATGGATCTTTTAGTTTTAAGAGCATTGCCCCAGGTAAATATAGAATCTACTCCGCCTTTTTAGGTTTAAAAACAGCTACTAAAGATATAGAAGTGGCTAAAGCAGCAGTAAATGCCGGCGAAATTGCCATGAGCGATGACGGTGTTGATTTAAAAGATGTTAATGTTACCGCAACCATTCCAATTGTGGTAAAGAAAGATACCATTGAATTTGATGCCAAATCTATCAAAGTACGCGAAAACGCAGTTGTAGAAGATTTATTAAAGAAAGTACCAGGCGTAGAGGTGGCAAAAGATGGAAGTATTAAAGCCCAGGGTGAAACCATTACCAAAGTAAAAGTGGATGGGAAAGAATTTTTTGGAAATGATCCATTATTGGCTACCAAAAATTTACCAGCCGATATGGTTGATAAAATTCAGGTAATCGACGAGCTTTCCGAGCAGGCCCAGTTTACCGGTATTGATGACGGAACAAGAAATAAAATCCTGAACATTACAACCAAAAGCGGCATGAAACATGGTTATTTTGGAAACAGTACGGCAGGCTACGGTTCTGATGACCGTTATGATGCAAGTTTGAATGTTAATAAGTTTGATGAAGACAGGCAGATCAGTTTTATCGGCCAGTTTAACAACGTGAACAAGCAAAACTTTGGTCAGGGCGGTGGTGTAGGCAACGGATTTGGAGGCGGAGGTGGTCGTGGAGGCGGTGGTTTTGGCGGCGGTGGCGGAAGTAGCTCTGGCGGAAGCGGTGGTATCACCAATACCAATGCAGCAGGTTTAAACTTTGCCGATACCTATAAAGATGGTACACAGTTTCAGGCCAGTTATTTCTTTAACAAGGCAACTTCCGAAAGTATTCAAAACTCCAACACCCAAAACCTTGCTGGGGCTACTAATAATATTGCTGAAGATATAAATAATAATTCTGATCGGATTAACCACCGTTTTAATTTCATGGTTGATACCAAGATAGACCCATCTTTATCAATTAAAATACAGCCGAACCTGGCCTATACCGAAACCGATGGCAACAATTTGAATAGTTATACAAGAACGCTTGATGACGGCTCAACGGTTGGTACGCAAAGGAATACCACAACTGCTGCTACACCTAGCTTTAGCAATAATTTACTGATCCGCAAAAGCTTTAAACGCAGAGGCCGTACGTTATCATTGAATGTGAACACCAGCATAAACGATAATGACGGTACAAACCTTAACTATAGAGATGATAAAATTACGGAAGGTACAGCAACAAGAGACACCATTACCAATCAATTAAATAATACCAATAGTCATTCGATAAGTAATACCACAAGGGCGGTATATACCGAGCCTTTAAACAAAACCTTAAGCGTTGAGTTTAATTATCAGAATGGTTATTCGAATAGCGATTCGCATAGAGATGTGTTTAATTACAATCCCTTAACCCTGCAATACGATCTGGTGGATAATACCTTTTCTAATATTTATAACAACCGTACCTTAACCAATGCGGCAGGTGTAAGCTTAACCACTACCGAGAAAAAATACAACTGGAACATCGGTGTTGCTGCACAGCAGACTAACAGGGTAAACACCAATTTAACTACAGGATTAAAACGCACGCAGAATTTTATTAATATTACCCCTTCTGCACAGTTCAGGTATAACTTTAGTAACCGTAAACGTTTGTTTATTAACTACCGCGGTTCTACCTCACAGCCGAGTATCGATCAGATCCAGCCGATTCTGGATAATACCAACTCTCAAACGCGTTATGTAGGTAATCCGGCTTTAAAACCTTCTTTCAATAACCAGTTGAGGATCAACTTCAACAACTTTAATATCGAAAATGGCAGGTTCTTCTTTGCTGGTTTAAACCTTACCCAAACATTTAACGCCATTGGAAATACTGTTGTGCCTTTGTCAGGAGGTGTTCAACAGGTAAGTTACATCAATGTTGATGGTGTTTATGCAGGTAATGCCAATGCAACATGGTCTCTGCCTTTAATGGCAGAACGTAAGTTAACACTGAATATTTCTGGAAACGGATCATATAACAGAAATGTGAATTTTATTGCGGACCAAGAAAGCTCCGAACTGGTAAAAAATGTGACCAACAGTTATACCATTTCAAATGGTTATAAATTGGTTACCAATGTTGATAAATTCGATTTAACAGGAGGTATAACCGGTAGCTATACCAATTCTACTTTTTCTGCCAGGTCATCATCCAATACGCAGTATTATACCATTAACCCAAGTATTGATGTGAGTTATGTATTGCCAGCCAGTATCAGGTTAGCAATCGATATAGATTATTTTAGGAACTTTGGTGGCGGCGATCAATTTAACCAGGAATACACCATTCTTAATCCTTACATCAGTCGTCAGTTTTTTAAAAACAGGGGAACTTTCAAGTTTTCTGTAAACGATGCGCTTAACCAGAACACCGGCGTAAGCAGAACTGCTACAGGCACTTCAATAGTCGATTTAACATCCAATGTATTAAAACGTTATTACATGTTGTCGTTCACTTATTCTTTAACCCGTATTGGTGGAAGAAATATGGGCGGAGATATGCAGATGCCAGGTCAACGTGGCGGCGGTGGCGGCCAGCGCATAAGAATGTAATACTTTGCTGTAATCTGTCTTCTTCGATATATTGCCATTTCGTTATACTCCAGTCGAAATGACGATTTTACTTTAGAAAAGTCTCGGTTTTAACCGGGACTTTTCTGTTTTATAGCCATCAGGTTTTATGATTAAATGTATTGTTGACATTTATGTATTTCAAATGTTACCTAAGTAAAAATAAACCTTTATAAAAGTCGATAGTCTCTATGCTATAAACCAAACTAACCGAATGAAACGAATTTTTACGCTCCTTCTAATTTTATCATCTTTTTATGTTTACGCCCAGAAAACGGGTTCAGTTAGCGGACGGGTTATCCAATCAAAAGATAAAAAACCAATTGATTATGCCTCTATAGCGGTTAAAAACTTAACCGATTCTAGTATGGTTGGTGCAGTGAGCACAACAGAAGATGGAAAATTTGTTCTCAAGGGGTTAAAACCCGGCAGTTACAAGTTATATGCTGCATTTTTAGGCTTAAAAAATACCACTAAAGATTTTACCATCTCAACAGATAAACTTGATGTCATCCTGGGCGATATTGTTTTAGAAGGTGGCGCAATAGATCTTCAAACGGTTGATATTAAAGCAGAAATTCCGCCAATTGTGGTAAAAAAGGATACCCTTGAGTTTAATGCAAGCTCATTTAAAGTAGTAGAGAATGCTGTAGTTGAGGATCTGTTAAAGAAATTACCAGGAGTAGAGGTAGATAAGGCCGGAACAGTAAAAGCCCAGGGCGAAACCATTACAAAAGTTAAAGTAGATGGTAAAGAGTTTTTTGGGAACGATCCTTTATTGGCCACTAAAAACCTTCCGGCTGATATGATCGATAAAATCCAGATTATTGATGAACTGTCAGATCAGGCGCAGTTTACCGGAATCGATGATGGCTCGAGAACCAAAATTATTAATATCACCACCAGAAAGGATAAGAAAAACGGTTATTTCGGAAATAGTACAGGGGGGTATGGATCTAACGACCGTTACGATGTAAATGCGAACATTAACCATTTTAATCAGGATAAACGCTTAAGTATAATTGCACAGTTCAACAATGTAAACAAACAAAACTTTGGCGGTGGCTTAGGTGGAGGGAATGGCGGCAGTAATGGTGGCCGGGGCGGAATTACCGATACCAAAGCTGGTGGGTTTAATTTTTCGGATGAATATTCCGATCAAACCGAAGTTAGCCTGAGTTATTTCGTTAATAAATCTGATAACCTTATCCTGTCGAATAGTGTAAGGCAAAATTTATTGGGTAATGAAACTACGGTTTTTAATAACAATCAGGTCAATAATTCCGATCGGTTAAATCACCGCTTAAACTTTATGGTCGATACCAAGATTGATTCATTGACCTCACTTCGGATACAGCCAAATTTAAGTTATACCGATAACGAGAGCCTGAACAACAGCACCTATACCCGCGATTTTAATAAGTATATGATTACCGGATCACAATCGTTAAGAAATCACAATACTGCACCATCCATCAGCAACAACATTTTATTGCGTAAAAAATTTATGCGCAGGGGAAGAACGTTATCGTTAAATTTCAGTACCAATATCAACAGTAACGACGCTGATAATTACAACAATAACCCTGAGTTAAAAGATAGTGCAGGCGTGCGGACTCCAAAATTAACCAATCAATTTAACGATCAGGAGAGCGAGTCTCTCAGTCAGAATACAAGATTGGTATATACAGAGCCCCTGGATAAAACCTTGAGCTTAGAGTTTAATTATCAGAATGGTTATAACCACAATACATCCGATCGTTTTACCTATAATTTCAATCCAGCTACCTTACAGTACGATCTGTTGGATGAAACTTTCAGCAATGCCTATGAAAATACCATTTTAACCAACTCGGCGGGTTTTAGCTTTAATAAAATGGCGAAAAAATACAACTGGAATGTGGGCATGGCGGTTCAGAACACTGATCGCACAAATAACAATATCAGCAAGGGATTTGTACTCAAGCAGAACGTTTTCAACTATACACCTTCAGCCATGTTCAGGTATAATTTTAGCAACAGCAAACGCCTGGTGTTTAACTATAGGGGCAGTACAAACCAGCCAACCATTCAGCAGTTGCAGCCAATCCGGAACAATACCAATACACAAAGCGTTCCTGTAGGTAACCCGGATCTGAAACCCGAATTCAATAATACCCTTCGCGTAGCCTACAATACATTCACTGTCGGAAAAAACAGATCGTTATTCGTGAATTTAAACCTGACCCAAACCGCTAACCGGATTGCAAATAGCAGTAGCTTAATTCAAAGTGGCGAAGACCAGGGGAAACTGGCCATTACTCCGGTGAATGTAAGCGGTGTTTACTCAGGGGCTATTTCCTCTTCATTAAGTTTGCCGATTATGGCCGAGAATAAGCTGAATTTCCATATCAATGTTAGTGGTAGTTATGATAGGGATGTAAACTTTACCAATTCTTTAAAAAATATTACCAATAGCTGGTCTATTACCAATGGTTACCGCTTGGTTTCCAATTTAGATAAGCTCGATTTAACAGCTGGTTTAAATGGTTCGATTAACCGTGCAACTTACTCGGTTCAACCTAATTCTAATACACGCTATTATACCTTCAGCCCGAATATAAGTGTAAGCTATTTGTTCCCGGGAAATATCCGCTGGGCAATAGATGCCGATTATAACCAGAATACCGGAAGAGGAGAGGGTTTTGATACACATTTTACACTCGTAAATTCTTACATCAGCAAACAGTTTTTCAAAAACAGGGGAACCTTTAAAGCGGCGGTAAACGATCTGTTGAACGAAAACCAAGGCGTAAGCCGTACTGCCAATAACAACA
The DNA here is from genome assembly GCF_001442625.1 of Pedobacter ginsenosidimutans. Taxonomy (GTDB): domain Bacteria; phylum Bacteroidota; class Bacteroidia; order Sphingobacteriales; family Sphingobacteriaceae; genus Pedobacter; species Pedobacter ginsenosidimutans. Next base: position 279,566 of record NZ_LMZQ01000004.1, on the reverse strand, counting down.
CCATTCAGGATGTAAGTTACAACGTATTGAAGCGTTATTTTATGTTTTCGTTTACCTATTCCTTAAACCGTATGGGGGGTAAAAACCGCATCAGGGGAGGCGAAGAAGGCGGCAGGAGCCATGGCGGTAATGGTGGTGGCGGCTTTGGCGGAGGCAGACAGCGGAACTAGATCATTTTAGGGTAAAGCTGTGTAATTTATATACCACACATCATTATCTTATTTGGAATAAATCTAAAGAAAGGTTAACTTGCGCCAAATTTAGCACATGAAGCTGTCGCACCTAAAAGTTGGAGAAAAAGGAACAATTGTAGCTTTTACAGATTTAGATATGTCTGTAAAGTTAATGGAGATGGGCTGCTTGCCGGGGGAAGTGGTAGAGGTAGAGCGTTTTGCTCCTCTGGGCGATCCAATGGCGATCCGTGTTGCTGGTTATCAGCTTTGCTTGCGTAAAAGCGAAGCCGATGTTATCATTATTCAATAAAAAAGCTGGGTTTGGATATTAAAGTTGCGTTAGTTGGTAATCCCAATACAGGTAAATCTACTTTATTTAATCGTTTAACAGGATTAAATCAAAAAATCGGAAATTTTCCAGGCATCACTGTTGATAAGAAAACAGGTTTTACAAAACTTGCCAGTGACAAAGAAGCCGAAATAATAGATTTACCCGGAACCTATAGTTTATATCCGAAAAGTGCTGATGAAAGCATCGTTTTTCAAGTGCTTGCCGATAAGAAAAACAATAGCCATCCTGATGTTATTGTCCTCATTGCCGATGCTTCCAATTTAAAGCGCAATATGCTTTTGTATTCGCAAGTGGCAGATTTAGGCATTCCTATGATTTTGGCTCTGAATATGATCGATCTTTCGGCTAAACAAGGGATCGAGATCAATCTGGATAAACTTGCAGAGAAACTGGGCGTTCAGGTGGTTCCCATTTCAGCACGAAACAATATTGGGATTGACAAACTAAAACAAGCCATTGCCAATACCAATAAAATTGCCACACAGTTGCAGGATGTAGATGTAAATTTCCTTGCTCCTGAAGCTATTAACGCCATAAAATCAAAACTTAATTCTGATAACGATTATTATGCGCTACAGGTTTTGCACCAGCATGAGCATTTAACTTTCTTTACCGAAAAGGAACAAGAAGAAATTGAAAATATAGAGCAGTCGCACCATTTCGAATCTTCAAAAATTCAGGCTGCAGAAACCATTGCCAGATACAAACACCTCAGTACTATTTTATCTGATGTGATTGTTGACAAGGGGACCGAAAAGAAGTTTTCTTTCAGTGATAAATTAGATGCTATTTTAACTCATAAGGTATGGGGATTTGCCATTTTCTTGCTGATTCTATTTGTTATTTTCAATGCCATATTTGCCTGGTCATCCTATCCAATGGACTGGATTGAGACTGGTTTTGGTTTTATTACGGGTATCGGTCACGAATATTTGCCGGCAGGCATGCTTACCGATCTGTTATTGGACGGTGTTGTTGCCGGGCTAGGTGGTATATTCGTGTTTATTCCACAGATTGCAATCCTTTTTGCCTTTATATCCATTTTAGAAGATACCGGCTATATGGCCCGTGTTACCTTTATGATGGATAAAATTATGAGCAAGGTTGGCCTTAACGGTAAATCGGTGGTGCCGATGATCGGTGGTTTAGCCTGTGCAGTTCCATCTATTATGGCTGCCAGAAATATCGAAAACTGGAAAGACAGGATGATTACCATCATGGTTACCCCATTGGTAAGCTGTTCGGCAAGGCTTCCGGTATATATTTTAATCATTTCGTTAATTATTCCTTCTCAAACCGTTTTAGGTGTTTTTAACCTGCAGGGACTGGCGCTGATGGTGATGTACCTGGTAGGTATTATTGCTGCGGTATTGGTGGCTTGGGTAATGAAATTCATTATTAAAACCAAAGAAAGGTCTTATTTTATTATGGAGTTGCCTGTTTACCGCATGCCAAGGTGGAAAAATGTGTTCTACACCATGTATGAGAAATCAAAAACCTTTGTTTTCGAAGCGGGTAAGGTAATCATCGCCATTTCCATCATCCTTTGGGTAATGGCCTCTTTCGGGCCGGGAAACCGTTTCGAAAGTATCGATAAAAAATACGAAACCGCTTTGGCCGATACCACAAAAAATACAGATCACATTAAAACCATAGTGGCTACAGAGAAGTTAGAAAACTCTTATGTAGGTATCCTTGGCCATTGGATTGAGCCTGCCATCCGCCCTCTGGGTTACGATTGGAAGATAGGTATTGGTTTAATTACCTCTTTTGCCGCCCGCGAAGCCTTTGTAGGTACTATGGCCACCATTTATAGTGTTGATGGCGGTGATGAGGATACAGGCACCATTAGAGAGCGCATGTCGGCCTCGGTTAACAGCCGTACGGGTTTACCTGTGTATACTTTTGCTACTGGCATTTCATTAATGCTTTTTTATGCTTTTGCTATGCAATGTATGAGCACGGTTGCTATTGTATACCGAGAAACTAAAGGCTGGAAATGGCCGGTTATCCAATTGGCTTACATGACGGCTATGGCCTATGTTGCCGCGCTTATTGCTTATCAGCTGCTGAAGTAGTTTACCAATACTTAGCGCTATCCTTTTTCAGATTGTCACCCTAAGCGTAGTCGAATGGCCTCGTTATAAATATGATTATTGAGGTTAGGAGGGCAGCGCCAGTATAACTTATTTGGGTTTCTTCCCGCTTTTCGTTTTACTTTGCCTACGGTTTCGTGTTCACTCCATCCGATAGCTATCGGATCGGGTCTAGGTGGCCCGTTAGGTAGTACTATTTTTGTCTAGGAGTATATGTGCCCTTCTCCGAGTCCTTATCTTGAACAGGTTATTGCGTTTGTCATCCTGAGCATAGTCGAAGGGCCAATAGGCAAATTGCTATTTATTGCACAAACCCTTGTTCCTAAACCCGGTAGTAGCGGTTCCGATTTTTCATCGGAATTAGCGAATAACGGGACTGCTGTTTCCGAAATCCCACTGAGCGTTCATTTCCCAATAATTATAAGAATAATTAAAAGCGTTTTACCATATAAGGCATTAAGGCCATTTAAGCTTGGTGCTCTAATAACATCCTTTTGCTTTAGTCTTTCACCTTTAGTCTTACCCCAACTCAATCTGACGCTTAATGCTCTCTTCTAACGAGATTAAAGTCTCCGTACGCTGAATACCGTTCACGGCCTGTATTTCTTCGTTTAAAACGTGGCGTAGATGATTGGTATCCCTGCAGATAATTTTGGCAAACATACTGTAGGCACCGGTAGTATAATGCAATTCTACTACTTCTTTAATTTTGCTCAATTGCGCAACTGCATCTTTATACTGGATTCCTTTCTCCAGGTAAATACCCAAAAAGGCACAAATATCATATCCAGCTTTCTGAGGATCAATGATTAGGTGCGAGCCCTTAATAATCCCCATTTCCTGTAGTTTCTTCATCCTAACGTGTATCGTTCCGCCCGAAACAATCAGATCTTTAGCGATTTCTGTATAAGGTTTAGTGGCATCCTGCATCAATTGTTTCAATATATCGATGTCGAGGTTGTCAATTTCTAAATTGGAATTGTCTTTTTTAAGCATATTTTTGAATTATGATAAGCTAATTTACGAATATTTATCAATATTATAAAAATAAAATTAAATGTTTAAAATATTTGCAAGGTATTGGTTGTTCCTTTACATTTGTATCAAGCAATTAACAAAAAGGAAACGTTCTTTCAAAATTGCATAACATAATGTAGGGTGGTGAAACAGGCAGACACACCTCCTTGTCTCGGTGGCGGAGAATAATGGGAATATACCGGTTTCGGTACTAACCACTCCTTGAAGGTTCGATTCCTTCCCCTACAGCCAGTTCAGTTGGCAATTTAGAGTTGGCAGTTTAAAAACTGAAAATTGGAAATTGAAGACTGTTAACTTTTGAAATGTTGGGTGGTGAAATTGGCAGACACGCCTCCTTGTCTCGGTGGTGGGGAATAATGGGACAAACGCAGTTTATTGGGTTGACCACAAATTAATTTTTTGAACTGTAGCTAACTACCCCTTGAAGGTTCGACTCCTTCCCCAACAGCATTTTTTATGAATAATAAGTTAGTTAATCGAGCAATCCTGGATAGGTTGCTCTTTTTCTTTTTAAACTAGTTTTTTTCATAACCATCAATATATTTATAGATATATTGTTATATTACCAGTCAAATTTTATTCGTTCAATGCCTGTGATGAAGAAACGCGTTTCGATTAAAGATATCGCTAAACAATTAAATATTTCCATTACAACCGTATCGTTTGTAATTAATGGGAAAGCAAGAGAAAAAAATATTAGCGAATCGCTTACCAAAAAGGTTTTAGAATTGGTTGCTGAATTAAATTATCAGCCCAATACCCTTGCAACAAGTTTAAGAACAGGCAAAACAAAAATTATCGGATTCTTGGTTGATGATATTTCTGAGCCTTTTTTCTCGGGCATAGCACGCCGAATTGATGAAATTGCTTCCAGCCTTGGTTATAAAATTCTTTTTAGCAGTACCAGGAACGACACCGAAAAGGCAATAGAATTGCTGCAGATTTTTAAAGACAGGCATGTTGATGGCTATATTATGGCCTTACCTGAGGGATTGGAAGAAGAAGTTAAAAAATTGATTCAAACAGACGCTCCAGTGGTACTATTCGATCGGTACGTACAGGATGTTAAAACAGATTATGTAATAATTGATAATCTAAGCAGCACTTACGAAGCTACCGAACACCTCATTAAGAATAATTATAAAAAAATAGGTTTTGTAACCATCGATACTTTACAGCAACAGATGGTAGACCGTTTGGCCGGTTACGAGAGCGCTGTAGAAAAATATAACTTGCCGGCAATTGTAAAGAAGATTAAATATGTAAACTCTGCAGACTCAATTGAGGAGATGATAAAGTTTTTTAAAGCAGAGAAACAGCTAGATGCGGTAGTTTTTGCAGCCAACTATATTTGCTTAGACGGGTTAAGAACTTTTAGAAAATTAGGTATTCAGATCCACAAGGATATGGCTGTTGTTTCTTTCGATGATTTCGAAATCCTGGAGTTTTGCGAACCTCCGGTTACGGCTATTGCACAGCCTCTTGAGGCCATTGCAGAAAATGTGATGAAAATTTTATTGAACAAGCTTAAGAAAGCCGGAAAGCCTGTCGAAAACACGCAGGTATCGTTACCCACCATCTTAAACGTTAGAGGCTCAAGCGCAAAGCAATAAAAAAGGGAATAGATTTAAGTCCATTCCCTCTCTGATTGTATTTTATACAGATTAAACTGTCATTACATCTTTTTCTTTAGCTTCGGCATGTTTGTCAACCTTGATGATATAAGCATCGGTTAGTTTTTGCACTTCGCCTTCACCTGTTTTAATCTCGTCATCAGAAACACCTTCACCTTTCAGTTTTTGAATTTTGGTATTGGCATCTTTACGGATGTTACGAACGGTAATGCGGCCTCTTTCAGCTTCTTCCTTCACTTTTTTCACTAAGTCTTTTCTACGCTCTTCTGTTAAAGGTGGCACAACCAAGCGGATAACAATACCATCATTTTGTGGATTGATGCCAATATTGGCTACTTGAATAGCTTTTTCAATTGCAGTTAAAAGTGATTTTTCCCAAGGTTGGATTACGATTGTTCTGGCATCAGGCGTATTAATACTGGCTACTTGTGATAATGCTGTAGCTGCGCCATAATAATCCACGAAAATACCATCCAACATTCCAGCTGATGCTTTACCAGCTCTGATTTTAGTTAATTCAGATTCACAATGATCGATGGCTCTATCCATTGCAGATTGAGCATCCATTAATTGTAATTGTATGAGGTCGTTCATAATTGTGTGTATTTCTACAAAAATAATAATTTTTATTCCTTATTTAACCAGGGTTCCAATAGGTTCGCCATTGGCGATTTTCATGAAATTGCCATGTTTGTTCATATCAAACACAATAATCGGCACTTGGTTTTCTTCGCAAAGGGTAAATGCGGTCATATCCATTACATTAAGGCCTTTATCGTAAACTTCCCTAAAAGAAATTTCATCGTATTTAGTGGCCAAAGGATCTTTTTCAGGATCAGCAGTATAAATTCCATCAACACGTGTTCCTTTTAAAACAACATCTGCTTTGATTTCGATCGCACGTAAAGCTGCAGCAGAATCGGTTGTGAAGTATGGATTTCCCGTTCCGGCACCAAAAATAACCACACGGCCTTTTTCTAAATGGCGAACAGCTCTCCTGCGGATAAATGGCTCACAGATCTGCTCCATTTTAATGGCAGTAAGTAAACGTGTTTTGATACCCACTTTTTCTAACGCATCTTGCAGGGCCATAGAGTTGATAACTGTTGCCAACATGCCCATATAATCGGCCTGTGCCCTGTCCATCCCACTTTTTTCGGCGCTTAAACCTCTAAAAATATTTCCTCCTCCAATTACGATTGCGATTTCTAAACCTTTATCGTGTACGGCTTTGATATCTTCTGCGTATTGTTTAACACGCTCATTATCAATTCCATATTGTTTGTCGCCCATTAGCGATTCTCCGCTAAGCTTTAATAGGATGCGTTTGTATTTCATGACCTCAAAAATATTAACAATTTTTTACTTACGGGCTATCGTTTTAATATTTGATGTAAATATTTAATTAGGTTAGGTATATAAATAAAAAAGGGCGATATGAAAATATCGCCCTTTCCGTTATTGGATTAATTATTGTGCTTTAGCAAGCCATAATGATGCATTTAAATGCAAAGCCGGATGAGAAGTATATCCAGATGGTACATCACCAGACCAACCATTAAATAAATTATCGTTCGTATCGCCGGTTCCGTCATCAGATGGCGAGCTATCGCCAACAAAGGCTACCCTTCCGCTTCCGTAAGTCGAAATTAATGCCATTACACCATTATTACTCCCTAATGTGCTGCTCATTCTCCAAAATAACCCTTGTACTGTAGAATTTTCTGTTGGATACAAGGTTGCTGTTGTACCATTATAGAAAGCTAATTTTGAAGCATTTCCAGCAGCACCATTTAAAACCAGATTGGCGCTGGTACTTGTTCCGGAGTAAACTTTTGTACTTGGTTTTTCGCTAATGTCAACATAATCTACATTAAAGCCGAAAGGTTTGTTATTGTTAATGCCGTTATTGCTCATCAAATCATTCCAAACTCTTGGCGAATCGTAGCCATCGCCATCTCTGTCTGAAGGATTATAACCATTTGCATCTGTTCCGGCTGTACTTGCAGCCGTATGATCGGCCACCATCATTAAACCGCCGCCATTGGCCACAAAATTCATAATAGCCGTTTTTTCAGCGGCTGTAAATAATTTATTCGGTTCAATAACCACATAAACATCGTAATTTTTTAAATCCTGGGGATTAGCGGTGTTACCATAAGTAATGGCAGTACCGCCTGGCAAAGTTTCTACCAGTTCGCCACGTTTTACCAATTCTACGGCCCAGGCAGACATGGCACCTTTCCAGTAGGTTTCAGAAGTTGAAGCTGTTATGCCGGTATATGAGGGGGTAGGAAATCTTTGTGCTTTAAGTTCAACAGAGGTTCCTCCTTGATAGCCCGGAACGTTTTCGGTACCATCTGCATCTATCTGCCAATCGGCACTACCTGCATTTTCCAGTTTTGATGCATCAAATAAAAACTTCTTACCCGTAAGTACAGGATTTGTACCTGGATCGGTACCACCACCGTTATCATTAACGGTAATATCATCAAAGTTTATTCTGTTTGAAGCGCCTGAAAGTTTTCTAATTTCTAAGCGGACATTTCCGGTAAGATTTAGGCTGAAAGATTGCGTTTGTAAGGTTGACGTGCTGGTTATATTGGTGCCCGACTGTGTCCAGCTACTTCCACCATTAGTTGAATACCATAGCCCCCATTGACTAGCAGCATCTGTGCCATAAGTAGCATGTTGAACGCTTACTGTACTAATACCGGTTGCAATATCAAACTGCATCGTAATTTTTCCCGAGTTACGGATACGGGCAGACCATGAACCATTTTTTTTATCAGCAGCAAGATTTCCGATTAACGCGTCGAAAAAATTCCATGACTTTCCGTTAAGTGTAATGTCATCTCCAGCTGCTGAGCCAGAAGGAGAAACATCATAAGCCGTTTTAGGACTGGTTGAGCCTACCTCAAAATTTTCTAAAGTTTGTACCGTAAGTGTAGCATTTGAAGCAGAGATACCTAATAATTTTGCCTTAGGTAAAGCGTTTTGGCTGGTTTCAATTTCTTGTTTTTTACAAGCGCTGAAACTTAATAATGCAGCAAACGCTATTACAGCGACGCCCGTTAATTTAAATTGTTTTTTCATAATATTGATAGATTGAAGATATTTAAACCTACTTTAATTATGTTAAGCAATTATTGCCCGCTTGTTACATTTACATTATCCCTTTTTATAAAAAAAATGGCTGAACCGTTATCCGATCCAACCATTTTTTGATTTCTTTAGTTTTAAAAATTATTGATTAAATCTATATCTTAATCCAAATTGGATTCTCCAACGCGCAGTTTCATCAATATTGCTTGAAAATGTATTAACTAAAGGCACGCTGTTATCTGCATTGAGGTAAGGGAAAGAAAATGTAGGTTTACCTGATGTTGCATCCACTCCTTTAAAGTTAAGAAGTCCGTTAGCCCTGTTGGCAAATTTTGGAACTCCCCACGTTTTATTGATCATATTTCCGAAATTGAAAATATCAAAAGTAAGTTGAAGAGAATGCTTTTTACCTTTCAGGTTTGCGAATAAATCTTGTGCCAGTCGAATATCAAGCGTACCGATTACATTACCAACAAGACCATTTCTTTCTGCATACTGACCTCTTTTTTTGTTAAGATAATTGTCTTGACTGATGTAGCTGTTTAATTGACCCCAAAGCTGATCAGCTGTGCGGGTATCAGCAGCATTTTCTGGTACTAAAACAATGTCGGATTTATTTGCCGGAACATAAATCAAATCGTTCCCGCTTAAACCATCATTGTTTAAGTCGTTTCCATAGGTATAAGAATATCTGAAACCATCCTGTAGTTGATAGAACATAGAAAATGTTGTACCTAAGTGGTTAATGTATTCTTTTCTGTAAACAACAGAGGCAATGAAGCGGTTTTTAACCATATAGCTTGAATAAGAAAGTGCATCTGTATTCGGGCTGCCAGAAACCTGACGGTCTCTCCACATACTTTGAGCGATAGAGCCACCATCATTAACTGATCTCGAATCGGTATAAGTATAGCCGGCGGTTGCAAAAAGACCACCTGCAAACTCTTTTGATAATGTTCCTGTAATTGCTAAACTATGGCCTTTATTGGTATTGGTCATTACAATTGCATCAGAAATGTTTGGGTTTGCAGGAGTAGGAGTTGCCGATCCGTAAATTCTTGAACTGGTGTATCTCGGACGGTTATCAGCGCCTTTTAGAAGCGTATATGCAGAAGTGTTTAAATTCACATTGCGGAAATAAACAGAATTAATGTCTTTTGAATATAACGCTTCGATTGTTCCGGTTATACCGCCAGGTAATTTCTGGTCAACCGCCAAATTGGAACGCCAGACCTGCATAAATTTAAAATCCTGTTGGGCTACTGCCAGATTGTAGGCTGTGTTGTTTGCTGCTGTAGCCTTATTTACATTTCTATAAGCATCAACGTTGGGGGTAAATGGTCTGTTGGTTGGGTTGTTAATGGATTCAGAGCCAAATTGAACACCATTGTTGCTGGCCTGGTTAGATACCCAAACCAGTGGGGGTCTTCCTGTAAATAGCCCGGTACCACCTCGTACTTGTGTTTTTCCGGCATGGTTTACATCCCAGTTAAAGCCTAAACGCGGCGACCATAAAATAGAACTTTTAGGAAATCTGCTCACATCAATTTTTTCGTCATTTTCGAAAGTCAGCTTTTCTACATTTGGATTGCTTAGTGATGCTGGTGAAGAAACGCTGGTTAAATCTGCACGTAAGCCAAGGGTTAGTTTTAACTGATCGTTAACCGTAAAAGCATCCTGTGCATACAAGCCATACATATTTGATTGGATTTCTGCATAAGGGAATGATCCATCAGGCATAACCGAATATTGAACCTGGTATCTCGTTGCATTTGATACACCATTATTGGCGCTGTTATAAAAATCGGCAAGGCTGTTAAAGGTATAGGCACCATAATAGTTAGGAGCGAAACCGTTAAGCGTTCTGTAGCCTTCATAATTGGCACCCAATGTTATTTCATGGCGACCTGCATAAATGTTAAAATTATCTGTAATCTGGTAAACTTTAGTTTTTAAGGTATTAAAAGCAGTAAAAGGTTCATAGCCAAAAGCAGTATACGAACTTCCATCGGGATTCATAATATCAACAAGTGGGAAAGGTTTGTTACCCTTTGATTCTCTGAAATCTTTCATGCTGTTGTAACCAACTGTTAACTGATTAGAGAACTTATTGTTAAAACGTGTTCTGAACTCGAGGTTAACGTTATCCATGTTGTTGTTTATGCCATATCCTGCAGATTGAAAAGGAAGGCCCAGCTGCGATGGCTGGCGATTATTTTTTGGAGCGCCGCTATTACTTGGTAAAATATCTTTATAAGATCTGAAATAGAAATATTTTAAACTTAAAGTGTTTTTATCATCAATATTATAGTCTAATTTGGCAGATAGTTTATCGCTCCTTGTTTTTAAAGCATAATTTTCATAAGCCCCCGGATCATAGCCAAGTGTTTGTAAAAAAGAGCTTAACTTATCTAAGTCTTCGCCTTTTGCCTGAGATATATTTGGTCCGGTGCTTCCACCCCTTGAGGCTGAAAATCCGGTTCCTGGATCTGATCTTCTCTCCAATTCTCCACTGGCAAAAAAGAATAATTTATTTTTAATAATCGGCCCACCTAAAGTAAACCCATAACCTTTAAGGCTAAAGTTGGTTACCGGTACTTTTAATCCGGCATAGTTGTAATCACTTACCAAGTCCTGATTTCTGTAGTAAGTATTTAAAGAGCCCTGAAATTCATTCGTACCACTTCTGGTTACCGCATTTATTGCGGCACCTGTAAAACCGCTTTGACGAATATCATATGGCGCAATATTTACTGTAATTTCTTCGAAGGCATCCATATTAATTGGTTGAGAACTCGTTTGGCTTCCAATGGTACCCTGTAAGCCGAATGCATTATTAAACAGCGCTCCATCAACCGTAAAATTGTTGGCCAGGTTACTTCTTCCTGCAATACTTGGGCTTCCAAACTGTAAAGAGAACTGAGGGGTAAGCTTCACAAAATCGGTAAAGCTTCTGTTTAAAGTTGGTAAATTTTGAATTGCTGTTCTTGATATATTCTGCGATGCACCCGTTCTTCCCGAGTTAAAAACTTTACTTTGTTTTCCTGAAACCGTAACTTCTGATAAATTACTGGCGTCTTCACTTAAGGATACATTTAAAGTAGAACTTTGGCCAAGGGCCAATTTTTCTATACGTTGTGTTTGATTTTTAAAACCAATAAATGAAACGGTAATAGCGTAAGGGCCACCAATACGCATGGCTGGTAAATTGTAACGGCCATCTGATCGGGTAGAAGTGGCATATCTCGAACCTGATGGTTCATGTATGGCAATAACTGTAGCCCCGCTAATTGGCCCTTTAGCATCGACAACCATTCCATTTATAGAGGCTGTTGTTTCATTTTGCGCAACAGCATCTATTTTTAAGAGCATTAAAAATAGAAATGTTGTAAATAGAAGTAAGGTTTTTTTCATGAGTAATTTTTAAGCAAAAATACTCCGACTTACTGTAGCTAATGTTTTATTTATATTAATTAATCGTTAACAGTTTCCCTTGTTCAGGAAATATTAAATTTAAATTGAGTATATTTTCAGTAAGCAATTGTTGTTTTACTTTTATAGCTGTTTGATAAGGAGGCTTAATATGGGTTACAATGAAAGCAACTTTTTTAATGGCATCACCATCCGTTAAGCTTTTAAGCTTGCCAATTTCACTGAAAAAAAGCTTTGGGGTTAGATGCCCAAATAATTGCTTATCAGGTTGCTCATTTGGGAAAGAAACTTCTAAAAATATTGCTTTTAATTGGCCTTGGTTTATCAACGGAGATATGGTTTGCCATAAGTTGGCGAGTTTATCCGATTTTTCAATTTCATCTGCGCCGGTATCTCCAAGGTACAATACATAACTATCATCGTGACTGATCAAAAAGGCAGTGCTTTTATACGGATTTCCATGGCTTAGTTCAAAAGCCCTTACTTTCATCTCCGTTCCATCAAGCGGATAAGTTTCACCTTCATTAAGTGGTGAATAGGTATACTTTTTTAATTGTGGTTTTTCGCCTTCATTAGCAAAATTGGCCCAGGCATCCCAGGTGAAGTATTTTTCGCTTAAAATATTCAAGACAGAAGGTAGGCCATAGATGTTTTTTGATGTATCAGCTGGTGAGTTGATAATCAAACCGGCAACATGGTCTAAATGTGCATGTGAGATCAAATATCCCTTAATCTGTTTGCGCTGGATCTCTTCGCTTATTCCTCTTAATGTTTTTTGATCAATCGCTTTTTGTATGCCAGCATTTATGGTGCCTGCATCCAGACAAACATAATTTTCGCTGCCTTTTGGAGCAATCATATAAGAGGATAAATTACTCTCATCATCTCCGCCCTTCACCCCAAGGGGTATTATTTTGAAAGCAGTACCTATTTCTTGTCCCCAGGAATTACTGGTATAAACAGACAAGAATATTATAGCCGCAAGGATTTTTTTGAACATGTTGAATTAATTATACCGTTTCGCCTTTAAAGATCACCTCTTTTAAATTCAGATCATCATCAAGTACCAATATGTTTGCCTGATGGCTGGTTTCTATAGTTGCAGTAAGATTTTCTATTCCGACCAATTGGGCAGGGTAGAGCGTTCCCATTTTAATGGCATCATTTAAGCTGATATCACAATGTAATACACAATTTTTAACAGCTTCCAGCATGGTGAGCGATGAACCGGAAAGTGTACCATCGGGCATAACATATTTATTACCTTTTTGAACATGCTGATACGGCCCTGTTGAACAAGCGGTAACCGCGTCAGTAATCAGGAATAAACGATCTTTTAAAAGCTTCTGTGCAAATTTAAGCACTTCGAAATCGATGTGTTGCCCATCGGCAATAATACTGGCCATGGCCTTATCATGATTAAAAACAGCTGTTGGTATTCCTGGCTCGCGATGGTGGATGGGACTCATGGCATTAAAGAGGTGGGTGGTGGTTTGGATGCCCTTGTTATAAGCAGCCGTTGCTTCATCAAAGGTTGCGTTGCTATGCCCTAATGAAACCACAACGCCATGGTCTAATAAGTACTGTATTACTTCATCATCCTGGATTTCCGGCGCTATCGTCATCATTTTAATTACGCCGTCACCAAAATCAATTAGTTTCTTAATTTCATCTAGCGAGGCTTTACGTACAAAGGCCGGAACATGGGCACCTAAGCGTTTTGGATTTAAAAATGGCCCTTCTAAATGTAGCCCCAGGAAGTTTTTTGCAGATTTACGGTGTTCTTTAGCTGCTTTGATACATTCGTCAAAAACTTCAGGAGAATTTGTTGCCATACAAGCTAAAAAGCCTGTAGTCCCTTTTTTAAGCAAGTCATTTTCCATGATGCTTAACGATTCGATGCTAGGCTCGGCTGAAAATAACCTGTCGCCTGCACCATAAATCTGTAAATCTATAAAACCTGGTACAACAAGCGAATGGCTGGTTTCTTTGTTGTCGCTTTCGTTAATATTGGAAATTAGCGTGCCATTAATTATGATGTCCTGATTCTTTTTTAAATCATTGCCCTGAAAATAGGAGATATTGGAAATTACTTTAGGCATATCAAACGTTTGAGTAAATTTAATCTTACACGGTCAAAGTTAAATATTGTAGCTATATATTTGGCTAATAAGATAAAATAACCAAATGAATGAAAATCAGCCAAATAGAAGAAGTTTTTTAAAGGCCGGACTAACTTTAGGTGCTGCTGCCTTTGTAGCGCCATCTGCAGCCATTGCAAACGTAGCCTCTAGAGACGATGAATTTAAAATAGCAGTTGGCCCTTATCTCCAGACCAATTTCAATAACGAAATGACCATTCTTTGGTTAACCAATAAAAATGCTACAGGCTGGGTAGAGTTTGGAGAACAGGCAGATCAGTTGAGCCAAAAAGCATATGGAAAGGCTGAATTGGGTTTGATGCAGGCTAATAGTAAGTTAAATGCCGTAACGCTCAAAAATTTAAAACCAGGAACAAAATATTATTATAAAATTGTTTCGAAGGAAATTAAAGATTTCCAACCGTATAAATTAACCTATGGGGCAACGGCAAGTAGTGCTATTGAAGAATTTGTGAATGCCCACCGAGCGAAAGATGAGGTTTCATTCTTAATGATGAATGATACGCATGATCGCCCGGAATCAATCCCCCAATTGTTAGCGCTGGTTCCTGACAAGAAGCAAGACTTTATTTTCTTTAATGGAGACATATTCGATTATCAAACAGATGAGAGACAGATTATCGAACATATGCTCCAGCCTTGTGTAGATAATTTTGCAAAGCATACACCTTTTATCTACGTAAGGGGCAATCACGAAACGCGGGGTAAATTTGCACGCGAATTTCCACAATATTATATGCATGTTGGCCATGCAGCTTTTACCTTAGGCCCTGTTCGTTTCGTAGTTTTAGACACTGGTGAAGATAAAGAAGATGCACATCCAGTATATGCGGGTATTGTAGATTTTGACGATTATAGAGTTCAGCAGGCTGAATGGCTTAAAACAGAAATAAATTCAAAGGAATTTAAAAAAGCACCATTTAGAGTGGTGATGATGCATATTCCGCCACGCTTTTCAGGCGATGCACATGGGCCAAAACATTGTACTGAGCTATTTGAGCCGTTGTTGAATCAGGGTAAAGTAGATTTGGTTTTAAGTGGCCATACCCATAAGTACATGGTGCACCAACCCGATAAAGCATTAAACCATTACCCTTTAATTATTGGCGGTGGCCCGAGGACAGGGACAAGAACAATCACCAAGATAAAAGCAGATAGGAATAAATTAGTGGCGAGTATGCTCGATGATTCGGGTAAGGAAGTTGGTACTTATACTGCCTTGAAAAAGTAGAAGAGTAGGCGTATCGTCATGCTGATCCGATGGCTATCGGATTTATTTCAGCATCTTTCTCACAAATTAGACCTTGAAATAAATTTACTCCGTAGCTTTCCGCTGCGCTACAGGTCAGGGTGACGGACAAAGTATAAGGCATAAAAAAAGCTCCCGATTAAACACCGGGAGCTTTTTATTATTTTATAAATGCTTATGCACCTAATTGTACACGTTTGAAAGCAGATACTGTTAAACCTTTAGAAGTGTTATCTAAATACTTACGCACATCCATAGAGCTATCTTTAACAAATTCCTGGTTTAATAAAGTACTGTCTTTGTAGAATTTATTCAATTTACCAGCAGCAATTTTCTCAACCATTTCTTCTGGTTTGCCTTCTTGACGGATAACGTCTTTAGCAATCTCGATTTCACGTTCAATAGTAGCAGGATCAACACCGTCTTTATCAACAGCAACTGGGTTCATTGCAGCAATTTGCATGGCAACATCTTTACCGGCTTCAGTAATATCTACGCCATTAGCGCCTTCAAATACCACTAAAACACCCATTTTGCCATTAGAGTGGATATATGAAACGATTTTCTCACCAGATATATTTGCGTACTCCTGAATAACGATTTTCTCTCCGATTTTACCGGTTAGTTCAGTTATGGTTTCAGCAACTGTACGTCCATCTTCCAAAGTAATCGCTGATAATTCTTCAGTAGTAGCAGGATTGTTGGCAACTGCTGCAGCTAAAACGGCTTGAGCTAGATTACGGAAATCCTCAACTTTAGAAACCGGCTCAGTTTCACAAGCTAAAGCAAGTAATTTACCATTTGTGCCATCCGCTGAAACATTGATTGATACCAGACCTTCAGAAGTAGCATTACCAGAACGAGCGGCAGATACTTTTTGACCTTTTTTGCGCAATAAATCAACAGCAGCTTCGAAATCGCCATTAGCTTCTACTAAAGCTTTTTTGCAATCCATCATACCAGCACCAGTTTGTTGGCGTAGTTTATTTACATCAGCGGCAGTAATTTGTACTGTAGACATTTTATTTCCTTTTTTAAATTTACAATCTTGTTATAACAATTACAGGTTACAAGTTACAAGCGCCAAGTTAAACTCATGTTAAGCCAACTTAAAACCTGAAACCAGTAACCTGCAATTAAAAAATATTACTATTCTTCTGTTTTAGTTTCTTCTGATGCTGACGCTTCAACTTCTGCCTCAGCAGCTTTTTTACGTCTTGGCTCTTTTGCTTCTGGAGCATCAGCGGCAGCTTTAGCAGCTACTGCTTCTTTTTCAGCCTCATCATCTTTTTCGCGTTTACGCTCATCTAAACCTTCTTCAATAGCTTTGATAATTACATCAGTAATTAAAGAGATTGATTTTGTAGCATCATCATTCGCCGGGATAGGGAAATCGATGTTAGAAGGATCAGAGTTAGTATCAACCATCGCAAAAGTAGGGATGTTTAATTTTAACGCTTCAGTAACTGCAATGTGTTCTTTCTTAACATCAATTAAGAATAAAGCTGCAGGTAAACGGTTTAAATCAGCAATACCACCTAAAAGTGATTCTAATTTAATACGCTCACGTTGAATCATTAAACGCTCTTTTTTAGATAAGATCGAATAAGTACCGTCTTTAGTCATTTTATCGATGTTAGACATCTTTTTGATTGACTTGCGAACAGTAGCAAAGTTAGTTAACATACCACCTAACCAACGCTCGGTTACGAAAGGCATGTTTACTTTTTTAGCTTGTTCAGCTACGATTCCTTTTGCTTGTTTTTTTGTTGAAACAAATAATACTTTACGTCCTGATTTTACGATTTGTTTAATCGCAGCCGCAGCTTCTTCAGTTTTAGTTAAAGTTTTATTTAAATCTATAATGTGAATTCCATTACGCTCCATGAAAATGTAAGGAGCCATTTTTGGATTCCATTTACGGGTAAGGTGACCAAAGTGTACACCTGCATCCAATAAGTCTTGATAAGTTGTTCTTGCCATTGTCTTTGCCTCCTGTGATTAACGTTTACTGAATTGGAATTTCTTACGAGCTTTAGCACGTCCTGGTTTCTTACGCTCAACCATACGCATATCACGCGTCATTAGGCCTTTAGCACGTAATGCAGGTTTTTTCTCCGCATCTAGTTCAACAATCGCTTTAGCAATAGCTAAACGAACAGCTTCTGCTTGTCCTTTTACTCCACCACCTTGTACGTTTACAGTGATATCATAACGACCTACAAGCTCAGAAACTTCTAAACTTTGGTTTACGATATATTGCAATGGTAAAGTTGGGAAATATACTTTGTGATCTTTACCGTTAACGGTAATTGCGCCAGCACCATCTTTTAAGTAGATACGTGCAACAGCTGTTTTTCTTCTTCCTGAAGTGTTAGTAACTGACATTTCTTAAAGTTTAATGGTTTTTGGAGATTGAGCTGCATGAGGGTGAGTTTCACCAGCATACACAAAAAGATTGGTGTATAATTTTTTACCCAATTTAGTTTTCGGTAGCATACCGCGTACCGCTTTCTCGATTACACGTTGAGGGTGTTTCGCCATTAACTCCTTAGGAGAAATAAAACGTTGACCACCTGGATAACCAGTATAAGAAACATATTGCTTTTCGCTGAATTTGTTTCCTGTCAATTTAACCTTGTCTGCATTAATAACGATAACGTTATCTCCGCAATCTACGTGTGGGGTGTACTCAGGCTTGTTTTTACCACGGATGATCATAGCGATCTTCGATGACAAGCGCCCCAAAATCTCGCCTTGCGCATCAACAACAATCCACTGTTTGTTAACAGTTTTCGCATTGGCCGAGACAGTTTTGTAACTTAACGTATTCACTTGCTTGTATTTAATTTATTAAACAATTTATTATTCCCATTAAATTTGGGACTGCAAAGATAGATAGAATACTTTTATTATCAAATAGTTGGTTGAAAAAAGTTTTACGTTTTTACCTGGCGATCGTCATGCTGAATTTATTTCAGCATCTAATAGGCTGTATCTTTTTTAGGTTGTGAAAAGCAAAGCCAGAAATTCTTTGGTTGGTTTCGGCCGGGCTTTATGCTAAATCTTTTAAATAGATTTTGTTATTCTGAGGTACGAAGAATCTGTTTCATTGGGTACAGATTCTTCGTGCCCCCAGAATGACATTGTGAACAATGCAAACAAAAAAGATGTCGCTGCAATCGGTTTAGAAAACGTAGATTGATTGAAGTATGTTAAGTTTTAAAAAAATGATCTAAAGATAAATTTTAAGACTTTGTAATTACCGTAGAAACCAATGCTGGTGTTTCGGTTACCGTTAATGTGTAGATTCCGCTTTTAAATATAGTAACTTTCCCATTCCCGGTATTGTTTTGTGAGATAAAGTTTCCATAAGTTGCGGTTACATCTGCATAGAATTTAGTCGCCAAAAAGTTTTGGTCAGCGTCTGGAGATCCATTGGCAATTTTAATCTGCTGAAGGCCAAGGTCATTATAAATTAAGGTGTAAACGCCATAAAGAGCCGGAATGAAAGATTTACTTACATACAAATTTAAATAAGCATAATTTTCATAATAGGCACCAAATTGTACATTGGTACTGGAATTTGCAATTGGTCTTAAAGTATAGCCGGTTGTTTTAAGCCGATCGGCTATACTGGAAAACGATGATGAATAGCTCTTATCAAGGCTGTTCCAAACAGTATTTATGCTAAAATCATTAACAATCCTTAAGGTTTGTTCCTGTTCAAGAGTATTCTGATCATTTTTGACCACACACCTGATCTTAAAATCGCCTGTTTGATTTGCCGAATTAAATTTAAATAATAAATTAGTTCCCAACAGCTGTTCTGATGTTTCTGATAGTTGAGTTCCAGACTGTCCGTTTAAGGTAAGCGTAATATTGTCTTTATCGCTATAATCTTTAAAATACCTAACTCCAATATATACTTCTGAAGATTTTGGCTGAAGCAGGTATTCCGGAGAAATAATAATCCTTTCAATTTTCTTAGGCGTTGCTTGCGAATTGTCACCTGTTTTAGAACATGCGAAAAATAAAATACTTAAAACTATAAGTAAGAGCGTATTTTTTATCATTATTGAGGAATTAGATTCTCAAAAATAGAATTTTTATACCAATATAAAAATCACAAATCGTCAGGCATGTAACCGATCCTTTTCCTTGGTCCAATTTTTTTATCAATGAGTTTGTCCAGGTAAGTAAAAACCAGTTCGATGTTTTTGTCCTGATTACTCACTTTTTGTTTAATTTCTTCGATTTCAAGTTTGAGCTCGCCATTATCAACAATAAATTGACGGATACGGGTGAAAATCCTTACAATTTGAATATTCACCTGAATGGCTTGTCTGCTGTTTAATACACTTGAAAGCATTAGTATACCATGTTCGGTAAAAACAAACGGGAGTTTTCTTCTTCCTCCCCAACTTGAAGTCGCAATTTGCGACTTCAAGTTTAACCACTCTTCATCGGTAAGTTGAAACATGAAATCTTCTGGGAATCGATCAGGATTTCTGCCTACTTGCTCATTGAGGCGCTTAGTCTCAACTCCATAAAGTTCCGCCAAGTCGCTATCGAGCATTACTTTAAGGCCTCTTAGCTCGTAAATTTTATTAACTACAATATTGTCAGGGATGATAGGAAGCACTTGTTTAGCTGTCATATCATTTTTGGATTTGAATTGAAGATACAAAAAATAGATTCTTTAAACCAAAATTGAATCTATAATCTTTTTGATCTTTTCTTCCCGCTCTCTATAATTACCACTGATCTGAATGTAGTCTATTCCACGATTTTCGAGCTCTGCCTTAAAAAGGTTAAACATTTCCAGTCGCCTATCTCCAAAATCGCGGAGATGATCAGCTACCCATTCTATATCAATATCTAGCAGGAAATATAAATCGTACCTGATTTCATTTTCAAGATCGTTTAGAATATCCGGAATCTCATTTAAATAGTATCGCGAGTATATTTTTGTAGTAATTAAATCAGTATCACAAAAAATAATCTTATTCGCAACATTGGTTTTTTCTTTTACCCTTTCCGTTTGTGCTATCCCGATTTTGATAATGTCATCAACAGTAATATCGTTCGAGGTAATTAATTCGCGCGCAACTTCAGGCACAAAAGCAGTATGATAATGCAAAGCCATTTTTTCGGCCATGGTCGATTTTCCTGTGCTTTCTGGTCCGTAAAAACATATCTTCTTTACAAAATATGGCCGGACTTCTTTTGGAATAAATTCCCAATATTGAAACGGATGGTTTCTGATTAGGGTTGCTGAAACGGGAATGGATTTTCTCGGTTCATCAAATAAGATGTGTTCGGCTTGTAAGTTAAATGCAAATGGTGCTCCATAAAACTCGGAGCTAAAAAGAATATCAATTTTTGGATATACCTCCCGCATCCTGATTGCCCAAATATTTGTCCTTTCATTCAATGGCAGGGTTTCATCATCAAAATCATCAGCAATAGTAGCCGGTTTAATGCCGGGCCGATCCTTAAAAATCTCCTTGATCCATTCAAAACGCAAAACCGGATCAATCTTATCGTCAGGGGTGAAACTCATTGATACAATCAGTTCATCGCAATGTGAAGCGGCAAAATTAATAAGCGCAATATGCCCATTATGAATAGGCATAAACTTACCGATAACTAATCCTCTTTTCATGCAGTTTTTGAATAGCTTCTATATTCTTTTATCCAATGCCATAATGCAAAGGCAGCAATAATAGTGAAGATGAAATATTCTAGTCCCATAAACTTGATGCCTTTTAAAAAGTATAAATAAGTAGCTACTACATCGATGAGCAGCCAGATAATCCAACATTCTATCCTTTTCTGGATCATTAGAAAAGTGGTAATTACACTCATTACAAAAATAAATGAATCGACAAAAGGATAAGCACTTGGCAGGTTGAATAATAGCGGAAGCCAATTGTGGAGCTGACTGGCCAGGGTACCCATCAGCAATGTGCCAACAATACCTATAGCCAGTAAGATTAAAAACTGCTTTACAGGCATAAAACTAATTTTAAGCTCTTTGTTTTTGTCTTCTTCTTCCGGTTTTGGATTTGTCCATCGCCACCAGCCCATAATGTTGGTTATAAAAAAGAAAGCCATCAAAAACATATCGGGGTAAAGCTGGTTTTGGTAATATAAAAAGGCCGACAAAAATACATTAACAATGCCAGCGGGCCAGCTCCAGATACTGGCTTTTGCTGAAAGAATAACTGAAATAATCCCCGTAATCACCGCGAAGAACTCCAGATAGCTCATTTTATATTCAAGAACCGTGAAAAATATACTTTTGGCATCGAAAAAATTCATCTTTTATTTTTTGAAGATCTGCAAAATGCTAATGTAAATAATTTATTTGCGGCTCTTGGTTTTCTGTTGGCAAACAATCCAAAAATATAGCTGTTATAAGAATATCCATTGGCTAATCGCCTTATTTATTAACCACAAATTTCGTTTATGCAGTATATCGACCAGATTTTCGGTTATCCAATCCCTTTGTTTTTTAAGAACCTCATTATCGGGTTAATAGCGGTATTGCTTGGGGTATTTATCAAGTTCGTCATTCATAAAACGTTTATTTTACTTTCCCGCTGGTGGGATTCCATCATCATAAAATCCACCATTAAACATTTGAGAAGGCCGGTTGCGATTTTTATTCCCCTGTTGCTCCTTAATTTTTCGCTAACACTGATGGTGATGACGCCAACATTCCGCCTCCCTTTGACCAAAATATTGGAAATTGCCTTAACCGTCACCTTTGCATTGATTTTGGTGAGGACGATCAATGTTTTGGAAGATTATTTCTATCTTAAATATGATTTAAATAAAGAAAATAACCTAAAAGAGCGTAAAATCAGAACCCAATTGCAGTTTGTCCGAAAATTTATTATTTCGCTCATTATTTTAATTACTGTCGCTATCATTTTATTGAGTTTTGAAAGTATGCGTAAAATCGGAGCAGGGTTGCTTACAGGGGTTGGTATCGGAGGAATTATTATAGGCTTTGCAGCACAGAAGTCGCTCGGGAATTTATTGGCCGGTTTTCAGATCGCCTTTACCCAACCGATAAGGATTGACGATGTTTTGATTGTGGAAGGTGAATGGGGTAAGGTGGAGGAGATTACTTTAACTTATGTAGTGGTTAATATCTGGGATCAACGGCGGTTAATCTTGCCGATTACCTATTTCATCGAAAAGCCTTTTCAAAACTGGACCCGTGTTTCTGCCGATCTGCTTGGAACAGTATTTTTATACCTGGATTATACAATCCCTATTGAGCCAATGCGACAAGAATTATCCAGATTATTGAATGCTAATCCGCTTTGGGACAAACGCGTAAATGTAGTACAGGTTACCGATAGTACAAAAGATGGCGCCATCGAAGTCCGATTTCTGATGAGTGCTTCTAATTCTTCAAGGGCTTTCGATTTACGCTGCCATGTAAGGGAAGCTATGATTTCGTTTATTCAAAGAAATTATCCTGAAAGCTTACCTAAAAAAAGATTGGAGTTTGAGAAACAGTAATTACATGTCAGTCTGAGCTTGTCGAAGACTCCCTAAATACTTCGACAGGCTCAGTATGACAATTGACCGAAATTATTTAAACATCCCTTTTAGCTTTGCTAATTTTTCCTGTAAATCGCCATCAGCATCTTTTGGCTCATTACGAGGTTTGAAATTAGGCTTGCTGTTATTTTGTTTATATTCTTGTTTCGGTTTATGCTCCTTAGTCTCCCGACTACGGACTTCCGACTTCGGACTGGCTTCAGTTTTCATCGATAACGAAATCCTTTTACGGGCTACATCAACTTCCATAACCGTAACTTCTACCTTTTGATGTACTTTAACCACATCATTAGGGTTGGCTACAAAACGGTTAGCCAGCTGACTGGTGTGAACCAAACCATCCTGGTGTACGCCAATATCGACAAAGGCACCAAAATTGGTGATGTTGGTTACAATTCCAGGGAGCTTCATACCCACCCTTAAATCTGAAACCTCGTTCACGCCATCGGTAAAGCTAAAAGCTTCAAACTGTTCACGCGGATCGCGGCCAGGTTTTGCCAGTTCTTTTAAAATATCCGTTAATGTTGGTAAGCCGATTTCATCGGTTACATATTGCTGCGGTTTAATCTGTTTTTGCAATTGTGTATCTTTCATTAAAGCAGAAACGGTAGTGCCCAGATCCTTCGCCATTTTATCTACTACAGCATAACGCTCAGGGTGAACACCACTGGTATCCAAAACATTTTCTGCATTGCGGATGCGTAAGAAACCTGCTGCCTGCTCATATGCTTTATCGCCCAAACGAGGTACTTTTTTCAAACTTTCACGGTTTTTAAAAGCACCATGCGTATTTCTGTAGTCTACAATATTCTGTGCTAAAGTTGGCCCTAAGCCAGAAACATAGGCTAAAATCTGCTTGGAGGCGGTGTTTAATTCAACACCAACAGCATTTACCGCACTGATTACCGTATCATCTAAACTCGCCTGTAATTTATTCTGATCAACATCGTGTTGGTACTGACCAACGCCGATAGATTTTGGATCGATTTTTACCAACTCGGCCAATGGGTCCATTAAACGACGACCGATTGAAACAGCTCCACGTACGGTAATATCCTGGGTAGGGAATTCTTCTCTTGCCACTTCTGATGCCGAATAAATGGAAGCGCCACTTTCGTTAACCATTACAATCGTGACGTGCGGTAAATTCAACGCACGAACAAAAGCTTCAGTTTCTCGCCCTGCGGTACCGTTACCAATGGCAATGGCTTCAACATTATGTTTTTCACAAAGCTGTTGAATGGTAAATTCGGCATTTTTTACATTCCCTTGTCCCGTATGGGGATAAATGGCTGTATTTTCTAATAGCTGACCTTGTTTATCTAAACAAACAACTTTACAACCAGTACGGAAACCAGGATCGATAGCCAGTACATTTTTTTGTCCCATTGGGGCTGCCAATAATAATTGACGTGCATTTTCGGCAAAAACCCGAATGGCTTCTTCATCCGCTTTTTGTTTGGTAAATACACGAAGCTCGGTTTCCATTGCAGGCTCCAACAAACGTTTATAACCATCTTCTAAGGCCTGTTGAACCTGCTTTGAAGCCGCATTATTGCCTAAAATAAACTGGTTTTCTAAAATGGCAACGGCATCTTCTGCCGGTGGAAGGGCGTCTAATCTCAAAATTAGTTCTTTCTCACCACGGCGCATAGCCAGAACACGGTGTGATGCAGCTGTTTTAACCGGCTCGTTCCATTCAAAGTAATCTTTATATTTAATGCCTTCTTCTTCTTTTCCTTTGATCACCTCTGATTTAAAAATAGCTTTTTCCTGAAAATAAGTACGCATTTTGGTCCGCGCCTCCACATTTTCAGAAATCATTTCGGCAATGATGTCCCTTGCGCCTGCTAAAGCTTCGTCAAGTGAATTTACACCTTTCTCAGTATCGATAAATTTATCTGCTGATGCTTCTAAATCAAAAGCTTTTTGCTCAAATATCTGCAAGGCCAAAGGCTCTAAGCCTTTCTCTTTTGCTACCGATGCACGTGTTTTACGCTTAGGTTTAAATGGCAGGTAAATGTCTTCTAAAAGCGAAATGGTTTCAGCTTCGTTGATCTTTTTTTCCAGTTCTGGTGTTAACTTGCCAAGCTCGGTCATCGATTTCAAAATTGCTTCCCGGCGCTTATCTAAATCGCGCAACTGCAAAACCCGATCGCGGATTGCAGCTACTTCAACCTCATCTAAACTGCCCGTGGCCTCTTTACGGTAACGCGAAATAAAGGGTACGGTTGCAGCTTCATCTAACAGATTTATGGTTGCCGTTACTTGTTTTTCTGCAACTTTTAATTCGGCTGCAATTATTTTATGGTGGGTTAACATATCCTAAAGGTAAAAATTAAAAGAAGCAAAGCTAATCAGGATTTGCGGGATTTCAGGATTTTTAAAATGAAGTTTTCCACCGAAATTTGTGAGTAAGTTTTTGAAAAAAGAAACGGTTATTTATCAGCGTTCGATCATTTTTCCATTTATAATCAGCCAGTTGTTGGGGAACAGTTTTGCAAGTCTTTGTTTTTCAGCATCTGTAATCTTTCCGGTAAGCTCTAGTCTTCTAATTTGAATTTTACTCAGTTCATCAGGTATGATAATATTTTTGGTGAACTTGATTCTTAGTGTGCCTATACTTTTTAATGTATACAGCTCTTTTGGAATTTCGCTAATGTTACTCATTGAAAGATCGTCGGCGCTGGTTTTATTGCCGAAAACAGAGGTTTCGGATGGTGCACTGTCTTTATTTACGATAGCCCAGCTCATTTCCGGTTTCATAGTGAAATCTTTGTTGTTTTGGGATAAACCGATAAAACCCGCCCAGATTTCCATGTTATGTTTTGTATGAGCTTGTGCATCTTCCAGAATAAAAGGAACTTTTACAATTTCCGAAGCTAGATTGTTTACACTGGTAATTGGTTTTAAACCTGTTTTGTTTCCTTCTTTGGTGTAAGGAAAGAACTTTACAATCCAACCGTCGATTGTGTTTACCGTTCCATATTTCTTTTCGGTATGGTATTTTACCATATTCATCCAGAAATCTTTATTCACTTTTCCTTTTTTAGCTGCTATAATTTCTTCTAGAATTGGAATAAGCTCATTTGTCCACCAATCTAGTTTATACTGGGTAAGGTATTTGGTCTTTTCCAGTAATTTTTTCCAATCCTGGGTTGTGCCTTCTATGGTGATTTTTGGAATTCCACAACCAATGATAATCACTTTGAATTCGAAATAAGATTTTACGGCTTCCATAATCGTAACCTGGCTCACAATTTTTGAAGTTGGTGTAGTTGTAGTAAAATCGGAAGTTAAAATACCAACCAATTTTTTGCCTGTATAATCGTTGATCTGTTCATTAAACTGCGGGAAAATTGAAGCCCAATCGGATTGAGGATTGCCAATCTGGATTTTATCTGAAACAATAGTCAAGGTTTTTCTGCCCTCAAAGTTTACCATCTGCGACCTTAATTCTTCTGCATTTTGAGTAATATGCCTTGCAAAACCCTGACTGATCAATAACCAGAAAATATCAGGCGAGATCACAAACGGTCTGTGATCAATGTAAGAATTTAAAATACCGGTCAAAAAAGGGTGTTCACCATAATAGATTAGACTATCGGGTAATTTTTCAACGTTTTTTTCAACATGTGCCTTAAGCACTTTAAGAATTTCCTGAGTGGGGGCAACAGGGATAAGTTTTGCTGGTTTCGAAAGTGTTTCAATTTCTACAACTGTTGCTTTCTGGCAAAATGATTTGGTAGAGATAAAGATAACTAGGAGTAAAAGTATTTTTTTCATCTGGTTAGCGTCGCTTTAGTAAGGTTTTACTAAACGGATGCTTTTTTGAACTAATTTCCATAATCTGTACTCTCCATTTCCCCTAAGTGGGAAGCTCAAGTGTATTATGATTTCTTCTTTTTCACTTTCTCCAAATCTCTTTCTGCTTTAAACCTGGTGATTCTGGTAATCAGATCCAAAGGCAAAGGTTTATCTAAAGGAAACTGTACAGCCCCTTTGCTCCATTTATACTGAGCAAATTCGTCTTTAAATGCTTCAATGCCCGAGCCGGTTGGATAAAAGCCAATGTGTTTAGCATAGCCCGCAAAATAAACCAGCACCGTGTTTTGTTTAAAGGCCGGCATACCATAACTGATTACTTCTTTGGCTTCTGGTACGGCTTTGTGTATCGTTTCGCGGATTTGCTGTAATAGCTTTTGCGTTTCTATTGGGAAATTAGCAATGTATTGATCAATGTTTTCTGGTTTGGGTTGTTCCATGGTCGGTGATTTTGTAAGCTGAATTTACAAAATTTCTAAAAAACCTATTCGCTGATCTGGATATTGGTGAATGGAAAAATCGCAGCTAAGGAATTTGAGCGTCATATTCTTCTTGATAAAATTTATTTATCACATTATATAAAACTTGAATATCATGCCCTTGATTTAAACTATTGTAAAGTTCGTTATTGACTGATTTTTCCATAACGATACCGTGTTGAACTTTCAAAAGATAAGGGAAGCCTACCTGATTTTCAATTTTATATAATAAAGTTGAAGCAAACCTTTGCGAATAGTCTGATTTTGGATATCTTCCATCAAGGAAAATCAATTTTACCTCACTTGGTAAGGTTGGGATAATGTATTTCTCGATAAATTCTTGGCAATCTCTTCTGTTATTATAACAAAAGAATTTATGTCCGTCAATTTTCAAAAGATACTCGAGATATAATTTTTCATTTTTTTTCTCTTCAATATGGTCGCTGATCATTGAGATAATAATCAGTGGTGAAAAGATTAATAATAAAACCAGTCCGATTGAGACCAAAATGATAATCCCAATAATGTTCTTTAACTTTTCCCACATTCTGAGATTAAATTATAGAAAATTATGTCGGCCACCAACTTTGAGATTAATTAAATCTAATTATGGGGTGTTTTTTGCGTTTAAGCAAAGAACTGAGTTGAGTTTCTTGTACAGGCATGGTTAACTAAACCAAGACAGAAATGGAAATACCTTTTGGCGTGTGCTATGGGAAAAGATTGCTTCGACGTTCCTCCTTACAGCAATGACGATAAATGGAATAGGTAACCGGCCAAAAAGATTGCAATGAATGGCGCGGCTGATGAAACCGAAGAATCACTGAACATAAATTTTCTGGTATTTGCCACGGAAACACGGAGGACACAGAAATGGGGAAATAAAAAAATCCCCCAAATTGCTTTGAAGGATTTATATGTTTTCGTCTTTGACTAAGCTCAGACTACAATTTGTAATTACTTTTTAACGTACATTACTTCTTTTACCGCTTTAACTACGCGTTCAGCATTTGGTAAGCTTGCTGCGATTAAAGTTGGTGAGTATGGAAGTGGAACGTCGGCACAGGTGATACGTAAAACCGGTGCATCTAAATAATCGAATGCATGTTTTTGTACCATGAAAGCAATCTCACCAGAAAGAGATGCCAAAGGCCATGCTTCTTCTACAACAACCAAACGATTTGTTTTCTTAACAGAAGCGATAATGGTATCATAATCGATAGGACGTACAGTACGTAAATCGATTACTTCAACATTGATTCCTTCTTTAGTTAATTCTTCTACAGCTGGGTTTACAACGCGGGTTAACATTTTACCGAATGTTACGATGGTTACATCAGTACCTTGTTTGGTTACGTTTGCTTTTCCTAATTCGATATAGTACTCTTCTGCAGGAACATCGCCTTTATCGCCGTACATTACTTCAGACTCCATGAAAATAACTGGGTCCTGATCTATAATTGATTGCTTTAATAATCCTTTTGCATCATAAGGAGTAGCCGGAACTACCACTTTTAATCCTGGTGTATTTGCAAACCAGTTTTCGAAGTTTTGAGAGTGTTGTGCACCTAATTGACCTGCGTTACCTGTTGGGCCGCGGAAAACCATAGGGCATGAGAACTGACCACCGCTCATTGATAAAATTTTAGCAGCACCGTTGATAATCTGATCGATAGCTACTAATGAGAAGTTAAAGGTCATAAATTCCACAATTGGAATAAGGCCTGCTGTTGCTGCACCAGTTGCAATACCTGCGAAACCTAGCTCGGCAATCGGGGTATCGATAATGCGTTTCGCACCAAATTCGTCAAGCATACCCTGACTTACTTTGTACGCACCGTTATATTCTGCTACTTCTTCACCTAATAAAAAAACGCGGTCATCTTTACGCATTTCTTCGCTCATGGCTTCGCGTAGTGCTTCTCTAAATTGGATTTCTCTCATTGTAAATTTTAATAACGGTGGCAAATATAATTATTAATCGCTTTGAAACCAAAGGCTAAAATGCCTATGTTTTGTAATAATTATAGGCGATCTGCTTAATTATTCAGGCTTTTTGAGGCTGTATTTTTTGTTTATCTGCTAAAAGAAGAAATAATATTGGGCGATTGTGTTTTTGGTTAGCTTATTGTATCAAAGCTTGTGCTTTTTTCGAAATATCTTCTTCAAAATGAATAACATTACTGCTATTATTTAAAATAGAAAAAACTGGTTCATCACCAGGGCATATTTTAATTTCTAAGAACAAGGCTTAAAGCAGTTAGTTGGGATTGTTATCTAAATTTAATGATCTGGGTTTATTAAACCATAAATTTCGCTATCAAGAAACTTGCCCTTAAAATAATAATCTTGCTTAAAATGTGCTTCTTTTACAAATCCGTGTTTAATAAGCATCTGCCTTGAAGCATCGTTTTCTACATTAATATTGGCGCTGATGGTGTGTAGGTTAACCACCTCAAATCCAAATGCAATTGATTTCTTTAATGCTTCCGAAATAATTCCTTTTCTCCAATAATCGGGATGGAGCATGTAACCAATTTCAGCCCTGTGATTTGCAAAATCAGTGCGCCAATAACCTACGGATCCGATCATTTGTTTGGGATTTTCTTTTAAGGCGATTACCCAAGCCAGGTTATCGCCATTTTCGTATCCATTTCTGAAACGTGAGATAAAATCTTTGATCTCAAAAATATCTTTGGGTCTTTCTCTGTCAATATATTTCATTACCGTTTCATTGGTGCGCATGGCAAAAAGGGCTTCGGCATCAGCAAGATCGTGTTCGCGGAGAATTAATCGTTCAGTTTCGAGTATGGGAAATTTTGTGAAATTTAAGGTTAGCATTTTTAAATTTAAGAGATTAACCGCAAAGCGCGCAAAGTTTTTCGCAAAGAACACAAAGTTTTGTTTTACCACAGAGCACACGGAGGTTTTCACGGAGGGCATGAAGTTGATATTTTTCAATCCAGCTCCGAGTAATCTGCGGCTTACTTTGTGTGCTCTGTGGTTATTTTACTAAGCACTTGGCGCTTTTTGCGATTTACTTTATTTCTTTGCGGTTGAAACTATTTCCCAAACAGCGTTTTGTAAATAGAATATTTGTAATTATCCTCAACGGCACTGGCAACGAAATAAGGTGCTTCGAAAAGTTCGGTTAACTTTTTTCTTAACTCAGCAAGAAATTCCGGTTTAATTTCTTCTAAATAAGCTCCGGATAGATTTTGCCTGCCTGACTTAAACCAAACGCCATCTACGCTCATTGTTTTTACTACATACAGGTTGGGCTCCACAAAAGTTCTGCCCGAGAATTGTTCATAAGCATAGGTGTACAATAAAGTTTGGATTAAAGCTTTGTTGATATGTTTACCATCAGAATTGAATAATTCAGGGATGTCTTTAAAGGTTAACTTATCACTTCCGGTTTTGTAATCAATAATTTTTGTTACCCCATCTTTTACATCAACACGGTCTATGAAACCAAATATTTTAACGCTGGCTTCTCTTCCTTTAAGGGGGAAACTGATTTCGGCTTCTACTTTTTGCTCTAGGCTAATGATCGTAAATGGCGTTTGGGCTTCATCCTGATTTAAAATGATGTTTACATAAGCATCAACAATTGATAAAATTACCTTTTGCATTCCCTTATATTCCATCACTGTATCGGGATTTTTAAACATCACTGCATTAAAACCTTTTTGTATTAAAGCGGGAATCTGTTTCCGCTTTTCTTTAATCCGCTCTGCAGTAATTTCAGCCGATCTTAAATCCTCGTAAAAATACTCCATCACTTTGTGTAAAATCGAGCCGATTTCGTTGGCTTCTACCACTGCGCTAACCTCTTTAGGCTCTTTAATGCCTGCAATGTAATTGAAAAAGAAGTCTATCGGGTTGGAGATGTATTGGGTAAGTGCCGATGGCGAAAGCACCTTCTTTTTATCGAGGTATTTCTGAAGCGTTTCCTGGATAAAGGCATTATTGGTTTTCTCGATCTTTACTTCCTTAAAAGACTCGGTTTTTACCTCCAGATTAAGCTCATTATAAGCAAAATCGAAACCACTTTCGTACTCGAGCTGCTTTAAGATTCTGCTGGCTTCGCCTGAAGTAGACTCATCTGTTAAGCTATTATAGACAAAATTGATATTCTTTGCTCTCTGTAATAGACGGTATACCATATAAGCGGAAATGGCATCAAGATTTTCAAGAACCGGAAGGCCGTAAACACGACGTATAGAATCGGGAATAAAACTATTACCAATGGATGATTTTGGAATAATACCTTCGTTGAAGCCCAAAATTACTACTTTATCGAAATTTAAGTTTCGCGTTTCGAGTAATCCCATTACCTGTATCCCGTTTAACGGATCGCCTGAAAGCGGTACCGCAATGGCCTGTAGCGATTTTTGAACGAGGTAAATTACAAAAGGGATTTCCTCTTTACCGATGTGGTTGCTAAAAGTATCGTGTAGTCTATTTAACTCCTGAATGGTTTTTACGAATAGTTCTGCATCGATTTTTTTTAATGTTTTTGCATTCGATAATCTTGTTAACACATAATCCAATACATCGAGTAAATTGGTTACTACATGCTGCGGATTATCTATTTTTTTATAAAAAATTTCAAACAGCCCGCTTTGGCGTAATAATCGTTTATGATCGATCTCCACCTGGTTTTCTTCCAACAACGCGGTTAAAATTTTATCCCGCATTTTTTGGGTAAGGCCTGTTAAGGGATGGGTTAAAAAAGCTTCTACATTTTTATAGCTTACTTTATTCCGCTGTAAAATCTCCAACTGACTTCCCAACCATAAATCAACCAAACCAAAAATGCTTGAGGTTGACAGCGCAAAGCCCATCGTTACATTAAGATCAATTTCTTTTCCGTTAAATGTGGTTGGAATCGTCTGCAAAGTTGGGATCAACA
The DNA here is from genome assembly GCF_001442625.1 of Pedobacter ginsenosidimutans. Taxonomy (GTDB): domain Bacteria; phylum Bacteroidota; class Bacteroidia; order Sphingobacteriales; family Sphingobacteriaceae; genus Pedobacter; species Pedobacter ginsenosidimutans. The sequence continues at coordinate 247,519 of NZ_LMZQ01000004.1, read as the reverse complement.
GACTCTCATCTGCCAAAACCACTACTGTTTTGCCAACAGTTTCAGTATCTGTATAATCTTCCTCTAAAATATTATTCAGGATTTTGGCCTGTGCCGATTGCCCCTGGACTTTGAAAACATTCACATGGTGTTCTGCGGTTTTCATTAAACTTTCCTGTTCAGCAAACACATTTTTTAGGCCAAGCTGATTAATGTTTTTGCGTAAGAACAAACCGGCTTCCTGCGATATATCATCCAAATAATAAGTATCAGCATCAAAATAAAACAATGCTTTGTCAGCTTCTTGTAGCTGGGTAAATATTTTGGCTTCGGCGCTGCTCAAAGCATTAAAACCTACAAAAATGATCTTGCCCTTATCAAAATTCGAAATAAACTGCTGGTGATTGGTAATGTCATCGGCCAGGTGGCGATAAACCGAACCATTGGTTAAATAGCCCTGCTCTTTAAGTGTAGCATGGTATTTATGGTAAAGTTTGGGCATCCTGCGCCACATCTTGATGAACAGTTCCTGCTGTTTTTTGTGTTTTCCTTCAGAATAGGATGTCCAGAACTGGGAAAGAAATTCGTACTGCTCAGGGCTTAAATAATCGAAATCTTTATTGATAACCGAAATATCTTCCAGATCGCGGTATAATTTCGCTGCATCAACCAAATCAGCATCAATCTGATTAAAGTCACTTAGGATAATTTTGGCCAAAGGAAAAAACTTATGGCTGGAAATACTTTCCAGTTGCTCTTCGGCAAGCAGTTGGTTATAAATACGGTGTAAAGTAAAAAACTGGAGATAAAAGTCTGCTATTTTATAACTGGTAGAACTGGCGAAAAATTCTTGTATGGTAAAAAAAGATGGACTGAAAAATGGCTTGCCGATAATATCGGCAAAGTGTTTCTGCAAATAGGCTGATGGACGTTTATTGTTAAAAACAATGGCACAGTTTTCCAGCTGATTCCCAAATCTGGCCACTAAATCTTCGGCAACTTCCTGTAAAAATGGTTTCATCTGCATATTATACTAATTTCAATTTGCCTTTAACTGCATAGAAAAGATAGGTTCTGATATTTTGATAACCCATTTCTGTAAGTAATATTCTATAACTATTTACCTGCTCGATGTGTTTGTCACTTTCTTCCAAAGTAAATTTGTAATCCAGAATAATTACTTCATCAGCATTGATCAAAACCCTGTCAGGGCGATGAAGCTTACCGTGGGCATCAATAATATTTTTTTCTACGATACTTTCGCCCGCCTCGGCTAAAATGGCCTTAAGTTCCGGATTGTTTAATACTTCAAGTGCCGCATCGATTAATTTCTGCTTTTCTTCTTCCTTGATAATGCCTTGCAAAACCAGATTGCTTGTATAATCACTTACCTCTTTTGAAGTACTGGCACTGGCCAGGATATCATGTAACAACGAACCTTTTCTTCCTGATTTTTCAATATTGACCAAATGCTTTAAATGTTTGTCTTCTGAAGGGATATATAACTCTGATAAGCGGGTTGTGGTTGGATAACTATTTAAATTGATAAAATCCGAATCCTCTGATTTGCTTTCAACGGATACATAATCAACAATTTCGTACACGCCATTTTCATCAAACTGCTCATCGAAAGTAAAATTGATCACATCGCCCATGTTGGATAATTTCAATTCCTTTTTTGCCATTGTGGCAATGTAGAGGTAATCTTTTGATCGTGTAGTAGCCACATATAACATATTAAGGGCATCCATGTTGTTATAAAGTAATTCCTCATAATATGCTCTCGCGATTGCCGAATCTGCCAAGGCTTCATTGTATTTTAAAGGAATTCCCTTAAGTTCCTTGTAAACTGTTTCTTCTGAAGATACCCAAAAAGTGCCATTAGGTTTACCTTTAATCTCCCAATTGCAAAACGGGACAAAAACAGCCCTAAAGGCCAGCCCTTTAGATTTATGTATGGTGATGATCTGTATGGCATCTGCACCTTCTGGTGAGGGTAGTGATTTTTTGATGCCGTCTTCTTCCCACCAGGTTAAAAAGGAAATAATACCTTTTTCGCCAAGCTTGCCTGCAGAAGCGGTGAGGTCTCTAAAAGCCAACAAATAGGGTAAATTGGCGGTCAGGTTTTTTAATCCATAGCTTTCAATTAAAATCTCAACCAGCTCAGCCAGGGGAAGCTGTAACCAGCTTTGCCAGTTCTCGCACAAAGCTACAGGTAAAACCTCGGTGAGTGTGTTTAAAGGCTTATTGTTAAGGTTTAAATAATAATTGGCATTGATCTCTTTCTCGTGCAAGGAATGGTACAGCGCAATACAATTGGCTTTGTACAATGCTGTTTGCGATTCTAAACCAATCAGTATTTTTAAAGTGTTGATGATGAGCTGTATAGCTGAGTTGTTCGAAATCAATAAAGCATCGCCCGATAAAACCGGTAAGTTATGCCCCATTAATTTTTTAACCGTCAGCAAGGCTTCACTGTTCGAACGAACCAAAATGGCAATGTCCTTTAGGGCATACTGCTGGTGGTTTTTGAGATGATTTATTTCTTCAACAATATCGTCTAAAGCAATGTCCCTGAAAACGGTTTCGGTAAAACGCGTTTCATTAGGTGCATGATCTTTTCCGAACTTTTTAATCTTGATTGTTCCGCCTTTTAAGGTATTGGTGGCAAAGTTTTGGGTTGAGCCGCTATAAATATCGGTAATAATCTGTTGATAATGCTGTTCCTGCCACCATTTAGAGATGCTTTCAGGTTTGGCTGCCAGATTTTCGTTCAGTTCATTCTGCAGGGTTAAAGGGATGGCCTTGTAAAGGAAATTGTTAAAAGTGATGATGTTCTCGGCACTTCTATAATTTTCTTCCAAACTTTCCTCCAATACATTCTCTGCACCAACATCTAACTTGGCATGTTTATGCAGGATGTTCCAGTCGCCATTGCGCCAACGGTAAATAGATTGTTTGGTATCGCCAACAATCAGGTGATCGATCAGATCCTGACTAGGCGTGGCCATCGCATTTGTTAAGAGCGATTTAAAACTTCCCCACTGGCTGGTAGAGGTATCCTGAAATTCGTCGAATAAAAAATTACGGTAGCGGTTACCCACTTTTTCCCAGATAAAAGAAGGGTTATCGCCTGCATCTTCGGTAATTCCGGAAATCAGTTTTTGTGCATCGCTAATGAGCAGATTGTCATTTTCAGCACGGTACGCTTTTAATAGTACGGCAATTTCCTGCATCAACCTTAAATAGTAAAGATTTTTATTAAAAGCGATGGCCAGGCTATAATTTGGTAAATGTGCTAAATAATGCGTTTTTAATTTCTGGAGGATCGGATTTACCGTATCATAAGCCTCTGGAAAATTTACATTTTTTTGAAACCACTCATCGGGTTCGTCGATTAAATTGAATAGTGGTTCTATCTTGGAAAAATCGCCTCTGGCTACCAGGATAATTTTAGCAAGCGGACTACGCGATTTCCCTTTGAGATGTTCGGTTTCTACACCGATTACATTCAGGGCTTCATTCGCTTCGGTTGCCAGAGAAATCAGTTCCTCTTCAAAGTTCTTGATTTCAGCCTTGGTAACACTGATATATTTTTTAAATAATTCATCGATGTTTTCCAAACCGAGCGTACTTACCGCATCTTCAAAGATCTGGAAACGTTCAGAGAATATCTCTCCGATCAGGTTATAAAGTTCGAATTTATAGTTCCAGCTTTTATTGTCGCTGATACGCTCGATAGCCAGATCAATGATCCATTGTAAGAGCTGATTATTATGGTCTAAAGCTTCGTCCAGTTTATTTACAAGGTCATCTTTAACCTTGTCATAATTCATTTCTAAATTATAATCGGCATTTAGTCCCAACTCGAAAGCAAAACCACGGATTACTTTTTGCACAAAACCATCAATCGTACTTACCGAAAAACGGCTGTAATCGTGCAAAATTTTTCGGTAGATCTTGTCAGCCCTAAACTGTAATTCCTGCGGGCTTAATATCGGATAGGCAAGTAAAATGAGTTTCCGATAGTCTTCGATTTTTTTCGATGGATTGCCTTTTGCCAGTCCGAGCAATACTTCCAAAATCCTGGTTTTCATTTCCTCGGTGGCCTTATTGGTAAAGGTTACCGCTAAAATTTCGCGGTACTTATTGTCTCCACTAAAAAGCAGCGTGAGGTAGTGTGCAGTTAAGCTGAACGTTTTACCTGAACCTGCGGAGGCCTGAAGAATTTTGAGGGGTTGGGGCATATGTCTTTCTTAATTCCTCCCGATTGTAAATCGGGAGGTGCCCGTAGGGCAGGGTGGTTTAATCTTACCCTAACTTACAACAATTTAAAATTTTCTCGAAATCATGATATCAATAATTCTTCTGGATCAGGATTTTTTACTTTTCCGTTTATTGAGTGTTTTATGGCTGATCCTTGCGGGGCGTTCGGCCATTTCGATTGGCAGACCAAGCAGATCACGTATTACAACCGAGGCGCAGGCACCACCAAATGCTGCAGGCAGGTAAGAAACCGTGCCATAAGCGGAGCGCTTGAAATTACTCCCATCAGTCATGATCATTGAGTTTTTATCCATTTCTTCAGTTGAGAAAACAGCCTTTATTTTGCTTGCATTTGCAAGTTTGTTCAACCTTTTACGCACATAACTCGCAAAAACGCATTGATAAGTATCAGGAAGTAATGTAATCCTTATTCTGGTGGGATCCATTTTGCCACCTGCACCCATTGAGCTAACAATAGGAATGTTCTTTTCCAATGCTGTTCCCAGTAAAGTGATTTTTGGCATTACACTGTCAATGCAATCCATAATGTAATCAAAGCCAGTTTCTAAAATTTCCCTGCATTTCTCTGGGGTAAGAAAAGTATTTACAACATGAAGTTTTAGTTCGGGATTAATAGCCAATAAACGCTCTTGCATAATTGCGGCTTTGCTCACACCATGATTGGTCGCCAAAGCAGGCAGCTGCCTGTTCCGGTTGGTTGGGTCAACTACATCGCCATCAACAATGGTCATTTCGCCAACGCCTGAACGGCAGATAAATTCGGCAGCAAAAGAACCTACACCGCCCAAACCGATCACTAAAACATGTTTCGATTGGAGTTTTTCTATTCCATCATTTCCAACAAGGAGGGCAGAGCGCGAAAGCCAGCTAACATCAGACATATTAATTTTTCATATTTAACCACAGATGAAAAGGATGAACACAGATTTTGGGTTTTTATCTGTGTGTATCTGTGCTAATCTGTGGTTCGTTTTTTATTATATTTTTGCCACGGAGACACGAATTAACACGGAAATATTTTCTCCCGTGGTTTCTGCCTCGTGGTTAACTTTTTAAGTTTTTCCAGTCTGCAAAAATACGAGCTTTAAGCTCATCAATGCTACATTTTTTTAAAATGGCTGCGGCTTGGTAAATTTCTTCAATTGAGATATCCGAATCATCAGTTTCCAGGAAAAATTGATCGGTACTTTGAATCAGCTTAGCTGCGCCCGAATTTTCTTTTAAAGCAGTTATTCCAAAGGAAAGAAGGAAACCTTTATCAATTAACTGTTGGCCAAGCTGCTCATTTTTATTAAAACCATGGATAATCATCGGTACCTTGACTTTTAATCGTTCTTTAATTGCAATTAACTCTGAAAAGCATTTAACACAATGTAAAATCAATGGTTTATTGATTTTTTCTGCCAATTCGATCTGTTTTTCTAAGATTATGGTCTGATTTTCCAGGTTTTCACCCCTCAAACGATCTAAACCGCATTCGCCGATCTGTTTAACATTGGGTTGATTGACCACAACAGTTAAATATTTCATTTGGAGCTCCAAGTGATCAATTTTAGCAAACCAGGGATGCAGCCCAACCGAAATTGGCTTGGTTTTAGGCATCGCTAAAAAGATATCGATGGTTAATGACAAACTTTGAATGCTGATTACCCCAGGTTGGGTGGCAACTTTGTGGGTATGTATGTCTAAAAAATCCATTGGAAAACAAAGATAGGTAAAAATGGAAGATGGAGAATGGAAGGTGGTAAAAGTAAAAACGTCTTGAATTAATCTCTCCTTGTTAAGACAATTCCATCAATGACCAATGTTTCTGCTCTGTAAAGAATTCGCGAATAATCCATTGTAATACTAGACTTTATTACATTTGCTATTATTATTCATCGAAAATCATGAAAAAATTAATCATTTTATTAACTGCTGTGTTGATTTCGACAACGGCGTTTAGTCAGGCGAAAAAAGAAGGCGTTCATATCTATAATCCACAAGCGGATGCTAAAGCTGAAATTGCTGCTGCGGTTGCAAAAGCTGCCAAAGAAAATAAACATGTTTTGTTACAGGTTGGTGGTAACTGGTGCAGTTGGTGTATTGCCTTTCATAATCTGGTTGACAGCACAGCAACGCTGAAAAAATACATTAACGATAATTTTGAAACCGTTTTGGTTAATTACAGCCCTGAAAATAAAAATGAAACTGTTTTAGCTAGCTTAGGCTACCCTCAACGTTTTGGTTTTCCGGTATTTTTGATTTTGGACGGCAAAGGAAAAGTATTGCATATCGAAAATTCTTCTTACCTGGAAACAGATGAATTAGCAGCCAATGGTAAAAAGAAAGTTGGACACGATGTAAAGAAAATCACTTCATTTTTAAAAGGATGGACAACCACCGCGGTTAATCCCGAAACTTATAAGCCGAAGGCTAAGTAAAGGTTTAAGGTAAAAGGCGTAAGGTTTATGGTAAGGCCTGGTAAAGAATATAAAAAGCCGTCCTGATGTAAAAATCGGGATGGCTTTTTTGTTAATCGTCTAAATCATCTTCATCTAGCTCATCATCGAGGTTTAACTCATAAGAAGCCCTAGATGCTTCGTCAGCTTGTTCCAGCAGATCTTTATCATGTTCAATGCTGGTGTCGTCGCCATTAATTTCATTGATATTTTCAACATCATCTTCTCTGCGTAAAGCATCGTTTGGATCGTTTGAATAATTGTCGTCTTCTGGATCTATCATAACATTAAGGTTTTATGTTAGATAATCGTTTTGAGAGTGAAATTGTTTTAGGGAAATCTAAAAGGCTGAAGGTAAAGCTATTAATAGAGATCCTGAAATAAATTTACTACGTAGCTTTCCGCTTCGCTACAGGTCAGGGTAATGACATGGTTGAGGCTAATGCGGAATATTAATCCACTTCTCTGTGGCAAAAGATTCTTCGCTGCGCTCAGAATGACAAAATATTTTCACCTGATATTAATTCTTTGTGTCTTAGTGGCAAAACCTATAATCCATCCCCAAATTTATAAAACGGCGCCACGCCTACAGGCAACTTTCCTGTTGGTACCAATCTGTTATTAATTACGGCAGCAGCTGAAATTTGCATATAATCTTCTTTTTGATAGGCAACAACCAAACCTTTACTGTTTTCCAACCCTGATAAACCAGCCAGATTATATGGATTTGCAAAGAGCGCAAAAACAGCATTCTTTGCCGATAATTCTTTAATAAAATTCTTTACGCCTGCATTTAGCTGAATATTATTGGCTGGTCTTGCACGACTATCGTGAATACCCACAATCACCTGATCAAATGCGCCGATTTCGCGGGCGATGTTCGAAATCTGAGTAGCACTGGCATCTTTATCCAGCACATAATAAACAGAGTTATAATAACCTTTCGAAACCTCTTTTTGGAAAGTGGTAACCGATGGTACACCGATGCTGATAATGGCTGTTCTTCTGATCGGGATGAGGCGCTTGATATAATCTTTACCTTTTAACAGCGTTACCGATGCATTGGCCAGCTCTTGTACCAAAGCATTGCTAGACTTGCGGTTTACACCTGCAACAACACCTTGGGTTACAATCGTATCGCGTTTGGCCAGGCCTGCCCAGTATTTTGCGGTCAATATTTTACGCACACTCTGGTCTACTTCGGCCATGCTTACACGATCCTGTCTTACGGCTTTACGCACCAATTTAATGGCCCTGTCGCTATTTTCAGATAGTTCAATAATATCGTTTCCGGCAATGATACCCATTAAATCAGCTTCACCATCTTTGAAATATTTTACCACGCCTTTCATATCCATCGCGTCAGAGATAATCAAACCTTTAAAGCCTAATTTTTGCTTCAAAATGCCTGTAACAATCGGTTTAGATAAGGTAGAAGGTAGGTTTGGTGTAGCATCTAACGATGGGATGTTCATGTGGGCAATCATCACACCCGACGCACCTTGTTTAATCAACTCTTTAAACGGATACATCTCCAATGTATCTAAACGTGTAGCAGAGAAAGTAAGCTGTGGTAAATCGTAGTGCGAATCTACATCAGTATCGCCATGACCAGGGAAATGTTTCAACGTAGTTAATAAACCACCATCCTGCATGCCTTTCATATAAGCGGCAACCTTAGTGGTTACGTTGTATTTGTTTTCGCCGAAAGAGCGGTAGTTGATTACCGGGTTTTTGGGATTGTTGTTGATGTCGGCATCGGGGGCTAAATTCATCTGCATACCCATGCGTTTGTAATCTTTGGCCACTTCCAGGCCCATTTTATACAAAAGCTCCTTGTTTTGGATCGCCCCCAGAGTCATTTGATAAGGATAAGAAATGGTACTATCAAGGCGCATGCCCAGGCCCCATTCCCCATCATTTGCCACAATTAATGGTACCCTGCTTAATTTTTGATAGGCATTGGTGGCTAAAACCTGTCGACCAGGGCCTCCCTGAAAAAAGATAACCCCACCCAATTGTTCTTTTTTAATTACCTGACCAACCGAATCGGTATATTTTTTACCCAAATTGGTATGGGCTCTAACAAAGAACATCTGTGCAATACGCTCTCTGCGGTTAAGTTTGTTAAAAACCGAATCTACCCATTTAGGTTGATTAGCCAATAATTCTAAGTAGGTTTTCTGTTGTGCGCTTGCCGAAAATGCAGCGCCACAAAGGGCAATGAGTATAAATAAGTTTTTTTTCACGTGTTTTGTTGTATCTGCTGCCGCTAAATTAGTAATCAAAAGGCGAATTAAACAAAAACCAATCCAAGTAATCGATTTAATACAATGTGTTGTAAGCCTGTTGCTTTTTTAATGCTGTATAGATTAGAAATATTGGTCTCTGCTATTTATACATGCCCTTGCCTTCAATGAAATCGATCACTTTATCGGGCAGAAAAAACTGAACATTCTTTTTCTCTTTAATGGCTTTGCGGATAAAAGTTGACGAAATTTCCATTAAAGGGGTTTTGGTAAAAGTGATGGAAGGATGATTTTCCCATTCACTTACATTCGCCTCAGGGCGTGGGTAAACGTAAATCTGATAGTTTTTTAAAAGCACCTCGTAGTTTTTCCATTTTTTGAATGATACCAGATTATCTGCACCCATAATCAACACAAACTCCTTTTCAGGATATTTCTCATGAAGATAGGTTAAGGTATCGATGGTGTAAGATGGCTGCGGCAATGCAAATTCAATATCGCTCACACGGATATGTTCTGCATTTTCTGTCGCCAGTTTGGCCATTTCCAAACGGTCGTACATATTGGTTAAACCACTTTTGTCTTTTAAGGGATTATGTGGAGAAACCACCAACCACACTTCATCAAGCTCAGTATGGTTAGCCATATAATTGGCAATAATTAAATGCCCGGTATGGATGGGGTTGTATGAACCAAAGAAAAGACCAGTTTTCATGTTTGCGGTTTTCAGTATTTATGATCCGTCATTGCGAGGCTGGGCTGAGGGAGCCGAAGCAATCTATTTTGCAAAAAAGATTGCTTCACCCTTATGCTCTTTTTCCGTCGCTGCGGTTCGCAATGACGGATTAATTTAAAAAAAATCTATTTTTCTTTAGAAAACTATTTCTTCAAAAAATCTCCTACCAATTGCTCCGCTTCCGCACAAGCTGTAGCCAGATCGTAATTTTTTAAAATCACATCAAATTTATCTGCATAAAGCAATTCTTTTTCAGCTTTGATAAAACGTTCCTGTAATTTTTCCGGACTATCTGTTCCGCGGCCACTTAAACGTTCTTTTAAAACATCCAATGATGGTGGCTGAACAAAAATTGCCAAAGCATCTTCCTCATATTTTCTTTTTAAACGGATACCGCCTTCTACATCAATATCGAAAATAACATGTTTGCCATCATTCCAGATGCGTTCTATTTCTGAACGTAAGGTGCCATAAAAAGTTCCATTATAAACTTCTTCAAACTCCACAAACTCCTGGCGGGCTACTTTGTGCAAAAACTCTTCCTTGCTAATAAAATAGTAATCGTTTTCATGTGTTTCAGCACCTCTCAATTCGCGGGTGGTTGCAGAAATAGAAAAGCTCAGCTCAGGAAATTTCGTTAATAAATGATGTACTATAGTGGTTTTACCTGCTCCTGATGGTGCCGAAAATATGATTAATTTGCCTTGCATTTTTAAAATTTTTGCGAATGGCGTCTGGCGTTAAGCGCTTATCGCTCACCGCCTAACACTACAACACATTCAATAACTGTTCTTTTATCTTTTCTAATTCTTCTTTCATACCTACAACAAATTGTTGCATCTGGGCGTCGTTTGCTTTAGCACCCATGGTATTAATTTCTCTTCCAATTTCCTGAGAAATGAAACCCATTTTTTTGCCGTTTGCTTCTTTGCTTGCTAAAGTTTGCAAGAAATAATCGCAGTGGCTTTTTAAACGTGTTTTTTCTTCGGTAATGTCTATTTTGTCAATATAGTAGATCAATTCCTGTTCGAAACGGTTCTGATCGATATTTACCTTACCAACAGCATCATCCAAAAACTGTGTAAATTTATCACGGATAGCGGTAATCCTTTTAGGCTCTAATTCCTCAACAGATTTGAAATAAGAAAGAATATTTTTAATTCTCAGCTCTAAATCGGCCTTTAAAACTGAGCCTTCATCTTCTCTGAATTTATTGAAATTGGCCAAAGCCGAAGTAAAAATCTGAAATAAATGGTTCCACTCATCCTCACTTACACTTTCTTCCTTGTAACTGATTACATCAGGAAAAGTTAATGCGGTTTGCAATAAATTACTGCTATCAGCACCCAATTCGTTGTTAACGGCAATAAGCTGTTTGTAGTAGTGGCTTAATAACGCCGTATTGATGGTAGCACCCGTAACTTCACCATTGGTACGTTCTACATTGATGCTTAAACTTACTTTTCCTCTTTCGATGTCTTTACTGCAGATGTTGCGCAGAATCAGCTCTTTATCAGAAAAAGCTTTAGGATATTTTAAATTCAGCTCCAGGAATTTACTGTTGAGCGATTTGATTTCGACACTATACTTCGCATTTGCATAATCGGCTGTTGCTAAGCCGTATCCTGTCATGGATTTTATCATGCGCAAAGATAGGGTTTTAAGCCGAAAGGAGAAATAATAATGGATTGGGTGTTAGGATTGTGGAAGGTAGTAGTTTAAAGAAATGATTGTTGGAATTTGGAAAACAGGCGTTCAGCGTTTCTTCGGGTATTGCAGCCCCGCTTTTCATTTCAAGTCCTCTCCCGATGAAAATCGGGATGCGGGCTTTTCATTTCAATCGGGTTTAGGCACAAAGCAGAGCTGCTCTTGGCTTGGGCCTGTTACCTGCAAAGTGGAAAGCAGCTTGTTTAAACCTGATGGGAGTGGACTTTCATTTCCTGATAGATGAAATATGATCTTACTTTTCCAACAAGCTCAAAATGACATTAAATGTTTTACACTTCAGTTCTTCAATATCTTCAGCAACCAATCCCTTTGCCTCAATGGCTCCTCCAAATACTGTTCTAATCATCCCGGGGTTGAGTAGAAGTGGGTTTGTCCTTGGTAAGTGGGCTTTACTGTTCAATATCGCAAAAGGTAAAATCGGTGTTTGGGTTTCTATGGCTAAGCGAAAGGCGCCATCATAAAATGGATTTAAAGGCTTGTTTGATTTGTTCATTGTTCCTTCGGGGAATATCAAAATTGATTGTCCATCGGCCAGGTCTTTTCTCAGTTCAGCTACAGAATGGTCGCGGCTTTCTCTGCTACTTCGGTCGATCATCACCACTAAACGTTTGTAAATCCAACCAAATACCGGGATTTTAAGCATTTCGATCTTTCCTAGTGGACTGAAGGCCTGTGGAATGCAGATTACAATGGCAACAGCATCTAAGAACGAACTGTGATTGCCTAGGTAGATATAAGCCCGCGAAGTGTCAATTTTTTCTCCTTCGGCAGAAAACCATAGAAAAGTGAAAAGGCTAAAAGCCCAAGCCCAGAATTTTAGAAAATAGAAAGAAATTTTTCTTCCTGTTTTCTCCTTAAAAATACCTGTACTGATCAGAATAAAGGGGCAAACAATAAGCATGAGTATAAAAAATACAATTGCCGAATAGAGTAAATAAAATCCACCCACTAGTTTTCTCATGTTTATTAACGTTTATTTAACAGTTTGCAAGGTTAACAAATGTTAATTTTACAAAAATATCGGTAGATAGGAAAGTATTTCCCTTCATTAAGGAATGATAAATTAGTTTTTTGGTCAAGATGTAACAATTAGGGCAGAAAACAAACAACAGAACCGATCTGCTGTTAAAATAGAAAACCAATTTGCGCTACCAGATAATTTAATTTGCCATTTAACGCGATGAAGCATTTGAAAATTATTCCTCTATTGTTCATCTTAATACAGGGCTTAAAAATAAAGGCTCAGGATTTTGTACTTAAAGGTGTTGTAATTGAAAAAGGTTCAAATGTGCGGATTGCTTTGGCTGGGATTACCAACATACGTAGTAAAATGGGTGCAACAAGTAACGATATTGGCATGTTTCAGTTAAATACCCGGATTGGCGATACGCTATTAATTCAAAAAAGGAACCTGAATGAGCAAAAAGTGGTGGTTAAAACAGACGATGACCTGGTTGTTTATCTGATCAGAGGAAGTACTATGTTAGATGAGGTTACAGTTAAAGGGCAGACCAAAAAGCAGGAAATGGAAAGCATAAAAAGTGATCTGAAACGAAATGGTTCATTTTATGCGGGTAAACCGCCTTTAATTTTATTAAATCCATTTGGTGGAAGTCCGATAACTTTTTTTTATGAGCTTTTTGGAAAAACACCGGCAAGAGCGCGTAATTTTAACCGTTATTATAAAAAGGAGCTGAGCTTAATCGAGGTAGATAAATTTTTTAATAAAAGTTTAGTCTCGAACAATACTACATTAACAGGAAAAGATCTGGACAAATTTTTGCTAGATTATTACCCCACACGCAGCATGACCATTAATTGGAGCAATTACGATGCTGTTAAATACATCAAAGAATCGGCTAAGAAATATACCGATACTTTGAAACATACAAATTAACACACCATGAAATACTTTAAATTTGCCATTATACTCTTCGTTTTTACCTCAATCAGCTTCTTCGCAAAGGCACAGGATTTTATTGTGAAAGGTGTGGTGATCGAAAAAGGTTCGAATATCAGGATTGCCTTATCCGAAATTACCAACCTGCGTACAGGAATTGGCGTGGGCAGTAATGATATCGGTATGTTCCAGTTAAAAGCCAGAATCGGCGATACGCTGCTGGTAATTAAAAGGGATCTGATCGATCAGCGTGTGGTGGTAAACAGTGAAAAAGATCTGGTAATTTATCTGGTCAGAGGAAGTACTACGCTAGCCGATGTTACCATAAGGGGAAATACCAAAAAAGAGGATCTGGACGAAATTAAACGCGAATTTAAGAATAAGGGTGTATATAATGGTGGTAAAACAACCGTTTTGTCTGCTATATTCAGTCCGTTAAATGCACTATATAACTTATTTGGCACTGATCCTAAAAATGCACGGAGATTTGGCAGGTATGCCGATAATGAAATCAAACAATCGCAGATAGATGTATACTTCAACCAGAGTATTATTAAAAACAATACCGAATTGAGAGGCGATACCTTAGAGAAATACATGTTAAACTGTCGTCCGGAATTTGATAAGGCTCAATACTGGAACAGTTACGATTACATTAAATACATTAAAGAGTCTTCGAAGAAATTTACGGATACGTTAGGGAAGGGAAAGTAGGCTTTAGTCGGGAGTCCGATGTCGGAGGTACGAAGCACTAACTCATGCAGACAGTTATACAATTAACCTGTTGATATTCCAGCCCAATGAACCAATAACAATTGAACCAGTGAACTTTTTATATACTCAACGCTTCGCAAGCCTTCTCTGCTGCTAGTTTTTCAGCATTTTTCTTGTTATAATCCCGTCCGGTACCCACTTTTTCGCCTTCTACTACAGCACTAATGGTAAATAATTTGGCGCTTTCGCCTTCACCATTTTCTGCCAGTTCGAACATTACATCCTTACCATGGCGCTGGCACCATTCGATCAGTTTACTTTTGAAATTGGTTTCTGTAAGTTCTAAGGTGTGAATATCGATATGAGGTTTTACAATCCTGCGCAGTAGAAATTCTTTGGTAAAGTTGTAGCCCTTATCCATGTAGATGGCACCCACTATGGCTTCAAAAGCATCGCCCAGCATAGAATTGTGTTTGGTTTGTATACTCACCGAACGCTGATCGAACTGAATAAGCTTATCAAAACCAATTTTCTTTGCCAGCTGATTTAAATTAGCCCTGTTTACAATCTTCGAACGCATTTCGGTTAAAAAACCTTCTTCTTTGTAGGGATAATGTTTAAACAGCAGTTCTGCTATCACTGAACCCAGAACAGCATCGCCTAAAAATTCTAAACGTTCGTTGCTGCTCCTGCTTCCATTTTTTAAAACTTTTGCTACAGAACGATGCCTGAACGCCATTTTATAGAGCGTAACATTGCCTGGAACAAAGCCTAAAATGTTTTTCAGCTTTTTAACAAACTCCTTTTCGGGAGAGAGGTAAAGTTTATATAATTTTAATATCGGCATTAAATAAATAACACAATTAACGGCTAATTAGCATATTTAACTAAGTTATCTATTTTTAATTAGCATACAAAATTATATAGCAGGGCTGTTTTAAATTAATCTTCGTATTTCTTAAAAATAACAGAAGCATTATGGCCGCCAAAACCGAATGTATTACTTAAAGCAGCCCTAACGGTACGTTTTTGCGCTTTGTTAAAAGTAAAATTCAATTTAGGGTCAAATGCAGGATCATCTGTAAAGTGATTGATTGTTGGAGGAACAATATCATTTTTAACAGAAAGAATTGCTGCAATAGCCTCAATAGCTCCAGCTGCACCCAAAAGGTGGCCAGTCATCGATTTGGTTGAGCTGATGTTTAAACGATAAGCATCCTCACCAAATAATGTACCAATGGCTTTGGTTTCACTAATATCACCAAGAGGTGTAGAAGTACCGTGTACATTGATATAATCTATATCAGCAGTTGTTAAACCAGCATCTTTTAGTGCATTGGTCATTACCATTCTAGCGCCTAAACCTTCAGGATGCGGTGCAGTGATGTGATTAGCATCGGCACTCATTCCGCCGCCAACAAGCTCTGCATAAATTTTTGCACCTCTTGCTTTTGCATGTTCAAGTTCTTCTAAAATAATCGTTCCAGCACCTTCACCGGCTACGAAACCGTCACGGTCTTTATCAAAAGGACGTGATGCTGTTGCCGGATCTTCATTACGTGTTGATAATGCATGCATGGCATTAAAACCACCCATACCCGCTTCGTTAATGATCGCTTCAGAACCGCCACTGATAATTACATCAGCCATACCCAAGCGGATATAGTTAAATGCATCAATCATTGCGTTTGTTGAAGAAGCACATGCCGAAACGGTTGCAAAATTTGGCCCACGTAAGCCGTATTTGATCGAGATATGCCCTGGAGCAATATCAATAATCATTTTAGGGATAAAAAATGGATTGTATCTTGGCGTACCATCTCCCTTGGCAAAATTCGAAATTTCATCCAGGAAAGTTTTCAACCCACCTATGCCCGCGCCCCAGATTACACCGATCCGGTTGGTATCTAATTTTTCAAAATCAAAACCACCATCCTTCACAGCCTCATCTGTTGCTACAAGAGCATATTGTACAAACGGATCTAGCTTGCGGGCTTCTTTTTTCTCCAAAAAGTCTTCCGGATTAAAATTTTTAACCTCGCATGCGAATTTGGTTTTGAACTTTTCAGTATCAAAACCCTTAATAGGAGCAGCGCCACTCACCCCGTTAGTCAATCCTTCCCAAAAATCGGGAACATTATTGCCTATAGGAGTGAGCGCACCCAACCCTGTTACTACTACTCTTTTTAATTCCATTTATACTGAAAAAGCGTAATTCTATTTAACGTTTTTTTCCAAATAAGCAATCGCTTGACCAACTGTACCGATGGTTTCAGCCTGATCATCAGGAATAGCTACATTGAATTCTTTTTCAAATTCCATAATCAATTCTACGGTATCTAAAGAATCTGCACCTAAATCGTTGGTGAATGAAGCCTCTGGCGTAACTTCGCTTTCGTCAACACCTAGTTTTTCTACGATAATAGCCTTAACTCTTGAAGCAATATCAGACATAATTTTATAATTTAATGGTTAAATAATTCTGTGCAAAGAAAAATAAATTCTTACAATTTTCAAATGTTTTTATTTCGATACGTAATTTTGGTATCTCAATAACACAGCGAATATAGAATTAGTTTTTTAATTTCGTTCTGTAAATAATTTATTTCGCTTTGAATAAGACTTACCTAAAACTTACCTTAGACCTTGATTTTATACTAATTGCGATCACAGCACCTTTAAAAGACTATGTGCTTTGCCACAAAATTAATACCCGGTTAAATACTCAATTTGAAAAAATAGAAGATCATGAAATATTTTTTAATATCGACGAACCAGCCTGGTCTTTCTCGAAATATTACTTTTTTGTAGAGCAAGGTGAGGTAGAATACTACTTAATTTGCAATAAAAGCAGCGATGGTTTTCTAATTCCGGAGATGAACAAGGTAGATTTTTTTATTATTATTAAAGAATTTATTGATAAGGAAGATTTAGATTATTTAATCAACGGTTTAAATAAACTGCCTGATATACAGGTGGCTGCAAAGATAGATCCGACCAAGTTAAAGAGCCGTGAGAATTTGGTAATATAAAAATTATATACTTGGTGTATTAAATACACTATATTTGACGGTTACAAACAAAGAACAAAAGAACAAAATATATAAAATTTGATGCAGTTTGATTATTTTAGATAATAATTAATGCTTTAAACTGCATTGCTAAAATCAATTAATTAAATGAAACCTTTTCATTCGAGAACTAAAATTGTTGCCACGCTTGGGCCTGCATCAGCAAAACCAGATGTATTATATAGTATGTTTAACGCAGGTTTAGATGTTTGCCGCTTAAACTTTTCGCACGGATCACAAGCAGATCACCAGGCGGTTTTGGATACCATCCGCGATTTAAACAAAAAATACGATTATAATGTAGGTATCCTTGCCGATTTACAAGGTCCTAAAATCCGTATCGGTTTAGTAAAAGAAGGTGGCATTAACCTGATCAATGGTAAAACTACCGTAATTACTACTAACGAATGTATTGGTAACGAAGAACGTATTTACATCACTTACCAAAACTTCCCTCAGGATGTTCAGGCGGGCGAAATTATCCTTTTGGATGATGGAAAGCTTCAAATGAAAGTGATTTCTACCAACTTAAAGGATGAAGTAGTTTGTGAGATTGTTCACGGTGGTATTTTAACTTCAAGAAAAGGTGTAAACCTTCCAAATACTAAAGTTTCTATTCCTTCATTAACACCAGAAGACCGCGAAAACTTAGAATTTGTTTTAGAAAATGATGTAGAATGGATCGGTTTATCTTTCGTGCGTAAGGCAGAAGATATTATCGAACTTAAAAAAATTATAGCAGAACGTGGTAAAACAGCCCGTGTAATTGCCAAAATCGAAAAACCAGAAGCCATTGCCAATATCGACGAGATTATTGCGGTAACCGATGGTATTATGGTTGCCCGTGGCGATTTAGGTGTTGAATGTCCGATGGAAGAAGTTCCATTATTACAAAAAATGATCGTTGCTAAATGTAGAGCAGCTTCTAAACCTGTAATTGTGGCGACACAAATGTTAGAGAGTATGATCACTACACCTCGCCCAACACGTGCAGAGGTGAATGATGTGGCGAATTCTGTTTTAGATGGCGCTGACGCAGTAATGTTAAGCGGCGAAACTTCAGTTGGTGAATTTCCGTTGATCGTGATCGAAACCATGCAAAAAATTATCCAGAACATTGAGCAGAACAACTATCCTTTCAATCCTGATAAATTTTTAAAACCAAAATCGCCATCTTTCTTAAGTGATGCCATTTGCGATTCAGCTTGTTTCTTAGCGAAACAAACTAACGCGGTAGGTATTGTATCGATGACTTTAAGCGGTTACACTGCTTTCGAAATCTCAAGTCACCGTCCGGAAGCTTTAACCTTTATTTTTACCAGCAACAGAGCATTATTAAATGCGGTAAGTTTACTTTGGGGTGTAAGAGGTTTTTATTACGATAAGTGGGAAAGTACCGATAACACCATTATCGAGGTTAACGAATTCTTGAAAAGTAAGAAACTGGTTAAACAAGGTGATATCATTATCAATACTGCTGCCATTCCAATGGAAGCAAAAGGTAAAACCAACATGTTAAAAATTACGGTTATAGATTAATTTCTAATATCATATTTAAAAATGCTCCTGATTTTAATCGGGAGCATTTTTTTTACCAATAAAAAATATACTTTTGCAATCCAGCACGGAGAGGTGTCAGTCCACAGGACCCCTATGGGGAGTGTTGATCGAGCACGCTTGGAAAGTAGGGGCTAATAAATTAATCTTTGTGCAATAAAAGATAATTATGTTTTATAGTTATATTTTGAAAAGCGAGAAAGATGGGAAGTACTATTATGGGAGTACTGAAAACCTGGAAATAAGATTAATCAAACATAGTAAGGGAGATGTAAAATCGACGAAAGCTAGGCGCCCTTTCATCATTCACTTTTTTGAAGAATTTAATTCAAGAAGTGAAGCTTTTAGAAGAGAACAATATTATAAGTCTGTAAATGGCTACATTTATTTGAAACAAAATAACATCATATAACCGGAGAGGTGTCAGAGTGGTCGATCGAGCACGCTTGGAAAGCGTGTGTACTGCAAGGTACCGCGGGTTCGAATCCCGCCCTCTCCGCTTTAGATCCAACCCAGTTCTAATTAAAAGAATGCCTAAACTCCAGGGGAGATAAATGCGTCTTTGTTTTAAAAAACTTACTGAATGATTGTGGATGCTCAAAACCTAGCTGGTAGGCAATTTCACTCACCGACAATTCAGTCGTCGAAAGTTTTTCTTTTGCTTTTTCAACTAACTTTTCGTGAATAAGTTGCTGGGTATTTTGTCCAGTCAAAGCCCTGAGCATATCGCTTAAATAACGTGGCGAAAGGTTTGCTTCTGCGGCCAGATATTCAACTGTTGGCAATCCGTTAACCAAAGATTTTTCATCAGTAAAATAATCCTCCAATAAGTGCTCTACTTTAGTCAGTACATCATTATTCACCACCTTTCGGGTAATAAACTGACGTTTGTAAAAACGATTGCTATAATTGAGCAACACTTCGATGTAAGACACCAACACATCCTGGCTAATTTCATCAATTGAAGTGTTCAGTTCCTCATTAATATTATCGAATAGTCCTAAAATTATTTTCTTCTCCTTGTCTGACAGAAATAATGCTTCATTGGTTTCGTACGAGAAAAAACCATATTTCTTTATGGTCGATCCTAGCGGATAGTTCCGAATGAGGTCGGGATGGAACAGAAGTGTAGCCCCGTAATATTTAGCTTCATTATCGGCAGAAATCAACTGGTTTGGTGAAGTAAACATCATACCGCCCTCGTTAAAGTCGTAATAACCCTGTCCATAGCCCATTCGGCCCGTTGTTGAATATTTATAGGAAATCTTATAAAAGTTGAAAAAAAACGGACGATCTAACATTTCTGTGTCGGTGACCATCAGCGAATTATCGACCAAACTGATCAACGGATGGACAGGTTTGGGAACCTGCAGCAACGCATGTATTTCAGAGATTGTTGAAATGCGTAAAGGGGCTTTCTTTTCCATAATATAAAAGTACAAATATTAGGGCAACACAAATCATTGGGCTGCATTGCCCTCGGTAATTAATTACCTAAAAATACCTTGGCGAAATCGGCCCTGAAAGCTTCATCACCCTGTGCCAGTCGCTGTGCATATAAAGCCTTGGCATCTTCACCAGCTACGTAGCGCAGTTTGTTTTTGCCATCTGTAGCTGCTTCGTACACAACTGCAGCAATTTGCTCAGGAGAAGAAGCTGTTTCCATCATTGAACCAAAACCCGCCATCATTGCTTGTACCATCGGATCATAATCTTCGTTGCTTGCCAGTTCTAAAGAGCGGCCCGAAAAATCTGTTGCAATTCCACCTGGCGATACGGTTTTGATGTTGACACCAAAAGTGTTTAGCTCAAAAGCCATGCTTTCGCTCCAGCCTTCCAATGCCCATTTTGTAGCATGATAGGTTGAGCCTAGTGGGAAAGCGATTAATCCGCCGATAGAAGTTGTAGAGATAAACAAACCTTCTTTCTTTGCTCTGAAATAAGGAATGAATGCTTGCGTAACACGGATTACACCCAACAGATTTGTGTTAAGTTGTTTTACGATCTGTTCGTCGCTCAGCGCTTCTAATGGGCCAATTAAGCCATAGCCAGCATTGTTAAATACGACATCTACACCTTGTTCAATTGCTTTTTTTGCAGTCGATTGGATCTGAGCAAGGTCGGTCACATCCAAAGGAAGTACGGTAACGTTGCTTAATGCACTTAATTCTGTATCTTTTTCAGGGTTGCGCATGGTGGCAATTACATTCCAACCTTTGCGCTGAAATAATTTGGCAGCAGCATTTCCCAAACCTGTAGAAGCTCCTGTAATAAAAATTGTCTTTTGCATTTTCTATTGTTTTAAATTAACAATACAAAGTTGCGGCAAAGCGCAAATGCTGATGTAGCCAAATTGAGTTTGCTTGTAGTCTAAATGACAGCAGTTTTTTTAAAGGGAAGCTAAAGCGCCTTGTTTGGGAGAAAATCCGAGATAATTTTATCGTAATTATTGCCGCTTTGTTGTAAGGATAACGCCAATACTTCTACCATTATTGCGCTTGGAAAAATATAGTTAAAAAACGTTGTTTGGGTACTTTATAGCTTATATTTTTGGCTTTTTACTTCCTTTAAAATTGAGTTTAAGATGTTGATAAACAAAGCTAAGTTGGTTTCGAAAGACTAAGGAAGAACCAAATATCTACCAGATAAAAAAACGAAATGGAATGAGCAAATATGTAATTGGTTTTCACGAAATCGGCAGGTCTGATGTTTTAGAAGTTGGAGGCAAAGGTGCCAATCTTGGCGAGCTATCCAAAATTGAAGGGATACAAGTGCCCGATGGCTTTTGCATAACAACCGAAGCTTATAAAAAAGTAACAGCAAACAACAGGGAACTGAATGGCTTTTTGGACGAATTGAGCCAGCTTAAACCAGGAGATCTGCAGGCGGTTAGTAAAACCAGTGCAAAAATCAGGGCACTTATTGAAAACATATCCATTCCGGATGATGTTGCCCAAGAGATCGAAAGTTATCTTGCCAATTTTAATAAACAGGAGGCCTTTGCTGTCCGATCGAGTGCAACCGCCGAAGACCTGCCAACAGCATCTTTTGCAGGACAGCAGGATACTTACCTGAACATTATCGGAAAAACAGCCATCTTTAAACATATCAGCAAGTGCTGGGCATCATTATTTACCGATAGGGCTGTAATTTATCGCCTCCAGAACGGTTTTGACCATCGGAAAGTGCAATTATCTGTCGTTGTGCAGAAAATGATCTTTCCTCAGGCAGCAGGAATCTTATTTACAGCAGATCCGGTTTCCGGGAATCGGAAAATGTTATCCATTGATGCCAGTTTTGGGCTGGGTGAAGCACTGGTTTCGGGCCTGGTAAATGCTGATAATTATCAAGTGTGTAATCGCAGGATTATCAATAAAAAAATATCAATTAAGAAACTGGCTATTTATGCCTTAAAGGATGGCGGTACAAAATCTCAAGCGCTTTCAGCGGAAGAGCAAAATAGGCAAGTGCTTACAGATGAACAAATTTTACAGATCGAGCAGCTGGGTAGAAAGATCGAAGCACATTTTGGTAGCCCCCAGGATATTGAATGGTGTTTGGTTGACGATATCTTTTATATTGTTCAGAGTAGGCCAATTACTACTTTATATCCCATTCCAGAAACAAACGACGCTGAAAATCATGTGTATATATCTGTAGGCCATCAGCAAATGATGACTGATGCCATGAAGCCACTAGGGCTATCGTTATGGCAGTTAAGGGCAGCCAGGCCAATGTTTAAAGCCGGAGGAAGATTGTTTGTTGATGTAACAGATAGTCTGGCTACCCCAGCTGGGAGGGCGAATTTATTAGATGCGATGGGACAGCACGATCCGCTCATCAAAGATGCATTGATCACCATCACAGAAAGAGACGACTTTATAAAACAACTACCAGATGATGGAAAAGGACCAGTGCTGGTCAAGAGTACTAAGGGCCTGTCGGCTGCTGATATTTTAGCGCAAATAGGAAACGACCCTGCTATCGTTGCTGGTCTGATCAAAACTAATGAGGCATCAGTAGAAACACTAAAACAAAATATCCAAACGAAATCGGGCCCAGATCTTTTTGGTTTTATTCTTCAAGATATTGAGCAATCAAAGAAGATGATATTTGATTCGCAACATATGGGGGTGATCATTGCCGCGATGAATGCTTCATCCTGGCTCAATGAAAAGATGGAAGAATGGTTGGGTGAAAAAAATCCGGCAGATACACTGTCTCAGTCGGCACCCAACAATATCACTTCAGAAATGGGCTTGGCACTATTGGATGTTGCAGATGTAATCCGTCCTTATCCAGCGCTAAGTAATTATTTACAAGAGACAAAGAAGGGTGATTTTTTAGATGACCTGATTCAATTTGATGGTGGAAAGGAAACGCAGAATGCAATCTTCGCATATCTCGAAAAATACGGAATGCGGTGTGCGGGAGAAATTGATATTACGAATACACGCTGGAGCGAAAAACCATCGATATTAATTCCCTTAATCCTTAGCAATATCAAAAACTTTGAGCCCGATGCTGGTAAGCGAAAATTTGAGCAGGGGAAACAGGAAGCTTTAAAAAAGGAAAATGAATTATTAGGTAGATTGGCTCATTTACCAGATGGTGAACAAAAAGCCCCGGAAACAAAACAAATGATCAGTCTGCTCCGAAATTTTGCGGGTTATCGTGAATATCCAAAATACGGTATTGTTAACCGCTTTTTCGTTTATAAGCAGGCTTTACTAAAAGAAGTCGAAAAGCTCGTAGATGCTCATGTTTTTCATGAAAAGGAAGATAGCTATTACCTCACTTTTGAAGAACTTCGTGAAGTGGTACGCACACATCAAATAGATTACCAGCTTATTGTTAAACGAAAAGAAGAGTACAGCAAATACGAGAAACTTACGCCGCCACGGGTAATTACCTCTGATGGCGAGGTTATCACAGGGAAGTACAATCGTAAGAACCTTCCGGCAGAGGCCATTGTAGGTTTAGCGGTTTCTTCAGGAATGATTGAAGGACGGGCACGTGTAATCCTAAACATGGAAGATGCTGATCTGGAAGATGGGGATATACTGGTTACCTCATTTACCGACCCCAGCTGGACGCCGTTGTTCGTTTCAATAAAAGGTCTGGTCACCGAAGTTGGTGGATTAATGACTCATGGTGCTGTGATAGCAAGAGAATATGGCCTGCCAGCGGTTGTTGGTGTAGAAAATGCCACCAAACTGATCAAAGACGGACAGCACATTAGGTTGAACGGAACGGATGGGTATGTGGAAATATTAAAAAATTAAACAAATAGGCCATCATATATAACGGCCTATTTGCATTGATAACCTCAATTTATTTCCTCATCGAAATCACTGTTTGTAAAACCACTGAAGTCATTACAAAAGCTAAACCGATATAAAATGACAGGTTCAATTCTTTACCCTCGTTAAAAAAAATAAAGGCGAGTATTATTGCATAAACGGGTTCCAGATTAAAGCTGAGGTTCACCGTAAAAGCAGAAATGCGCTTTAAAGATTCGGCAAACAAAACATAGAGGCCAACTGTACAAAAAGAGGCCAGCAAAATGAGGTAGCCTGTATCTTTTAAACTCGGGATTATGGTTTCGACAGGGAAGAAATGTAGATACATAGGGAGTAAAACACCCAAGCCTACTGTTCCGCCAAGCATCTGGTAGTAGTTGATGAGTCTACTATCATAAACCTTTACCAGTCTTTCGTTATAAACGGTATAAAGCGCGGCAAAAGCAGAAGATATTACGCCTAACCCGATACCCAGTTGATAGGACGAATCGAAGTGGAAAATAAGCGCGATTCCAAACAGGGTAAGCAAGCTTAATAATATTTCTGATAGATTAAACCGATATCGGTTAATGAGAGGAGCAAAAATTGCCGTGAAAAAGCTGGTTAAGCAGTAGCACACCACACCGACTGAGATATTCGAATATTTAATGCTGGCATAGAAAAATACCCAGTGAACGGTAATAAACATCCCGATTTTCGAAATGTTAAACTTCCCGTTTAGTTTAATATCGGTTTTTACCTTAAATAGTTTTAAAACCAACCATAAAATAATTGCGGAGAAAAAGACCCTGTACCAAACTAAAAGACCTTCATTAAGGGATATGAGTTTACCGAATATGCCGGTAAAGCCTGCAAGTATTACAGCGAAGTGTAATACCAAATATGATTTTTTCATAAAGAATTATCTGCCCGTCCAAAAAAAGGACATGAATTAAAAATTAATAAATAAAACGGTTCTGGTCAATGTCAAGATGCCGATAACAAAATCGACTGGATGCTCATTGCATACCAATATGCTATTTATTAAGGTTTAGGTGGAGGAAGACAACTCTTTCTGTTCATATCTACTGTTTGAGGTAAAGATAATAAAAAATGTAAGATGGAGAATGGTTGATAGATTTGCCCCTAGGTTGATCTGCGGAATCAGCTAGGTGCATTAAGTTATAGGTTGACCGCAGATTGAAGAAGATTATGTGCTCCCAGCGCTGTACCCTTCATGCCTTCTCTCCGTGTTCTTTGTGGTTAAAAACGATATACCACCTAAATTTGTATCATGATTAATACCAATCATTTCCTAAAACAGTCTTATTTTTAGCGCAAGATTAACTAACATGATGAATAAATATTGGCTTACCGTAACGGCTTGTACTTTGGCCATTACAGCAAATGCTCAACAGAAGGCTTTAACCGTTAAAGATTACGAAAGAGCGGAAAGTTTTATGAGCTATAATACCGCAAAGTACATCGACCATGCCAGCGTGCAACCTAACTGGCTGGAGGGCGATAAATTCTGGTACACCACTAAAACCAATGGCACTGAACAGACTTTTTTGGTAGATCCGGTAAAGAAAACAAAAACTTTAACTACCGATTATAAAGGTAGTGCAATGCCATCACGTCGCGGGGCTGGGCGTAATGAAGTCTTATCTCCCGATGGGAAAAAAACCATTTTAATTAAAGATTACAACCTTTTTGTTAAAGATGTAGCCACCGGAAAATTAACACAATTGACCACTGATGGCATTAAGGATTATGGTTATGCTACCGATAATGCGGGATGGAAACATAGCGACGCGCCAATTTTGCGCTGGTCACCTGATTCGAAAAAGATAGCCACTTTTCAACAAGACCAAAGAAACTCAAAAGAAATGTACCTGGTAACCACAAATGTTGGCGCGCCAGTATTAAAAGCCTGGAAATATCCTTTACCTGGCGATAAGCAGATCGCAACCATTAGAAGGGTAGTGATTGATGTAGAAAACGCTAAGGTAGTTTCGCTAAATATCCCTGCAGATCAACACCGTGCTACTTTAAGCGATGATATTTCGAGTAGTGGTACTTTTGATGATATCGACTGGAAAGCCGATGGAACTGAAGTGGCATTTGTATCTACCTCCCGCGATCATAAAAATGAAAAATTCCGCATTGCGAATACCACAACGGGTGCGGTTCGCGAAGTTTTCGAAGAAACGGTAAAAACACAGTACGAATCTGGCCAGGGAGCCATCAACTGGCGTTACCTTCCGGCGTCTAAAGAGATTATCTGGTACTCGGAAAGAGATGACTGGGGGCATTTATATTTATACGATGCTACCAGTGGAAAATTAAAAAACCAGATTACCAAAGGCGATTTCGTAGTAACCCGTTTAGTTAAAGTAGACGAAAAAACACGCACGCTTTACTTCATGGCTAACGGCCGGGAAAAAGGCAATCCTTATTTCAGTCATTTATACAAAATCAGTTTCAATGGAAAAAATCTAGCATTGTTAACCCCTGAAGAAGGAAACCATCAGGTAGTATTTTCTCCATCATTCGAATATTTCGTAGATACTTATTCGCAACCAGATGTACCAGCCGTTACGGTTTTAAGAAGTATCAGCGGAAAACTGATCAACACTTTAGAGAAAACAGATGTATCTAGATTAACTGCTATTGGCTGGAAAGCACCTATCCCGGTTTCTGTTAAAGCCAAAGATGGTAAAACCGATATCTACGGATTGGTTTTCACACCGACAAAAATGGATGCAGGGCAGAAATATCCGGTTATCGATTATATTTATCCAGGTCCTCAGGGCGGTAGTGTAGGTAGTTGGTCTTTCGCGGCCTCACGTGGCGATAACCAGGCTTTGGCGGAGCTGGGCTTTATTGTAGTGGTAATAGAAGGAACAAGTAATCCAGACCGCTCTAAAAGTTTTCATGATATGAGCTATGGTAATATGGCTGAAAATACTTTGCCTGATCAGATCGCAGCCATCAGACAGCTCTCTGCCAAATATCCTATTGATACAACAAAAGTAGGCATCTGGGGGCATTCGGGTGGAGGTTTTGCTACTGCTGCGGCCATGTTCCGTTATCCGGATTTCTTTAAAGTAGGGATTTCTGAATCAGGTAATCATGAAAATAGAAACTACGAGGACGATTGGGGCGAACGTTACAATGGTTTAGTAGAAAATTCTGATTACGAAGCACAAGCCAATCAGAACTATGCTAAAAACCTAAAGGGAAAACTGATGCTGGTGCACGGTATGATGGATGATAATGTACCACCCTACAATACACTATTAGTTGTAGAGGCATTAGAAAAAGCAAATAAATCTTTCGATCTGGTTATTTTTCCAAATAGTGCACACGGTTATGGGGAATACTCGCCTTATATGACGCGTCGCCGTTGGGACTACTTTGTACAACATCTTTTAGGAGCAGAACCACCTAAAGATTACCAGATGAAAGGCCCCACAGCAAGATAATTTTTAAAGACTTTATTTTTTTGATTGAACCCCAAAAGTTGTACAAAACTTTTGGGGTTCACTATTTATATCAAAATTGGCCACAATTTTTGTTATGTTTTCCGAGTCTCCGTGACTAAATATATCTTCAAATAACTTTTCTCAAAGCAAATCTATGTGTAAAGGTAACGGGAATCAATTTTAAATTCATACTACCAAAAAGTCAACTTGTAGCCTTTTAAGGCTTTGTCTGTGTTATTAATACTCAATTGCTACCTGGCCAAACCCTCTTTGTCACATCTTATAAATCGCAGCAGTTCTCCGATAGCAAGTTGCCTCGATAAATTATTTTCCTTTTTATGGTTTTACATAATTTATAAGCTATCTTCATATTATTAAATGGATAAGAGGTGTAAGCTTAATCTTTCATCACAGACACTTAATCATTACATTAACCAAATACTAAACTAAATCACAATAGTTCAGGTTCCTATTCGTAGGGATCCGATTTATTGTACCGAAAATTATGAGACAATTGAAACTGTTTATCATTTTATCCCTCCTGCTTTCTTTCATTACCGGCCAGCCGCTGCCTATTGCCAGCAGTTTTGAAAATAAAGGAAATGATCTTTACAATTATCAAAATACGCCAACAAAATGCCTTTCGCTTGTAGATAAGAATAAATATGAGTTAAAAATGCTCAATCATATTGACATCACAAATGTCGGGAACGATCCCGTAAATTTTGGATTGTCCCACTGCACAAATATTAAAGGTATAATCAACTAATACGAACATAAAAAATAGAAACTATGAAACATACTCCACCTTAAATCAGAAAATTCTGAATCCTTAACTACTCCTAATTTTCTAACCAATTAATTAAATCAATTATGAACATTACTTTAACAGGCAATCGGTCTGTTTTATCCCTAAAACAGAAATTGTATTCATTAAAGAAACTGATAGGCTTAAGTCTCCTGATGCTACTATTGAGCACAGCGGCTTTTGCCCAAATCACCGTAAAAGGTATAATATACGATAGTGATAAAATGCCTTTAGCGGGCGCAACTGTACAGTTAACCGGTACTAGTACAAGAACTCAAAGCGATGCTGAAGGTAAATATCAGATTACTGCTCCAACTGGAACAGCCCGACTAACGGTCAGTTTTGTGGGTTATGAATCACAAACTGTAAATATCAATAATCAAACCCTGCTTAACATTACCTTAAGTTCGCTCAATAACCTCGAAGCTGTTGTGGTTGTCGGTTATGCATCGGTTAGAAAAAATGATTTAACAGGTGCGGCAACAACCGTATCGGCCAAAGATTTTAATAAAGGCCCGCTAAATGCCCCCGATCAGTTAATACAGGGTAAAGTTGCAGGTGTACAGATGATCAATAACAGTGGGCAACCGGGTGGTGCCTCTACCGTTCGGATAAGGGGTAATTCTGCCATTACCGGAACCGGACAGCCCCTTTATGTAGTCGATGGAGTAGCACTTGATGGACGATCGGCAAGACCATCAACCAGTGCAGGTATCGGTACCGCGCCCGATGGTAACCCGCTAAACTTTATCAATCCGGCCGATATCGAATCGATGGAGATATTAAAAGATGCATCGGCTACAGCAATTTATGGTTCGCGTGCTGCCTATGGTGTGGTTTTAATTACCACTAAAAGAGGAAAATCAGGTGAGACCAAAGTTGATGTAAGTGCATCTGCAGGCGTAAGTAACATTGCAAGACGGGTTGATGTTTTAACGGGCGATGAATACCGTGCAGCATTAAAAAAATATAACCTCACCACTGGCGATTTCGGCAGCAACGTAGATGCGCTGGATGCCATTACCCGTACAGCTTACAACCAGAATTATTCTGTAGGGATAAGCGGTGGCAATAACGGAAACACTTTCCGGGCATCCCTCGGCTATCAGAACCAGCAGGGAATCATTAAATCAACCGATTTTAAAAAATACAGTGCAGGCTTTAACGGTAATTTCAAATTTTTGGAAAGTAAAAAGCTGGGGCTGGACATTAACATGATCAGCAACCAGTACCTGGAAAGTATAGCCCCAATTACTACTGATGCAGGTTTTACAGGAAGTTTAATTTCTCAGGCACTATCGTGGAACCCTACGCAGTCTTTTTATAATCCTGATGGAAGTTTATTTATCGATTACGGTTCTACCACCATCAACCCTTTGGCTGCCCTGGCTGCGAATAACGATAAAGCTAAAGTTTCGACTATTTTAGGAAGCGTTTCTCCTTACTATAAAATTACGCCGTGGTTAGAATATCGTATGCTTGCCAGTGTTAATTACAGCACAGGTATCAGAAGAGCATCAACCAGAAGTACTTTAAATCTTCAGGGTATTCAGCCTTCTGGAGATTTCTTAGGCGGATATGCGAGTTATTCCAATACAGAACTAGTAACACAACAATTTACAAATACTTTAAATTTTAATAAGGAGATTGTAAATAAACTAAATGCAAATGTAGTACTCGGATATGAATACTCAAATTTTATAAATAAAAGCGCAGTTAACACTGCAACTGGATTTGGTGATCTTCCTCTCGACTATACTGATGCATTTGAAGCTACTCTAAAGTCGAACAGGACATTTGTAACAAGCAACGATCCTACAACTGAATTGCAATCATATTTCGCCAGGGGTATTTTTAACTATGATAATAAATACATATTAACAGCAACAATTAGATCTGATGGTTCAACCAAGTTTGGTGCAAATAATAAATATGGGTATTTTCCTTCATTTGCAATAGCCTGGAACATTAAAGAAGAAAGTTTTTTTACCGATGTGAAGTGGGTAGATCTATTAAAAATTAGAGCTGGTTATGGTAAAACAGGTAATCAGGATTTTCCTTCCGGCTCGTCCCAACAGCGTTTTGTGTATAGAACACCTAGTAAGGCCGGAGATCCTATACCCCAGGTAGGTATAAATAATCAAAACGATAACCTAAAATGGCAGGAAGATAAACAAACTAACATTGGTGTAGATTTTGGACTATTTGGAAATAAAATAACGGGAAGTATCGATTATTTTAACAAAACAACAAAAGATCTATTATATCCGCAGACAGCATTTGCTCCTGCAGAGCAAGGAAATGTAATTACATGGAAAAATTTGAATGGTGAGATTATCAACAAAGGCTTGGAGATCAATCTGAATACCAATATCATCGAAAAGGATAACGTATCATGGTCCTTAGGTGGTAATGTAACTTATATCAAAAACACAGTCAAAAATTTAAATGATTTAATAAAAACGGGTTCATTAAGCGGTCAGGGGTTAAGCGATGTAACTACTGAGGTTATTCAAAATGGCTTGCCATTGTTTGCTATGGTAACCAGACAATACAACGGCTTAGGTGCGAATGGCTTTTCCTTATATACTGATGATGGGTTTACAAAATATTATGTTGGTAATCCTAATCCAAAATTTATTATGGGGCTGAGTACAAATATTAGGTATAAAAAAATATCTTTTACTGCAAATTTTAATGGAGCATTCGGACAAAGTATTTATAATAATACCGCAAATTCTGTATTAGCGATTTCAAACTTGGGCAATAGAAATGTCTCATCAGGATTATTAAATTCAGAGATTCAGGAATCACTTGCTAATCCTATTGCAGCATCATCTAGGTATATAGAAAAAGGAGACTACATAAAATTGGCTAATGCTACCATTAATTACAATATCGGCAACATTGGTAAAGCAATCAAATCGCTAAATGTTTATGTTAACGGGCAAAATCTTTTCGTTATTACCAAATACACAGGCTTTGACCCAGAAGTCAATATAAATAAAAGTGTTAATGGTGTTCCTTCAGCGGGTATAGATTATACTGCTTATCCAACAGCAAGGACGTTCAATTTTGGTGTTAATTTTTCTCTATAACTTAATTTTTTTCAATATGAAAAATAAATATATTTTATGCTTTGGAGTAATAGCTATTACTTTTTCAGCTTGTACAAAACTTGATGAAGATCTGCACGGGCAAGTAAATTCGGGAACACTTTCTCAGGGGAATGTACCAGGATTAATTTCTGCAGCTTATATTGCTATGCGAGGCCCATATCAAGCGCCTTGGAATTGGTCTGCATTACAGGAAGTTACTTCAGATGAAGCAATTGTTCCTACTAGAGCTGGTGATTGGGATGATAATGGTGCATGGAGAGCGCTTCATTTACACAAATGGGCAGCAGACGATGGAAGAATATCCGGTGTCTTTAGGGATTTAAATAGTATCAGTTATGCAGCTACAACTGTTTTAAGATTTAATCCTACTGCAGCACAAGCTGCGGAAGCTCGTTTTCTTAGAGCTTTCGCTCAATTTTCTATTTTAGATGGCTGGGGACAAGTTCCTTACCGTGACACAGGGGAAGGTGTAACACTTCCTTCTAAGGTTAGAAATGCAGCTGATGAAATTGCTTATTTAATTACCGAATTAAATGCTATTATTCCTGATTTACCAAACGGGCCTGCAAATGTGGCGAATAAGAATGCCGCTAAAACACTTTTAATGAAAATTTACCTTAATAAAGGTGCTTTCCTAAATCGTGCTGCGCCAACTTTCGATGCTGCGGACATGGCGAAAGTAATCGCTTTAGCTGATGAGATTTCAACTGGTGGGTATGTATTATCAGCAAACTATTTCGATAACTTTGCACCTACGAACAATGTTTTATCTAAAGAAAATATTTTTACTGCTGAAAATACTGCAGGAAATGATGGTAGCGATTTAGATGGACAATGGAAATGTACTTTACACTATAACCAAAATCCTAATGGCTATAATGGCTTTTCTTCATTATCTAACTTCTACAATAAGTTTGAGGCTGGCGATAAAAGAAGGGGTGGGAGCTACACCGGACAAACAAACATTTCTGGCATCAGGGTTGGTTTTCTTATCGGCCAGCAGTTTGACCAAAATGGTGTTGCTTTGAAAGACAGAAAAGGTAATCCTTTAGCCTTTACACCAGAAGTCGCAATTATTGAACGTGATCCAAACCATCTAGAAGTTGCAGGTATTAGGGTAGTTAAATACCCAATAGATTACCCTAATGCAGGCTCTAAAAAGCCTGATAATGACTGGGTTTATTTCCGTTACGCCGATGTATTATTAATGAAAGCAGAGGCCCAGTTAAGAACATCGCAGCCGGCTCCTGCCTTAGCGATTGTGAATTCGATCAGAACCGTTAGGGGCGCTTCAATTTTACCAAATTTAACATTGGATATTTTATTGGACGAACGTGGACGTGAGTTATACTGGGAAAGCTTTAGGAGACAGGATTTAATCCGTTTTGGTAAATTTCTCGCTGCATGGCAGGAAAAACCAGCAAGTGAGGCTAAATACCTGCTTTTTCCTATCCCCGATAATCAACTTGGTAACCCCAACCTGATACAAAATCCGGGTTATTAAAATTTAATATCTACACCAGAGGCCGTAACGGTTAGCAGGCTGATTATATTCTGTTAACGGTACGGCCTCTTTATTTTTATAAAAATCGATTGGAAAAAACATGAAAAAAGAAGTGTTTACTTAATTGTTTTTCATCAGTTTTAAGAGTACTCCGTTTGTCCAACCGAAGCCATCCTGAAGTGGATATTCCCCGCCTCCACCTTTACTGTCCGTTTCTACCACATTATACTTCTCCATTAATTTGCCAGTGCCTTTAAATACAGAAATATTAAGGTTTATCCATCTCATGCTAATGGTGTCGGCCAGTTTATTGTATCCATAATTGCGCAATCCCGCAATGCTAATGTATTGCAGCGGTGCCCATGCATTTGGCGAATCCCATTGCTCTTTTGTAGTAGTTAATGTGGTAACTAAGCCACCTGTTTTAAGAAAATTCCTTTCCACTTTTTCTTTAACAGCTTTGGCCTGTGCCAATGTTGCCAATTTAAAATACAATGGAAATGCTGCTGCAAGTGTAAGCTGGTTAGAAAGTGATCGGCTTTTCCAATTATCATCAGTAAAAAAGCCCTGTTTTTTGTTCCAGAAGTATTTTAGGATAGCTATTTTACGCAGATTAGCTTTTTTATTAAATAGAGCAGCCTTTGTTTTGTTGCCTGCCTCGTTGTTTGCCGTAGCAATGGCAGTTTCGAGATTATATAATAAAGTATTTAAATCAACCGGAAGCAAATCCGTGGTAATAATCTGGTTGTAACTTTTACCATCGGCAAACCACCTGCTGCTAAAATCCCAACCCGATTCTGCAGCAGAGCGTACATTTCTAAGAAACGTGGACGGAACCTGTTTGGTTAATTTAGCGGCTTCAAAATCCTCCCTGTACGATTCTTCGCGGGGCTGATCGCCGGCATCATAGTAACGGTTTAAAATAGCGCCGTCAGCAAGTTTTACTACATGGTTTATCGCCTTGCCATTGCTTAACTGACTAGCCCCTTTCATCCAAAAATTATATTCTTTTTCCAGAACGTCCTTATAATCTGCAAGTTTTACATTTTTATCATGCTGGGTAAGCAACTGAACCATAGCAGCAAAAAACGGGGGCTGCGAACGTGTTAAATAATAAGTACGGTTTCCATTGGGGATAAAACCATATTTATTAATGAGGTAAGCGAAATTGTCAACCATATCTTTTATGGTTTTTGATCTGCCGGCCTTTTGCAAACCGAGCATTGTAAAATAAGAATCCCAATAATAAATTTCCCTGAACCGGCCACCGGGAACAATATAGGGCTTCGGTAATGGCAGCAGTGATGTTTGGTAGATGGAAGCCGTATCTGGATCTCTTTTTAAAACCGTCCATAAGGTATCCAGGTGTTTTTCAATACCTGCACTAATATTTGATTGGTAAGTCGCATGATGGCTTTCTGGCATATTAAAATATTCATTTACGAATGCCGTTAAGTTAAAATTTTGGTTGTTTTTTAGTGTGTTATAAGCCTTCATGATTTCTGAAGGACTCTTTTTTGGAATGGCATCTGCAAAAGATTTACTATCAGGATAAATTCTTGCCATTTGAACTTTCTCAAATAAATCGGGATAGGTTTGCCTCGGACTTAATTCGTTTTGTGCAAATAACTGGCTAGAGATAAATAATAAGCAGGTAAGCACCATCATTTTAATGCTTAACAAATTTTGATTCATCATATTGCTGTTTTATTAAATATAATTAATTTATCATAAAATTTAACTTCTTTTACCTTGACGAAGCAAAAAGAACCCCGACTGGCTTATTTTGCAAACAAAGATTAACTTATCTTCGTTTTGATTATTAAATAAACTTCCGATGGGAAAAACCAGATATCAGAATAATGTAATCATAACCGGTGCTACAGGAATGGTAGGTGAAGGGGTATTAATGCAATGCCTAAACAGCCCTGAAATTGATACTGTTTTAGTGATTAACCGCAAGCCGTGCGGTTATAGCCATCCAAAGCTTAAGGAGATCATCCATCCCGATTTTTTCGATTTTTCGCAGATTGAAAATCAGCTTTCGGGTTATAATGCCTGTTTCTTTTGTTTGGGGATTACTTCGGTAGGTGTTGATAGCGATACTTATTATAAAATGACCTATACACTAACCATGCATGTTGCCGAAACGTTAAGTAAGCTGAACGATAATATGACTTTTTGTTATGTTTCCGGTGCGGGAACCAATGAAAATGGCCGGTTGAAATGGGCGCAGGTAAAG
Organism: Pedobacter ginsenosidimutans; assembly: GCF_001442625.1. Taxonomy (GTDB): domain Bacteria; phylum Bacteroidota; class Bacteroidia; order Sphingobacteriales; family Sphingobacteriaceae; genus Pedobacter; species Pedobacter ginsenosidimutans. The sequence continues at coordinate 212,414 of NZ_LMZQ01000004.1, read as the reverse complement.
GGTAAAACAGAGAACGATTTAATGAAATTACCTTTCGGGCAGGTGTTTAATTTTCGCCCGGGTTTTATTAAGCCACTGGCAGGACAAAAATATGCCCATAAATTTTATAAATATATCAACTGGTTATTTCCTATTGGAAGGGCCGTTTATCCAGGTGGGTTTTGCTCCATGGCCGAGCTCGGCAATGCCATGATTAATACTTTAAGCCATAATGGCGATCGGCGTATTTTAGAAGGAAAAGATATTATTGCCTTATCAAAAGAATAAGCCCAAGTGCTTCAACGAGCTCCCGGGCTTATTAATTATCAGCTCCTTATAGACCAGTTTAGGTTTGTTTAGTTGTTTTTTAGCAAATTTTAATATAACACAGCAGTAGCATCTTTATCCTTTTGTGATAATACTGTGGCACCTGATCCGCATTGGCCACCATTCATAAGTGATAAAGCATCCGTTCCGGTAACACCAGGAACATTTGTAGCAGTCGACTCGCCCTGAGCTGCCCAATTGGTATGTCTGAAAGAAATACAGTGACCGAATTCATGGCATATTGTCCTGGCACGTTGGGCAAACGAATTACCAGCTATGTAATTTTTATTGATTTTAACCAAAGCACCTGCACTTCCTCCCGAAGGGAACTGTCCTTGCCCACAAACACCATTTCCTAAATTTTCATCTTTGATCAGGATGTCGTAAGGTGCTGTCGTTACAACGCTAAAACGTAAGGTCGAATTTGGAACACCATTCCATTGCGCAATTGCACTATTGATCTCGCTGCTCATAGAAGTCATAGATGGATCTACAAAAATTCTAATGTTTAGCTTTTTAGTGCTGTTTACAATGCTTCCCGTATAATACTGTTCAGTTTTAGCTCCGGCGCCATTAGCAGGGATTTCCATGTTTTTAGGGAATGTAATATCTTCTTCTACGATAAACTCATTTCCATTATCAACAATACTTGTTGCAGGGAAGCCCAGGTCTTTAATGTACTGCAAAACTTTGTCCGAATTTTTTACCGTTTCTTGAGGCTCAGTGATCGATTCCTGATTTTTTTTACAGGCTGCAATTACCACTGCCACCATGGCAACGATGGCAATCTTTTTTAGATTATTTTTCATGAAGTTTAAGTTAGTTAAGTCCTTTCGGAGCTGATAAACAAATGTAACAGAACTTGTTACATTAATTTTTGGCTGTAGGATAATTTTACACGAAAACTTAATCAATATGCTTTGTAATGTTTTAAAGTTATGTTTGTATTTAAAAATTTACATAAACAATCTGTTTTATCGATAATATTTTTGTTAAATAAGAGTTGTCAAAGGAAAACAGGATTAATTCTGTACCACTTACCACCCAAAAAAAGGTACTACCAGTTAATTCTTCTTACCTTGCCAAATTATGGCCAAAAAAGCCCAAATTTTATAATATGCAAAATGAGAGTATAGCCTTACAGGCGAAAGTGTTTTTATACCATTTAAATAATGCCAACAACGAAAATGGTTTCCGGACGAAAGAATCGTGGAAGTTTAGCCAGGTAAGTGAGCAGGGAAAGGCAGAAATAGAGCACGATTTCTTCCCTACAGTTTCTGTTCAGGTAGACCCAAAAAAGATACATGACTTTGCAGCAAGCGTATTATTGCAGCTTAAGGAACAACCTAAAATTAATGTACCAGATCTTAATGTTAGTATCCAAACCGGATCAGAATATTTTATTGCTTTTTCTCCTGATAGGATGATCAGGTAAGACGGAAAACGAGCGATGGGGAATGTAAACTGAATGAAGAAAACACTTTATTTAAAAATATTTTTATGTTGATTTTTACACTGCCATAGGGTTGTCAGTGGCCTGTGTTTTCTTTGTGTAACTAAAACAAAAAGACATGGTACAGGAACAATTATTCGCAGAAACAATGGAAGAAACTTCCCTTGTGTATTTAATGAAAAATTATGCAAACTATAATTTCTGGGCAAATTTAACCTTAGTAAATTGGTTAAAAAATCATCCGGAAGAATTATTGGAGCAGGAAGTATTATCGAGTTTTAAAAGTGTAAAGTTAACCCTTGCCCATATTTTACAGGCACAGGAGTATTGGTATTCAATTCTCACTAAAACCGAATTCGAATTTCGCGAATATGGAAGTTTGAATGATATTTTTGATGCGCTGTTGAAACAGTCAGAAAACTTAGCCGTTTATATTACAGCAATTAGTGAAGATAGATTTAATGAGAAAACAGAAATTCAAAGTCCTTGGTTTACTTCCGACTTTCAGAATTTTGAATATGTGTTACATGTTTTCAATCACAGTACCTACCATCGTGGCCAGATCATTACCATTTGCCATAATTTAGGAATAAAAGGTGCCCCTATGACGGATTATAATTTCTATAATGTAATGGCAAAATAAAGTACCATTAGTTAACAATGGCTTGTCGGAAAATCTTATTCAATGTCGATTTTCTGACAAGCCATTTTGGTATATTAAGCTACCTTCTATTATTTTTTGTTGTCGTATTTTCTTTGATTGTCCTTGTTGGAAGTTTGATCTGACCGTTGGCCACCGCCATTGGTTATTCCCTGGATCTTTTTATCCGTTTTAACATCGTGGTTAGCCCGATCAGCTATTGAACTGCCCTGAACTGTTGGATTGTTTTTTGGTGTGCTCGTATTTTTCATAACTCAAAGATTTAGTGAATAAATTGCAGCGCGCTATGATAACAACCAATGTAGTGCTAGATATGTTTTGATTTTTTGAATTTGCTCGTCATTTCGAGTAGCGTGCAACAGAGTCGAGAACCCGAAGGCTCATCGAAGCTAAATCTATATAAAAAAATCTCTCCTCCGAAGGAGTTCCTTTGGAACATTCCGCTACGCTTCATCCGATAGCTATCGGATCGAGATGACGATTTTATCTTAGTACAACAAAAATATAGTAGGCTGTTTATGAAGATCTATTTCCTCTTTGCGCCAATTATAAACACTTTGGGTTTTAATAAATTCATCTTCTGCAGTAAGATTGCTGGCTACACAAACCTGCGTATTGGGTTTGCAGCTTTTCAGCACTTCTTCAAAAAGCTGGTTGTTGCGGAAAGGTGTTTCGATGAATATCTGTGTTTGTTTGTAACGGCTTGCCGATAAATCTAAATCTTTAATCCGTTTGGTACGTTGCTCTTTATCGATCGGTAAATAACCCCAAAAGGCGAAACTCTGTCCGTTAAAACCTGAGGCCATTAAAGCCAGCAAAATCGAACTTGGGCCCACCAATGGCACCACTTTAATGCCGCGTTTATGTGCTTCGGCAACAATATCAGCTCCAGGATCGGCAATGCCCGGACAACCGGCTTCGCTCATTAAACCTACATCTTTTCCGGCAGCAAGTTCAACAAAAAACTGACCTAAATCTGTCCGGTTATGTTTGCCATAATCGTGCACGATTAAATCTTTTTGTGGTGTTTTTAAACCAGCCTCTTTCAAAAAACGACGGGCTGTCTTGCTGTTTTCTACAATGTAGGTATCAATCTGGTTAATGGTATCAACCAAATAAGGGGTAAAAGTTTTATGTGCTACCTCTTCAGCCAATGGTACGGGAATAAGGTATAAAGTGCCTTTTTGCATGCTACAAAAATACTCACAATAAATAGAATTTAAGTTCTAAAGTTTACGGTACTGGCAATATAATCTCTTTTGTGAACAAAGGTGTAGCAAATTTTATTTCTAACTGACTTATTTTCTGCACAATTAAACTTGGCTTAAAACGTTAAATATTAGTTAAATATGCCTCATAGGGCAATATTTGGAGGAAAAAGCATAAACTATGCATGCATATTAAACCTTCAGCATTTTTGGTTCTCTAATTGATACACACACATTAGGTTATTAAAATAAAACACACAAATGAAAACACTGAAATCTACGGCACTTGTGCTGGGGCTATTTGCGCTCCTTGCCGGAACCACAACCCTTGTCAGGGCACAAGACTATCAAAACGATTACCAGGACGATGGTTACAGCACTGGCAATGTTTCTTTACAGACTTTTTATGATGAACTTTCGCCTTATGGCACCTGGATACAAGACCCTCAATATGGATATGTTTGGCGTCCGGATGTAGATCAAAGCGAATTTCGTCCATATTATACAAACGGACGTTGGGCGATGACCGAATACGGTAATACCTGGGTTTCCAATTACGATTGGGGCTGGGCACCTTTCCATTACGGTCGTTGGGTAATTAACAGTTACAGACAATGGATCTGGTTACCTGATACCAATTGGGGGCCAGCCTGGGTAGATTGGAGAAGCGGTGATGGTTATTATGGATGGGCTCCAATGGCGCCAAGTATTAGTATTAACCTAAGCTTTGGCCGTCGTTACGTAGTGCCAGAATTCTGCTGGAACTTTATTCCACAACGTAATATTTATATCAATACTTTCCCAAGATATGATTACGGGCGCAACAATGTATATATCCGAAACACCACCATTATCAATAATACTTATGTTTATAACAGAAGAAATTATTATGGAGGACCAAGGATTGAAGATATCAGACGTGCAACCAATAGAGATGTAACCGTTTACAGATATGCGCAAAGTTCAAGACCTGGTGCAAGTAGGGTTGGCGGTAGAGAGGTTTCTATCTACAGACCAAGACCTGAACGCAATGCAGTAGATAACCGTAATGCTGCACCAAGAAGATTTGAGCAAGGCAATGCTGGCATTAGCAGGGGTGGAAGGAATGAAGGTTATACCAATCGCGATCAAAGAGGCGGTAATAGCAATAATAACGATAACCGTTTTGGATCGAGAGGAGATAACCGTACCGGGCAACCTGATAGGAACAACGGTACCATAAGCAGAGATAATAATCAGCCTAATAACAGAGGCGAAGTTTATAATAGAGGTGCTAATGGACGTGTTAGCCGTGGCAATACCAATGGTATAGACGGAAGAAACGGACAAGAAAATGTAAACCGTGGTCAAGATCAGCAACGTTTGGAGCAGATGAGACAACAGCGTACACAGCAAGACCGTATGAGCCAGGATCAGCAACGTACACAACGCGATGTGCAAACACAGCAACGTGGTCAGGTAGACCAACAACAACGTGCGGCTCAAATGGAGCAACAAAGGGCACAGCGTAACGAGCAATTTCAACAACAGCGTACGCAACGTGATGTTCAGGTACAGCAACAACGTAATGAACAGATGCAACAGCAACGTGCGCAACAAGCCCAGGCCCAACAACAGGAAAGGACTCAACGCGATGCGCAGATGCAACAGCAAAGAAATGAGCAAATGCAACAGCAACGTGCGCAGCAGGCCCAGGCTCAGCAACAAGAAAGAGCGCAACGTAATGAACAGATGCAGCAGCAACGTGCACAACAAGCTCAACAACAGCAGCAGGAACGCGCACAGCGTGATGCCCAGGTTCAACAACAAAGAGCACAGCAGCAGCAAATGCAACAAAGACAAGAACAAAGAAGAACAGAAGCACCGCAACAACAGCAACAAAGAGGTGGTGAAAGAAGCGGCTCTGAAGGAGGAAGACCATCAAGAGGTGGTAGAGGATAGATTGATAAGTCCCGATGAAAATCGGGACTTTTTTATGCCATTTATATTGCCTATGGTTTTAAATAATGCCAATAGGCATTGGCAATTTGTTTTTTTTAAATCTTGGAAGGATTAACATTATTAACCAGATTGTTGAGCCGATAAAAAATGATAGAAGTGTCAAAAATAATTGATGGCTACCCTTTTTTTCAAATGGAGTGTATTTTGGTATTAATAAAATTGGATTTGCAGGTGAACCGGGATCAGCTCTGGCAATACCTTTTTTGAAATTTTTATAATCCTGGCTGATGCCTATTTTCTGTAGATAATCAAAATCATAAATTTTTTCACGGAGGAAACTCTGATATGCATCCTCAATAAGTATTCTGTAAATAGAATCTTTTGCTTCCTTTGTTAGTTTATTATTTATTCCCTTTGTTTTTTGCCATCCCAACCATGCTTTTGGTCGTAAATAATCCAGGTGGGTTGTGTTTGATGATTTTACTTTACCTAGAGGTGATCTTGTTATTAATGAAGAGCCCCATAATGGTGGTGTTGGTTCATTGTAAATTGGAATAGCAGCATAAACTGTGAAGTTTAAATTTTCATTGTGTTTACCAGTCACTTTTGCTTCAGCCTGTACAGCACAATGTTTCTTATCAAGATACAGCTTGTGAACCTTATAAAATTTGGTGAGGTGTTTTTGATCTATGCTACTAATTGTTTTTAATGTGGTGAGTTGGCCCACTGCACTGGTGATATATTTCTGAGCAAAAATAGAAGGGCATATGATGGCAAACCATGCAATAATCAGGTAAAATTCAAATAAATCTTTTCCATTTTTCCTTTCCAGACTTAAAAGTTTTAGTCTCGGCCTCAGCCAAAAAATCAATGGAAGTATAGGCAGGAGCATGGGTATTAAAAACTCATAAAAAAAGTCTTCAATAGGTATAAGCTGTGTTTGAAAGAAGCATATATTTAATAATGAAAAACCGACAATTGAGCCTAGTGCAATGATAAGATAACGGGAATAAATTAATTTGAGCTTATAACTTAGGTAATCCATATTGATCTGCAACAAAAACAAAGTTTGCAAAAGTATCTAATTTTGAATTGTGAGCAAGCGAATTAGCTAAAGAATTACTGTCTGCTGCAGGCAGGGGTTTATAAACAAAGGGTTGTTGAGCACCCAGCCAAAAATAGCACCACGTAACGAGCCACCTAGACCCGATCCGATAGCTATTGGATGGAGTGAACATCCCGATTTAAGCATCGGTTTTTGTTGTGTTATGGTGTGCTTGCTTGTTTTACAGGTTTCATCGTGATAAAACGGAAAGCGGGATGAGACTGAAATAGTTGCAGAAAACAGCTTTCCTAATGGTTAATAGTCTTTACAGGAAAATGGATATTCAGCACTGTCTGGGAACAGCAGGCAGGCTATCTTCATGCCATGGGGCGCTGTAATAAAGATTGCTTAGCCAATAAAAAACTGGCTTCGCAATGACGGCACCTTACTGCCCAGCCGCTACATGAAGACCACTTAAATCAGTTCCCCTAAAAGTGGTTTCGGCATTTGGATGCAGGTTTTCGGGATCTAATAAAAATGTCTCAATACCGAGTTCCATTCCAAATTTAATTTCCGATTCTGCATCATCACCTATAATTAAAATATCATCCTTGTTTAGACCATATTTTTCAATCAGCAGTTTAAAAGCTTCATTTTTGTTGGTGGTCGAGACATCCACAACATGTACGGCTTCAAAATCATCAGCGATGCCCAGCATCTTCACTTTTGAGGTTTGCTGTTTCGGGAAACCAGCCGTTACAATAAATTTTCGGCCATTAAGGCTTTTAATGAAATGGTAATCATCGCTTGGGTTTAAGGGCTTTGTTACTTCTCTACGGTGCAGGTATGAAATCACCTCAGGCATTATCTCTTCCTTAAAACCATATTTTTTAGCCACTTTTAGAAAAGGCGTTCTCAACATTTCTCCTTTGGCCAACTGAAATTTTTCATCGCTTATTCCTAAATCCAGGCTTTCTAAGTAACGATAAAGTTCACCCATCAACTGTTCTTCATTCGGTTTGGTAAAATAGATGGTATTGTCTAAATCGATAAAAAAAATATGCTTCATTTAAATGGAATGATTTATGTTGTAATAAAAGCAAAACAACAAGTGCCAATTAATGTTTAATTATTAAAGAATAAAGTTATGACAAAGGAAACAAAAATTATTGTAGGCGTATTAGCTGGAGCAGCACTTGGTGCAACAATCGCATTGGCATTATCTTCAGATTCGACAAGCGATTTAAAAGGTAAAGTATCAGATTTTTTTGCTGATCTATTAGACGCTTCAAAAGATAAATTAGCGGGTTTAACAGATAAAGCTACAGGTGTAGCAGATAAGGTGAAAGATAAAATAGCAGAAATAAATGCATAAAGAATTGGAAGTGCCGGAAATATCCGGCATTTTTATTCTATATATTTTCTAACCACCATCTCAATGAACATTGCTTTTCATGGTGCCGCCCGTACTGTTACGGGGAGTAAGCACCTTATTACCTTAAAAAATGGCACCCAGATTTTATTAGATTGCGGCTTATTCCAGGGCATGGGCCGTGTTACCGATAAATTAAACGATTTTTTCGGCTTTGATGCCAAAAAGGTTACCTACCTGGTTTTATCACATGCACATATAGATCATTGTGGCTTATTGCCTAAATTGGTTGCAGAAGGATTTGAAGGTAAGATTTTCTGTACTTCAGCAACAATGGATCTGGCCCGCATTTTAATGATGGATTCTGCCAAAATCCAGATGCAGGATGCAGAATTTTCTAACCGCCATCTGCGCGAAGGCGAAGAAATGGAAGAACCACTTTACACCGATGAAGACGTTACCAAAACGCTTAGTCTGATGAAGATTGTAGAGTATGAAGAAGATTTCGAAATTGAAACCGGAATTCGGTTAAGGTTTACTGATGCAGGCCACATTTTAGGCAGTGCTGCTGTTCACCTTACCATTACAGAAGACGGAAAACCTACCCGGATTACCTTTTCTGGAGATGTTGGTCGTTATGGCGACCTGCTTTTAAAAAGTCCGCAGCAGTTTGATCAGGCCGATTATATCTTAATGGAATCAACCTACGGTGATTCGTTACATAAAGATCTGGATCCAATCGAAAACATGCTCTTAGAGATTATTAACAATACCTGTAAAATTAAAAAGGGGAAAGTTATTATCCCAGCCTTTGCCGTTGGCCGTACTCAGGAGCTGCTCTACGCTTTAAATGGGCTGGAGTTAAAAGGTAAATTGCCTGATGTACCCTATTATGTAGATAGTCCTTTATCCTCAAAAGCCACTGAAATCCTTAAAAACCATCCTGAAGTATACAATAATGGGGTTAAAGAAACTTTAAAGGTAGATCATGATATATTTGGTTTTAAAGGCTTGCGTTTTATCGAAAGTGTAGAAGAATCGAAAGCTTTAAATGCCAATCCCAGGCCATGCGTAATTATTTCGGCATCAGGAATGGCTGAGGCTGGTCGAGTAAAACACCACATCAGGAATAATATCAGCAATCAGAAAAATACCATTTTGATGGTAGGATATTGCGAGCCTAAATCGCTTGGCGGTAGGTTAATTGCCGGACAAAAGGTAGTAGAAATTTTCCGCGATGAGTATGAGGTTAAGGCTGAAGTACGATCGATAAAATCGATGAGTGCACATGGCGATTATGAAGATTTACTGCAATTTTTATCAGGTCAGGATCCGGCTAAAGTAAAACAGCTGTTTTTAGTACATGGAGAATACGAAGTGCAGCAACATTTCGCCGGCAAATTGAAAGATGCAGGCTTTAAGCATGTGGCTATCCCCGAATATCATCAGGTATTTGAGATTTAATAATTTGATGTGCTGTTCTGGATTTTTAATCCAGACCTTTATAAGATCGTCATTGCGAGAAGGCTTTTTCAGCCGACGAAGCAATCTTACAACGATCGCTATTAGCTTGTGCTTTAAGATTGCTTCGTAGCCTCGCGATGACGACTTTCTTATGAAATCAATTAATAAAAAGTCTGTTCATTAGTTACAGATGCGTCGTGCCTTCGCATGACATCACACATCTCACCTCATCCATCTTCCATTTTTCCTATCTTTGCCCGCATGGATGTTTTTGGTAAAGCGTTAACCGATATTTATAGAACAGGCGAGGCTGATACGCTTTGGTTGCACAATTCGTATGGAGAGCCGGAAGAAATGCCTTTAGAATTCTTCTTTCGTGATGATGAAGATATGCCCGTTCTAGAACTTCAGGCGTTACACATGTGCAATGGAAAGGTATTGGATATTGGTGCCGGTGTAGGCAGTCATGCTTTACTTTTACAGGCTTTTAATATCGATGTAACTGCTATTGATATTTCGGAAGCAGCTGTGGATATTATGAAAGCGCGTGGGGTAAAAAAAGCATTCATACAGGATGTTTTTACCTATCAGGAGAAATTCGATACCATTATCATGCTCATGAACGGTATCGGTTTAACCGGAACTTTGCCCGGTTTTAAGGATTTCCTGATCAAGCTAAAAGACCTCATCAATCCCAATGGGCAGGTGATTTTCGATTCTTCTGATATTGCTTATTTATATGAAGATATGCCTAAACCACAAAACCAATATTATGGCGAGGTATCTTATCAGTATGAATATAAAGGCGAAAAAGGCAATTGGTTTAACTGGATTTATATAGATGAAGAAACCATTAAGCGTATGGCCAATGAAACAGGATGGGATGCTGAATTGATTTTTGATGATGGCGAAGATCAGTATTTGGTCAAATTGACTTTGGCGCAATAATCTAAAAGTCATAAAGCTTTTCGCACGCCTATTTTAAATGAGCGGGCTCATAAATTTGTTAGATACGAATATGAGCAATACAAAAATCAAACTTAGTGTGTTAGATCAATCGCCGGTGCGCAAGGGTGTTACCGCCCGCCATGCCATTGAAGAAACCACTATACTTGCACAAGAAACCGAAAGATTGGGATATCACCGTTTCTGGGTTTCAGAACATCACAATACAACCAGTTTAGCAGGTTCAACGCCCGAAATCTTAATTGCCCATCTGGCCAATCATACCCAAACTTTAAGGATAGGTTCTGGCGGTATTATGTTGCCTAACCATAGCGCGTTAAAGGTTGCAGAAAGTTTTCGTTTGCTGGAAGTGATGCACCCTAACCGGATCGACCTGGGAATGGGCCGTGCACCAGGTACCGACCGGATTACGGCTTCGATGCTTAACCCCTCAAACAATTGGAGCGAGCAGGATTTTGTAGAACAACTGCGTGAGCTGCAGCATTACTTACACGATACCTCAGATGGCGGTATCCAGGCAAAAATAAAAGCCATTCCCATTGCTGAAACCGTTCCGCAACAATGGCTTTTGAGCAGCAGCGGGCAAAGTGCCTTGTTTTCGGCCCACTTTGGAATGGGCTTTTCTTTTGCACATTTTATTAATCCGCATGGAGGACCACAGGCTGTTCAATACTACAGGGAACATTTTAAACCTTCGGTTGATTTAGCAAAACCAGTTGAAAACGTGGCGCTTTTTGTTTTCTGCTCAGAAGATGAAGAAAAGGTAAAACAACAGGAGGCTTTAATGGCTTACCGTTTTCTCCAGCTAGAGAAGGGCGGAGGCTTAACTGCTGTAGGTTGGAACGATATTAAAGATATCAGTTATAACGCTGCAGAGCAGGAACGGATTAATGCCAATAAACCACGAATGATTTATGGCACGCCAGCTGTAATTAAAGAGCGGCTTACCAAATTGGCTGCCGATTATGATGTTGATGAACTGATGGCCGTTACCATTACCGAGCATTTTGAAGACCGGATAAAATCGTACGGATTGCTTGCGGAGATGTTTTTGCAATAATAAATCGTCATTTCAGGAGTGAAACGTAGTAGAGAAATCTACTTCCATGGTCTGTGTCTCCACGGAGCACTGTAAAAACTCTTGGTTTCAAACCCTTCATAGTGGTCTGTGGAGACACAGACCACGGGATTAAAAATTAAAAAACGTCTGTCTGCCGCCAACTTTTTGGCCAAAGTTTTGGATATTATAAGTAAGGGTAAGCATGCCATATCTACCCAGGTTATTACTCTGCGTATCGATAACACTGTTGCCCGTAATCTGGATGTTCCTGCGTACATTGCTCTGCAAAATATCATTCACCGAGAATTTTAACTGCGCCCTGTCGTTTTTCATGAATAGGTAAGTAAGAGCGGCATTCCAGAATTTGATGTTATTGTTATATCCGGCGATTTTTTGATCATTGATGGTTAAAGAATAGCTGGTTTCGAAAACCAGTTTTTTGGGATAACGGATAATCAGTTCGGATGTGCTTTGGTGGGTATTGTAGCTAATGTTGGTGTAATAGCTATCATCATACCTACTGCGATTCAGGTTTACCGAATACGACTGGTTAATTTCTACCTTATCATTCAGGTTTAACCTTATACTTCCATTAGGGCCTACATAAAACACATTTGCATCGCTCTCAATGTTGTTCACAATAACCGGACTATGATCAAAATTGGCCCAGAAGCCTAAGCCTACTTTTAAACTTGTTTTATCTTTTTTGAAATCTTTCGAAATATTGGCCCCTCCACTAAAATTATAGATACCATTTTTGTTAACGGGATTAATCGTTTGAACTCCGTTATTTATGGTGATAGCGTTAACAATGCCGTTTTTTGTGAAATTACCATAACCGTATAAATTGTAATTGATCAGGCTTTTAGGATCATATTTGTACATATTCATGCTTAAACCCTGCATACGGGCGGGCAGTAGATTTGGGTTTCCATTTCTAATGTAAAATGCATTGGTATTGTCGGCCACTGGTTGAAGATAACTTACATTGGGCTCTGTAAAACGGGCCGAATAGTTAAAGCGGAATATTTTATATTTTAATTGAAAGGTTGGCCATATAAAATTATAACGCTGATTAATATCTACAGTATTGGTAAAGCGGTTGTTTAACGAAATATAGTTGTGTACCAATCCCGGTTGAAGATAAAGATCTTTAGTTACTTTATAACCAAGGCTGATGTTCGTATTGGTTTTAAAACCGGCCTGTTTAACGGTTTGCGATAAATTGGGAATGGCAATATCGTACAGCTGGTTAGCTGGATTGCGATAAAAAGTGCTTAGCGCATTTTCGTTATTGATGATATTTCCGCTTACATCTGCTTTAAAATTCAGTTTTTTGCTAATTGGTTCGGTATAGTTACTATAGAGGTAAGACCTGAAGTTATCGATGGTATTATTTCTCAACTGATCGATCTCTGAAGTGGATGGGGTGAGGTAAAAAACACTGGTGCTTCTGTTGTAATTGATAACGGGATTTGGGGTCGCAGAAATATCGGCTCCTATATTGAAAGCTCTTCCAGCCTTTTTAAAATCCTTACTAAAATCTGCCCTTAACTGATATTTGTTGTTTGAAGTATTCAGGTCATTCAGATTATCGAGGGCATTAATGAGCTGACTATTCGCATTGTTGTTACGAGAAGAGACCTTGCTTACCGAATTGTTAGAACTTAGTACAATTGCCGGTTCTATGGTTAGTTGTGTTAAAGAATCGATTTGCCAGTCTAATTTTCCACCTATATTATGTTTCAATATCAGTGCATTGGTGTTTTCGCTGGCATTGGTAATCAACCTGTCGGTACCTAATGTTTGGTTGGTATTGGTGAGTTTCTCCAGAAGATTATCCGATCGGCCAAAGAAATATTGCGTATTAATTTTGATCCCCTTTTTAGTTAAGGTGTTAAAGTTAAAACCACCACCCGAAGAGGTTTGAACACCATTATAACTGCCGCCGAAATTAATGCCGTTAAACTCGAAATAACCTCCAGAGGTCATCATCATAGAGTTTACGCCACTTCTGCTAAAGCCACCTATCCGTTGCACATCATTAGGGTTAAAGCCTGGTTGATTGATGTTGTTGCCATAAGCCAATATACTTACCTGTGTGGTATCTCTAAAGAAGTTCATTAATCCACCGGCCTGATACAGGTCTTTTAAGCCTGCGCCAGCATATAATTTACCGAAAGCTCCTTTTTTAATGGCTTTTTTCAACTTTAAATTGATAATCTGCGGGATTTCTGCTGCCGTTAAATCCGGATCACGTCTTTTGGCCTGCTTATCATCAACCACCTGCACTTTATCAATAATGTTGGCGGGAAGGTTTTTAGTCGCAATCTGCTGGTCGCCACCAAAAAACTCTTTTCCGTCTACTAAAATTTTACTAACTGTTTTTCCGTTAACCTGTATAGAGCCATCGGCTGCAATAGCAACGCCTGGAAGCTTTTTTAACAGATCTTCTACCACCGCTGATGGCAGGGTTTTAAAGGATTCTGCATTAAATTCTATGGTATCTTTACGTACGATTACGGGTGGCCTTTCTCCCGAAATTACCACTTCGCTTAGGTCATTTGCTTTAACGGAAAGATAGAGGGTGCCCAAATTTAATGCGGAATTGGCTGCAGTTAGTTCAACCTCTTTTCGGTAAGTTCCATATTGCCATGCGGTTACCACTAAACGGTATTTTATGCCTATGGTTAAGCCATTGATTTTAAAAACGCCTTTATCATCCGATAATTTATAAGTGCTCAATATACTATCTCCAACTTTATATACCGAAATTGTTGAGTAATTTAAAGTGGTCTTGTGATTGGCGCTATCGGCTAAAATTCCGGTAATGCTTCCGTTTTTTTGTGCAAATAAATTAAAAATAGCTAAGGTAAGGACGATTGAAAGTAAAAGTTTCTTCATATATATTAAATAACAAGCTAAAATTAGGCGCTATGCTTTTATAGTACAGATAAATGTGATGAACGATATAAAAAATGTGACGGACTAAAAATCTAATAGACGTGCTGGTTGACAAAACGTTGCACTTAATTAAAACAACTAATCTTTTAGGTAAAAGTAATTGCCTTAAGGTGTTCTTGCAAATACTAAACGAAAAAATTACATAACGCTAAAAAGAAAAAGCCCCAGGCTAATGCAATGGGGCTGAGAAAGCGTATATTATTAGTTTAGTGCAAATCGTTATAATTGATGATTTTAACTTCTGGGTTTTTGGCTAAAATTTCTTCCATCCATTTGCGATGCGAGGCACCAACACCTACTACAACCCTTTTTGCTTTTTTTGCCTTTGCCTGATCGATGATGTTTTTGCACATGCCTTCGTTTCTGAAAGTCCATTGCACAATCATCTCTTTCACCGTTTCGGTAGGGAAACCTGCATAACCATAAAAATGACGGCCACCATAAAAGTTCCAGGCTTCATCTAAAACACCATATTTTATGGTGTTCATGCCGGCATAAGGATCGGCATTGAAAACCTTTGCTTCCTCTTCATTGTAAGCCCAATATTTTTCTATGGCTTTAACGGTAGCAGCTTCCTGCGAGGTGCTATCGGCCTTCGCTTTGTTGATTAAAATTTTGTATAAAGAATCTGTTTTGCCCCAGGCTTCACTCCATGGTTTATCATAAGTTTGGCAATCCATGTTGTAGATCCGATCTTGTTTTAACTGGTAAATAAGAGGGAAATAGATTTTGCTATACTCACTTCCAGGTCTGCAGAAACCTTTTTTCTTTAATGAATCGGTATTTCCGAACATTTTTGCATATTCAACCTGCTCTTCTTTGCCGAAGCTTTGTTTCATGTAATTTTCGAGTACAAAGATTTGATAATCGGCATTGCCCCTGTCCCAGTTTTTAGCATAATTAACCGCTAAATTCATTCTGGTTTTATGGTAGTAGGCAAATTTAGCGAGTGCTTTCTGGTCATTTTTAATTTGTGTATCAATATTTTTGGGAGATGCCGGATTTAATTTTTCTAAATAATCATGTCCTTTTCTAAATGATTTTTTTGCCCAGTTGTTTTCTTCCAGTTTAGCGTAATCGCTCTGGGGAAGGTATTCGCCAAAAACCATATCAGGTTTAAAGTTTTTAAGTTTATCAATTATCGCCTGAAAGTTTTGTGTCGATTTAGAATTGTCGTGGGCAGAGCCTACTATAACAATTTCGATTTGGTTCTGGGCATTCGATTTAACCGCAACTGCGATTAACAATAATAATGCTAAGCTGAGTTTTTGTATAATTTTCATAATGAATCGTTTTCGTTGATTCAAAGATGAGCATACACATTTGGCTGCTATATTTAATTATCCCAATGGCTTATTATATTATCCCAACCGGAGAAATTGGGTATTAATGGTTTGTATCGTGATTTAAGGGTTTCGTCATAAAATGAAGTTATTCCATCAGTTTCTGGTTAAATCCAACGATCAGTTTAAACAGATCCTTGTACTCGGTAAGCGGCAATGTTTCAGGTTTATCGAATATATCGTGGTAGGCAGATGGACCACCCTGGGTATAAATGAAGAATGCCGGAACACCTTTTTCGGTAAAGAAATAGTGATCGCTGTTGGCTGCTTTACCTCTGGAGTTTATTTTCGAGATATAATGATTTTGGTTGTTGATTGCGTTTAGCAGCGCAAATGCTTTAGGATAAACGGATGCATTAACTACCGTCATGCCTGCTTCACCGGTTCCAACCAAATCTAAGTTGATTAGGAATTTAATCCTGCTTAAAGGAATTAAAGGGTTTTCTACAAAAAACCTCGATCCCAACAGCCCAGCTTCTTCACCAGCAAAACAGATAAAACCAATGGAGTAGGGTTGGGGATTGGCGGCATAATATTTGGCCAAACTTAATAACGTAGCTACACCAGCAGCATTATCATTAGCGCCCGGGAAATAAGTGTCTGCACCCATTCCACCCAAATGATCGTAATGCGCGGTAATGATTAAAATGGAATCAGGAAATTTAGTACCCTTAACTAAACCGCAAACGTTAGCTGCCTCAAAGTTCGGAATGAATTTGTTTTTAATATCAACATTAACTTCTTTTGGTATCGCGGTAAAGTTCCTTTTATTAAGCTGGATCGTTGTTATATCGCCAACTTCTGTGGCTACAGACCAGGTCAATTTATCTTTTAATAAAATCTTTAATGATGGAGAAGCCTGGTAATTAAGACTATCTACCTCGGTTAAATCTGCCTTTTGTTTAATGCTGGGGCTCTCATTGTTTACGATGAAATCTTTACCTGGAATGAGTTTTTGACCATTAATGGCTACCATCATTTTTCCAGGGAAAGTATTTACAGGGAAATTAAAGGGCTGCTTATAAGATTGACCCATTGGCAACAGGCCAATTTTCTGATACGCTACGGCAAGGTAATCGGCAGACTTTTTCATCCCGTCTTTGGTATAACCTCTGCCCCAAAATTGTTTTGAAGTAAGGGTATTTACTACATTTCTGGTATAAGTAGAATCTTGTGCGAAAGTGTTGATTGCTAAAAACAGAAAGATAATAAAGCCAAATTTTTTCATCCCGAAATTTAGTAATAAAATTAACGACAAAATTGATCGTCACCCTGAATTTATTTTACTGCGTAGCTTTCCGCTTCGCTACAGGTCAGGGTCTTAATAGATGCTGATCTCGAACGTCCGGGACAGCATGGCGGTAAATGCAAATAAAAAATGGTTGACAGTTAACCGGCCATTGCCATTAACCATCAACCATTCACTATAAAAACAATTGTTTTACTTTACCAGATAAGGCTGTAAAGCTGTTTTGATTTTTTCTTTGTTCTGGCTTGCTGTCCATTTTTCTTTAATAGATTGGTCGCCAAGGTTAAAAAGTGTTTCGTAAAGCAATTTGCCATTTGCCATTGTTTGTACTTTGAATGTGTTTTGCGAACCAATAATATCAGCCCAAACACCACGTACATCTGCCCAATAAGTTTGCTGGCTGGCCCACCATTTTTGCGCATATGCAAAAGTTTTAGGGTCTATTTTTGTAAATTCCTCGTAACCTTTTTCAACAGCTAAAAGTTTATCGCCATCAGCAGAACGCACTATTTTTTTATTGTCCTGTTCAAACATCCAACCGTTTTTAGTAATGGTAATTCTGCTGCCACGGTTTAATACATTGTAATCTTTACGCACAGTAGACTCCCTTCTTGGTAGTGGAGAATCTGTTTCGCTCGACCAAGAATCGTGACCACCAACGTGGCTCCATGTTCCGTAACCCTGGTAACGTGGACTATCATCAACCTGATAAACTTTTTGCGTCCATTTTCCTTTTACATCAGCTGGTGTTAAATTGCCCTTTTTCCACGCATTACCTTCGGTATAAAGCATAATGTTGGTGTCTTCATAGGTCCAATCCTGGCGCCAGTGTTTAATAACCGTGGTATCGTTAATGGCCAGCATGTGTTGAATTACAATTCTTTTAGGTTCATCAACAATAATCTCTGCCCATTCGTTGCCATGGCTTTCGTAAGGCTTACTGAATTTGTAGTTTGGATCTGGAGCGGTAACTTCACCGTAGTTGAAATTCACTTCATAAAAACCAGCCAATGATTTTATTGCTTTTCTATCCTTTTCTAGTTTTTCTTCCGGAGAGTCGACTTTTGTTTGTGCATTAGTATTAAGAGTAATCAAACCAGTTAATACTAAAATTAGGTTTAAAAATTTCATTTTTATTATTAATTAGGGTATACTTAGCTTTCCGCCACTGCGGTATTTTTTTTCTTTTTTCCTTTCCCCCACCAGATGATAAATCCGGTTATGGGTAAACTTGCTGCAATTAAACTGGCAAAAAATGCCATTATTTTTCCGGTTAATCCTAAAATGGCACCTACATGGATATCGTAGTTCATGCCAATTACCGTTTCTCCAGCATTTTTTTCTGATTGGTATGTTCTATGCAATAACTTGCCCGAGTACTGATCGAACTGAAGTACGTCGTAATTCCAAAACGTCTCCTTGCCCCGGTATCCTGTGGCGTAAATGGTTGCTGAACCGCCATTGGCAGGCGACATGGCAATGCGATCTTCATTTTTAAATATTTTTTTGGCTTGCTCAAAAGCAATATCAAAAGGAATTGCAGTAATGGTTTTGGTTGAATCTGATTTAACTTCTACTACTTTTGGAGGCGTTGTACTTCCCGAGGCTACTACGTAAACCGTGGTCTGGAACCATTGAAATGCCCAAACCAGGCCGGTTAAGGCCAGCATCAGGCAGATCAGCATTACATAAAAACCCAGCACATTGTGCATGTCGTAATTTATGCGTTTAAACTTGGCCTTCCATTTTATTTTAAAGCTCTTATCGAAGTTTGATTTTTTGAGGTTTTTAGGCCACCACATCACCATTCCAGAAATGAGGAGAAATACAAAAATGAAGGTAGACCATCCGATAATCTGCTGGCCAATGGGGTGATTGATCAACAAACTCCAATGGATCATTTTAACCACCCCAAAAAACTCATATTTATAATCGGAAACTAAAGTTACTTTTCCGGTATAAGGGTTAATCAGTACAACATCGTAATAATCTATAGAATCGAAATACCAGAATGCATTAGGGTTGCCAGGTTTATAAACGCCAAGTTCCCATGCCCTTTCTGGTGCTCTATACGCAGAAACAAAGGTGATTTTCTTTTTATTCCCCAAAGCTTTTTCGGCATTGGCCTGTAGTACACTTAATGGTAGCGTTTTTGGATTTGATGGAACCTCTACAAAAATCTCCTTGCGGTGAATGAGTTCGGTAATTTCTTTTTGAAAAACATAAATACACCCGGTAACGCCTAACATCAGTACAATTAAACCAGATGCGATACCCAGCCATAGGTGCAGCCAGTCGCTTATCCGCCTTAAACGCGATTTCTTATTTTTTGATTTGGTTGATGTTTTTGTTAGTGCCATTAGCAAAGCTATATGAATAAAAGAACCAATTAACCTTTTTTAAGGCTAATTGGCTTTAAATTTTTATAAAAATTTCGATTATTTAACTTCAGTAGTGTAGGTTACCAAATGCCAAACTTTATCATAATCTTTTCCATTTAAATTTCCAGGTGTTTTATCTTCTGTAAAAGCTTCCAGAAAATAATTTCCTTTTTGCTCTGGTTTGAAAGTGAATTTTCCTTCTGCATCGGTTTCAATAGGCTGTGCTTTTCGCGCTGCATTTACAACAGTTAACTTTTGCTTTGCAAAAGGTGTTTTGTTGTAGATTACCTGGTGAACCGAGGTTTCACCCACTTTTAAAGCATGTTTATCTGGCCTGATGGTTAATGCTGCAGTTGCAGGGAAAGCCGTGTTTATTTTTGAATTTCCTACAGCCACATCAGCAAAAGCATAATATTCAATTTTAGCTTTTTCATAAACGTCAGCAACCTCATGAACTACAGAAAGTTTATAAGTACCATCCTGATCTGGAGTGAAACTGGCTTTAAAGAAACGTATATCAGGAGCAGTGGTTAAAACCTTAGTTGTTCCGTTTGGAGCTGTTAACACCAGGCTGAATTGTTTTAAATTGCTAAACCATTTTGCGGCTGAGTCAGGTTCGTTGCTCTCGTATTCTCCGAAGAAAACTTTCACTTCCTGTGCTTGTCCTTTTTTACCTGTTGAGGCGGTTTCTATCCATAAAGCATGTGCAAATGCACTCGAAATGCTAAAGGCTAGGAAGAAAAATAGTAATGAGATTTTAGTTTTCATGTTTTCTGGGTTGGGTTTTAAAACCAGGAGAAATTGATCTGATCCAATTGCTCCTGATTGATTTAATTAAAATTTATAGGCTACACTTACTCTGTAGTTTCTTGGTGCTTCGGCTTGCCATGAGTAGACTGGTAGATCGTAGTTTGGAGCATTCCAGTAGTTGGTGTAATACGCACCACTATACAAATACTTGTCTAAAATGTTAAATACATTTGCGGTTATTTTTATTTTTTTATGCGACCAGAATAAACCGCCATCCAGTTTAAAATAATCAGGAAGATTTTCGTTGGCGTTTTCTCCGCTGTATGTTCCTACTGCTCTACCAGCCAGGTACGTAAAACCTCCAGAAATCCCTGCACCTTTAAACAGGCCATTCTGTAGTGAATAGGTTAACCATGCATTAGTGGTATGTTTTGAAAAACCTGGTACGATCTGACCTACAAAAACGCCTTCAACTCCATCTGCTACCTTTGTTACCTTCGCATCGGTATAGGCATAGTTTGCAATTAAGTTTAATCCTTTGGCCAATTCACCACGGATATCAAACTCCATACCTTGTGCTCTTTTTTCGCCAATTACAATGCTAAAAGTTTCTCTCGCCTTGTTAAGTGGATCTCCGGTAATCTCATTCTGTTTGGTAATTCTATAAACGGATAGTGTGGTGTTCCAACGACCATCAAACCAGTCTTTTTTGATGCCAAACTCTTTGTTGTTACCAGTAATGGGTTTTGCGGTGCCACCATCACGGAAAAAACCAGTTTGTGGGGTAAAAGCTTCATCGTAAACCGCATAAACAGAAGTATTTTTATCAACCGATACGCTTAAGCCAACTCTTGGTGTTACGTGTTTGGCTTTATCAGGAGAACCACCCCAGGCCGATTGACTTACATAAGTATAACGACCTGCAAGGGTTAAACGAACAATATTATCGAAAAAGCCTAATTCATCCTGAACATAACCGCTTAAGTATTTTTGATCCATTAAACCTCCTGCTGCAATAGCCCTTTGTTCTAATGGAGTAATACGATCAAAGTTTGGATAACCGTTTGACGGGAAGCCATAATTAGGGTTGTATAAATTAAATGGAGAACTGGCGAGATCTAAATCGTGAGACTGACCCCAATCGGCCATATAATTTTTCTTACCACCATCAAAACCAGCTAAAATGCGATGTACAATACCGCCAGTTTTAACCGTTCCATTCACAAATAACTGCGCTAATTTCATGCTACTTTCAGCATCCCATATCCCAACATTACGAATAATGGTACCATTTGGATATACTGCCGATGGCCATGAGCTTGTGCCATTTTGTAAGTATTTGTAATAAGCTGCCTGTGCAGTTAATTTCCAATTCTGACCTAGTTGTTGTGTTAGGTTCAATGTTAAACTATGGTCGTTGATTCGGGTAGGCTGTACCCCAGGTTGTGTTAAAGTAAACTCTCTTGGTAAGCTGGCATACCCGGCTGTATTAAAAATATAATAAGAACCTACTTCGGTCATTTTTGCATTTTGCAAAGTATACTCTGCTGTTAGCTTGGTGCCCGGGGTTATTTGATAACTTAATACGGGAGCAAAACTGTAGCGATCATTTTGTTCGAATGGTCTAAACGATCCCTTATTTTGTGCAGCTGCGTTTAACCTGAATAAGAATTTGCCATCAGCTGTTAGCTTATGGTCAAGATCAATTGTTGTACGGTATAAATCGAAGCTTCCAGCAGTAAATGAAACCTCGCCCTGGTTTAAACCAGTAGGTTTTTTGGTCACCACGTTATACATTCCACTTGGATCGCCATTGCCAAGCATAAATCCGGCAGGACCTTTAACAAATTCAATATGGTCAACAAAGCTCATGTCTTCGGTTAATGGTCCCCAGTAAGAAGAAACCACATTGAAACCATTACGCATGGCCTGAATTTGCGATCCGCGCATTAAAATATTGGTGTACATATCTCCCCAGTGTTCAAGGCGAACTGCACCACTTACATTTCTAATCAACCCATCGCTCATGCTAATGATCTGCTGGTCTTTAAGGATTCCATTACTTACAATTTGAATGTTTTGCGGTGCCTCTAGTAGTGGTTCGTTTAATCTAAGTGTGGCAGAAGGCAAGCTTACTTTGTATTTTTGATTAATCCCCGCTATCGTAATTTCCTCCAGCGCCTGATCATTTTCTTTCAATACGAAATCGATAATTTTAGTCTCACCTGCAACGATCGTAATGCTTTTTTCTGATGCGTCGATGCCAACTGCAGAAGCTTTAATTATATAAGTTCCGGCTTTAACACGGTTTATGGTGTATAAACCATTATCATCTGATGTAGTGCCTTGACCCTTGCCCTTTAAACCAATTGAAATAAAGGCCGCTGGTTTTCCATTAGAGGTGCTAATCTTTCCCTTTATTGTTCCAAATTGTTGTGCAAATGAAAATAAGCTAAAGAGAGAGCATATGAACGCTAAACTAATGGGTTTAATTTTATTCATTTTTTAATATTTATTATTGTTTTTAATTAGAATTTGTAAGTAACACTTCCGGTAAAGGTTCTCAGATCCTGAGGGTTCATCGTGCTGTAACCTGTCCAGTATTTTTGATTGGTAAAATTGTCTGCTTTAACACCAAGTCTGAACCTATGATGATCATAAAATACCGAGGCATTGAAAACTTCATAAGCAGGTAATATAAATACGCCCTGACTCACACTGTTTACAATTTTATTGTCGCTTGCATAATTACCGCCGGCACCCAATCCAAAACCTTTAAGTGATCCTGTAGCGAATTTATAACTGATCCATAAATTTGCTGAGTAGGGTGCTGCCGAATAAGCATCTCTTCTACCTTCTACATCTGGTGATGCATTTTCTAAATGGTTATCGTTATAAGCGAAACCTGCAATAATATTTAAGCCGTTAACCGGGTTTGCAATAATTTCAGCTTCGATACCTTTGCTGATTTTATTACCATCCTGTATTTGTGCATTTGGATTTGATGGGTCTCCGTTATAGCCCCTAACAATATCTTTAACTTTAATATAATAGTAAGATACAGAGCCTGTTAGCTTGCCATTAAAGATGTTTGTTTTAACACCGCCTTCAATTTGGTTCGCTTGCTCTGGTTTAAAAGCATTACCTTGATAATCTATACCGTTTAAGTTGTTAAAGCCGTTCTGGTAATTGGCAAATAATGATAGCTGATCTTTAATCGGCTGAAATACCAAACCGAATTTTGGAGAAAAAACAGTTTGTTTGTAAGCACCTTTTGGAGCCGAACCTGCACGGTCAGAATTACCTTTGTTATCAAACCTGTCTACTCTTAAGGCAGCTAAGGCGATTAACCTATCTGTTAAATTAATCACATCAGAAACATAAGCACTGTATGTATTGGTTTTGAAGTTATATGGATATTTAGGGACATTAGGAAGTGCCGCATAAAATGCTGCTAAATTAGCTTCGGTAAAATTATTGTAGTTGGCACCGGTTCCGTCTTTTTTGGTCAGATCAAAAGTGTCGATCGAATAAAACAGTTGATCGGAGTTCTGGCGTAAATAATCCAGGCCTAAAACCATTCTGTTTTTTACCGAACCTAAGTTAAAAGTGCCATTAAAATTTTGCTGTACTTCGTAGGTGAAGATTTTACTATTATCGGTTGATTGATCTGCTCTTGATATCAAATCCGCACCTGGTGCAGCCGTTGGGTTGCCCAATGGAGGATAGTTGTTTGGGACTAAGAATAAATAAGTGCCACGGCCGTTGGAAAAACTATAATTGCTTGAAAAGCTGGTGTGTGACGACCAATTATCATTAAACTTGTAATTAGCCTGCCCGAAGAAGTTTGAGCTGTTGTATTTCTGCTTCATCGCATCAGCGGTGAAGGACTTGTCGTAAGGTATGCCAGATTGATCCGCCCTATCAAAACCAAGGTCTTTTACGGGGAAATAGAAGAAAACGAAAGGTTTTAGGGTGCTTTTACCGTTGGCAATTTCAGCATCGAAAACAAAGTCTAATTTATCGTTTACTTTATATGACAAGCTAGGGGCAATAAAGAAGCCTTTGTCGTAAACATTCTCCTGGAAAGAGCCTTTGTAATTGTAAGAAGTATTTAACCGGGCATAAATGTGGTTATCTTTATCAACAGGAAAATTGAAATCGGTGCTAACCCGGTTAAAATCGTAGCTACCTGTCGAAAAGCTTACCGCACCTCCCATTCCTTCGAAAGGTTTTTTGGTTATGCGGTTAATTAGACCACCATATGAGGTTAATGTACTACCGAATAAGGTAGCAGATGGGCCTTTAATAAACTCTACATTTTCTAAGTTAGCAGCATCGTTACGGCCGGTTACGTTACCAGCAATTCCATTTCTCAGTTTAGCCTGTACAATAAAACCTCTTGATGCGTAATAAGCACCACCATCACCTCCACGGGAGGTTGCTTCCCACATTTTTTGAACACCGGTTGCATTCCGGGCTGCATCATCAACCGAAAATACAAGCTGATCGGCCATTGTTTCTTTCGTAATCGTGGTATAAACCTGAGGGTTTTCCAAATTATTTAGGGGCATTTTTGAAACAAATTCACTTTTCTTAGCGATATACTTATTTACGCCCTGATTAATATTTACCTCATTAAGCTGATTTGAATTCTGATTGATTACAAAATCAACCGTTTTGTTTTCGCCAGCAGTAATAACTACTTGTTTTTCTATGTTTTGGATACCAACAGCCGATACCCTTAAGGTATAAGATCCTGGTTTAACTCTCTGGATTTCGAAAATACCCTTTTCATTGGTTACATTCCCCATGCCTTTTCCTTTTAAACCAACCGAAATATAAGCAGCAGGTTTACCATCAGAAGTGGTAACAGTGCCACTTATGGTCGAAAATTGCTGGGCAAAGCAAAGTGTACTGGTAAAAGTTAAGAGAAATGTTAAACTGAAAAGTTTGATTTTAAGCATGATAGTATTTATTTGGATTAATTCTAAACAGCCGCAAAATAACGATAGAAAATCTTATTATCCAAATTATTTTGAATTATTCTAAATAGCATGAAATAATATATGTTTATGGGGATTTTCGATTTGGCGGTTAGGGATTACTAAAAGATTAGTTTAACGTTTTAGTGGCAACTATTCTTAGATTTTTTCAAATATTTAATATAAAAATTCATATGCTAATTAATTAGCAGAATGTGTTTCGAAAATGATTGAAAATATGACTTATTTTGTTTTAAAGTGCCATTATGCGCAATAGGAGCATGTTTTTGGTTGAGTAAGGAAGGTTGTACAGGGTTAAATGTTAAATAATGTTAATTTTTTAAGTTAAAATATGGTTTCATTTAGCTAAAAAGCTGTTAAATGGCAGTTAAAAAAGTTGATACTTTTAGTTGATAATCAAACCTAACTAACTAATCATCAATGGAAAAAACTTCTACAAGGCATCCGTATGTGAAATTTTTGACGGCAACATTCTTTTATTTACTCATTCCCTGGCTCGCTTTTGCGCAGAAAACAATAAAAGGTACCGTTTTAGATCAAAATGACAAACCCATCCCTGGGGTATCTATATTGGAAAAGGGGACAAAAAACGGTACTTCTACTAACAGCGAAGGCAAGTTTGTAATCGCTGTACAGAGCGATAAAGCTGTCCTGGTTGCCAGGATAGTTGGTTTCGTTACCGTTGAAAAAACAATTACGGCAAGCGGCATCATAAACTTTTCTCTCCAGGATGACAATAAGACGCTGGATGAGGTGGTACTTATTGGTTATCAGAAAATAACCAGGAAAAAATCTACGGCTTCTATTTCCAGTATTTCAGGCAAAGAGCTGGCAAATTTACCGGCTGCGAGCTTCGATCAACTATTGCAGGGTAGGCTTGCCGGTATAAATGTTCAAAATTTTAGTGGCCAACCTGGTGTAGCACCAACCGTTTCTGTAAGGGGTAACTCAACAGGTAGCACCAGTTACGATCAGATTAATACCGTAAGGTCACCACTATATGTGGTAGACGGGGTACCCCAAGCTTCTGATGATTTTGTTCCGCCTGGAACAGGTACTGGTACCAATTATCTGGCTGGTATTAATCCGAACGATATCGAATCAATCGATGTATTAAAAGATGCATCTGCCGCGGCCATTTATGGTTCGAGAGCAGCCAATGGTGTAATTTTAATTACAACAAAAAAGGGAGTAAGCGGCGATACAAAGATTAACCTAAGTAGTTATGTAGGTATTTCGCAGCGACCAGATTTACGCGAAGCCACTATTGGTACTACAGAACGCAGACAAAAAATGGAAGTTTTACAAAGACAACTCTCTTACGACCAGAAAAGACAGCTTCCTTACCTGCTTACCGATAGTTTGAACCCAGTGTTTAATGGAAATACAGACTGGCAGGACTTATTCTATCATGTCGCTAAAATAAACGATAACAACATCAGTTTAACGGGTGGTACTGATAACGGAATGACCTACCGTTTTAGCGGTGGATATTACAATGAGCAGGGGGTTGTAAAGGGTACCGGCGTTAAACGATACAGTTCCAGAATCAACTTATCAACAAAAGCACTCAATAAAAAATTGACGATCAATCCGCAATTTTATTATTCCAGAACCGATAGGGGAAGGGGCGGTGAAGATCCCAACAATCCTTTAAATCCAACCAGGTTGGGTGCGGGGAATTTACCTTCTTCATTACTCAATCTCTCACCGGAAAAACTCGATTTTTTTGTAAGCCCGAACAGCGAAAACACAGATAGGAATATCAGTAACCAGTTTGGCATCAACCTAAATTTAAGTTATGAGTTTAATAAACATTTTACACTAAACTCCCAGTCATCATACACAGCAGATAATCAGCGAAGAGATGGTAGTTTTAATAGTTTGTTAAACAATGGCTTAGGTAATAGTGCTACCAGTTTTTCTTCAAGCGGAATAGGTTTAAGAGCTTCTAATTATTTAAATTATAACGGTTCGCTCGATAAGCATTCGTTTAACGTATTAGTAGGGCAGGATATAGAATACAATCAGTATGAAAACACATTTGCCTCAGGCTTTGGTGGTGCTAACGATAATATAACAGTGGTAACTGGCTTTCAGCAGGCTAATATTAGGGCGTCATCGCAATATCGTGGACATGGACTGATTGCGTATTACAGCCGTTTTAGTTATGACTATGCTGATAAATATTTATTATCTGGTTCGATAAGGACTGATGGTTCATCCGGTTTTGGTGAAAACAACAAGTACGGCGTGTTCCCGTCAGTGTCTGTTGGTTGGATCTTATCGGAAGAAAATTTTATGAAAAACATCACCAATAATCCATTTACCCTGGTTAAAATTAGGGGTAGTTATGGTGTTACTGGTAATGAAAACCTAAATAACGCATACGTACAATACAATAAATACCTGGTTAATAATGGTGTTTTTGAGGGAAATGATCGCGATGTTTCGGGCTACGGTGGTGCCTCCTCTTACAATGGCGTTACGGTTATCACGCCAAATTTTTATAATGGTGTAGCGCAAAAGAATTTAAGCTGGGAAAAATCTACCCAATGGAATATTGGTACGGATTTGGAAATTCAAAATGGAAAATACGCAATTTCATTCGATGTTTATAATAAAGAGGTTAAGGATAAACTGTTTAACGTTGATTTGCCGGTTACCTCGGGTTACGATGTGGCTTTTACCAATGCCTTTTCGGTACGTAACTCAGGTATGGAATTTACTTTTAATGGCAATCTTATCAGTAAGCCATTTAGGTGGTATACCTCGTTTAATATTTCTTATAACAAAAACCAGATTATGAGCTTGCCTAATGGTGGTAGAGATATCATTTTGAGGGGTGATCGATTTGATAAAACGCATATTTTATCAGTGGGTAGTCCACTTAATGCATTTTACCTTTACCAAACCAAAGGCGTATTTTCCAGAAGCGGAAATATTCCACAAAATCCATTTACGGGCGAACGTTACCGAAATAGCAACGGTACTTTCAACGAAGGAGATTTTTATCTGGCCGATTTAGATGGCGATTATTTTGTAGATATTTTTAATGATGGCATTAATCCTGATAAACAGCCAATCGGCGATCCTAATCCTCGTTTTACAGGTGGTTGGACCAATAATTTTAGCTACAAAAATTTTTCGTTGAGTGTTTTTGCAACATTTACCCTTAAAAGAGATGTACTTAACTTATTTGATTCAGATCGTTTTGCAAATTCTCAAGATGGAAATGCGCTATACCAATTTGCCAGTTTCTCTACGCCAGATTTGGATAAATTAAACATCTGGAGAAACCCAGGCGATAATGCCGAATATGCCAAATACGATTTGGGGACTTATCGGTATTATTATACTGGTGCACAAACGTTTTTCTTAGAAAAAGGTGGCTATTTGAGGATAAAAAATATTACACTAGGCTACGATTTAGGTGCAAAAACTTTGAGTAAGTGGGGGTTAAGTCAATTTAAAGTGTTTGCTATGATAGATAATGTGCACATGTTCCAACAATCTAAAAAATTGCCAGATGCAGAGGCTGTAAACGGATATGGTGAGTATATCGGAACCGGATACCCGATTCCGAAAAAATATACTTTAGGTCTTCAAGTTCAATTTTAATACCATTAAGATGAAAAATATAATTACAAAACTCGGCATATTAAGCACTATAATCATTATATTAAGTACCAGTGCGTGTAAAAAGCTACTTTACGAAGAGCCTAAAGATGCACCATATGAGCAAACTTTTTGGAAGAACTCCAAAGATGCAAGGAGCGCCATGGCTGGTAATTACGCCTTGTTGCGCAATGCCATTACCAATAAAAATAACAGATACTACATGTATGGCGATGCCATTGCTAAAAATTACTTTACCATACAATATAATGGAGACGGGCTTGAAGGTATACAAAACGGCGACTTTACTTTTCAATATAACCTAAATACATTGGCTAATTATACGCTTTATTACAAAAGCATAGCCATGTCTAACCTCATATTGCAAAAGGCAGCTGGAATGACAGATGCACAATTATCCGAAGAAGATGATGCTACTGAATTTAGAAACAACATTTTAGGTCAGGCTTATTTTTTAAGAGCCTTGAGTTATTTTATGATGGTGAGGGTATGGGGCGATGTGCCAATAGTTACCGAAGCATACGAAGATCCGCTTAATGCACCTCAGTTGCCTAGAAAACCAAGAGCAGAGGTAATGAAACTGATAGAGGATGACTGCCATAAAGCTATTAATTTATTGGGTTGGACCTACGCCAGTAGCGGCGATGCAAAAGTAACCGCCAATAAAGGATCTGCTTATGCACTTTTAGCCCATTTGTATTTGTGGCGGGCAACTATGGCCGATGTAACAACCGATGCACCAAATTTGGTTGATGTAAATAGTGCCGATACAACCATTAATACTTTAATCAGCCGCGGAGGTTATACCTTAACCGATACTGCCAATTATAAAAATACTTTTATAGGCCGTTCTTCGGAAGGTATTTTTGAAATTAACATTAGCGAAAATACGCTTGAGGGCTCAGCTAGTTCAATAGGTGCACAGTTTTTAAACGGAAGCTATATTAATGGAAATGGCAACAACCCACGGCTTTATGTTGTACCAAGATATATAAATGATCATTTTTATACGGATACAGATATCCGGTATAAAAAAGGTTTTGATTTTACGCTGCCAGAAAAACCCATGTGCATTAAATACAGCAATGTAACTTACCGGAATCCGGGGCAAAAGTTAAACCCTTATCTAAGCAATAACATCATTATCTTTAGATTGGCCGATATGGTACTATTGAAGGCCGAAATCGCACTCTATAAAGGAGACGCTGCTACAGCTACCACCATTATCAATGCATTTAGAAGAAGGAATGACCCTGATCCGGTACTGGTGGACAATGGCTTGTCGGTAGATGAAGTAATGGATGAATATATTATAGAACGTGGAAGGGAAATGTTTTTGGAAGGACATTTGTTTTATGATTTGCTGCGGACCCGAAGATATGGTTTTATTGTAGACTGGCTTCCTGAAGCAAGATTTAGAAAAGAAGGCTTTTATTGGCCTTTAGATCCTGCTTTATTTAGGAATAATCCATATCTGAAACAAACTACTTATTGGTTGGGTAAAGTGTAAATAAATTAATCTTTAGATTAAAAATCATGAAAAATAATATTTTAATATATATAGCTATAGTCATAGTTGCCTTATCGGCATGTAAAAAAGACGACTATAAGCGCGATGGGGGGCCTAGTAACGCCTATGTGGATATGACCACCTACGACTATTTAAAGTCTAACCGGAATTTTGATTCGTTGGTTAAAGTGATTGATAAAGCGGGCTTAAAAGATATCGTAAATGGAGATGTTACCTTCTTTGCTTCCACCAATTATAGCGTTGCCGATTATGTAAGCGCAAAGAAAAACCAAAAGGCTATTGAAACAGGAAATGAAAATTTTAACTTCGGAATAAAAGATATTCCATCACAGGAGCTGAGCGATTCTTTAAAAACCTATCTGTTTGCAGGAAAAATGAACCGGGATCAGATTACGCTTGGGGGTAAATTATACAATAGTTTATTAGGTGTAATTCCAAACGTTCAATACCTGATAAAGTTTAGGCGTTCTTACGAGTATGGTCAGTATATAAATTACGTAGATTATGTTACCTATACCAAAGTGATTGGCACGCGTGATGATAAAGAGCCCGATTTGAATGCTATACCCGAAGATCAAAAAGATAAGGCTGTAGACGTCCAAACTTCTGGCATTATAACCAAAACAGGAATTGTTCATGTTTTAAGCGGAAATCATCGTTTGTTCTTTAATGCACAACCCTTAGGGAATTAACCATAAACTTTATCAAATATGAAAGTTAAATATATTTTAGGCCTATTGTTTTTGTTGAGCATATATGCCTGCACAAAAATTGAGAAAGGTTTCCAAAGCGATGCAATCCGATATAAAGACAATGATATCTTTGCCAAAAGAGGATTGATATTAGCTCAGTCTGACAGGATTAATGCCGATGGATCTACCCCACCTTATACATTTAAAATGTTAAACTTGCGAAAAGAAGACGGTTCTCCGGCACCGGCAGAATTTTCAAAAGAATACGAAATTTTAGTGTTTAAAACAGGAATGAATTTTGATCCGGAAACAGATGTTACACGTGAGCAACTGGATAAAAAAAGAGAATTGGTGAAGAGATTACCCATGTATTTTAATGAGAATAGCGGTCAGCTTACCTTTAACAAAGCATCGGCTAATTTACCCTTGGGTAGATACGTTTTTGATGTAGAGATGACCAATGCTACGGGTGTCAAGGTTTTTCCGAAACTGGCTACGATCAATGTTGTAGATCCAGAAATTGAAGATTTATTCGTTATCACAGATAATGTTGCTAACGGCTTTAATGATGTTACGGGTGTCGCAACGCCGATGAAAAACCCAATCATTACCTGTACCAAAATATCTAACAATGGTGCTAGGGCCATTTTAAAGATGGTTGATAAAAATGGTAAAGTTTTTAATCCTAAAGCAGGAGAAATTATAGCAAGGGGAGATAGGCCGATTTTTGAAAACTATGCTAAATTTAACCCGGTTATTCAAACTGATACCGCTATGATCTGTGATTTTGAGGTAGCACCGTTTCCTTTAACAAAATATGTTACACCAACTACCGATTGGGGTTTCTTAATGTATTACAGAATACCGAGTACCTTTATAAAGTCAATAGATGGCTTCCCGGCATCACCAGGTTTTTCTGTAAATCCAAGATGGTCGTGGCAATTGAAGCTCGAAGGCACTTATGTAATTCAGGTAAAATTCCCTGATGTAATCAAAAAATAGAGAAGAATACCATCTTTCCTAACAAGAAGATACCTTCATTTTTAATACAAGCCAAAAACGGCAATTTTCATATCGAAAATTGCCGTTTTTTATGAGGGGTAAACACAAAAGCCTCTTTTTATTTGATCAATATAACCTGTAAACTTAAAGGGCGTTCGGTTTCATTTGCAGGGCTCACCAAACCACCACAAATAATGTCATAATGATAACCCGCTGTAAAACTGGTGCTGGCGGAAGTAGCTTTAACTGTTCCTGATGAAGTTTCTTTTGCATCCAATGTATAAGTTCCTGCATCTACAGCAATAAAACCACTTGCACTTTTATAGGTTTTATTGGTAGCCAGCGTGGTAGTTGCGCTCGTTTTTGCCAGGTCTAAAGCAGGTGCATCAGGCGATAAATTGATAAAGCGGATGTAGGCTTTATCAGTTGATGGAATAGAAAGATCATCACTAATGGTATAAACATCTAATGCAGCCGGTTTATTAACTAAATAAGAAGAGTAATAGGTGCTTGCATTTAAAGTAATGGTTTTGGTTAACAAACTCTCTGCGCTACTGGCCGTTGTAAATTTTAAACTGTAAGCGCCTGCGGTATAAGAAAGATAAGCAGCAGAGCCTCCAAATGGTAAAGCTGCTGAATTAACCATGCTGCCATTAAAGTAAGCATTGTAGGTAGCCAAAGAAGGTGATGCATTGATTACCCTTAAATAAGATATGTTAGGATCGGCAGTTTCGGTTTTTTTACATGAAGTGAGTGCTGTAAAAGCAATTAGAACAAATAAAGGGATCGATTTGAAATGAAAGGGAGTAAAATTCTTCATACAGTTAAAATTTGATTTAATATTTAAGGAGTATCCATAAAACGATAGCCAGATCGCATTCGCTACAGACATACAAATATTGAGTTTAAACCGTATTGCTGGATGTTAAATGATGTTAAGCAGATGTTAAAGTTTGTCGCATTCTTTTAACAATGTTAAAATTGGCAGTAGAACCTATAACTGAAATGTACGATACCCGATTTTTTTTAAATTTATAAGTGGCCTCAATACTTGTTTAAGTCAGATTAGTTCAATAAAATTGAAAGCTTAACATAAAAAAATGATGATATTATTGTGTAACTCGATTTTTATTTAAACCTTTGCACCTCAATAGAGTTAAAGCCGTTTTAATACGCAAGAAATGATTAAACAAATTTTACATAAACTTTCTGTTTCCACAGCACAAAATGTGTCTGGAAAAGGTGTGTTTATTAATCATTTTCAGCCCGTGTTTTATTATCCCACAAGCCGGCAAAATTTCACTCCACGTATTTAGTACCTACACTAAACGTAACGAGGAATTGATCCTCTCTAAAAACCCAATTAACAAGAATACTTATAATTTTTCGTTAGAAAACGAATGGATATTAACGAATTTATAGTGCAGGTTGCACTTCCTGAACATCGTGTATTTGCAGAAGAAATAGTAACCGAAATGGCAGAATCGGCAAAAGCTCGTGGAACAGGGATTGCTAAGCGTTCGCCGGAATATATTTCTAATAAAATGCAAGAAGGCAAATCAGTTATTGCTTTCCATAAAGATGGCTCTTGGGCAGGATTTTGCTATATAGAAACCTGGAGCCACGGACAGTTTGTGGCCAATAGTGGTTTAGTGGTAAGTCCTAAGTACCGCAAAGCGGGATTAGCAAAAGCCATTAAAAATGAAATTTTCGGTTTGTCGAGAAAGTTGTACCCAAAGGCCAAAATATTTGGTTTAACAACAGGTTTGGCCGTAATGAAAATCAATTCAGATTTAGGCTACGAGCCCGTAACCTACAGCGAACTTACCCAGGATGAAGAGTTTTGGAAAGGCTGCCAAAGCTGCGTAAACTTCGAAATTTTAAAAATGAAGGAACGCAAAAACTGTATGTGTACGGCTATGCTTTACGATCCGGCTGAGAAGAAACATGAGGTAGCCAAGCAATTTGCCGAAGAACTGCAAAAGAAACCCAAATTATACGAGCGCTTTATGCGCATTAAACAGCGTTTAGTTGTTAAACCTAAGCCAAAAAACGGCTTAAAAGCCCTTTTATTTTTATTTACCTTTTTATTTAAATAGCATGAAAAAAGTTGTTTTAGCATTTAGCGGAGGCTTAGATACCTCATTTTGTTGTATTTACCTGGCACAAGACCGTGGATTAGAAGTTCACTCGGTAATTGTAAATACTGGTGGTTTTTCTGATGAAGAGTTACAGGAAATTGAGAAAAGAGCATATGCTTTAGGCGTAAAATCGCATGCTGTTGTAGATGAAACTGAAAGTTATTATGAAGGGTGCATTAAGTACCTGGTTTTTGGTAACGTATTAAAAAATGCTACTTATCCATTATCGGTAAGTGCAGAGCGTGTTAGTCAGGCAACAGCTATTGCCAACTACGTGAAAAAAATTGGTGCAGATTATGTAGCTCATGGTAGTACCGGTGCAGGTAACGATCAGGTACGTTTCGATATGATCTTCAATATCCTTATCCCAGGGGTTGAAATCATTACTCCAATTAGAGATTTAAAATTATCCCGCGAGGCGGAAATAGAATATTTAGCACAACATGGTGTAGAATATAGTGCAGAAAAAGCAAGATATTCGATCAACAAAGGTTTATGGGGAACTTCGGTAGGAGGAAAGGAAACTTTAACTTCTCACGAAACCTTACCAGAAAGCGCCTGGCCAACCCAGGTTTCTGAAACAGAATCGCGCAGGGTAGAATTAACCTTCGAAAAAGGCGAACTGATTGCTATTGATGGTGAAAAATTAGCACCTGTTAGGGCAATCCAGAAATTACAGGCAATTGCTCAGCCTTTTGGCATCGGTAGAGATATCCACGTTGGTGATACCATTATTGGGATTAAAGGTCGCGTAGGTTTTGAGGCTGCTGGCCCCATTATCATTATCAAAGCACACCATACTTTAGAAAAACACACCTTAACCAAATGGCAGTTAAGCTGGAAAGAACAACTATCCTCTTTCTATGGTAACTGGTTGCACGAAGGTCAGTTCCACGATCCGATTATGCGGAATATTGAGGCTTTTTTAACTGATACACAAAAATTTGTGAGCGGTAAAGTATTTGTAGAGTTGTTGCCATACCGTTTCCAGATCATTGGTATTGAATCTAACCACGATTTAATGAGCAATAAATTTGGTAGCTATGGCGAAATGAATAACGCATGGAGTGGAGAAGATGTTAAAGGCTTCTCTAAAATATTTGGTAACCAGGTAATGATCTGGCATAAAGTAAATAACGAAGCATAGCTTCAAAGGCTGAAGGTAAAGGGTTTAAGGTTTATGGCTGCATAGCATAAACTTTAAGCCTTAAGCCTCAAATCCTAAACCTTTTTAAATATGAAAATTAAAGCAGGAATAATTGGTGGTGCGGGTTACACCGGAGGCGAAATGTTACGTATTTTGGTTAACCACCCGAATGTTGAAATTGCTTTTGTAAACAGTACAAGTAATGCCGGAAACTTAATTTCTGATGTGCATACTGATCTGATCGGCGATACAGATTTAAAGTTTGTAAGCGATATTCCGCAGGATATCGATGTGCTTTTCCTTTGTGTTGGCCATGGCGATGCGAAAAAGTTTTTGGCTGCTAATCCAATTAACGATAACATTAAAATTATCGATTTGTCTCAGGATTTCAGGTTGCATGCAAATGCCAGCTTTTCGACCAAAGACTTTGTTTACGGATTACCCGAACTAAACCACGATAAAATTAAAGTAGCTAAAAATATTGCTAACCCTGGCTGTTTTGCAACTTGTATTCAATTGGGCTTGTTGCCTTTGGCTTCAAAAGGGTTGATTCAGAATGAGGTTCACATCAATGCTACCACCGGATCTACCGGTGCAGGACAGAGTTTAGCTACCACTTCGCACTTTAGCTGGAGAAACAACAATCTTTCGATTTATAAAGCATTCGAACACCAGCATCTGAATGAGATTACCGAGAGTTTGTTGCAGTTGCAACCATCACTTTCTGAAGCTTTAAGTTTTATCCCACAGCGTGGTGCATTTACCAGAGGTATTTTGGCTGCGATGTACCTGGAAAGTGATTTAAGTTTAGAAGAAGCGCAAAATATTTACGAAGCATATTATAGTGCCCACCCTTTTACGCATGTAAGCCGGAAAAACATCGATCTAAAACAGGTTGTGAACACCAACAAGGCATTGGTACATATAGAAAAACACGGTGGTAAATTATTTATCATCAGTATCATTGATAACCTGTTAAAAGGTGCCAGCGGACAAGCGGTTCAGAATATGAATTTAATGTTCGGCTTGGATGAAACAGCAGGACTTAAGTTAAAAGCCGCTAATTTTTAAATAGGGTAAAGGGTGTAGGGTTTAAGGCGTAAGGTAAAGCAATGAGAGATTACAAAAAAACTTGACGTTTGGAAGAAATCACATGAGTTGAATATGTTCATAAAGAAAAATATTTCGACACAATTTCCAAAAGAAGAGCGGTTCGAATTAACCTCGCAACTTACCCGGGCTTCCTTATCTATACCCTTGAATATTGTTGAAGGATGTGGAAGATTTACAGATAAAGATTTTGCACATTTTCTTGATAATGCTTTAGGTTCTGCCAACGAGATAGATTATTGTTGTTTATGTGCTTCTGAATTAAAGTATATAAGTGAAGATGATTATCTAAAAGTGAACCAATCAATTAACGAAGTTAGGGCAATGCTAATTTCATTTTTAAAATTTTTGAGAAGTGGAGGGAAAAAACCTTAAACCTTACACCTCAAACCTTATACCTCAAAAAATGCAACTATTCGACGTTTACCCACTTAACGATATAGAAATAACCAAAGCAGCCGGCAGTAATGTTTGGGATGCTAACGAACAACAATATTTAGATTTATATGGCGGTCATGCTGTAATTTCAATCGGCCATACTAACCCACATTATGTAAACCGCTTAACCGATCAGTTAAATAAGGTTGGTTTTTACTCTAACTCGGTGAAAATTCCTTTGCAGGTTCAGCTTGCAGAATTATTGGGAACAGTTTCTGGTAAAAAAGACTTTCAGCTCTTTTTATGTAATTCTGGAGCGGAGGCAAATGAAAATGCCTTAAAATTAGCTTCATTTTATAACGGAAGAAAAAAGGTAATTGCTTTTACAGGCGCTTTCCACGGACGTACATCTTTGGCAGTTGCCGTAACCGATAATCCTAAAATTGTAGCACCTGTTAACCAGACCGAAAATGTAATCTTTTTGCCTTTTAATAATGAGGTTGCGTTAGAAGAAACTTTTAAAGCACAAGGCAATGAAATTTCGGCCGTTATTATTGAGGGCATTCAAGGTGTTGGCGGGATCAAAGAAGCTTCGAAGAGTTTCTTGCAGAAAATCCGTTCACTTTGCGACGAATATAATGCGGTTTACATTGCCGATAGTGTACAATGCGGCTACGGACGTACCGGAACGTTTTACTCACACGATTATTCCGGGGTTGAAGCAGATGTTTATACCATGGCAAAAGGAATGGGTAACGGCTTTCCGGTGGCAGGGATCTCTATTGCACCTAAATTTAAACCTTGGCATGGAGAGTTAGGTACAACTTTCGGTGGTAACCATTTAGCTTGTGCTGCGGCTTTAGCTGTTTTAGAAGTGATGCAACAGGAAAATCTGATGAAAAATGCACAAGAAGTGGGAAGTTACTTAATTACCGAATTGAAGAAATTTGAGCAGGTGGTAGAAGTACGTGGCCGTGGATTAATGATCGGTATCGAATTACCTGCCGAACTGGCGCATGTTAAAAAAGAATTATTATTTACATACCATATTTTTACCGGCGAGGCAAAACCGAATGTGATCCGTTTATTGCCGGCCTTAAATTTAACAAAAGCACATGCTGATGAGTTTTTGGCAGCTTTTAGTAAATTGGTGAAATAATAAAAAAACATTCATTTAAAATTAGTGCAAGCTTATTTTATTGAAATTTTTAAGAGCAGGTGAAGGGAAAACCTTAAACCCAACACCTTAAACCTTATACCTTAATATGAAACTTTTCACTTCCGTACACGATGTTCCAAGCATCAAACAGTTTGTAAATGATGCGCTAGCGTTAAAGGCGAATCCTTATGCGCACCAAGATTTAGGTAAGAACAAAACCTTAGGTTTAGTTTTTATGAATCCAAGTTTACGTACCCGGTTAAGTACCCAAAAAGCGGCCTTAAACTTAGGTATGAATGTAATGGTGATGAATCTGGATAAAGAAGGCTGGGCTTTAGAAACACAGGATGGTGTGGTGATGAATGGTTCGACAGTTGAACATATCCGCGAAGCTGCTGCGGTGATGGGCCAATATTGCGATATTTTAGGCTTGCGATCTTTTCCAAAACTGAATAACCGCGAGGAAGATTATAGCGAAGATTTCTTCAATAAATTTGTGAAATATTGTGCGGTACCTGTGGTGAGTTTAGAGAGTGCAACACGTCACCCTTTACAAAGCTTTGCCGATATTATTACCATTCACGAAACCTGGACAAAGAAACCCGATGGACGCAAACCAAAGGTAGTTTTAGCCTGGGCGCCTCATGTAAAGGCTTTGCCTCAGGCGGTACCAAATTCTTTTGCAGAGTGGATGTGCAAAGCTCAGGGAGAAGGAATGATCGATTTTACCATTGCCCAACCAGAAGGTTACGAGCTTTCGGAAGATTTTACGCCTAACGCCGATATTCAATATAATTTAGAGGAAGCTTTAGCCGGTGCTGATTATGTGTATGTGAAAAACTGGAGTAGTTATAAAGAGTATGGAAAAGTGTTAACTTATCCTGATGGCTGGATGATGAATAATGAAAAATTAAAGTTCACAAACGATGCGAAAGTGATGCACTGTTTGCCAGTTCGTCGTGATTTAGAATTATCATCAGAGATTTTGGATGGACCAAATTCATTAGTTATCCACGAAGCAGGTAACCGTTTATGGGCGGCGCAGGCGGTGATAAAAGCCATGTTGGAGGAATTGTAAATCATATGCCTCGGCTCGTGTCCTCACGAGCCGAAATTATTAATATGGTGAAACAAAATTATTAATGTGGTTCGTGGAGACACGAACCACGGTAAGAATAAATTATGAAACAACTCACTATCATAAAAATCGGCGGAAACGTAATCGATAACTCCGAAAACCTACACCAGTTTTTATTGGATTTTACTTCATTGCCAGGAGATAAAATCCTGGTTCATGGCGGGGGTAAAATTGCAACTGAACTGGGCGAATCGTTGGGCATTGAAGCCAAAATGGTTGAGGGAAGAAGAATTACCGATATCGAAACACTGCGTATTGTAACGATGGTTTACGCCGGACTGATCAATAAAAATATGGTTGCCCAACTACAGGCCAAAGGAAGTAATGCGATTGGTTTAACCGGCGCAGATGGTAATATCATTAAGGCGAAAAAAAGACCTGTTATTACCAAAACCTATGGCCTGGAAGGTGGTCCTATGGCTGGAGCCGTAATTGATTATGGTTTTGTTGGCGATTTAGATGAAAATTCTGTTTCAGCGAACACTTTAGGCACTTTATTAAATGCTGGCTTTGTTCCTGTTTTATGTGCAATTACACATGACGGTGATACTCAGCTTCTAAATACCAATGCTGATACCATTGCTTCTTCTGTTGCAGTAGCGATGTCGAACTTGTATGAAACACGTTTGGTATATTGCTTTGAGAAAAAAGGGGTACTTCGGGATGTTAATGATGATGCTTCTGTTGTAAGAGAAATCAAAGCCGATGAGTTTGAAGGTTTAAAAGCCGATGGAACTGTGCAAGGTGGAATGATCCCTAAACTGCACAATGCCTTTGAAGCGATTAAGAAAGGAGTTTCTGCGGTTTATATCGGCAAAGCCGATGAGCTCGCTGAACTTGCCGAGGGAACTTTTGGCACCAAAATGTTAAAATAAGGTAGAGTGTAGAAAGGTTGAAGGCGGAAGGTTTTGGGATTAGAAAGGAAAGGAAACCGATTAATGTTGGCTTTGTCATTTAAACCTGATAGAAACGGAAATACTTTTTGTGTTCAAAATGAGAAAGATTGCCACGTCGTTCCTCCTCGCAATGACGATAATGGATGGAATGGCTGAAGTTAGAAAAGATTGAAGTGTATAGCAGGACTGAACATCAATAGAATTACTGAACCTGCTTTTCCAACAAAAATATAAATCTATGTAACCAGTCCGAAAGGAAATAATAAACGAACCACATGAAAAAAAAAATAGCCATAATTGGTAGCGGAAATATCGGTTTATCTTTAGCGAAAGGTTTGGTAAAAGCCGACTTTGCTCAAGCAGACAACATTACGCTTACCCGTAGAAATATCGACCATTTAAAATCTTTTGCCGAAGCCGGTTTTAATGTAAGCAATAACAATAAACAGGCTGTAGTTGATGCTGATGTGGTGATTTTGGCTGTTCTGCCGCAACAATTAAATACGGTTTTAGATGAAATTCAAACTTCAATTGTTCCGGCCAAACATTTGGTTATTTCGGTAATTTCTGGCGTGAGTTGTGCTGCGGTTAGAGAAAAATTAGGTGATGATGTTGAGGTAATCAGGGTGATGCCCAACACGGCAATTGCTATTGGTCAATCAATGACTTGCATGGCCAGCGATAACGCCTCAGGAGAAAATATTGCAAGTGTGACTAAAATGTTCGAAACAGTAGGCTCTGTGGTGAAAATAAATGAAGATTTAATGACTTCGGCAACAGCGCTTTGTGCATGCGGGATTGCGTTTTTTTTAAGGGCAATTAGGGCGGCATCACAAGGTGGGGTAGAAATCGGTTTTCATGCTGATGAAGCTTTGAAAATGGCTGTTCAAACGGCTAAAGGAGCTGCCGATTTGCTTTTATTACACGGAACACACCCAGAATCAGAAATAGATAAGGTAACTTCGCCGAAAGGTTGTACCATAGCAGGTTTAAATGAAATGGAACATAACGGTTTTAGCTCATCATTGATAAAAGGTATTAAACTTTCGGCTTTAAAAGCAGGAAATCTGTATACTAAAGAGGGTTAGCGGTATTGGGCATAAAGTCTTAATCGCAAACATAAAACTGAAAGCCAAAATAAAAGGTAGAAAGTTTAAAGACGGGTTTAGTCTTGATACTTAATACTAATTACTTGATACTATGTTATTAGAAAATATACAAAAAGAAAGTCTGGATTTATTGCGACAGTTGATCCGCATCCAGTCTTTTAGTAAAGAAGAAGATCGGACGGCGAATTTAATTGCGCAGTTTTTGGAGGAGAGAGGGGTTAAGACTCAGCGTAAAATGAATAACGTTTGGGCTTACAACAAACATTTTGATCCGGCTAAGCCAACATTGCTTTTAAATTCACATCACGATACGGTTAAGCCTAATTCTGGTTATACCCGCGATCCTTACGATGCTGCAATTGAAGGTGATAAACTGTTTGGTTTGGGCAGTAATGATGCTGGTGGTTGTTTAGTGTCGCTAATCGGAACGTTTTTATATTATTATGAGCAGGCAGATTTAAAATACAATATCTGTTTGGCAGCTACTGCCGAGGAAGAAATTTCTGGTAATAATGGATTAGAATTGGTTCTTCCTGATTTGGGCGAACTGGAGTTTGGTATCGTTGGCGAACCGACAGAAATGAATTTAGCCATTGCAGAACGTGGCTTGTTGGTGTTGGATTGTGTATCGCATGGTAAAGCTGGTCATGCTGCTCGCGAAGAGGGAGAGAATGCCATTTACAAAGCGTTAAAAGATATTGAGTGGTTTAGAAACTATCAGTTTCCCAAAGTATCGGAGGTTTTCGGGCCATTAAAAATGACGGTTACGATTATCAACGCAGGTTCGCAACATAACGTTGTTCCGGCAAATTGTACTTTTACGGTTGATGTTCGTGTAACAGATGCTTACACTAATGAAGAGGTTTTAGAGATCATCAGGGCAAATGTTGATTGTGATGTTACCCCACGCTCTATCCGTTTAAAACCATCGTCGATTGATAAAAACCATCCGGTTGTTCAGGCTGGTGTTGCCCTTGGAAAAACCACTTATGGTTCGCCTACTACTTCCGATCAGGCGTTGTTAGATATCCCATCGGTAAAATGCGGTCCAGGATTTTCTGGCCGCTCGCACATGGCTGATGAGTTTTTATATGTTAGAGAAGTAGCCGAAGGAGTTGAGGGATATGTTAATATGTTAAAACCGGTAATAAACGGTAAATAAAAAGAAAGCCTCAGGTCTAATAGATCTGAGGCTTTCTCAAAATAATCAATTCTCTTCGCCACCATCAAAAGCTCTTGCCTCTAAGTGTTTTTCCATATCTAATCGATTTACCCCCTTGCTCCACCATTCAGGAGCAGGTTTTCCTTTAAGCATATAGTCAAAGTATTCCATCATCCGTACAGCATAATCTTTACGGTTAGGCAATTTTGCAATTCCGTGATTTTCGCCACGATAGGTAATCATAACAACAGGTTTGTTTAACCTTCTTAAACCATTGTAATATTCAATGCCCTGGGTAAAATCTACAGCCCCATCTTTATCATTGTGTAAAAGCAATAATGGAGTTTGTACTTTTTTGATGTGATACACTGGGGAGTTGCGTGCGAAAGCATCCCAGTTATCCCAATAACCAGGCGTTAACCTACCTTGACTGGCTTCGAAAATGGCTTGGTTTGTGCCACCGCTATTCCAATAGATTAAGCTGTACATGCTGATCATGTTGGTTAAAGGTGCTCCTGCTGCGGCCGCTTTAAAAATATTGGTTTGGGTAATTAAAAATGAAGTTTGGTAACCACCCCATGAGTGACCATGGATAGCCACATTTTTTTCGTCAACAATTCCGGTAGCAATGGCTGCCTTTACCGCAGGTACTACGCAGGCAACGGCCGACATGCCCGGATCATTCAGCTTATATTTAATATCGGGCATTAAAACTGCGTATCCATTGCTGGTATACATCGCTTTGTTGAAACCTCCACCAGGAAATGTAGGCATGGTATAAGTATTCAGGTCATCAGTCAACCTTTCGTAAATGTATGTGATGGTAGGATAAGCCTTTCCGGGAACATAATTGGCAGGTAAATAAATGGCCGCTTGTAAGCTATCGCCATTTGCACTCACATAGTCAATTAGTTTTACACCCGAAGACCATGCATATTTGGCCTGATCTGGAGTATTTGTGGTTACTTTTTTGGCAGTACTTAAATCGCCCGTTGTACTTACATAATAATCTGGCGATTGCTGAAAATTACTTTTGGTATAAGTAAAAACTTTAGCTTGTTCGGCTTTTGAAAAACTTTGGTAAGCATTGTCGTCTAGGAACAAAATATTGATCTTAGATTTACCTGCTGGTAAAATCCCAATGCCATTTTTCTTGTTTTTGGTATTAAATACCGCAAAATACTGGTCTTTGCTTAAATCAACACCTTTCTCATCAGCATCAACGCGGAAACGGGTGGCTACTTCGGTTTTCTTGCTTTTCCAATTATCTGATAATGGAGTGATACTGTTTCCGTCAGCAGAGATTTTCCATAAATCGTAATTATCCTTAATCAATGCATATTTAGAATCAGCTGACCAGCCCAGGTTTTGCGTGGCTGGTTTTATTACGTTATGGTCATCTAATTCATCGACAAAAGAAGATTTAATCTTGCCG
The DNA here is from genome assembly GCF_001442625.1 of Pedobacter ginsenosidimutans. Lineage (GTDB taxonomy): Bacteria > Bacteroidota > Bacteroidia > Sphingobacteriales > Sphingobacteriaceae > Pedobacter > Pedobacter ginsenosidimutans. The sequence continues at coordinate 168,706 of NZ_LMZQ01000004.1, read as the reverse complement.
GTAAGATTAGCCGTTTTTCCGCTTTCTAAATTAATGCTATAAAATACACCGTCTAAATAATAGCTGGCTAAAGTTCCATTTGGTGCAATCACAAGTCTTCCACCATTAGAGGCATACATTTTCTCAAATAGTAATTTCTTGCCAAAGGTTTTAAGATCGATCAGATAAACATCCACATAGCTTTGTCCATCTAAATTTCCCATCAGCTCATATTTCGAATTATCGTACCCAATCGCGTATAAACTTTTCGGGTTTACACTAACTGAGCGCATGTTGCTATCTGCGAGTTGGATGAATTTTTTATCCGCAATGCGGTAAGCACTTAAATAACTAAAATTTTTATCGCGCATTTCTTGCGTTTGTTGGGCCGATTGTAGTCTTTTATCCTGCCAATTCCAGATAATCATATCAGGTTTCTCGATATCATCTTTTTTAACCTCAGGTTTTGCCTTGGCTAAAGTGTCTGATTTCTTATCCTCCTTTTTTTCTTCTTTCTTATCTTCCTTTTTAGTTAATGTATTAACGCCAAGGAACAACACGGTTTGATCGTCAGACCAGAATGGGGTAGCATTGGTGTTGATGCCCATATTGGCCGGGAATATTTTGTCGTCAATACCATTATATATTACTTTGTTTGTTAAATCTCCATTGATTTTGTTAAAACCAAGCATACTGTAAACATCATCTTTATATTTATCGTTTTTATTGGCCTTAAGCAAAGCAAATGCAGTTCCCTGTTCATTCCACCCCAGTTTCTGATAAACAGCTTTATCATTATCAAGCGCCGTGGTAATGCCTGTTTTCATATCACGTAAAAAAATACCGTTTCCATTTTGCCCTGCTGCATCGATAACATAAGCAAACTGGCTTCCTGTTTTGTTAAATGCAAATTCCGAAACATTACCGACGTTGTAACTTTTTTTGGTGATCAGGTTGTAAAGCAGTACGTCGGTACCTTTTGGTGCATCTTTCTCTTTAGAAGCATTTTCTGCCGGAGCAAATTGGATGGCAATCCATTCAGGTGATTTTTCAGAAAAGCTAAAACTTTTTACCTTTTCGAAAGTCGTCTGTTTATTATCACTTAACGAAACCAGCAAGAGTTTATCATAAACCGGTTTGTTTGTTTTCTTTGCTGCTTTGGCTTCGCTATCCTTAAGTGCAACTTTAAAAGCAGCAAATTTTGAATCGTTTGAAAATGAGATGCTATTGGCCATTGCTCCAATCGGGTAGTTGCGGCTTAAAGTATCATTGGTTTTTCTGATCGTCATCTTTAGATCTCCCTCAACCGGGCCACTGGCCAGCGCAATCCATTCGCCGTTGGGCGATAAAGTAGCAGGTCTATTAAAGGTCCATTTAGATACATCTTTCCAGCCTAACGCTGGTTTTTCCTGTGCTTGTAGCTGGTGTATAACAAGCATGAAAAAAACGGAGGAGAACAGTTTTAGGGATTTCATAATAAGTTTAAGTTTATACGAAAATAAGCTTTTAAACCAAGAATTATGAGTAGCCATATAAAATTGAGTTTATTGGCGTTTTAATGTGCATTACAAATCAATCTCATTCCTGATTTCTAATGTATTTATTGTACTTTTGCGGGTATTTCGACTGCCTTTGTGCAGGTATAAAATAGAGCAATCACAAGAATGAAAATCTGGCAAAAAAATATAGATGTAAATCAATTTGTAGAGCGTTTTACGGTTGGTAAAGACCGTGAACTGGATCTGCAAATGGCAAAGTTTGATGTGTTGGGTTCTTTGGCGCACACCCAAATGTTAGAAACCATTAATTTGCTAACAGCTGACGAACTGAGAACCGTCCAGCAGGAATTGAAAAATATTTATGCAGAAATTGAAGCTGGAAATTTCACAATCGAAGACAGCGTAGAAGATGTGCACTCACAGGTTGAATGGTTACTTACTCAACGTATTGGAGAAGCAGGCAAGAAAATCCATAGTGGTCGGTCGCGTAATGATCAGGTACTGGTTGATTTGAAACTGTTCTTTAGGGCTTGCATTGAAGATATGGTTGGCCAAACCTCAACTTTGTTTAATGAGCTAATTGAGCTGAGCAATACGCACAAAGATAAATTGATGCCTGGTTATACGCATTTGCAGATTGCCATGCCATCGTCTTTTGGCCTATGGTTTGGTGCCTATGCCGAAAGCTTGGCAGATGATATGGAACTAATGTTGGCTGCATGGAAAATCTGCAACAAAAATCCCTTAGGCTCTGCCGCAGGTTATGGCTCTTCATTTCCGTTAAATAGAACCTTAACTACTGAGTTGTTGGGTTTTGAAAGTTTGAACTATAACGTGGTTTATGCACAGATGGGGCGTGGCAAAACCGAAAGGATTTTAGCACAGGCAATGAGCGCTGTTGCGGCAACTTTAGCTAAAATGGCTATGGATGTGTGCTTGTTCATTAATCAGAATTTCGGATTCATTAGTTTTCCGGCAGAACTTACTACAGGTTCGAGTATTATGCCACACAAGAAAAACCCTGATGTTTTTGAGTTGATCCGTTCGCGTTGCAATAAAATTCAGGCTTTGCCGAATGAAATTGCCATGATGATTACCAATTTGCCATCAGGTTATCACCGCGATTTACAATTATTAAAGGAAAACCTTTTCCCGGCAATTACGTCGTTAAATGAATGTTTGGAGATCGCCACTTTTATGCTCCAGAACATCACCATAAAAGATGATATTTTGAAGGATAAAAAATATGATTACCTGTTTAGCGTTGAAGTCGTAAACGATCTGGCTTTACAAGGTGTCCCATTTAGAGAGGCTTATAAGATTGTTGGCGAACAGATAGAAAATGGTAGTTTTGCACCATCTGGCCAAATACACCATACACACGAAGGAAGTATCGGCAACCTGTGCAACGAGCAGATTACTTCGGCAATGCAAGGGGTATTATCTCAATTTGGTTTCGGAAAAGTGAATAAAGCGATAGAAGATTTGGTTAAATAAATTTTGCTAAATTTGTAATTATGACAACTTTAACAATAGAAATTAAGGACAAAGATGCAGGTTTTGTAAAAGAATTCCTTAGCAAAATTGGTGCAAAAGTTAAATCAGAACCAACCAGTCAGATAACATCTGAAATTGCTCAAGCTTTAAAAGAAATTAAGGAAATGCAGCAAGGAAAACGGAAGCCTCTAAGTTTAAAAGACATTTAATGGCTAATGAGGTTATTTATTCAGACGTTTTTATCAAGAAAGCCAAAGTCTATAAAAAGAAATATATTTCTTTAGTAGAAGATCTCTACGAACTCGAAGAAAAACTTCGTGAAAATCCGCACCAAGGTAATGATCTGGGTGCAGGTTTATACAAAATTAGACTTGCGGTAAAAAGCAAAGGAAAAGGTAAAAGTGGAGGATTTAGGATAATAACTTATTTAGTTTCAGACATTACCGACGGTACAATTATCAATATGTTGACCCTCTACGATAAATCAGAAGAAAGTAGTATTGATAAAAAAGAACTTCAAAAAATAATTAAAGCATTATAAATCTGCTAACACCAGCTTCAACATATAAGTATGAAACTATCATGATTTTCTACAAGGGAATAATTACCAAGTCATGATAGCTTCATCACCATAGAAACAAAATATAAATAGATGAAAGTTTCAGTATTGGCCAGTTCATTAATCGGCTCAGAAATTATAAAAATCGGTAACGAAGTTAACGAAATGAAGCGCAAAGGTGCTTCGATCGCTAATTTAACCATAGGCGATTTTGATGCAAACATTTACCCAATCCCGACCGAACTAAAGGCCGGAATTGTCGAGGCGTACAATGCCAATCAGACCAATTATCCACCTGCTGATGGTGTTTTGCCATTACGCGAGACGGTTTCTGAATTATTAAAGGATAGGTTTGGGTTAGAATACAACACCAATAGCATTTTAGTTTCTGGTGGTTCACGCCCGTTAATTTATGCAACTTATCTGGCTTTAATCGATCCTGGCGATACCGTAGTTTTCCCTGCACCATCTTGGAATAACAACCACTATTCACATTTAACTTCGGCAAAAACAATTGCTGTAGAAACAGATGCTGCACATAATTTTATGCCAACGGCTGCACAGCTAAAACCGCATTTAAAAGGGGCAACTTTATTGGCCTTGTGCTCGCCGTTAAACCCAACGGGAACCATGTTTGATGCAGATTCACTAGCTGAAATCTGCGATGCTGTGTTAGAAGAAAATGCATCACGTAGTGCCGACGAAAAACCGTTGTACATGATGTACGATCAGATTTATTCGCTTTTAACTTTCGGAAAAGAGCATGTAAACCCAGTTTCTTTGCGCCCTGCAATGCGTCCTTTTACCGTTTTTGTTGATGGTAGCTCGAAATGTTTGGCTGCAACAGGTGTACGTGTAGGCTGGGGTTTTGGTCCGGAGGATATTATCAATAGAATGAAAGCATTGGTTGGGCATATGGGCGCATGGGCACCGAAAGCTGAGCAAGTGGCTATGTCTAACTATTTTAATGATAAAACACAGGTAGATACTTTTTTGACCAGTTTTAAAGGCCAAATTCAAGATAGTTTAAATGCACTTTACAACGGTTTTAACGAATTAAAAGCTGAAGGTTTTAATGTTGATGCTGTTGAGCCTATGGGTGCCATTTATTTGACCATAAAAATCGATTACATCGGAAAAACTACTGAAGATGGTAAGCTTTTAAAAGACAGTGCAGATGTGAATTTCTATCTGATTAAAGAAGCCGGAGCAGCTTTGGTTCCATTCTCTGCATTTGGGAATGAAGACAGTATGCCTTGGTTCAGGGCTTCGGTTGGTGCTTGTACCCTGCAGGATATTAAAGACATGTTACCAAGGATTAAAACCGCTTTGAGTAAGTTGAAATAGGATTATAAAATAAAAAACCTCTTCAATTAATTTTGAAGAGGTTTTTTGTTTTTAATCTTTTGATGGACACTATTTAAGTTTGAAGGTTTTATTTAATAATCTTTAAATTTGTATATTAGTTTAAAATCACGTTTATATGGAAACTTACCTTGTACATCCCGATAAAATGCAAGAAAAAGCTTTAAAGGCATTTCTTAAAGCTTTAGAAGTTCCTTATGAAATAAAAAAAGATAGTTCTTTACCAGCACATGTTGTGTCTGGGATAAAAAAAGGACAGGATGATATCAAAGCAGGCAAAAGCTTTTCTTTAGAAGAATTTAAAGAAAAAATCTCAACTATTTGATGACTTTGCCTGTAATCATATCAGAAACAGCATATATAACTTTCGAATCCATTTGTACTCAAATACATGAAAGATTAGGGGCTAAAGCATTAAGTGATTTAAAAAGAATACGATTAAAACTTTAGAATTAATTAGTAATTCTCCATTCCTTTATAAAGAAACTGAATTTGATCCTAATATCCGACAAGGATTAATCAAAAAGCTTTCTTCTGTATTTTATGAGGTTAAGTCTGATCGGATAGAAATTCTTTTCTTTTGGGATAATAGACAGGAACCAATGTTCTTCTAATTTTTTTGAAATAACATTAAACCTCGCAGGTTTCTGAAACCTGCGAGGTTTATGTATTTGCAACTATGGACATTCAACTTCAGACTCCCACCATCAAACTAGTCTTCCCTACTTCCATCATCCGCCATTCTCACCATTTTTGGTTCAAACTTGGCTACTACATCAACCAGTTCTGTTTGTGCTGCCATCACTTTGTTGATGTCTTTATAGGCCATTGGCGCCTCATCTAAACCTGCTCCGATTAAAGTGACGTTGTGATCTTTCAAAATCGCTTTCATATCCGATTTGGTAATCGATTGAATCGCTTTTGTTCGGCTCATTTGTCTACCCGCACCATGAGATGCTGAATTGATTGCACTCATTTCACCTTTTCCCCTAACCAAAAATCCCGGCGCCGTCATACTTCCCGGAATGATTCCCATCACACCTTTACCTGCCGGTGTAGCCCCTTTTCGGTGCACAATCACTTCCTCGCCATCAAGCATTTCTTTCCATGCAAAATTATGGTGGTTTTCTACCTTGGCCAAAACTTTAGTGCCAATGGCCTTGGTTAATCTTTTATGGATCACCTCATGACAGGCTGAAGCATAATCGCCAGCTAAGTTCATTGCAATCCAATACTCTTGTCCTTCGGCAGAATTTAGATCCAAATAAGCCAGGTTTATAGCCACTTTAGGGAGTTTACAGATGTCTTTAGCCAGTTTGGTGTAATGACCTGCAATGGTTGCGCCAAAACCACGGGAACCTGAATGGGTCAACAATGCTACGTAACGTCCTTTATCGATATTTAAAATCTCATCGCGTTCGGCAAAATCAATAATCCCCCATTCTACAAAGTGATTTCCACCACCTGAAGTACCCAGTTGTGCCCAGGCCTTTCCGTGTAAATTTTTAAGAAAAGGAGTAGCGTTAAATGCGTCATTTTCTAAAACATCATGATCAGCTCTTTCATTACCTTTAAAATTTTGACCCGCACCAAATTTGGTAAAAGCAATTAATTCGCGTTTGTACATTGCATCCTTCCCGAAATAATGTTTCTCTGGGATATCGAAAATACTCAAAGCCATTCGGCAACCAATATCTACACCTACACCATAAGGGATAATTGCATTTCTGGTCGCCAAAACACCACCAATTGGCAAGCCATAGCCTTGGTGAGCATCAGGCATCAATGCTCCAGCTACTGAAACAGGCAGTTTCATGGCAATATCCATTTGATTTCTGGCACCTTCTTCTATATAATCGGCACCGAAAATTGAATAATCTTTAGCATTGCTGATCAATTCAATGGTTCCATCTGATTTCGGATTGGCTTCCTCGATCACAGCAGTTGCCAGTACACTTAATACTTCATCATCCAAAAAACTTTCAGGATAGTCTTTTACTTTTTTAAATAAAGCCAATAATTTTTTTTCTTCAATATCCGCGAAATTTTCTTTCAGGATATCTAAAGCCAAGCCTACTATTTTTCCTTCGGAATAACCTATTTCGATCAGGTCTTTTCCTGTTATGTTGTTGTTCATTTTATTTCTAATTAATCCTCGGTAGGCAACATTCACCCAACCGAGGGGTTTCTAAATTTAATTTATTTTACGAAGATCTGCTTCAACTGATCTACAATTTGTCCACTGCCCGATAAGCTGATGTTGTTGATCTTTTCTGCGATTTTCTCCACATATTCCATCTCTTTCAACTTATACAACATAGCATTGTCTTCCATCAATTTGGCGGTATTCAACAAACTTCTGGTCGAGGCCGTTTCTTCTCTACGGGTAATGATATTGGCTTGGGCTCTTTTTTCGGCAACTAAAACCTGGTTCATAATTTCTTTAACGTCACCAGGTAAAACGATGTCTTTAACACCACAGTTTGTTAATTTTACACCCAGGTTTTCAACCTTATCCAAGGTAATAGCCATTACCATTTCAGCAATTTTTTCTTTGCTTTCCATCAATTCGTCAAAAGTCATTAAACCAATACATTCTCTTAATGCCAATTGCATGGTGATGTACAATTGTTTTTCAAATTCTTTGTTCTCTAATAAGGCTTTGATGATGTCATCAACTTTATATTGGATGCTGAAGTTAACCCTCAATTGCGCTTTATCTTTAGTTAAGATTTCCTGTCCGATGATCTCCATATTCAATTGCCTCATATCGGTTTTAATAACCTGAATAGTGGTGCTGTTTTTCCAGTAAACATAGTTTCCTGCTTCCATTACCTTTTCAAATTTACCATCGATAAATAACAAGGCTTTTTCGAACGATTCTACTTTGTAAGCCCTGATGTAATTCAATAATGGAGCTTTCTCCAATAAGTTTTTATCAATGGTTTCGTCAATATTGATGTTACTGATATCTACCTTAACAAAGTTATATGCAGACAAGCTTTTCCAGATGGCATGTCTGCCAGCCGTTAAAACGTTCTTGAAATTTTTGTTTTGATAAACCAAAGCCAACTCATTATCGGCCACACTTACCAGGTGAATTAAATTCACAAAATCTGCATTTTCCAATAAAATATCCAACTCGGCAACCGTGTAATAGTACTCTTTTGCCATATCGTACAAGGTCATGTCTTCACCGAAACCTAACCAGTAAGTTCCTGCGGTTAAAACGTTTTTTAATTTTCCTTTTTTAAACACCAATCCAACATAATTGGTGTTAATGGTTACTCTTTTCATGTTTTCTGATGTTGAGATTTATAATTATTTAATTTCTTGTTTTACAAAGCATTGCAAAAGCGCATTCATTCGTTTCTTGCGGAAGTAAAAAGAATCCTGATGTTTTTAAGAATGAAATTGAACTTTAGCAGTTTTCGCATCCGAAGATTCTGTTAGCCGCTAATTGCTGAATTTGATTTTTAAACCGTTTCGTTCATCTGTTTTGCTTACAAAGCAAAAGGCAAATTCGCTTTTGAGATTTTATGATAAACCTTAAAGCTGAGTGCGGTTTTACAATGCTGATCTTTTGAGCGGTTTGAAAAGTTACCCTTCTTTTAAGATGGATCCTAAGTCCATTGCATTACCCTTATGCGATTCCAAGTGATGGTTGGAAGCAGGATTCGAACCTGCATTGGTGGTTGTTACTCTAACCAAACTGAGTTATTCCGATTGCTCGGAAGCGGGATTCGAACCCACGACACACAACGTGTTTAGACAGTCTATCATAATCCTTATCAGTATATTCCAAGCAATCTGCCCGAATACTTTGGGGCTATTCCGAAACCCACAACATTGGATAGATTTTATTTAGTGTTGCCATCCCTTTCGGGATTTCTTTATATTGATCTGATTGTGGTACCCTTTACTAACCCTGTCCGGCGTATCCCGAACAGGGGCTTCATTTTAATGAAATGCTGACCCAAATAAATCGGAGCAACATGACAGAGAGCGCGTATCATTTAGGACAGTAAACTGTTTTTTATCAATCAGATTGTTGCTATTAATATTTCTCAAAGAACTGTATCGACTAGCGACATTACAAAGATGCCACCACCACTACGCGGTCGATTTGCGTAGTAAAATTTATTTTGTGATAAAATAAATAAGTATCTGGTAATTAGATTAATAAAATTTATTTTTCAATTAAATTTATTCTTTTAACACTCAATTGCGCAATTGTATTGCGTAGATGATAAATGCTTTGCTATATTTAGTTAAGCTTTTCAATCAGATTTTTTAGCTTCAAACTCAAATTGATTAAAAATGGCAGTAAATAAATTGGCGCTCATCCGGTATAAAACTATCGACGACTGTTTGAAGAACCGTTACCGTAAATGGACATTAGAGGATCTTATCGAAAAGGTATCGGCAACGCTATACGAGCTCGAAGGGATTACCACTGGGGTAAGCAAGCGGACTATCCAAGCCGATATCCAACTGATGCGGAGTGACAAATTGGGCTACAATGCGCCGATTGTGGTAAACGATAAACGCTTTTATGCTTACGAAGACCCAGCTTTCAGTATTACCAAAGCGCCGATCAATAATGCCGATGTAGATAAAATGAAGGAAATTGTTGGTGTACTCAAACAGTTTAATGCCTTTAATTATTTCGACGAAATGAGCGATATGATTGCCCGATTGGAAAATAACCTCTACAAATCGACCAAACAGAGTGGCAATAATATCCAATTGGAGAGTAATAAGCTGGTTAAGGGTTTAGAATGTATCCCGCCCTTGTATCAAGCGGTTTTAAACAAACGATCTTTATTAATAGAATATAAATCTTTCAAGGCGCAACAATCACAGCAGGGAATTTACTATCCGTATCTATTAAAAGAATACCGCAACAGATGGTTTTTGATTTGTAAAGCTAAAAAGCGGCCAGAGATCTTAAATTTAGCACTGGATAGGATAGTAGAATTTCAGGAACTACCTAATGAAACTTTTGTTGCGTACCAGGGGGTAGATTTCGATAGATATTACGATGATTTAATCGGCGTAACCAAAAACGAACGTGACCGCGCGCAGAAGGTGATCCTGGAATTTACAAACGATCATGCACCATACGTGGTAACTAAACCAATGCATCAATCGCAAGTGGTATTAAATAAGAACGAAAAAACAACAATTTTTAGGATCGATGTGGTATTGAATTATGAACTCGAGCGCGAAATTTTAGGCTTTGGAGAGTGTGTTAAAGTGCTTTTGCCACGATTGTTGATCTCAAAAATTAAAAGGCGTTTAGCACAAACGTATAAGCAGTACGAAAGCGTTGATGAAGAAAATTTTTTTATAAAGACCTTAAGAAACTAGTTAAACGTTTTAGTAATTGAATTCTTATGTTTAACTTGAATTTAATTATGTTCAAGACCAAATATATTCTAGCTTTTTTAATTTGCTGTTCGGTAAGAGTTTTCGCTCAACAGCCTACGCCTCAATGGAGGCCGACCTATCATTTTACAGCACCATCAAATTGGTTAAATGATCCAAATGGATTGATTTATCTGAATGGGGAATTTCATCTTTATTATCAGTACAATCCGTTCGAAAATAAATGGGGGCACATGAGCTGGGGCCATGCCACCAGTAAAGATCTGGTGAACTGGAAACACCTTCCGGTTGCTATTCCGGAAAAAATCACAAATGACACCACCACCATGATTTTTTCGGGTTCGGCTGTGCTGGATAAACATAATGTAAGTGGATTGGGGAAAGGACAAGCACCCGTTGTCGCTTTTTATACGGCAGATCTACCTAAGCAACGGAATGAATCTCAATACATGGCTTATAGCAATGATGGAGGGTTAACCTTTACCAATTATGCCAAAAATCCTGTTATCGATTTAAATAAAAAAGATTTCAGGGACCCTAATGTATGGTGGCATGAGGCCTCTCAGCAATGGATCATGACTGTTGCGATGGTTGATGAGCATCAGGTGCGGTTTTATGGCTCAAAAAACTTAAAAGACTGGACCATGCTGAGCGATTTTGGGAAACAAGGCAATCAGGGGAGTGGGTGGGAATGCCCGTTTATTATTCCCCTGGCGGTTGACGGAAATAAGAATAATACAAAATGGGTTTTAGCCATATCCTTATTTGGACCAAAAGGGCCAACGATGCAATATTTTGTAGGCGATTTTGATGGCAAGACTTTTAAGAACGACAATGATGGGAAATTGACCTTATTGGTTGATGAAGGCGATTCTTTTTATGCAGCTATTCCATGGAACGATGCGCCAAAAAAACAGCGGATTTTATTGGGATGGTTACAACCTGGCGGTAAAGAAACATTCCCATGGAAAGGACAGATGTCTATCCCAAGAGATTTATCTTTAAGAACTACACCCGAAGGAATTAGGTTGTTTCAGCAACCGGCCAGCCTGATTGCCGATAATATTAAAAAACACTCAGGTAGTAAAGTCATAACCAAACAAAATATTGTTATTGATCAGGATATCGACTTGGGTGACAGCCAAAATTCGTATTGGATTGATGCCGAATTTTCTGTTAAGGGTGCAAAAAACCTAGGTTTTAAGCTTGCACAACTAAAGGATGAGAAAGGAAATGTTGTTAAGGAAGTTGAAGTGGGCTATGATGCTGTTAAAAAACAACTTTATGTAGATTGCTCACGTTCAGAGAAAGGTATTAAAAACGATAAGAACATCATTCAAACCATAACCGTGAGTCCTGTAAACGGTAGAATAAAACTCCAGATTTTGCTCGATAAATCTTCATTAGAAGTTTTCGTGAATGGTGGCGAAAAAGTAATTACCACGATGATTTTTCCTGATGAAAAAGCCACCGGCTTAGCCGCCTTTTCCACAGGAGGTAAAGCGGTTTTAAATAGCTTTAAAGTTTGGGATATGAGTAAAAGATAAACGAAAATGATTGAATTTGAGTGATTGAATTAATGAACTTATTAGCGCTGTTGCCAATATTCTCTCATTCAATCACTCAATTATTCAAAAGTTAACTTTTAAACTCGCTCGTTTTATGGAATTCGATATCAGGATAATCCTGTTTTGTTAAATTGATCATATATTCACTATCGGCCAGATAAACAGGGTTGGCTTCCTTATCGAAACCGATATGCTGTTGTTTACGTTTTACAAATTCATCCAGTTTCTTTCTGTCGGTAGAAGTTACCCAGCTCGATCGGGTATAACTCAAGGTACGGAAACGGCATTTTGCACCATACTCATGCTCTAACCTGAAATTGATTACCTCAAACTGGAGCTCGCCAACCGCACCGATTACTTTCCTGTTTCCAGGCTGCATCACAAATAACTGTGCAACGCCTTCGTCTGTTAACTGTTCAATGCCTTTTTCCAATTGTTTGGTACGCATTGGGTCCATATTTTCTACCTCTTTAAAAATAGATGGAGAGAAACTAGGGATTCCTTTAAACTGCAGTTTTTCACCTTCGGTTAAGGTATCTCCAATTTTAAAGTTGCCACTATCGTATAAGCCAACCACGTCGCCTGGCCAGGCCTCTTCAACAATACTTTTTTCGTTAGCCATAAAGTCCATCGGGTTAGAGAATTTTAGTTTCTTATCCTGACGGGTATGATAATAAAATTTATTGCGTTCAAATTTACCTGAACATATCCTTAAAAAGGCAATCCTGTCGCGGTGTTTAGGGTCTAAGTTGGCGTGGATTTTAAATACGAAACCACTGAAATTTTTCTCTTCAACAAGCACATCACGCTCTTCAGCTTCTCTATGTCGAGGGCTCGGGGCAATATCAATAAAGGTGTCCAAGAGTTCTTTTATCCCGAAATTATTGATCGCACTACCAAAAAATACAGGTGCAACTAAACCGTCCGTATATAAATCCTTATCAATTTTACCATAAATACCGTCAACCAATTCAACATCATCTTTCAACGTATTGATCTCGTTTTCTTTTAGGTAATTCAATAAAGATGGATCATTTAAATCACTTGCCGCCACAACCGAATCGGTTACTTTGGTTTTATCCGAGTTGAATAAATTTAAATGTTTGTTATAAATGCTGTAAACGCCTTTAAAGGTATGTCCCTGACCTATAGGCCATGAAAGCGGGCAAAGGCTGATGTTTAATTTTTCTTCAATTTCATCCAGTAAATCGTAAGCCTCTTTACCTTCACGGTCCATTTTGTTGATGAAAATGATTACAGGTGTATTACGCATACGGCAAACCGACATTAGTTTCTCCGTCTGTTCCTCCACACCCTTTACACAGTCTACCACCAAAATCACACTATCTACCGCCGATAAGGTTCTGTAAGTATCTTCTGCGAAATCCTTGTGACCGGGTGTATCCAGAATATTAATACGTTTACCACTGTATTCGAAACCCATTACCGAAGTCGCAACCGAGATACCACGCTGCTTTTCGATCTCCATAAAATCGGAGGTATTACTTTGGTTCGCTTTGTTCCTTTTTACCGCACCAGCAGTATTAATAGCACCACCAAAAAGCAGAAACTTTTCTGTCAGTGTGGTTTTGCCCGCATCGGGGTGACTAATAATGGCAAAGGTTTTACGTTTTTCTATTTCAGGGTTAAGCATAATAAAATTTTGGGTGTAAAGAGAGATGAAACCTTGTTAAAGGAATTTAACAGCGATAAGATTTGAATATTGTTGTTTCATCTGGCCGCAAAGATAAGGAATTTGCTTAAAGTTTGAATAGGTTAATTGTTTAATTGAAAATAGGTTGCGTGGGTTACTGCTGCAGTAATTCTATTAAGGGTTTTATTTCCGCTAATTAAATACTTTATCGGCTAAACAGTGGCTTAAACCGAAATTATCCAATAAAATTTAAAATTTCTCACCAATCATTGTTTAGTTTTGTGCTAAAATGTTTAGCTTTATTCATCCCTCCGTTTATTGTTGACTAAAATTTTACTGCCGATGCCCACTTTGGAAGAAACTTCTATGCCCGCAGAAATTGCGGCTAAATTTGTTAATTACACCTCAAAACACGTTTTCTTGACTGGGAAAGCAGGAACAGGTAAAACAACTTTTCTACGGAAACTCATCCAGCTTACGCATAAAAAAGCCTTAATTGTGGCACCAACGGGTATTGCTGCAATCAATGCAGCTGGGGTAACTATCCATTCGCTTTTTCAACTTCCTTTCGGAGCCTTTTTCCCTGATGCTGCCGGCGCCTTGATCAATGAAAATATCAATTTTAACTTCAACACGCCCAAAACTTTAGTAAAACACTTAAACATGCAGGGCAATAAGCGCCGCATGTTGCAGGAACTGGAATTACTTGTTATCGACGAGGTAAGTATGTTGCGAGCCGATATGCTCGATGCGATCGATTTTGCATTGCGGTATGTACGCCGAAACAGAAATATCCCCTTTGGCGGAGTACAGCTTTTATTTATCGGCGACCTGCACCAGTTACCTCCAGTGGTAAAAAATGATGAGTGGCGCATCATGGCTAAGTTTTATAAGAGCATTTATTTCTTCGATGCACTGGCCTTGCAGGATAATCCACCGGTTTATATCGAACTGGATAAAATTTATCGTCAGGATGATGCTGTTTTTATCAATCTGCTGAATAACCTTCGAAATAATAAAATCACCGCAGAAGATACGGCCTTGCTCAGGCAGCATTTCAAACAGGATTTTAAACCCTCGGCAGACGAAAATTATATCACTTTAACCACCCATAACAATAAGGCTGATGGCATTAACCGTGAGAGACTGGCCCAGCTGAAAACCAAATCTTACTTTTTTGAAGCAAAAATTCAAGGGGAATTTAATGAATATGCTTACCCGAATGATAAAAGTTTAGAATTAAAGGTTGGTGCACAGGTAATGTTCATTAAAAATGATATGACGGCCGAAAAACGGTATTACAATGGTAAGATCGGTGTGGTACATCATATCGAAAAGGATATAATCGAAATTGAGCTTCCCGAGGATAGGACAGTCATTGAGATTTCGCGTTATACCTGGGAAAATGTTAAATATAAACTGGATGAGGCAACCAATGAGATCAAAGAAAATGTGGCTGGTTCGTTTATTCAGTACCCCATTAAACTCGCTTGGGCGATTACCGTACATAAAAGTCAGGGTTTAACTTTTGATAAAGCGATTATTGATGTCGGGGAGGCTTTTGCGCCGGGTCAGGCTTATGTGGCCTTATCGCGTTTACGCTCTTTGAAGGGCTTGGTTTTAACTTCTCACCTGCGCGAGAGTGGTCTGCAACAGGATCAGAATGTGCATTATTTCTCTAAAACAAAACAACCTTCTGAAGTGCTGAACGAGCAGATCAGTATAGAAAGTTATACTTTTATCCGCAGTTATCTGCTCGCGGCATTCGATCTGAACCTGATCCGATATTACTTAAAAGAACACCGTCAAACATTTGATAAAAGTGAAAAATCGACCAAGCAAAAGCACGAAGATTGGACCGATACCGTTTATACTGACTTTCAAAAAATCACGGCTACGGCCGATACGTTTGTTAATCAGCTCAAAAACCTGTTTGCACAGCAAACTGAACATACTTTATTTAATGTATCGAAAAGGGTAGAGGCTGCCTTAAAATATTTTAATCCTTTAGTTAAGGAAATTTCAGACCGTTTCCTAGCCCAAATTGAAGCGATAAAAGAAGAAAAACAGATTAAAACCTATGTTACAGAACTGTTAGAACTAGAAATTCTGGTGTATGAGCAATTGAAAAAAATGCATAAAAGCAAAGCATTGTTGCAAGCACTCATTGCAGGAAAAGAGTTTAGCAAAGCGGATACCGATGCGCTGTTGAATACGGTCGAAAGAAACAACCAACTCCAAAAAGCAATCCAGTTAAAAGGAGAAACACTTAAGGTAAAATCTGCAGCAGAGAAAAAGAAAAAGGAGCCAAAGGTTGATACCAAGTTAGTGAGCTTCGAGCTTTATGAGCAAGGGAAAACAATAGAAGAAATTGCAAAAGAGCGTGGTTTTTCTGCCGGTACCATTGAGGGGCATCTGGCCTATTATGTTTCAACCCAGCAATTGGATGTAACCAAACTGGTAAAAGCCAATAAGATCAGAAATATCAGTGATGCGGTAGAGAGCCAGAAAACAAAATCGATGGCTACGATAAGGGAGTTTTTGGGTAAAGATTATTCTTTCGGGGAGATTAAGTTGGTGCTGGCGTCGTTGTTCCCATCCGAGGAATAGGCCGATTTTTAACCGCAAAGAGCGCCAAGGACTGAAACGCAAAGGCGCAAAGAAAACATAATATTATGAATGAGAATGAACTTTCAAAAATTGTAATTGGATTGGCTATAGAAGTTCATAATGCTTTAGGGCCAGGATTGTTAGAAAGTGCTTATAAAGAATGTTTATATTACAAAATTCTCAAGGCTGGATTATTTGTAGAAAAAGAAAAGATGATGCCATTAGTTTTTGAAGATATTAAACTTGATTGCGGTTATCGGATTGATATTTTAGTGGAACGGAAATTGGTTTTAGAGCTGAAAAGTATTGAAATGTTAAACGATATTCATTTAGCCCAAACATTAACTTATATGAAATTAGGGAATCACAAATTAGGCCTTTTGATGAATTTTAACGTAATTAGGTTAAAGGATGGATTAAAACGTGTAGTGAATGGCTTATAAATTTCTTTTGTCTCTTTGCGAAAAACTTTGCGAACTTTGCGGTTAAATGGAAAAGGTTAAAGTTTTAGCACAGTACATGCCCGAACCAGCGGCACCGCTAATTGCAAAATGGATTGATTATTTTCAGTGCGAATTTAAGATTTCTAAAACCCGCTCCACAAAACTGGGCGATTACCGTCATCCTTATCAAGGCAAAGGCCATCGTATTTCGGTAAACTTCAATCTTAACCATTACGCTTTTCTGGTTACCACAGTACATGAGTTTGCACATTTGCTCACCTGGAACGATTTCAAGAATAAAGTGAAACCGCATGGCACAGAGTGGAAGAAGAACTTTCAGCGAATGATGATTCCCTTTTTTGATATGAATATCTTCCCTGCCGATATACACAAAGCAATTGATAATTATATGTCGAACCCGGCGGCATCCAGCTGTTCTGATCTGCATTTATCGCGTGCCTTAAAAAAGTACGACAGCAATAAAACCGAGACTTTACATTTAGAGCAATTGCCGATTAATACCACCTTTAAAATTAAAGATGGCCGGCGTTTTACCAAAGGCGAACGGATTAGGAAGCGGTACCGCTGTATCTGTTTGGATGATAAACGGTTATATCTGTTTAATCCTCTTGCAGAGGTTTTTGTGGCGGAATAACGAAAAATCATCATTTCGAGCGAACCCGATAGCTATCGGGTGTAACGAAGCCGAGAACCCGAAGGCTCTGCGAAGCAAAATCTGTCTTGAGATAGATCTCTCCATTTCGCTGCGCTTCAGTCGAGATGACGATTTTCAATAATTTATCTATACAAACTTAAATTCATCCCCATCAAATAAACCTTTGTCGCTTAGTTTTAAGTGTGGAATTACCAATAAAGCCATAAAAGAAAGCGTCATAAATGGAGCAAGCAAAGTAGAACCTAAATCTTTCGCAAATCGATCTATGGAGGTATAACTTTGGGCAACTTGATAACCGTTATGGTTGCTCATTAAGCCGGCTACCGGTAGAGCTAAAACTTCTTTTTTTTCATTGCCTAAAGCTACTATGCCACCAGTGGCCATAATTACCAAATTTACTGCTTCGCAGATGCTTTTGTCATCTACACCAACTGCAATAATGTTATGGCTGTCATGGGCAACGCTTGAGGCAATGGCGCCTTCTTTTAAGCCAAAGTTTTTTACGAAGGATATTGCAATAGGCGCATCATGGTAACGGTTCACGACTACCATTTTCAAAACATCGTTTTCCAGATCACTAATGATATTTTGATTTAAAACTTTTGGTTTGGCAGATATCCTGTTGGTAATCAATTGCCCATCTAATGCTTCACTAACAGGAATTTCTTTTTGTCCGGTGAATGGATAAATAAAATCTTCTTCCTTTTTAAAACTGCAATCGAAATGGTTTACCGATTCGCGATCTTCGACATGTTTTACCCAGTTGCCCACTATTTTTCCATTTTCGGCAAGCAATAACCCGTCAATGTAGGTTTGTTTAACCGTGAATGTTTTTAAATCTTCAAGCACGATAAAATCAGCATCATCATTGATCTGAAGTGAGCCAACATCTAATTTATAGTGAAGAATAGGGTTGATGCAGGCTGCCTGCAACACATTAAAAATATCAATTCCCTTTTTTACTGCTCGTGCACAAAGCTGATTAATATGGTTTTCGACTAAACTATCAGGATGTTTATCGTCGCTGCAGAACATCATCATTTCTGGCCAATCGTTCAATAGATCGATCAGCGCCTCAAAATTTTTGGCTGCGCTTCCTTCGCGGATGAGGATTTTCATACCACGCTGTAATTTATCCAGCGCTTCATCTGCAGTAAAACACTCGTGATCGGTAGAAATTCCGGCATTGATGTATTGTTGAACAGCATCGCCACGTAAGCCCGGGGCATGTCCATCAACTGGTTTACCCAACTGGTGCGCCGCCGCAATCTTTTTTAAAACTTCTTCATCTTTATAAAGTACGCCTGGGAAATTCATCATTTCGCTCAGATATTTTATTTCAGGACGCGCTAAAAGTGATTTTACATCATCATGATCCAATTCAGCTCCAGCCGTCTCAAAAATGGTAGCTGGAACACAGCTTGGAGCACCAAAATTAAATTTAAAAGGCACGGTATTGCCATTTTCAATCATAAATTCTACACCTTCCATTCCACAAACGTTGGCAATTTCATGTGGATCGCTAATCGTAGAAACGGTTCCATGAACAACCGCCAATCGTGCAAATTCACTTGGAATTAGCATACTGCTTTCGATGTGCACATGGCTATCTATAAAACCTGGTGAGATAAAATGAGCACCTTCTTTCTGTTCAGAGATTTTAGAGATTGATTTTATTTTTCCATCCTCAACGGCTACTTCGCCAAAGAAAATATTCCGCTTGGTGATGTTGATGATATTCCCTTCGACTTTGAAATTGCCCATGTATTTTTTTGTTTTTTAATGTTCTGAACTGCTCTCAATATTTCAATAATTTATCAATCGTTTCTGCCAATCTTGCTTTAGCTAAAAAATCTTCTTCCAATACTTTGCTCATTGGAATTGCCGTATCTAAGCTTGCGCAACGCATTACAGGTGCATCCAGATAGGAGAAGCAGTGCTCTCCAATCCAGGCGGAGATTTCGGCACCAAAGCCATTGGTTAAGGTATCCTCATGCAAAACTAAAACCCTTCCGGTTGCTTTAACAGCTGCCCTTACAGCTTCTTTATCCCAGGGCTGCAATGTGCGCAGATCAATTAAGGTGGCATCGCTTTCTGGATATTGCTGCAGGTAGTCTAAAGCCCAGTGAACGCCTAGTCCGTAGGTAATGATTGCGAATTTACTTCCTTCTGCAAGCCTAATTGCTTTGCCGATCTCTGTAGTATAATAGCCATCAGGAACAGAGGTGCTTAAACTTCGGTAAAGGTATTTATGCTCGAAATAAAGTACTGGGTTTGGATCTTCAATGGCCGCCAATAACAAGCCTTTTGCATCTTCAGGGAAAGCGGGATAAACAATTTTTAAACCCGGTGTTTTGGTAAACCAGGCTTCGTTGCTTTGTGAGTGGAATGGCCCTGCGCCTGTTCCGGCACCTGTGGGCATGCGCACTACCACATCGGCTTTTTCGCCCCAACGGTAATGTGTTTTTGCCAGATTATTCACGATCTGATTAAAGCCGACGGTTACAAAATCTGCAAATTGCATTTCCACAACAGCTTTATAACCATTTATGGATAGGCCTAAACCTGCCCCTACAATGGCCGATTCGCAAATAGGGGTGTTGCGGACTCTGCCTTTGCCATATTTAGTAGTAAAACCATCTGTAATTTTAAAAGCGCCACCATAATCGGCAATGTCTTGACCCATTAAAACCAGGTTAGGATACTTTTGCATGGCCAAGTCTAATCCATCGGTTATTGCATCTAAATACCTTTTTTCTGTGGAAGTTTGACTAGGTCGGACAACTTCTTGCTGATAAGGAAAATACATATCGGTCTCTTCCTGATCGGCATTAGCGATAGGCTCAGCCTCGTTAAAAGCTTCTTCAACTTCCAACTCAATGTCTCTTTTAACCTGGATTTTAATGTCGACAATTGAATCTGAGGTTAAAACACTCTGTTCAATTAAATACGCTTCGTAATTATTTAACGGATCTTTCTTTTCCCATTCATCAAACAGTTCTTGCGGAACATATTTAGTGCCAGATGCTTCTTCATGTCCACGCATCCTAAAAGTTAGGCACTCTACCAAAACCGGTCTTGGATCTTTTCGGATTTCCATGGCCAGCTGGTTAATGGTATTATAAACCTCCAGAATATTATTTCCATCTATCTGAATGCCTTCTACACCATAACCAATAGCCTTATCAACCAGGTTTTTGCACCTGAACTGCTCTGACTTTGGAGTAGAAAGGCCATATCCGTTATTTTCGATTAAAAAAATAACAGGAAGGTTCCAAACTGCGGCAACATTTACTGCTTCGTGGAAATCGCCTTCACTGGTTGCCCCTTCTCCTGTGTAAACTAATGTGGCGTGCTGTTTATTGGCCAAAACATCGGCCAGCGCAATACCATCTGCTAAAGCCATTTGAGGCCCCAAGTGGGATATCATCCCAATTATTTTATATTCTTGTGTGCCGAAATGGAAAGAGCGGTCGCGGCCTTTGGTGAAGCCGGTAATTTTGCCTTGCCATTGGGCCATTAATTTTTTTAAAGGAATATCGCGAGAGGTAAAAACACCCAAATTACGGTGCATAGGTAAGATGTACTCATCATTTTGCATGGCTAAGGTGCTGCCAACAGCTATCGCTTCCTGGCCAATGCCCGAAAACCATTTGCCAATTCTACCTTGACGCAACAGCTTGAGCATTTTGTCTTCAACCATCCGAGGGTAAAGCAATCTTCTGTATAAGTTCAGTAAGAACTTGTCGTCTTTATCACCTCTGTTAAATTGCATATCTGGTTATTTTGACTAATGAGTTCTGATTTAAGATTCCTTATTTTTCTTCAGTTCTTCCCACTGTTTAGCAAAAGATTTATCGGCAACCTTAGGCATCTCCCGGTATTTGCCCCAGCTTTTTTTGAAAAATCTTTTGAGCATAAAGTTTTTAAACTTCCCGCCAAAGAAATCCATCCATTTGCGTTTTTGCATCATTCTGCTGAACATGCTCCAGCCAATTTCCTCTTTTTTGCCGTTTTCATGCCCGGCGGCGGCATCTCTGCGGTTAAGCAGGAGCATTTTATGGATGTCGATTTTTACAGGACATACCTCAGAACATTTACCGCAAAGACTAGAAGCATAGCTTAAGTGTTTAAACTCTTCCATACCCTTTAAATGAGGTGTAATTACTGAGCCGATTGGGCCACTGTAGGTTGTATTATAAGTATGGCCGCCGATATTTTTATAAACCGGACAAGCATTTAAACACGCACCACAACGGATGCAGTACAAACCCTGTCGCTGGTCTTTTTGTGCCAATAAATTGGTGCGGCCATTGTCCAGCAAAATCACATACATTTCCTCTGGCCCATCTGTTTCATTGGGTTGACGTGGACCACTTAAAATGGTATTATAAACCGTTAAGTTTTGTCCAGTTCCGTGCGATGCCAGTAAAGGCCAGAACAGATCAAGATCAGCCATAGAGGGAATTACCTTTTCGATTCCTACTATAGCAATATGGATTTTAGGAAAAGTTGTGCTTAAACGTGCATTACCTTCATTCTCCGTTAAGGCAATACTTCCTGTATCGGCAATTAAAAAATTTCCACCACTTATGCCGATATCGGCATTCAGGTATTTATCGCGGAGTAATTCTCTTGCTTTTTGTACCAGCTGTGGAGGAGTAGCATCGATAGGTGTGCCAAATTTATCGTGAAATAACTGCGCGATGTCTGTTGCACTTAGGTGCATAGCTGGGGTAACAATATGATATGGAGCCTGACCAAGTAATTGAACAATATACTCGCCCAGATCACTTTCTAAAGATTCGATGTTGTTCTTTTCCAGAAAATCGTTTAAGTGGATTTCCTCGGTAGTCATCGATTTTGATTTGATAACCGTTTTGCCGTTGTTTCTTTTGATGATGCTGAGGATTTCCTGTTGGGCTTCTTCGGCATCATTGGCCCAGATTACTTTGCCGCCACGACGTTGGAAATTTGATTCGAACTCTGGTAAGAACTTATCAAGGTTTTCCATCACGCGCCATTTAATTACGTGTGCCTTTTTTTTGGATGCCTCTAAATTTTCGAATTTTGATAAGCCCCGTTCAACGGCTGCATTGTATTTCCCAATATTATAATTTATGGTTTTACGATGCGGCAGATCGAAAGCTTTCTCGTCAGATTTCTCTAAAAATTCCTCGGCAATATTCATCAATAGTTATTTTGTAATAGGGTAACGAATATTAACTGATTTTAGTTTTTAGCTATTTCGTTATAACATCAAAGATAGGAATTTATGCAGGCGCGAAAAGCTATTGTGCATAAAAAAGCCTCGACATTTTGTCGAGGCTAAGTATTTTGAACTATTATTTCTTTGGATTTCCTTTTCCGTCCATATCTACTGCCGGGCGTTTTGCTCTGTTGGCCAATTCCCATGCGGTAAAGTAGGTTAGTTTTGCTCTTTTGGCCAAAAGTGGGAAGTTGATTTTACTTACTTCGTCACCAGGTTTGTGGTAATCTTGTTGCAACATGCCATCATAATAGAAGATGATTGGAATGCCTAACTTTGCGAAGTTATAATGATCTGAACGGTAATAAATTTGCTCAGGATCTTTTGGATCATCGTATTTATAATCTAGTTTCATTTTGGTATAGGTTGCATTAACCTGCTCGCTTAAGTTAGCCAAATCGCTACTCAACATTCTTGAACCTACAGAATAAATGTAATTTGCCGAATCTGGCTTACCTAGATATTCTTCGCCAGTACGGCCAATCATATCGGTATTTAAATCAGCAATGGTATTTTCGACAGGGAAAACAGGATGCTCGGAGTACCATTCAGAACCCCAAAGTCCTTTTTCTTCACCAACAACAGTCATGAAAAGGATGCTGCGTTTAGAGCCCTTTCCGGCTTTTTTAGCATCTGTAAATGCTTTTGCCATTAATAAAACGCCCGTAGTTCCCGATCCGTCATCATCCGCTCCGTTGTTTACTTTGTCTTTTGCATTTGGATCTGTTTCCAACCCAATATGGTCATAGTGACCTGTAAGGATCAATACTTCTTTTTTAAGTACCGGATCAGAACCTTCTAAATAACCCAGAACGTTCTCACATCTAACTGGTGTTTCTGTTTTTGCAGCGCTTGCAGAAAAAGGCACATTTAATATTTGCGAGGCAGGAGCCTGACTATCTACTATTTTCTTTTGCAGATCAGCTACTGTAGTGTTCGAGGCCTTTAACAGCTCGTTTGCCAAAGCGACAGATATTGAGATGCGCGGAATATCGTTTTGCTTTTGAGCTTCGATAGCGGCATTGGTTTTCACCACCACTCTTCCTTTTTTAGCACTTTCTTTAGAGCTTTCAGTTATTCTATCAACCGCTGGGTCGATCAGAATAATGGCTTTCACGTTATTTTCTGTAAAATACTTAGCTCTTGCTTCAAGTGTAGCACGGTAAGCAGCCCTATCAATTTTTGTACCTGGTTTTACGGTTGGGTCGCCACCATTGAACATGATAACCACTTTTCCTTTAATGTCGGTACCTGTAAAATCATTATAGTTGTCTTTCTTTAAACCGTAACCAATAAATACAAGTTCGTTGGCTGAAAAAGTAAAACCTTGATCGCTGATTAAGCTAGCTAATACAGTATAATCTTTTTGGTATTCTTTAGGCTGACCGTTAACCGTTAAATGGCTTTCTTTTAAGGTAACGTTAACCAAATCGATTTTTTGGAAATAGCTGCCATTTACAGGAGCTTTTAAACCTAAAGATTTGAAATAATCGCGGATATAATCAGCAGCCATCCAAGCGCCTTTCGTTCCTGTTTCGCGGCCTTCGTATTCATCAGAAGCCAATACAGAGAGGTGTTTGTAGGCATTTTCAGGGTTAATGGTCTTGCTGAATTTTATCGCATCCTTATTCGGTATAAGGGGCTTTATCTGGCTAAAGCAACTTGCGGTAACAAGCGATACCAGCCCAAGGGTTAAAAACTTTTTGTTCATTATGATAATAGTTAGTTAAGTTTCTTGTTAGCACGAAATCTTTTCAACCCTGTTCTGGTGACGCCCGCCCTCAAATTCAGTTGTTAAAAAGGTTGTGGTAATCTCTTTAGCCAGCTCTTCCGAAACAAATCTGGCAGGTATACACAAAACGTTTGCGTTGTTGTGCTTGCGGACTAAAGAAGCAACTTCATTCTCCCAACATAAACCTGCTCTGATGTGCTGATGTTTGTTCGCGGTGATGGCTACACCGTTTGCCGATCCACAAAGTAAAATCCCGTAGGTAAATTCTCCATTTTCTACAGCAGCAGCAACTGGATGGGCGAAATCTGGATAATCAACAGAGTTTTCTGAGTAAGTACCAAAATCTTTTACTTCGTAATCCTGTAAAAAATCTTTTAAGATTTCTTTGTATTCAAACCCAGCGTGATCCGCTCCAATAGCAATTTTAATTTTTGTATCAGACATTGTCAAATTTATAGAGAATTATAAAATCTATTCGTAATGTTTTTGTTAGTTAGCGTAGAAAGCAGCATCAGCCTTTTTCTTCTTTTTTTCTATATAGGCCGAAACAAAAATACTCAGCTCATAAAGCAAGAACAATGGCGTAGCTACAATTAACATCGTCATAATATCAGGTGTTGGGGTAACAATAGCTGCAATGATTAAGATAATAACCGCGGCATACCTTCTGCTCGATCTCATCAGTTTTGGTGTCATCAACCCAAGTTTCGACAGGACGAAAATGATAACCGGAAGTTCGAAGATAATTCCCGTGCCTAAAGTTAAAGTTGCTACAGATGATAGATACGAATCAACTGTGAATGTATTTTTGATTTCGGCACTGACCGTATAACCTGTTAAAAAGTTAACCGATAATGGGCATACCACAAAGTAGCCAAAAAAGATACCAATGATGAAAAGTACCGAAGCGAAGAACACGAAGCCACTTGCCGATTTTCGCTCATTTTCGTGTAATGCCGGTTTAATAAAACGCCATATTTCCCACAATAAATACGGGAAACCAACCACAATACCGCACATTACGCAAACATTTAATTGCAGGTTAAATTGGCCGGCCATTTCGGTGTTAATAATCTCTCCATTAATCTTGGTGATACACATATCTGCACCAAGTGAAGGAAATTTTTCTACCAGTTTACACATCATCCTGTAAGTCCAGAAATCGGGCTTTTTTGGGCCAAATATGATTTTATCTAAAATGAATTCGTTAAAGTAAAAAGCAATACCGGTAAAAACGGCAATGGCGATTACGGCCCTGATTAAATGTTTACGGAGAACATCCAGGTGATCAAAAAAAGACATTTCTGCCTCTAATGTGGTGCTCTTTTGTCCGATAGCTTTTGTAAGTGAAGTTTTTTTAGTGTCGCTCATGTTGAAAACAAAAATACCATTCTATTTGAATAGAATGGTATTTACGTGTTAAATATAGAAATAGTTTATATTATTATGAGAAATGACTGCAAAAATAGAAAAAAGCTATAACAGTAGTTTTTAACGTTGCCCTTTAATTATACTCAGTTGCTTTAAATTTGCGGCGTTGTTGTAATTAAATTGATATACACCATCTTCTCCGGTAACGATTAAAGATTTAGGACCAGCAATAACATCAAAGCTTTTGATGTTATTCAAATGCTGCAACATGTTATCGCCTATTTTGGTTTTATCGGTAATATTGAAGCTCTTTATTCCATAATTTCCTTCGCAAAGAAACAAATTATTACCACTGGTGCTTAGGCCGTGTGGGTTTTGCATAGGATAAACTGCAATCTGTTTCGGCTTGGTGGGATCTTCTATATCTACAACTTCCAATTGATTAGTTGCTTGCCTGCACATATTTCCTGTGCGTAAGGTAACGTAAGCGTATTTGCCCTGTACAACAACAGGGTCGCAGGCAAAAATATGGCTGTAAGTAGATAGTTTTACGGGATTAGCCGGATCGGTAGTACTAAAAATGTGCATACCGCTATTGGTACCTATAAATAATTTATTCTCATATGGGAAGATGGTTTCGACACCCCAACCTAAACTAATAGCCTTTAAAAAAGTTGGGTTCGATGCGGTCTTAACATCAAACAGACTTAAATTATTTATACCAACAGCATATAAATAGTCATTCATTAAGGTAAATCTGGCCATCGAGCCACCTTGCCCAGAAGAAGAGTTGTTCGAATAAGCGAGATCATTAATTACCCCTTTATAAGTCTGTTTCTTTACCAGCGTATCTTTATAGGTGTAAAGATACTTTTGCGCACCTGGCAAATAGAACTGATTGAAAACATCGGTTACTCTTTTTACCTGTTTGATGTTGTTCATATTTGAGATATCAAAAGCCAGCAAGTCAATAAAATTGTCGGCGTAAAGAATATTGTTGTGGATCGCTAAATCTACATTACCTGGAATTTGTAGAAAACCCATGTTTACGGGAGCACCCGGATTAGCATTGTTGTAGATATGAATACCTTCATTTGGTTCATTAATGAAAAGATAATTGTTGTAAATGTATATTTTTCCGGTTTTTTTGGCAGGAGTAGCTTTTGTCATACCTACAGGTAAAGCCCTCATTTGCTGAACAGAAATCATTTTTACAATCTTTATCATTTCATACTCGTCTTTTTTGCATCCTGTAAATACAGCGAAAACAAGTAGGAAGAGCAGTACGTTAATTAGATTTTTTTTCATAATTAGAGTGTTTTAATAATAAACGTATGCGGTTAATTAAACGCTACACTGTTCGGTAAATATTAATTATCAGGTACTTATCTCACTGTAACTGAAATCTAAAACAATAAAAAAGGCTATCCAAATTATTTGAATAGCCTTCTTGTATTATTAAGTATAGAAATACTTTATTATTCTGAAAACTCAAACGTTTCCATAAATTTCGTAGTGAAATTTCCTGCTCTAAAGTTCGGATCTTTCATTAACTGCAGATGGAAAGGAATGGTTGTTTTTACACCTTCAATTACAAATTCACCTAAAGCCCGCTCCATGGTACAGATTGCCTCTTCGCGTGTTTGTGCCACACAGATTAATTTTGCAATCATCGAATCGTAGTTAGAAGGAATTGAATATCCTGCATAAACGTGTGTATCAACGCGAACACCATGGCCACCTGGAGAGTGGAAATTAGTGATTTTTCCTGGTGACGGACGGAAGTTATTTGCTGGATCTTCTGCATTGATACGGCACTCGATTGCGTGCATATCAGGGAAGTAGTTTTTACCCGAAATCGGAATTCCGGCAGCAACTTTAATCTGTTCTTTAATTAAATCGAAGTTGATTACTTCTTCCGTAACCGGATGCTCTACCTGGATACGGGTGTTCATTTCCATAAAGTAGAAGTTACGGTGTTTATCAACCAGGAATTCGATTGTACCAGCACCTTCGTAATTTACGGCCATTGCACCTTTAATAGCTGCTTCGCCCATTCTTACACGAAGTTCATCTGTCATAAAAGGAGAAGGAGATTCCTCTACCAATTTCTGGTGACGGCGTTGGATTGAACAATCGCGTTCTGATAAGTGACAGGCTTTGCCAAACTGATCTCCGATAATCTGGATTTCGATGTGGCGTGGGTCTTCGATATATTTTTCTAAATATAAACCATCGTTACCAAAGGCTGCACCAGATTCCTGACGGGCACTATCCCATGCATTTTCAAAATCTTCGTCTTTCCAAACTACACGCATACCACGGCCACCACCACCGGCAGTTGCTTTTAAGATAACAGGGTAGCCCATTTCATTCGCAATCGCAATACCTTCTTTAACGCTGGTAAGCAAACCTTCAGATCCTGGAATGGTTGGTACACCGGCAATTTTCATGGTTTCTTTTGCAGAGGCTTTATCGCCCATGCCATTGATCTGCTCTGGGGTTGCACCAATAAATTTGATGTTGTACTCGCGGCAGATGTTAGAAAACTTAGCATTTTCTGATAAGAAACCATAACCTGGGTGTATGGCATCGGCATTGGTTAATTCTGCAGCCGAGATAATATTTGGAATATTTAAATAAGAATCTTTACTAGGAGGGGGACCAATACAAACAGCCTCATCAGCAAAACGTACGTGTAAACTTTCGCGATCTGCGGTAGAATAAACAGCAACCGTTTTGATGCCCATTTCCTTACAGGTACGGATAATACGCAAAGCGATTTCACCCCTGTTGGCAATTAGTATTTTTTTAAACATAATTTTTTAATTGATGATTACATCGATTATCTGTGAACTACAAGCCGATATATTCAAATTTTAAATTAAATGCCATGGTTCGTGTCGCCACGAACCATTTATATTTTATTCAGTTTGTATAATACAATACTGAAAATAACAATTTACTGTTTTCGGTTCGTGAGGACACAGAACCGAGGAATAAACGTTACGTAGTTTACTAAATAGGTTCTACTAAAAATAACGGTTGATCGTATTCTACTGGTGATGCATTATCAACCAAGATTTTAACGATACGGCCAGAAACTTCGCTTTCAATCTCGTTGAAAAGTTTCATTGCCTCGATAATACAAACCACTTTACCAGTGCTAATTTCGTCGCCAACATTAACAAACATTGGCTTGTCTGGACTAGCTGAACGGTAGAACGTACCGATCATTGGCGATTTAATAGTAATGTATTTTGAGGTGTCTTCTGCAGCGGGTACAGCAGGTGTTGCTGCATTTGGAGCAGTAGGAGCTGTAGCAACAGGGGCAGCAGCCTGTACAAGCGGAGCCTGTGGTACTGTAGCATGCACAACTGTTGGTGCTTGGTTTGTTTTGATCGTGATTTTGAAGTTTTCCTGCTCAATAGCAACTTCATTTACTCCAGAACGAGAAACAAATTTAATCAGTTCCTGTATTTGTTTGATATCCATTTTTTAGGCTAGTTATGTAAAAAATAGTGTTTATTGAATTAACTAAGTTATACTTTTTTTGTTTTATTTTTTTATTGCTGAAGGCCATTAATACGACTCCAGACTAAAGACTTCTGACTAGTTAGTGTCGTAAGCCCATTTAAGGTATACCGAACCCCATGTAAAACCACCACCGAATGCAGCTAAAACAATGTTATCGCCTTTTTTCAACCTGCTTTCCCATTCCCATAAACATAAAGGAATTGTTCCGTTGGTTGTATTTCCGTAACGTTCAATGTTAATCATTACTTTATCGGTAGTAACGCCCATGCGGTTTGCAGTGGCATCGATAATGCGTTTGTTGGCCTGGTGAGGTACTAACCATGCAACATCATCAGCAGTTAAGCTGTTGCGTTCCATAATTTCGGCAGCAACGTCGGCCATATTGGTTACGGCAAATTTAAATACTGTTGGACCTTCCTGGTGTGCAAAATGTAATCTTGCGTCAACAGTTTCGTGTGTTGCCGGCATAACCGAACCACCTGCTTTCATGCCCAGGAAATCTCTTCCAGAACCATCTGTTCTCAGGATAGAGTCCTGAATACCAAAACCTTCTTCATTTGGCTCTAATAAAGCACAACCGCAACCATCACCAAAAATGATACAGGTTGTACGGTCTTCGTAGTTGATAATTGATGACATTTTATCGCCGCCAACAACTAAAACTTTTTTGTGTCTTCCTGATTCTATGAATGATGCACCTGTAGAAAGTCCGAAAATAAAGCCAGAGCAAGCGGCCTGTAAATCGTAACCCCAGGCATTTGTAGCACCGATTTTATCAGCTAAAACGTTTGCTGTTGCAGGGAAAGTAAAATCCGGAGTAGTGGTGCAAAAGATAATCAGTTCAATTTCTTTTGCATCAATTCCCCTCTTTTTAAGTAAACCGTTTACGGCATGAACAGCCATATCAGAAGTACCTAAACCTTCTCCCTTTAAAATTCTACGTTCTTTAATTCCCGTTCTGCTGGTAATCCATTCATCCGAAGTGTCAACAATGGTTTCTAACTCTGCGTTTGTAAGCACATAGTCGGGAACGTAACCATTTACTGCTGTAATAGCAGCGTGAATTTTACTCATTTTAAGAATTTTAATAAATTATTTAAATGCCATTCTAATTTTTTCTACCAATCCTGTAGTGATCATTTCTCTGGATTGTAGAACCATATTTTTAACAGCTAGCGGACTTGAAATTCCATGTCCGATAACAACGGGAGCGTTAACACCTAGAACCGGACTTCCACCGTATTGTTCATAATTAAAACGATCGAAGAACTCATCTTTAAGTCCCTTTTTGATGGTAAGCACGTAAAACGATTCTGCTAATTTTAGCATCACATTTCCAGTAAAACCATCACACACAATTACATCGGCTTTATCGTTAAATAAATCTCTTCCTTCCACATTGCCAACAAAGTTGAAGAGGCTGGTTTCTTTCATTAACGGGAAAGTAGCCATGCTTAGCATATTTCCTTTCTCATCTTCTTCACCAATATTTATCAGGGCAACTTTCGGATCATTTATCTGCAAAAGATTTTCTGCATATAAACTGCCTAAAACACCAAATTGTAATAAAATATCGGGTTTGCAGTCTGCATTGGCACCTACATCTAACAGTAAGCCCGTGCCGCCTTTAATTTTTGGAAGAATTGTACATAAACAAGGGCGGATAATGCCCGGAATGGTTTTAACGCTAAAAACTGCGCCAACCAGCATAGCACCAGAGTTACCAGCACTTGCGAAAGAATCGATTTTGCCTTCTTTTAAAAGGTTAAAACCAACTGCTATGCTCGAATTTGGTTTCTGAACGATTGCTTTGGTGGGATGTTCGCCCATACCAATTACTTCATCAGTATGAACGTATTCAAAATGATCTGGATTAAAACCTTCTTCTGCAAGAATGGGTTTAATCTGTTCGGTATCGCCAATAAGAACTAAATGCTCTCCAGCGTTAAGCGATTGATGAGCAGCTATTGCTCCCAAAACAATTGCTTTGGGAGCATAGTCTCCGCCCATTATGTCGAGGCCTATTTTCATAGAAAAAATCTGTTTGTGTTATGTCAGGTGTAATCCTGAATTTTTCAGTTGACTAAGGTATGACTAAAGCCGCTGAAAACACAAACAATTTTTTAAGAAAATTACCCTATCTGAGTATTTTCGATAACCAGTTTGCCGTTGTAGTATAAGTTACCATCAACGTTGTAAGCACGGTGAGGTACGTGAATAGCACCTGTTGCCGAGCATGTTGCTAAAGAAGGAGTAACAGCTTTATAGTGTGTTCTTCTTTTATTTTTTCTCTGTTTCGAGATTTTCCGTTTTGGATGTGCCATTGGTGTATAATCTAATTATTTTTTTAACTTATTAAGGGCTTCCCAACGTGGGTCGCTTGTTTGTTCATTTTCTTCAGCCTGCTTTTCGATCGATAATTGATTTAAGCGGTCAATCATCTCCTGATCGCAATCTTTACCTGCCTGTTCGCAGTTTTTGATATAAGGTACCGCTACGTTAATCATTTCGTATAAAGGACCAGATATATCAATCTCGGTATCTTTACGGCTTAGCGAAATAATTTCTTCATCATCGCTCTCCAGTTCATCTTCAGCAAACTTTACAATCTGCCTTTCATAAAGATTTACAGGTAACGAAAACTCAGATAAACATTTATCGCAATCTAAATTAACTGTACCAATAACTTTGAATTTTAGAAGCAACATGGTCTCTTGTTTCTCAAGTTCCAGATCTACTTTTAAATTTCCGCTTTTAATTAACGAATACTCAAATGCATTAAAAAAGCGGTCATCAAGCTCATAATCAAACTGATGAGTTCCCAATTTTAATCCGGTAAACGGTAATGAAAATTGTTTTAGTGGGTTCAAAGTACTGTAAAATTTTAGCCTGCAAATGTAGGGATAAAATAATTAGATTAAAAATGTTTTTTAAAAATTGTTGATGTTAATCGGACAGGTTTTCAGAATGTTAATTGAAATACTGAAAGACCTTACAGGTTTCTGAAACCTGTAAGGTCTGTAAGAAGGCTAGTCTGCCAATACCATTTCTTTGTTATTCCTGCTCCATTCGCTCCAGGAACCAACATAAAGCTTAGGGATGGGTAAACCTGCATAATCCATAGCCAAAAGCGTATGGCAGGCGGTAATGCCTGAGCCACAGTGTACAATTACATTCTCGGGTTTAACGTGGGCCAAAGCTTCAGCA
Organism: Pedobacter ginsenosidimutans; assembly: GCF_001442625.1. Lineage (GTDB taxonomy): Bacteria > Bacteroidota > Bacteroidia > Sphingobacteriales > Sphingobacteriaceae > Pedobacter > Pedobacter ginsenosidimutans. The sequence goes on along the minus strand of NZ_LMZQ01000004.1, from coordinate 136,349 downwards.
TATTTTTCTTTCAATATTTCAGGGGCCAGGAAAGCACCATCAGCATCTAAATTTTCGGTATATGGAATATTGGCCGCACCAGGAATGTGCCCTGCAATTAAATCGATAGGTTCGGTAAGGCCTGCAAAACGGTTGGCATCGCGCACGTCAATCACAATGTAATCGTCGGTTTTGGCGACTTTTTCTACTTCATTAATATCTGATAAGGGTAAGTTCCATGCTGTGATTTCGTATTTTTCTACAGATTTCGGGATTTCGACTTTATCTGTTGTCGGGAAACCTGCTTTAACGGCCGCCTGAAAGCCTCCATCAATTACCTGTACTTTTTCATGACCAATTGCTTTTAGCATCCACCAGAGCCTCGCAGCTGCGTTGCCGCCGTTTTTATCATCATAAATAATTACATGACTGTCTTTTGTGATACCAAGCCGCTGTAAAACGGCAGAAAACTGGTCGAATGTTGGTAAAGGATGCCTTCCGCCAATAGCAAAATCGCCAATATTAGCTAAATCGTTATTTACATCTGCAAAAAGTGCGCCTGCCAAATGTTGTTCATCGTATCTGGTTTTCGAACCAGCGCTGGCATCGATAATTACGATCTCCTCGTCTTGATTTAACCAGGTTAATTCTGCTGGTTTTATGATAGGTGATAATTTCATCTTTTAGTTCTTGAATCCAAAGATAAATAAATTTGAAATTAAGACTTGATAAAGGGTGCACGACAAATTTCACATATCAAAGTCAACGCGTCATGAGGTTGTATCATAAATATAGAATTGTCATCCTGAGCCTGTCGAAGGACCTGCTTAAATAACTATAAGAGCATTTCGACTACTTGTCCCGATTCTTCGGGAAGCTCAATGTGACAAAATCTGAGGTGAAATTATCTTTATGAGACAGCCTCATCTTTTATTACAAGAAAGATGCTGATCCCGAAGTTTGGGACAGGATGAAGACCGTTTAAGCAATTTGTCATGCACTCCTTGATAAAGTATAGCCGACCATATGCTTAGCGACTGCGCTTTATTCCAGTTAATAGCGCCCATAATCCCAAAACCGGTCCAACAGCCAAAACCATATAAAGATAATGGGAATTCATTTCTTTAGCCAAAAGATTAATCACCTGAATGCTAATAATCGTAATGGCAAAGCCGATACAGTTTACCAGTGTTAACGAAGTTCCTCTCAGGCTTTCTGGTGCATGTTTGGCAATTAAAGAAGAAAACAAGGGTGAATCGGCTGTGCCGGACAAGCCCCAGCAAAATAAAAATATAAGAAAAGGATATACTGAGCCGCTGAATAGGAAAATTGGGGAGAGCAGGCAACATGATCCAGAAATGGACAGCGCAATAGTGGCAATCCGTTTTGCGCCGAATTTTTGTGAGAGCAAACCGCCGATCATGCAGGATAGACCTCCTGAAGCGATAATTAAGAAAGAAAACAGCGGGATATTTAGAGTTGCATGTGCATGTTTGGTGTTATAAAGCAATAGCATACCTGGTAAAAAAGCCCAGAAGGTATAAAGCTCCCACATATGCCCGAAATAGCCGAAAGCAGCAGATCGAAAATGATGATTTTTAAAGCCATTAAAACAAGATCGAAAATCGAATTTTTGTCCGGCAGTTCTAAATGGGCCATTTGGTACAAACCATAAAATAGCAATTGCACCAATTAGAGATAAACCCGAAGTAGCGAAGATTACATACTGCCAGGGAAAATTTGCAGTAAATGTTTTTAATAAATGAGGGAAAGCAGTACCCAAAACCAAAGCACCAACTAAAAAACCTAACGATTTTCCTAGCCCGTCTTTAAAGTAATCGGATGCTATTTTCATGCCGACAGGGTAAATTCCAGCCAACATAAAACCAGTTAAAAAGCGAAAAAGCAGCAGTAAATGAACATCGGCTAGTTCTAAACAGATGCCGAGGTTAAACAACGCAGCTGCAATTCCACAGATAAAGAACACTTTCGAGGGTGAAAAAATATCGGAAATAGCAAAGAAAGCGAAAACTAATGTTCCGCTGATGAAACCAAACTGTACCATGCTGGTGAGGTTGGCCAGTAGATTTGTTTCAGTTGGGAAGCTTTTAACAATATCGGGTAATACCGCATTGCCAGCAAACCACAGCGATGTACAGAGAAACTGTGCAATAACAATTGTGGGGAGAATGTAATTGGGTTTTTTAGTGCCGCTCATTTTGAATTTGATGCACAATTTTACCAAAAATAAACCTGATAGTAGTGGAAATACTTTTTGATATAGTGCTTCGACAAGCTCAGCATGATAATCACAAAAAGATTGAAACGTATAGCAGGACTTTCAGAACCGATGAAACACAGAAATTGCTTTACAAATAAGTAATGGATCACTTTAGTTTCTGGAAGTCTGAGGTCAGACGTCCGAAGTCGGAGGCAAGGGGGCCATAGCTACCGATTATTACTTTAGTCTTTCTGCTCTTAAAACCTTCAACCTTAACGCCCTCACCCTTCTATACCTTAAGAAGCATCATCTTTAATATCAAATTGCGTTTCAACCACTTTTCCACCTGTACGCAGTTGATTGCCCAACATCTCCTCCTGTTCCCTACGGTTTTTTACAATATGGATGGCCGAGAATAAAGCTTCGGTAAATGAAGTCGAATCCGCTAAATCTTTACCTGCAATGTCGTAACCTGTTCCATGATCGGGAGAGGTACGGACGAAGTTTAGACCAGCGGTATAGTTTACACCATTATGGAAAGCTAATGTTTTGAAAGGAATTAAGCCCTGATCGTGGTACATGGCCAAAACGGCATCGAACTGTTTGTAGCTACCATTGCCGAAAAAGCCATCGGCAGGATATGGACCAAAACAAACGATACCTTTGTCGTAAGCTTCCTGAATGGCTGGTGTAATAATTTCAGCCTCTTCAGTGCCCAATAAACCATTATCGCTGGCATGTGGGTTTAAGCCTAAAACGGCAATTTTTGGTTTTTCGATCCAAAAATCTTTTTTCAGGCTTTCGTTAATCAGTTTTAATTTATTTACAATTTTATCTTTAGTAATTGCTGTTGGAACGTCTTTCACCGGAATGTGGCCAGTAACTACACCCACGCGTAAATTTTCGCTGATCAAAAACATCAGCACATCTTTACTGCCACTTTTTTCCTGCAGGTATTCGGTATGTCCGGGGAAGGCAAAAGTTTCTGATTGAATGTTATGTTTATTGATTGGAGCCGTAACCAGTGCATCTATATCGCCGTTTACCAGATCAGCTGTTGCACGCTCTAGTGATAAAAGTGCATATTTCCCACCTGTTGGCGTTACCTGCCCCAATTCGATTTTCACATCCTCTTCCCAGCAATTAATCATGTTTGCCTTTTTTGGCTGTGCCTGATTGGCATGATTGATTACGTTAAAACTGAAATCGCCCAGGTTATTTGCTTTTCTATGAAAAGATGAAACCTTGGTATGGCCATAAACAATTGGTGTGCAATAATTTAAAATGGCAGGATTGGATAATGTTTTAATGATTACCTCTAAACCTATGCCGTTTACGTCGCCTATACTAATGCCAATTTTAAGTTTATCGCTCATAATTACTGGAAAATTTTAGCGCAAATTACTGATTTTCGTTTAAAGACTTTAAAAAAAATGAAACCTCAAAGAACAGAGATTGATTCGCAAAGAAATAATAAGCCTATCTTTGTGTCTATATTGCCGAATCTTAGCACCCTTTTGCGGTTAAAATATTCGATTAATTTTAAGGTATGAGTTTAGTAAAAGCGAAAAAACATTTAGGGCAACATTTTTTAACTGATAAAGGCATTGCCAACCGCATTGTAGGGGCCTTGGTGAATACCGATAAATACAATCAGGTTTTAGAGGTTGGGCCGGGAATGGGAATCCTATCTGATTTTTTGCTGCAGCGTAAAGATTTGGAAACTTATCTAATTGATATCGATACTGAGTCTTTCCACTTTTTAAATGAAAAATACCCGCAGCTTGGCGATCGCCTGATTAATGGCGATTTTCTGAAACTCGATTTCGATGCTATTTTTCCAGGTCAGTTTGCCATTATTGGTAATTTTCCATACAATATATCTTCGCAGATTTTATTTAAGATTTTAGATAACCGCAACAAGGTTGTAGAAATGGTTGGGATGTTTCAGAAGGAAGTTGCCCAACGCTGTGCAGCACCCGCGGGTAACAAAGAGTACGGGATTTTAAGTGTGTTTCTTCAGGCTTATTATAAAATCGAATATCTGTTTACGGTTAAACCAGGTACATTTAATCCACCGCCAAAAGTACACTCGGCAGTCATCCGTTTAACCAGAAATGAAGTGGAGACTTTAGACTGTGATGAAAAATTATTTTGGCGGGTGGTTAAGGCGGGTTTTAACCAGCGGAGAAAAACTTTGCGTAATGCTGTTTCTGCGGTGATGCCTAAGGATAAAATGGACGATCATATTTATTTTGAGAAACGCGCCGAGCAGCTAACTGTTGCAGATTTTGTGGCTTTAACCCAGCATGTGAGTAAGTTGATGGAGGTTTAAATCCGCGAAGCAATTCTTGCAAATCCGTGATTATTTTCATTGAATTTCTCCTTTCCTTTGCGCTGTATTTTTAAGGAAATCTTATGATAAATTATCGCGAAATTTTTGAGGAACAAGGCATTGACTATTTAACCTATCGTGCATTGATTGATCAACTTCTGCTAGAGGGAAAGGCTACCGGTGATGTAACTTACGATTTGCACTATACTAAAATGAATGTGCAAAGGATGAATCGCGTGGATAAAACAGTTAGCTTAACTGATGAGTTGACTTCAAGCATTGATCATCTTAAAGAAAATTATAAGTTTTTAGTGATTACCGAAGGCTGGTGTGGCGATGCGGCCCAGATTGTTCCGGTATTCAATAAAATCGCGACCGCATCATTAGGTAAAATTGATCTGAAATTTGTGCTTAGAGATAAAAATTTGCCATTAATTGATGCGCATTTAACCAATGGCGGAAGAGCTATTCCTGTTTTAATTGTGTTAAATGAATCAGCAGACCAGGTTTTAGGAACCTGGGGACCAAGACCACAAATTTTGCAGGAGCTTTTAAAAGAGTGGAGAAAAGAAAATACTGAAATGCCGGTTTTGGCAGAAAAACTTCATGGCTGGTATGCTAAAGATAAAACGCAGACTACACAGGCCGGGTTAAATGAACTTTTGAAGGGGCTGGAGAGTTAATCTTTATATAGAATAGTCGTCATCTCGACTGAAACGCAGTGAAATGGAGAGATCTATAATAGATTTAGCTTCGCTGAGCACTTCGTGGTTCTCGACTTCGTTGCACCCGATAGCTATCGGGTTCGCTCGAAATGACGTTATTGCGCGGGTAGTTCTAGAAACAAGTAATGCTAATCAACAGAAACAGTTAATCCTTCTTGCTGTAAAATTTTGCGGTAAACTTCCATTTCGGTAAATGATCCTTCCAAAACTGGGCATTTTCCGTCATTATGCACTTTCCACGCAATTTTTTCAGCCTGCGATTCGTTATAATCGAGATATTTCATCATGCAGTAAATCACATGATCGAAAGTATTGATATCATCATTCCACAAAATAAGGCGATGTACGGTTTTTAGGGAAGTTAAAATTTCTTCGAGCGTAAAGGTCTCTTCTTTGGTTTCTGTAGACATGGTGCAAAAATAAACATTAGTATCAAGTATTTAGTATCGAGTAACAAGATTTTGTTCCTTTGTTAATAATAATGGCTTAGGCAATAAATGATTAACTTTGTTTAACCAAAATATAAATAATAGCATGCACCAGTCTAAAATAGCCGGAATAGGTTACTATGTTCCGAAAAATATATATACCAACGATGATTTAAGCCGTTTTATGGATACCAATGATGCGTGGATCCAGGAGCGTACCGGCATTAAAGAACGCCGTTTTGCCGATCGAAATGAGGAAACCACTACTACAATGGGTATTGAAGCAGCCAAAATTGCGATCGAAAGGGCTGGGATTACCGCTAAGGATGTCGATTTTATCGTTTTTGCCACATTAAGCCCAGATTATTATTTCCCAGGTTGTGGCGTGTTATTGCAACGCGAAATGGGCATGGGCGAAATCGGGGCTTTGGATATCCGCAACCAGTGCTCGGGCTTTGTTTATGCACTTTCTGTGGCCGATCAGTTTGTAAAAACAGGTATGTATAAAAATGTGCTGGTAGTAGGAAGCGAAAAACATTCGTTTGCAATGGATTTTGAAACCCGTAGCCGCAATGTATCGGTGATTTTTGGCGATGGCGCGGGCGCTGTAGTACTGCAACCTACAGACGAGCCTGGGAAAGGGATTTTAAGTACACATTTGCATAGCGATGGTGCCGATGCCGAAATTCTGGCCATGTATTATCCAGGTTCTCATGCCAATAAATGGTTGAAAGATAAACCCGCCTATCCTGAACAAGAGCTAGGCGGATTATTTATGACACAGGAAATTTTGGATAGCGGTGCCGCTTTACCTTATATGGATGGGCCATCGGTTTTTAAAAAAGCAGTGGTAAAATTCCCAGAGGTAATTAAAGAGGCTTTGGCTGCTAATAATTTAACAGAGAAAGATATTGATATGTTAGTGCCACATCAGGCAAATCTGCGTATCAGCCAGTATGTGCAGCAGTTGTTGGGCCTAAGTGATGATCGGGTTTTTAACAATATCCAGAAATATGGCAATACCACAGCAGCTTCTGTTCCTATCGCCTTGTGCGAAGCTTGGGAAGCAGGCAAAATTAAAGATGGCGATCTGGTATGCCTCGCCGCATTCGGATCAGGCTTTACCTGGGCCAGTGCGTTGATTAGGTGGTAGGTTTAGGGTTTAGGGTTTAGGGTTTAGGGTTTAGGGTTTAGGGTTTAGGGTTTAGGGTTTAGGGTTTAGGTAAAATAGTCAGGCAAGTTAGGATAAAATAAGTAATTGTCTCATCAATATAAATTCGTCATTTCGAGCGAACCCGATAGCTATCGGGTGAAACGAAGCCGAGAAATCTATTAAAATAGATAAGTGTTGTGCTGCAAAGTTTCACTGTTTTATGTTTTCCACCATTAAGGAGTTAAGGACATTAAGGTTTGTCGCATGGTTCTTAACTACCTTAACTTCTTAATGGAAAAAAGTGACTATTGCGTTTTAGGCCTGATAAAATCTCCTAAATAACTGCATTCTCCTGCCGCAACAGCATAAAAAGGCGTTTTGCCATAGCTAAACCTTAATTCTTTAAGATAAGGGTTGTTGTAATTAGCCTTGATGAAGTTTCTCCATTTCACATCTTTTTTATCGTAATAATAAAATGATAACGGATTAGCATTCATGATAATCTGCTTTTGTAAACATTTAGCCAACATAAAAGTACATTTTGCTTTAAAATCGGCATTGGTACTTAATGCCCTGGCTTTTAAATACCAGGCTTTTGCCGTTTGCGCTTTTTTATAATCGCCATCGTATACATATTTTGCTGGATTGCTGTTGTCGTAGGATGACCAATCGTAGCTGATTAAAAACCAGCTGTTGCCATAGTAACCAGTTTGGTAAACTGCGTTAGCCATTTTATAATAATAAAGCGCAGCATTCTTTTTATCACTGATAGTTAATTTCTGCAAGCGGAGCATTTCGGCTGCAAAAGCTTTTTTGGTAATTGATGTTTTCGCCGTTACATATTTTTTAGGATAATCGTTTATTGTCTCGATGAAGGGGTTGGCATATAGTTTTGCGTTGGCTTCGTCAGCGTACCAGTTATCAGGATTAAAATATTTGTAACCTGGCGAAACCTTTGCAAACATTTGAACAGCATTATCATATTGATGTGTGCGTAAATAAGTTGTGCCAAAAAGTTCATAAAAATCATCGTTTTTGAGCTGGTTTAAAGCCGAGGCCAACAAAGCAGTAACATCGTTACCTGTCGCCCTGGTTTTATAAACAGCTAAGCCCTGCATACTTTTCGGACTTAAGTTTTTCTGCCAAAAAGCAATACTCTGATAACTCATGTTCTGGAAAAGTGAGTTCTCTTTTAGCGTTTTGTATTCCAGGTCGCCTTTAACCATTGCTAATGCCGCTTTTGCAGTATCGCCCATACTCAAATAAGCTGGAGCTAATATTTGCTGATAAAAATTCCTGGTCGTTCTGCTAAAGCGTTTGCTGGCACGATCTGTATCATAATAATATGGTCCTTTTGGTTGCTCGCTGTTTTCTGCAAAACGTTTTTCGTCAAGCCATTTTAAGGTCGGCAATAAATCGTTCTCATTAAAAGGATTTCCTTTTTTGATGTTTTTGGCCTTGATCAATAAATCGGTGATTCGATATTGGTCGCGTAATCTTTCCGGCAGTTTATCTGGTTTTAGGATGGCAAGATAATTTGTCGCCAGAAAATCTTTGTTCTCCATCCACGATAAATAAGCTGCGGTTAAAGTGCCTAGCTCAGGCTGCGGATATTTCTTCTCTGTGGCCAGTTTTACCGCAAAATTCCTGATTTCATTCAGTTGTTTAAGATTTACGGCTTTTAGACTGTCTTTATATTTAGAATTGCCGTTATCCGAAAAATAATAATTATAGCCAATTTTGGCAATATCGTTCGCCTCGATAAGATCTTGCTCTAATTTATTTACTTCACGTACCAGCAGGGTGCCGTTTAATTGGCTTTTTGGTTCGTACTGATAAACTTTATTCAGGCTTTCTATACCCGAATCAGCATCTCCAAAGCCGTTTATCGCCCAGATATTGGCTTTCTCGTTATTGGTTTTGGCATATTTTAATGCTCCATTAACCGGTGTGCTGTTATAGTAGTAGTTTTTATAAGCCTGTACCCTTCGCTCCGGATTGCTTGCAAAAACCTTCGAGAACAAAAAGGCAGATTCTTCAGGATTCCCCAATCTACGGGTAGACCCTGCGTACAATGCCAATGCCCAGCCCTTAACCGCACTGTTTACCTTACTGGTTTTAATGTATTTTTCGTAAGTTAATTTACTTTCTGCATGATAGCCTGCAAAATGGAACATCCGTTCAGCTTGGTAAGCGTAACGCAGTTTAAGAAAATCATCTTTTTCTGCTTCTGTTAATTTCAGGCCTTCTTGGGCTTTTGAACCCATGGCGGTCGTATCACGGGGTTTTGGATCCCAAAGACTAAAATCAACATTCGCTAAAGGCTCGCAGCTTTTGGCAAATTGGTAATACTTTAGTGATTCTTTGCGTTTGCTTAAAGCCTTGATAAAACTATTCTGCTGTAAGCTATCGGGTAATTGCGAAACGTTACCATCAAAATTAACGAGTTTTACGTCAGTTGCACTATCTGTTTTGTACATTACTTTTAGCACATCCTCTTTTTTAACATTGAGGTATTTCGCCCATTCTCGACTGTTGATATCTGGCTCACTTTCTATATCGGTTTCGCTGTTGAGGTAAACCATCTGGTTGTAGGCGAACGGTGAATATTCATCCCCTTCAATATTGTTGTGAAAATAAGTGATATAATAATCGTAAGGATCTATCTCGCCACCACAGGCAAGATTTACGGCAATTTCGCCGAAAAAAGTAATCAGAAATACACTAAAAATTAGCGATAACTTTTTGAACGTCTTCATTAGTAAAATGTTTTAAAAGGTCGGTGTCTAAATGGTAAAAAACGAGATTCCGGTCTCTAGGGTTTAAATATCGGGATAAAAATTTAGAGAGACGGAGTAAAATTATAAGTGGGTTGCTTTATTTCCCTGTAATAAAATCTCTCAAATAACTGCAGTCCCCTAAAACAGTTTGGTAAAACGGTGTTTTGCTATATTTCAGTTTTAATTCTTTAAAATATGGGTTGTTAATGTTTGCGCGCATAAACATCTTATAATCTTTATCGTATATATAATAGCCTATCTCGCTCGAACGGGGAATTTGTTGCTGTTCACACTTGGCCAGCATAAACGTACATTTTGCTTTAAAATCAATATTTTTACTTAACGATCTTGCTATAGTATACCATTTTTTTGCAGTATAAGCTTTCTTGTAATCCATCTCGAACCCACAATTTACAGGGCCGTTATTGTCATAATTTGTCCAATCGTAGTTGGTCAAAAACCAGCTGTTACCAAAATAACCTGTTTGGTAAACTGCATTGGCCATTTTATAATAGTAAACCGCCGCATTCTTTTTGTCGCTAACCGTTAATTTTTGTAAATGGAGCATTTCTTTGGCAAAACTTTTTTTGTTAAATGCTTCTTTTAATCCCACATGGTTTTTGGGATAGTCGTTTATGGCTTCAATAAATGGAGTGGAAAAGTATGTAGAATCATTAAGACGCCAATCTTCATTATAGAAATATTTGTATTTGGGCGAGATTTTATCGAACATTTTTAATGCACTGTCATATTTATGTTCGCGGAGATAAGTAGTACCATAAAGTTCATAAAAATCATCTTTATCTACACTTTTCGAGCTCATTGCCAATAACGAATCCATACCATTACGGTTTTTTGCTGATCTGTATTTTGCCAACCTGGCCATTATTCTTGTTGTTAGCTGTTTTTGCCAGAACATAGTGGTTTGATAACTGACCTGCTTAAATCTAAACCGCTTTCCGTAACTCTTATGCCTAGCATCTCCTTTTAGCATGGCCAATGCCGCTTTTGCCGTATCTCCTTTTTTTAAATATGCAGGTGCAAGGATCTGTTGATAAAAATTACGTGTTGTTTTTGTAAAACGGTTTTCGGCATCACCCCAGTTATAGTAATATTCTTGCGCTGTTTTTTTTGAGTTTTCAGCGAACCTTTTTTTGTCAAGCCATTTTAAGGTAGGAATAAGTTCGTTCTCGTTAAAATCATTCCCTACTTTTATGTTTCTGGCTTTAATTAATAAATCGATTATGCGGTATTGATCCTTTAATCTTTCAGGAAGCTTTGTGAGATTTAATTTTTTTATATAAGTATTTGCTAATGCATCTTTTTTTTCCATCCACAATAAATATGCGGCGGTTAAGGTACCAAGTTCTGGTTGAGGGTACTTTTTTTCGTTGGCCAGCTGAAGTGCAAAAGCTTTGATGTTTTGTAGATCCGATAAGCCAACATTTCGCAAACTATCCTTATTTATGGCATTATCCCATCTTTCATAATAGATGGTTGGGAAATCTTTTGCGATTTGTTCACTTTTGATTATTTTTTCTTCGAGCTTATTTACTTCGCGAACAAGAAGAGCTCCGTTTAACAAACTTTTAGGACTTAATTTATATACTGCTTTGAGCATTTTTAAATTATAGGTAGGTTCTCCAAATCCGTTTATAGCTAAAATAGTGGCTTTTTCATCATTGTTTTTTGCAAGCTTTAAAACTTCGTCAACATCACTTTTCATATACCTATAGTTTTTATAGGCAAGCACCCTTTTTTCGGGATTCTTGTTAAACACTTTTGAAAAAAGGTAAGCTGATTCGTTATTGTCTGCTACCGTTCCAGCATGTATTGCCAGTGACCAGCCTTTTATCACACTAACAATTTTTGCATCTTTAATAAATTTGTGGTAGGTAGATTCGGCCTGGCCAGAGTCTCCGGCGTAACTAAACATCCTTTGTGCCTGAAATGCATACCGTAGCTTTAAGAAGTTATCGGTACTTACTTTATTTATCGAATCCAAGGCATCGCAACCTTTCTGAATCATTGCAGCAGAATCTTTCTGTTTTACATTCCAGTAATCAAAATTAACGGCGATGTATGGCTCACAGCTTTTTGTAAAACGGAAATATTTTGACGCGTTGGGGTTTTTAGTTAGTCTGTTTAGAAAATGATTTTTTCTTAGGCTGTCTGGAAATTTCTTAAAGGTCTGTTTTGAAAAGGTTTTCAGCAAAACACTTGTTGCGCTGTCAACATCGTACATGGCATCAATTACATCGTCTTTTTTTACGCCTAGGTATTTACCCCACTCCTGGCCATTAACATCTTCTTCGGTTTCGAAATCTCTATCATTGTATAGGTAAACCATCTGGTTGTAGGCAAACGAAGCATATTCATCCCCCTGTACATTATTGAGGAAATAGGTAGGGTAGTAATCATATGGATCGGCCTCTGGGCCGCAGGCAAGGTTTATGGCAATTTCACCAAAAAAAGCTATCAGAAATACACTAAAAATTAGCGATAACTTTTTGAAAATCTTCATCGGTGAAATGTTTTAAAAGGTCGGTGTCTAAATGGTAAAAAACGAGGTTTCGTTCTCTAGGACTTAAATATCGTGATAAAAATTTGGATGTAACAAGTAAATCTTTAGTGGAAATATCTTCCCACCTTACCACATCTCCTTTTTTTAACCCGGCTGCAGGATAATCAACCAAAAGATCATAAAGAATGGAATTTCCCCTCTGTTTAAAAAGTTTTTTATCCCCGATCTGGATTTTGCTGATTCTTTTGGAGATGCCCGCATATTGCCCGTTCCTGAATACCACCGCCCATTCAAAAATCGGTAAGGCCACATCAAGTGATAAGGGATATTGTTCCAGGAAATCTTTTAAGTAAAGATCCATTTCGTGTTGATCCAATATAGAGTTCTGCTCACCATATTTGCGCAGGTTACCCATATTGTAACACATTAACATGGCCTTTTCTACAGGAGGTACGCCGCTTGATACGATGTTTTTAACCTGATGCAACCGCAAGGTTACCGAAATGGTTTTTCCCTTTAAAAGCGGATTCGCCTTTAATTGTTCGAGGAATTTAAAATACCTGTTTCTGGTGCCTTTGGTCCAATCACAATCAATCTGTAATTCCGCATAATTTTGCTTTCCGGCCTGTTTTACCTTTGCGGCTACAAATTTGACAATTCGATCGGCCATAACCGCTGTTTGCATGGTGTCAATCTTGTTAAAAACCTCGTTAACGATAAACACAACGGGGATAATGTCGATCTGTTTAGGTAGGGGATCCGAAAATTTAATCGGCGAAATGGGTACTGGTAGCTGCAGATCTGGATTAAAATCTACATCCATAATCCGCACGTACAAAGATTTAGATTTAAATTGATCAAGATAACCGGTTTCTTCCTTTTTGTTCTGATAATCCGTTTTCCAATAATAAAAAGTAGGGTGAACGGTTGATTTTTGCCTACAACCAAGGAAGAGAAACACAGAAATCACTAAAATACTTATCTTGCGCATATCAATTTTATTGAGCAAAAGTAGTATAAAATGCGAGCAGTTTTACAAAGAGTTACACAGGCAAGTTGCACAGTTGATGGTGAGGTAACGGGAGCGATTGATACCGGATTCCTAGTGTTGTTAGGCATAGAAGACGCCGATGCATTAGAGGATTTGGATTGGTTAGCACAGAAAATTATTGGTATGCGTGTTTTTGGAGACGAAAACGGAATGATGAATAAAGCACTTGCCGATGTGGGTGGAGATATTTTATTGATCAGCCAGTTTACCTTATTTGCATCTACCAAAAAAGGAAACCGTCCAGGTTTTACCAGAGCAGCACGACCAGATGTGGCCATTCCCCTTTACGAGAAAATGATCGAAAAACTATCTGCTTTATCGGGTAAAAAAGTAAAAACCGGAATTTTTGGTGCTGATATGAAAATCGCACTTTTAAACGATGGACCAGTTACGATTTTGATTGATACAAAAGATAAGGAATAATTAAAATTTAAACAGTAGCGGCGTAACTTATTAAGTCTTAAATTGTCAAAAAAACAATATTAATTTATTCCAAACTTTTAACCTAAACTAATATGGAGGATAAAAATCCGAACCGGCTAGCGGAGTACGGTTGTCTTGTGTTTTTTTTGATTTTAAAGTTAGTGTTATCTTTTGTATTGGTCAATTCAGTTTACGAATTGCACCGTGATGAATTTCTGCATTTAGATCAGGCGAACCACCTCGCTGCGGGTTTCACATCAGTTCCGCCGTTAACCTCTCTATTTTCATGGCTTATTAAAGCTTTTGGCAATGGATATTTCGTGGTAAAGCTTGTTCCTGCATTATTAGGTGCCCTCACTATATTTTACTGCTGGAAAATTGTCGGTTTTTTGAAGGGTAACCTATTGGCCAAATGCCTGGTTGCTGTAGCCTGCCTGTGTTCTGCTATGCTAAGGCTAAATACCCTTTACCAGCCTAATTCTTTCGATGTTTTGGCGTGGACAGCTATATTCTATTATCTGTTAAAATATTTTGATAAAAACGAAGCCAGATATCTGTATGCCTTTGCCATTTTTGTGGCCTTAGGTTTTTTAAATAAGTACAACATCCTTTTTCTCATAATTGGTTTACTACCAGCTATACTCATTACTTCAAAACGAAAAATATTTACTGATAAACATCTTTATCTGGCCATTTTACTGGCGCTTTTAATCATTTCGCCCAATGTAATCTGGCAGATTAACAATCACTTTCCGGTGCTCGCCCACATGAAACTTTTACAGGCAACGCAATTGGTTCATGTAAACCGGATTGATTTTTTTATCGGACAATTTCTCTTTTTTATCAGTTCAATCTTTATTCTTTTAGCAGGCATCGGCAGCCTGATTTTTTATAAGGATTTTAGCAAATACAGATGGATTATTCTCACCTACCTGTTTACACTTATTGTATTTAGCTATTTTAAGGCAAAAGATTATTATGCATTAGGTTTGTACCCTGTTTTATTGGCTTTTGGAGCCCATTATTTAAGTAGGGTTTTAGCTAAGAAATATGTACTGACGGGATTACTGTTTGCCTTTAATATTGGCTCGTTCATTTATTTGATACCGCTTATCATGCCAGTTTATAGTCCTGATGAAATTGTTGCACATCATAAAAGATTTGAACGGGTAGGTGCCTTGCGATGGGAGGACGGTAAAAACCACCAGTTGCCACAAGATTATGCCGATATGCAAGGCTGGAAGGAATTGGCAGCACTTGTTGATTCCGCTTACGGAATGGTTAAAGATAAATCTACCGTATTGGTACGTGCCGATAATTATGGACAAGCTGGTGCGATTAACTATTATTCAAAATATAAAAATATAAATGCTGTATCGTATAATGCTGATTATCTTTATTGGTTTAAAATAGATAAACCGATCAAGGATTTAATTATGATCACTTGGTGGAACGATGAAGATCCACAGCGCAAGAGAGAGCAGCCCTATTTTGCCAGGATTACTAAAATTGGAGAGATAAAAACACCTTACGCGAGAGAAGAAGGCGCAGGTGTGTTTTTGCTTGAAGATGCTAATATTGATGTGAATAGCATCATAAAATCAGAAATAGAAGAAGAAAAACATGACCATTAACGAAGCACAGGAAACCGTAGACCGTTGGATTAAAACCACAGGCATCCGCTATTTTAACGAACTCACCAATACTGCCATTTTGATGGAAGAAGTTGGAGAAGTTGCACGGATTATGGCGCGTAAGTATGGAGAGCAGTCGTTTAAAAAAAGCGACGAAGAGGTAAACCTCGCCGATGAAATGGCCGATGTAATGTTCGTTTTAATCTGTCTGGCTAATCAAACGGGTATAAACTTAACTGACGCTTTAGAAAAAAACCTGGAGAAAAAGAGCATCCGCGATGCAGATAGGCATAAGAATAATGAGAAGCTAAACCCCTAAATCCCCTAAAGGGGACTTTAGATTTTTAATGGTTTAAGCCCCCTTTAGGAGGTTGGAGGTACAAATTCCATTAAGGTACGATAAGCCACAAAGCGGTTTTTGTACCTTTCGTTTAGTTCAGCCTGTAAAGCAGGCGCAAATACTTCCTGGTATTTATTGTAATGATCTAATGTTTCGGCAACGTACTGTGCGCAATAGGTTACCCCTTCGTTCGGTGAATCTACAACCTTTAATAAACGGTTGGAGATAAACATACCCGTAGCCATCACTTCAGGTATATGAACATCTTGCATCCACTGTAACCACTCTTCGGCTGCTGCATCATCAAGGATGAGCGTAACATTATATAAAAACATGGTACAAAGGTAAATAATATATAAATGTTAAAAAATTGGTGATAATGGATTTTATTCTTTAAAGTGGTGTCAATCTGTTAAATTTGACGATTCCCATTGTTTTTAAGCATGATACGAACTAACGACTCTCAAAAAATAGACAATTCCACTCGTAATTATATTTATACTGGTTACCTAACTGCAATTTTCGGCGGTATTTTGGGGCTGGTGATTGGTTGGGATTTAATGAAGAAAAAAAGGAAATTGAGTACGGGTGAGAAAGTTTTCTCTTATTCGCTAACCGATAGACAACACGGTGCGAGGATCTTAATTTTATCAGGAATTTGCTTCATTTTGTTGCTAACCTTAACTATTATTGCATTAGATGCCTAAACCATCTGGATCCAGAAATGATTACCATTACCAATTCGTCTACCACTAAGGAACTTGAAGGGATTCTTAAGCTTCAAAAGCAAAACTTAAAGAAAGATTTAACTCCCGAACAAATAAAAGAAGAAGGCTTTGTTACCGTTTCGCATTCTCTTGATGATCTGGAAAAGATGCATCGGTACGAACCCAACATTATTGCAAAAGATGGAGAATTGGTTGTAGCTTATGTGTTAGCAATGACCGATGATTCTAAAAATGATATCCCAAGACTGGTTGAAATGTACGAAAGTTTCGATCACATCCAATATCAAGGTAAATCCGTTTCTTCTTATTCCTATATTGTTGTAGGGCAGGTTTGCGTTAGTCAGGCTTATCGAGGTAAAGGTTTGTTCGATCAATGTTATCGCGCTTATAAAGACTATTTTAAGTTTAAATACGATTTCGCAATCACCGAAATTGCAAGCATCAATTTACGATCTATGAATGCACATAAACGTATTGGTTTTGAGGTTGTTCATACTTATACCGATAACAGCGCTGTAGAATGGAATGTTGTGGTTTGGGACTGGAAACGGTAGATTGGTTTGGCGTTTAGCATCAATTAACCGATTAACCATTACGAATGAACTAATGACTAATGAACCATTGAACTAATCAAACCCCATCTCCGCGTAAATTTCTAAACCTTTTCCTGGCTTCGGCACTGAACATGCTCCCCGGGTAATCGGTAATCAGTTTCTGGAAATAGATTTTGGCCTGCGTAATGTCGTTTAATTTCTTTTCATAAAGATCGCCCAATGTAAAAAGTGCATCATCTGTCCAAATCCCATCTTTAAAATCTTCAGTTACTTTTTTTAGGATATCAGCTGCTTTTTGGAAATCGTTTGCTTTGATGAAAATTCTTGCTTTACTCATCATTATAGCGTCGGTTAGGCTATTTTGTGGAAAGGCTATCGCAATACTGTCCATTTTTTTAAGTGCACGCTCAGGGAGGTTTCTGAATAAAAGCATCTCTGCATCGGCATACATTTTTAGTGCGTTGCTATCCGCAGGGGTTTGAATATTATCGTTAATCAGTAAACTCAGGTTCAGCGCATCATTTGCAATGAGTTGTGAAGTTGCGGCCTTTAAAACCAGGCATTGGCCATTGCTGTATTCGAAATTACCCTGATAAAAGGAAAGTTTAGCACTCCTGAAACGTGCCTCATTTCCTACGGGTTGTCCTTCAAATTGTTTGCTCACTTGCTCGTACACTAAAAAAGCTTCCCAGGGTTGGTTGGTTAAAATGTAAATATCGCCTAAATCGAGTTTTAACTGGCCTAACTCCTGATCGTTAATGCCAGGCATTTTTATTGCTTCTTCCAGTTCTTTTTCTGCACTGCTGGGTTGATTTAAATAATAAGCCTGCAAGTTTGCGAGTTTTTTTATCGCGAAAAGTGTATTTCTGTTTTTGCCGTTTTCATCCAGTAGGGACTGATAATCTTTCGCTAACAGATCAAGGTCAGCTACTGTATATTTTCCGTTGGTACGAAGGTTATACTTGGTATTCAGCATTTCTATTTTTGAAGGAAGATAATACTGGTTATCCTTTCCTTTAGTTAATAGGTAATCGTAGGCTTTAATCGCTGTTTCGTATGCACCATTGTCAACAAATGTATAAATAGCATTAAATAAGGTCCCACCATCAGCTTTGGTGCGTTTATCGTATGCAATTAGCTGGCGCAGGGCCATATCGAATTCCTGTTGTTGAATATAGTTCCAGGTTAGTAACTGAATATAAATTTCGGCATCAGGTTCTTTCTGTATCTTTTTTAAAATGGCCGTCTGAAAAGTTTGATAATCGTTTTTATCTTCAAAAATAGAAGCCAGTACGGCTTCAGCCTGCGGTAAAAGCTGAGGCATGGTACCCATGGCATCAAGGTACTCTTGCATGAGCATGGCTTTATCCTTTTTAAAGCGGTAAATGTTCAATAGCTCAAAGACAAATAGCTGATCGTTGCCCAACAGTTTTCTGCCCTGCTTAAAAGTTTGAACCGCAAATTCATAATTTTCAAAACGATAAAAACTATTAGCTAAATTCCTGATCTTAAATTCATCTTTCGGAAGTTTATTAATTACATCGGTAAAAATCTTGTTGGCTGCTTGTACATCGCCCTTCTCTTGATAAAGTTTGCCCAATGCTATTGGATAAACATCGCCTTGAGGATTTTTTTTTATTTCTCTTTTAACCACTTTCTCCGCAACATCATAACGCTTTAATTTTACCAATGTATTAAAGTAAATATCGAAATAGGCTTCATTATTGGGTATGGCATAAAGTTTTTCCAGTAGCACAACTGCTTTTTCATAATCTCCATCATTATAGTATTGAATGGCCAGGCTACTTTCATCAGGTGCAATCTGTTGATTGGGACGGAAGATTTGTGCATTGACCCCAAGAGATAGAAATAAGAATATGATGAAAAGCAAGCGGTTCATAAACCCTAAATTATAAGTTTTAAATGTAACATTTTAATACATCTTTAGCTAAAGCATCAATTGATATTAAACGTATTTTAAATGTTACCTGTATTTTATTTTGTAGGTATTTTATAAATACTAAATTGAACCACGACTTATTATTGATTGCATAAGTAACATTGTTGGTGTAAATCGCAGTTAAGTTGTTATGATACTTATTTTTGTCATCCCGTAAAGGATTTATTTATGCTAAAAAAGATTTTTCTATTGTTAATGGTTGCATTGATCTTGGCCTGTAAAGGCACTAACAATGATACTATTCCTGTGGACGATTTCTTTAAAACGCAGGATAAAGCCTATTATCGCATTTCTCCAGACGGGAAAAGTCTTTCTTACTTAAAGCTTCATGATAAAAAGCTTGATCTTTTTGTTGAAGATCTTGCTACGGGAAATAGTCTTCAGTTAACCCATTTGAATGGGAAGAATATCAGTTTTCATTTCTGGACCAGCAATAATGAGTTGATTTATTATACTGAAGATGAATCTAAAGAGCGCAAATCGGATATTTTCGTGATCAATAAAGATGGGAGCAAGCAGGTTCAGCTGAGTGCAAATGAGAAAAACAGGTTAAGGGTAATAGAAGATCAGTTAATTGATGATAAATACATTATTGTTGCATCCAATAAACGCGATTCGACAGTTTTCGATGTTTACCGCTTAAATGTTCGGAATGGTAAAATGGATATTGCAGCTAAAAACCCTGGCAATATCACCGAATGGATGACGGATAACAGAGGGGTGTTGAAAATTGCTGTAGCGAGCGATGGAGTGAACGAAACCTTAATGTACCGGGAAAACGAAAACCAGGCCTTTGCTCCGGTAATTACAAACAATTTCGAAACCACTTTGCAGCCAGTTGCCTTCTCAGAAAGCCAACCCAATATACTTTATGTCATTTCTAACGTAAATAGGGATAAGAATGCACTAGTGGCACTCGATTTAAAAACAGGCAAAGAAAAACAGGTGCTTTTTGCAAATGATACCTTAAATGTAGTAGATGCAAAATATTCGCGACCACAAAAGAAAATGCTCTTTGTAACCTGCGAAACCTGGAAAAAGGAAAAATATTACCTTGATGACAGTACGAAGATTACCTATTCCAAAATAGATCGGCTTTTGCCAGGTACTGAATGGAAGATTATGGATAAAGATAAAATGGATAAGGTTTTTGTGGTAAGAACATTTACCGATAAAAATCCGGGTTCTTATTATCTCTATACCGTTAGCGAGAACAAACTTAAAAAACTAACTGATATTAGCCCATCTATTAAACAGGGCGATATGAGTGCCATGAAACCAATCTCTTTTAAAAGCTCAGATAATTTAACCATTAACGGTTATTTAACTTTACCCAAAAATAAAAAGCCTGTTAATTTACCTGTAGTGGTGCTGCCGCATAATGGCCCTGCAGGGCGAAATAGTTGGGGCTATAATGCAGAAGTTCAATTCTTGGCTAACCGTGGTTATGCTGTTTTGCAGGTAAACTATCGTGGATCTACCGGCTATGGTAAATCTTTTTATGCTGCTGGTTTTAAGCAGTGGAGCGATAAAATCCAGGAAGACGTTAATGATGGTGTAAAATGGTTGATCGCGCAAAAAATTGCCAATCCTAAAAAAATCGCCATTTATGGCAATGGTTTTGGTGGTTATATCGCATTAAATTGTTTGTATAAAAATCCCGATCTTTATAAATGTGGTGGATCAAATTCAGGAGTAATCAATTTGTTTAGTTACCTGAAAACCATCCCGCCGTTTTTAAAAGCGAATTTGCAGATGTATTATGAAATTGTTGGCAATCCGGTAACCGATACCGATTATATGCGGTTTGCATCGCCTGTTTTCCATGCCGATCGGTTTAAATCGCCTGTTTTTATAGCACAGAATCCTAAAGATCCACGTGTTAATGTAGCAGAAGGTGTTCAGTTTATCAAAGAGCTGAAAAAAAGGAATGTTCAGGTTACCTATATCGAAAAGGAAGAAGGTCCAAACCCTATAGTACGTCAACAGAGTAGAACGGCTCTGTACAAAGCGTTAGAAGAATTTTTACAAGAAAATCTAGGTAAGAAATAAGGTATGGCCTTAGATAAAAAAAGTGGTTATCGTAAAAATTTCTCGCTCGGTATAACCTTCATTGTACTCATTTCCATTCTTTTTATCCTATCGCTTTTTTTAGCGTTTAACTACAGCAAGAAATCGATTGAGAACGATTTTGTATCTGAGAAAGTAAACGTGCTAGAGCAAAGTATTAAGCCTTATAACGATTTCTTTCAGAATAAAATGCCCGAGATTTCGTATTATAGTGGCTTTTTAGATTCTTCTACAGCAGCAAAGTTTGTAGATACCGTGATGTTAAAGTATCCTTTTATCTCGAAGGTTACTTTTTACGATACCGAGGTAAAGAATGTTCCTGTTAAGGATGGGATCAATGCAAACCACTTAGGTATAGGCCCTAAATCTATTTTTCAGTTTGGTAAAGGTGTTAAACCCGATTCGGTAAAGTTATATTCAGAAGATGATACCAGATCTTTTAATGTGGGAAGCGATTTTAATGCAATAGCCATTAAACTTGCCACTTTGGTTGAGGATCTGGATACAGCATCGGTGCCTACACAAGAAGAATTGTTTACTAATTTTTCTATCGTTAACTCGAATGAAAATAAAATTACCTATTTAAATATTCCCCGCCGGGAAGATTTAAGGGCCTATAAAGATATGATCAGGCGGAAGTTAAATCCGGCGCCTGTTTATCAACAGGATGTACTGGTTTTTAATCTCGATGCGCATAAAATAAAGATTATCAATACCAGACCATTGTTATACCAAACGATCAGGATTGAGCCGTTGACTTACGATCCGATTGATACTTCTGATGAAAATATTAATACCGAAATTGCCCTGCCAGGCGCATTTTCTGATTTTAAGTTATACCTCATTTCATCAAGATCTTACATCAAGAAAGAAATTTTTATTTACTTCATGCCGATCGCCCTGGTGCTATTATTGGTATACGGCGTGCTTTTATTGGTTGCATTTTTAATTTACCGTAACCTGAATATCAATAGTAAAATGTTTAAGCTACAGTACGATTTTGTGAATAACCTTACGCATGAGTTTAAAACACCCGTCAGCGTGATTAAGATTGCGGGAAACAATATTAAAAGTGCTACCGCATTAAGCCAGAGGGAACAGCAACTGTATGGCAAGATACTGGATGAAGAAGCCGACAAGCTGAACGGTTTAATGAATAAATTACTGGCCTTTACGCAGATCGAAAATAAGGCGATTAAGCTGAACCAGGAAGAAGTTAATATTGTAGATTTTATTGAAAGTACCATCGAATCGCATACGTTGAAGCATCCCGATTTTAAGATTACCTATGAGGTGGTGGGCTTTAAAACCTTTATTACCGATCCGGTATTATTGGGAAGTTTATTCGATAATCTGGCAGAGAATGCCTACAAATATTCGAAGCCAGAGCAGAAAAAATTACACATTAGTGCAAAGTTGATTAAAGGGGTGCTGGTTTTCCGGTTTGCTGATAAAGGGATAGGTATCGCAGCATCAGAATTAAACAATATATTTAAGAAGTTTTTCAGGATTCAGAATGAATATAACCAAATGGGCAGTGTAGGCCTGGGTTTGGCATTCTGCAAAGAACTGGTTAACTTTATGGATGGGGAAATCTCTGTAAAAAGTAAAGTAGGAAGTGGTACCGAATTTAAAATAGTGCTGCCTTATAATAGTTAAATTTTAGGAGTTGGAAGCTTACGGGTTGGAAGGTGTTATAAAGTTGAATTTAACCCTTTAAATATCACAGCGTTTCAACATTACAACCGCATATAAAACACACATACAAATGTCAAAAGAAGTAAAAATATTAATCGTAGAAGATGATGAAAATCTTCGCTTTCTTGTGGCCCACCGTTTAAAGGCTGAAGGTTATACTGTGCTTGAAGCAAATGATGGCGAAGCTGGTGAAAGAATGATTGTTGCCGATCAGCCTGATATTGTTTTATTGGATTGGATGATGCCGGGTAAACAGGGCGCCGAAGTTTGCGAGAACGTGCGCAAGCAAGGATTCGAAAACCTGATCATTATGATGACTGCTAAAGCGCAGGATGTAGATAAAATTGATGCCTATAACTTTGGCGCATCTGATTATATCACCAAACCATTTAATATGGATGTTTTGGTTGCGATGTTGGAGAGCAAGGTGAAATTTATCGTGAATAAAGATACAGCTGAAATTCACCGTTTTGGTAATATGGAACATCATCCAAACATCCACACGTTGTTTAGAGATGGAAAGAAAATCGAGTTAACGATATTGGAAAACCGTATCCTCCTTTATTTCTTGCGCAACCCCGGTAAAGTAATCAACCGTGACGAATTGATGTTGGTGGTGTGGGGCTACAACTCTGATGTGAACACCAGAACGCTTGATATGCATATTGTGCGCTTACGTAAGAAGATAGAATTGAACCCTGATAATCCGCAGTTGTTACAGACTGTTAGGGGAGTAGGTTATCGCTTTAACGCGGGATAAATAACAGTCGTCATTTCGACCGTAGCGGAGAAATCTATGGATGATTTACTTAAATCTCTTTTATAGATTTCTCCATTTCGTTGCTCTTCAGTCGAAATGACGAATTTTATTACTATGCTCTTTTTAAAGTAAATATTGTAATCTCAGGTAAAATACCAACCCTGCCCGGGTAGCCTAAAAAGCCATAGCCCACGTTAACGTAAAGCTGTTGTTTTTGCTCCTGGTATAAACCAGCCCATTCTTTGTAAATGTATTGCACCGGGCTCCATTGAACCTCTTTGAAACGAACGCCAAACTGCATTCCGTGTGTGTGGCCACTGAACATCGCATCTATTTGAGGGTATTTCTTTAAAACCTCTCCTCGCCAGTGTGAAGGATCGTGACTAAGCAAAAGTTTAACCGGTAAATCGTCTGTATGCTGAACTGCAAGCTCCATTTTTCCATATTTAGGAAAGCGGCCCATGCCCCAGTTTTCGATACCTAAAATTCCGATTTCTTCTCCATCTACTTTTAATCTCCGGTTTTCGTTCATGAGTAAATCGTATCCCATTACTTTATGCACATCAACCATATCTTTCAGGTTTTTTACCTTTGCAGGAGAAGATTCTTTGCCAAAAAAATAATCACCATAATCGTGGTTACCCAACGTTGAATATACACCTAAAGGTGCTTTTACTTTCGAAAATATATCCTGATAATCCCTTACCTCGTTGGTCAGGTTATTGACTAAATCGCCGGTAAAAAAAACGAAATCGGGTTTTTCAGCCAATAGCATTTCTACCCCGCCCTTTACGGCTGTTTTATTGTAAAAACTTCCAGAGTGGATATCAGAAATCTGCCCCATGGTAATGCCGTCAAAAGCTTTAGGTAGGTTAGGGAGGATTAAATTTACCCGTCGCACCTGATAATCGTAGGCGCCAGAAATAATGCCCCAGCTTAATGAAGTTAAGGGTACTGCTGCTGCCACCAATCCGGCTTTAACCAGAAACTCAGAGCGTGAAATGGGGTCTGCTGTTGTATTTTGCGCTGTTGAAACTTCACTTTTTTTGTTCCTCCTGAAAATTTTAATGAACAACCTTCGTAAATCATCCAAGATCAAAAATGGAAGCATAGCCAGTTTACAGGCAACGGTTAAAAAGAAGGCAACTAAAATAATGGCTCTTAATGTAAGGAAAAGGTTAAGGTATATTCCACAGAAAACGCCGAAAATTAAGAGTAGGCTATAACTCCAATATGCAATAGCGAATACTTTTTTAGTAGTCGGTTTCCATTTTTTAAAAACAGCGATTATGGCTTTGTAACAATAAATATCAAAAGCAATGATGAATATGCAGGCAGCAATGATGAAAGGTAGTCTTCCCATTATGTTTAGGATTTATAAATAAAAAGCTTCGACACATTCTCCCTAGAGAAAGAATTTGTCAAAGCTAATCAAATTAGAGAAATTCAATATTATCTGAAATCGTCTTCATCCTCTTCTTCGTCAAATTCGGCGTTAAATAAACTGCCAAACATATCAGCGAAACCGAAGCCGCCATTTAAATAATTTTTGCTTAATTGCGAATATTCAGCTAAACCATGCAATACGAACTCCATTAACAATAGAGTTTGATTTTCGCTTAATTTAGGATGGAATTTTTTAACCAGATCGTACAGGTTCGGTACCAGCATCAGTGCTTTTTTATACTGTGCATTGGTTAAAGCATCGGTAACATCTACATTATTACCTTCGGTAAACCATTCGGTTACTTCGGTATAAGGATTGGCTGTTTTACTTTTCTTCGCTTTTTCAGGATCAGGGAAGTAACGTGCAAACAAAGTTTTAACCGCTTTGCCGATTAACGTAGTAGCTACATGCGCCGGCCCTTCCAGTTCGCCTTCGTAAACCAGTTCTATTTTACCGGTTATTGCCGGGATAATTCCTGCAAGATCGGATAAACGTACAAAAGTATTTTTCTCACCTGAGATCAGCATTCTCCTTTCAGCAGTGCTGATTAAATTTTCATAAGCCGAAATGGTTAACCTTGCTGAAACACCTGACTTTTGATCGATATACTCACTTTTACGTGCTTCAAAAGCAATCTGCTCTATTAAATCTTTCACCAAACCATCGGCCTCTATATTGGCTTTTTGATCGGTGGTTAATTTTGCCTCCTGAAAAGTAATTTTGCGCGAAATTTCGACCGTTTTAGGGTAGTGTGTCAAAATCTGACTCTCAATCCTGTCTTTCAAAGGTGTAACAATGCTTCCACGGTTGGTATAATCTTCAGGATTTGCGGTAAATACAAACTGGATATCCAGGGGTAAACGCAGTTTAAAACCACGGATCTGGATATCTTTCTCCTGTAGCATGTTAAATAATGCCACCTGGATACGGGCCTGTAAATCCGGAAGCTCATTAATTACGAATATGCTCCGGTGTGCACGCGGAATTAAACCAAAGTGGATTACACGCTCATCATTATAGGTTAATTTCAATGTTGCGGCTTTAATGGGGTCAACATCACCAATTAAATCGGCAACAGTAACATCTGGTGTGGCCAGTTTTTCGGTGTATCTTTCGCTGCGGTGTAACCAGGCGATTTCGGTATCATCGCCTTTTATGGCAATTTCATTTTTCGCATACCAAGAAATCGGGTTCAATGGATCATCAAAAATTTCGCTTCCGGCAACATAAGGCACATATTCATCCAATAAGTTTACCATCAAACGGGCAATACGCGTTTTTGCCTGCCCACGTAAACCTAAAAGTAAAATGTTGTGGCGCGATAAAATGGCTGTTTGCAGTTCAGGAATCACCGTTTCATCGTAGCCGATAATGCCCTCAAATTCAGTTTTTTTATCGCGGAGCACTTTAATAAGATTTTCTCTAAGCTCTTCTTTTACAGATCTCGATTTATATCCTGTGGTTTTTAATTCGCCTAATGTGGTGTTTTGCATCTTTTTAAAATCGGTTTAAGGTTTAGGGTTTAGGGTTGCAGCGCGCAGCATTCAACCATTAAATCTTCGCCTGTTTAAAATGTTTTCTTAGACTCGTTAGGTAGGTGTTTCCGGCTTTGGGTTTGCCTTAAACCTTCCACCTTTCTGCCCTTTACCTTATTTAACTGTCTTACGTCTGTTTTTAATGTAATCTTCAAAAATGTATTCGCCCAAGCCATTCAATGAGCTATAAAAAGCCCTGCCACCATTAATTTCGGTAAACTGGCGCACAAACTGTTGCAGGTAAGGGTCTTTGGCAATCATAAATGTGGTAATCGGGATCTTCAGGCGCTTACATTGGGCAGCCATGTTTAAGGTTTTATTAATTACCTTCCTGTCCAAACCCATACTGTTTTTATAGTATTTACCATTTTCTTTTAAGCAGGTTGGTTTTCCGTCGGTAATCATGAAAATCTGCTTATTATGCGTTTTCCTTCGACGGAGTAAATCAGCAGCCAATTCTAATCCCGCATAGGTATTGGTATGATAAGGACCAACCTGTAAATAAGGCAGGTCTTTCACGCTAATTGGCCAGGCATCATTTCCGAAAACCACAATGTCTAAAGTATCTTTAGGGTATTTCGTTTTAATCAGCTCGGCCAAAGCCATCGCAACTTTTTTTGCAGGAGTAATCCGGTCTTCGCCATATAGGATCATCGAGTGCGAAATATCGATCATCAATACTGTAGATGTTAAGGTTTTAAAATCCTTTTCCTCTACTTCCAGATCGCGATCAGTTAAGGTGAAATCGCCAATGCCATGGTTAATCTGCGCATTGTGAATAGAGGCCGTCATATCAATCTGATCCAAACTATCCCCAAAACTATATTCACGTCTGTCGGCATTTTTCTCTTCGCCAACACCTGATTGGTTACTGTTATGGTTTCCCCGCCCCGATTTTTTTAGTTTCCCGAAAATTTCATCAAGCGCCGATTTGCGGATCGTCTGTTCGGTTTTGGCCGTAATTTTAAATTCTCCGGATTGATTGTCTTCAGTAAGATAACCTTTGTCTTTCAGGTCGTCGATAAAATTACCAATACCATAATCGTTATTGGTTAGTTTATATTGCTTGTCGAGCTCGTTCAGCCAGCTTAAAGCCTCTGCTGCATCTCCAGCTGTATAATTCAGCAGTTCGCTAAATAATTTCAGCAACTCATCAAAGCCACCTTTTGGCGCATCGCCTGGCTTATAATCAGAAAAACGAAAACCTCTCATGTGCTTATATTAACGATTTATCGAAGATAAAAGTTTCGCTTTGCATTAATTTAAGCGGGGTGTCATATTTGGAGACAAGCAGGAAGGTAAAAGTCGAAAGACTAAAGCAGATTGAATTGCCAATTGAAAACTGTCAAACTGATATGGGCGTTCCCCAAGCTGCGCAAGGGTCGGGCTTTACAGGGCTGCGCTTCGCTCCGGTACCGATGAAGACCTGTGAAACAAGTAAGCATACCGTGATTAAATAAAAACAGATGCTTAATCGGCACTGAACCCTTACAATCCCTAACGCAAAACCCACCCTTTTAGAAATAAAATTCCGTGTCAATCTGTGTTTCCGTGGCTAAAAAATAAAGCTAACCCAACGCCATATGATAAATCTTTTTATTGTAATTCGGGTTTGCACCAGCTTGCGAGGCTACAAAAGCCCCAACTTTGCAGGCGTTATCTAATGTGGTTTCCATTGGGTAACCCTGTAGGTAACAGGCAATAAATGTAGCTAAAAAAGCATCACCGGCACCAACTGTATCGGCCACCTGCACCTTGTAGCCAGGATGTTTAAACAATTTGCCATCTTTTAAAACACAGGCACCTTTATCGCCAAGCGTGAGGCAGATGATTTCGATATTAAACTGACTGGAAAGTTGTTTTAAAAGTTGCTCATCTGTATTACCGCTTAAGCCAAAAGATTCTTTTACCCATAAAATTTCATCTTCATTTATTTTTAGGATATCCGCTTTCGCCAAAAGGGCTTCAATTAATTCTTTTGTATAAAAAGGAGCGCGAAGGTTTATATCGAATATTTTAGTCCTGGCATTTTCTAAAAGCGTAAGGATAGTTTTTTTGGATTCTTCCGCTCTGCAGGTTAAGCTGCAATATACTAAGGCATCGGCCTGTTTTACAGCGGCTATGTTTTTATCGGTGATTTTGATGTCATCCCATGCTACAGGTTGTTTAATCGTATACGTGGCCTGATGGTTTTCATCCAACTGCACCACAACCGTACTGGTTGGTAATTGGTCATTTATTTGAATCAAATCAGTTGCAAAATGATTGCTGGCTAGAAAATCGAATAGCTCTTTTCCATTTTCATCATCACCAATTGCGCTAATAAAACTGCTATCTATACTTTGTTTGTGTAAATTAAGCGCAACGTTCATGCTCGAGCCGCCAGCTTTTTTACCCTCTGGAAAAACATCCCAGAGTATTTCGCCAATTGTGATTACTTTATTTTGCATAGGAGATTTATAGATATGTAAATAAAGAATTTTTCCTCATGGAACAAAATAATTTGTTTCATATCTTTAATTTTTACCCCAACTCAAATAATCATGAAAAGAATACTTGTAATTACATTGTTTTTAGCTTCCTTTGGCGCTTTTGCTCAAAATGTGAAAGATAAACAGGCCATACTTAATTTACTCGAAAAGCAACGCGCAGATTGGAACAAAGGCGATGTTGAAGCTTTTATGCAGGGTTATGAAAAATCGGATAGTTTACTTTTTGTAGGTAAAAACGGACCAACTTATGGCTGGCAGAAAACATTGGATAATTATAAAAAGGGTTATCCGGATAAATCGGCAATGGGTTTTTTGGTGTTCGGAATTAAAAAGGTCGATTTTTTAAAGCCTGATTTGGCTTTTGTATTGGGCAGCTGGAATGTTAAACGCGAAAAGGATGAACTTAAAGGATATTTTACCTTGTTAATTAAAAAAATTAAGGGCGAATGGAAAGTAGTTGCTGATCATAGTTCATAAGCCGTAATTTGCATAAAACGTGAAAAATATATTTATAATAATTTTTTCTTTAATGCTATTCGCTTCTTGCAATTACGCTTCAAACCGTAAAGACCAACCCGTCGTTTACCAAAAAAATGGATTGAGCTTCCTGTTGCCCAATAAATATTGGAAGGTTAAAAAAGACAGAACGATTGAAGGAGCAAAAGGGACCCGTATAATCTCTATGGAGAATGATGAGCCCTTAAGCAAGGATGCTTATTTGATTTTGACGCAAATTAATGAAGACCTTAATCTAAACTCATTTCTTGAAAAGACCATTCGCTCTTGCAGAAGTAGTTATCAGCAAAGAAAGATAACTTTTGGATTGCTCGATACTGCTCGTAATATTAAAATTGGAAATAAAGAAGTGCTTAGGGTGGGTTTTCAAACCTCAATCATTGCGGATAGAAATATTGGGAATATCACTCTTTTTAAATTGAATGGTAAAACCTATTCTTTTATATTCAGTGGCGAAGCAATAGAAGCCAAGCATTATCAGAAATTGCTCGATTCGTTGATCAGCTCGTTTAAAGTAAATTAATGAGAGGTTATTAACAATAACGTTGAACAATTAATCTAAATTATTCTCATTTTTAACGAGATCAGCATTTTTAAAGCTGTGTAATAAATAAATTAATGGTGATAAAATCGCCCCTCTCATGCATGCCGATTGCAAATCGGGACGATTATTTACTCTCCCAACTTAAAATCCTTATAATAATAATCCTTATCAGCATCTGTTAACTGGCGGATTACCCTGCATGGGTTTCCTGCGGCAAAAACATTATCCGGAATATCCCTGGTTACAATACTACCTGATCCGATTACCACATTGGATCCGATTTTTACCCCTGGGTTAATCACCACGTTTCCACCGATCCAAACACTGTTGCCAATGGTCACTTCCTGCGCCCACTCATATTCCTGATCGCGTAAATGTGCATGGATAGGGTGGCCTGCAGTATAAATAGCCACATTTGGCGCAATGAAAACGCTATTGCCAATGCGTACCTTAGCACAATCTAAAATAACAAGGTTAAAATTTGCGTAAAAATTATCACCAATTTCGATGTTGTAGCCATAATCGCATCTAAATGGAGGTTCTACATAAAACATCCGTTCTGTTTTTCCGAATAACCTTTTTAATAACTCTTTTCGTTGTTTGATAAATTTTGGCGCGAGGTTATTAAACTCGAAAACAATTTCACGCGCTTTTAATCTTTCTTTTGATAGTTCTTCGCCGCCAGCCTGATAAGCTTTGCCGGCCAGCATTTTTTCTTTTTCGCTAAGGGTATTGTTTTCCATCTTTAGTATCTGATTTTTTGATTCTCGGTGTTTAAGCGCAATTATAACAAAAAACGGGGCTATCGTAAACGATGCCCCGTTGTATTTTACTTTTTCAATACTTTTCTATGGTCTGCCTTTAGCTAAAGCTCTTTCAGCAATTTTAACTGCTTTTTTCTCTCTCCAGTGGGCGTATTTTTCTTTGAAAGTCATTTTGATTAAACTGTCTATAGCGCCGTGGGTAAATAAACTCCAAACACTAGCTACTTTGCGCGTAATTGATTGATCCCAGGCTCTTAAGCTTAAAGAAAACGACCCATCCAGGTATTTCATCCAGTGCCACATTCCGGTTGGCATAAATAAAGTATCACCATGCTCTAAGAAAACTTCATAACCTTCTACACCATTTAGTGCCGGGAATTTTTCGAAATCGGGGTTGGCTACATCATAATCTTCCAAAGCATAAGTTGCATTTGGCAGGCAATACAATCTGTCTTTCCATTTGTTGTCGAAAAGAACGATGTGCTTTCTACCTCCAAAGTGCGTATGAAAAATATGCGGTAAATCGATATCATAATGTAAAAAGGTCACCGAGTTAGAACCTCCAAAAAACATAGCAGGCATACTTTCGATGAAACCACCCATTAAATCTTTAGGGATTTTTACATCATTGATTAAGCTAGGTACTTTTTTAAAGAGGTTAAAAAAGAAAATACGCAGTTCAGTTGGCTCGCGTTTGATCAGGTCAAGGTAATCGCCAAATTTCATATGCGCCGTAGCTGCATTGATTGGTTTAGATGGATCTGCTTTAGAGTTGTCGTAAAGTGGAACTTCAAGCTCGCCACCAATTTCCTTTAAATATTCAGTCGTCCATTTTTCTCTGGCAGGCCAGTCTTTAGTTAGGCCCCTGATTACTAACGGACGTTTAGTTTTCAGATAATTTTTCTTAAAATCTTCGGGAGTGATGCTCTCAACGATATCAACAGGTTTTAAAATGAAACTCATGCGCTTAAAATCGGTTATTTGTGCCGAACAACAAATGTGTAAATTTTATTTTACAAAATTGATGTTAACAGGTAAATGTGACTAAAATCACGTAATCTAAATTAGCAAATACTTAACAATTTAGTAATTACGCCTCAACTTTATTTTTAACAATTTCGGCATAGGCAGCGTCCCACAGGTCGATCCTTTTTTGTAGTGCCTGTTTTGTGGTTTCCTCTGCCTCAGCCCAAAAGGCTTCATCTTTTTCACAAAGTTTCTCTGTCATGGAGAGTGCTAAATGGCTATGGTGATCGCCATCTACTTCGATATGGCGCGCTAAGTAATATTTAAAGATAGAAACTTTATCTGCCTGCGTACTGTTCAGGTCATTTACCATGCTAAAAAACATGTTTGGAATTAAATCCTCGCGGCCAAAAGTAAAACTTGCTGCTTGTAAATGTGTTTTTCCACTGTTGATGGTTTCGAAAGTCGCATTTACAAAATCCCTTGCCGTTGCAGGAACATCCGCTTTCGCGAAAGCTTCGTTAAAACTTTTTCCGTTTTTTAGTTCCTGTAAAAAGATATTGATGGGTTTGGTATTGGCACCGCATTGATCCATGGCATCTAAATATAACTCAAAGTGGCTTTTAATCGTTCCATTGGCATCTACATCCGATTCTTCACCTGCTACAATTTCATTGATCAGTTGTCGGGTAACAGGGTCGCCTACCGGGAACCATGGCAAAGTAGTACAGGTTAAATTAATTTGTAGGGCTTTAAGCAACGACATAAAATCCCAAACGGCGAAAATGTGGTGTTCCATAAAAACCCGGAGATCTTCTATTTCACTAATGGCCGAATAAACTTTATGGTTAATGATTTCCTGCCTAAGGGGCTCTATTCTTTCCTGGATTTTTATAATGTTGGGATGCATTTGTTTAATGAATGAATATTTGAATGAGTGAATGTTTTTGAGGGGAGATAATTCTCTCACTCCATCATTCAATAATTCTATGATTATTTATTTTGGTAAATTCTTCTCTAGCGCTCTACTTGCTCTTTTAACTGCAAGTTCTTCTTTCCATTGCATGTATTTTTCGCGGTAGTTTGCTTTCATAAAGTCGTCAAATTTACGCTGTAAAGTTAAGTTATACAAGCTTTTTGCTTTTACCGCCCAGCTTTTGTCCCATGCCCTTAAACTAATTGAGAAAGAACCATCCAGATATTTCATCCAGTGCCAGTATCCGGTTGGCATAAATAAGGTGTCGCCATGTTCTAAAAAGGCTTCAACGCCCTGAACGCCCTTTAGAGCCGGGAATTTATCAAAATCGGGATTCTCCACATCATAATCTTCTAAGGCATAAGTAGCATACGGGATTTGATACAAACGTTCTTTCCATTTGTAATCGAATAAGATCACATGCTTACGGCCATTAAAGTGTGTATGGAAAATGTGTGCTAAATCAATGTCATAGTGTAAAAATGTTACTGATCCCTTACCGCCAAAGAACATATTTGGATAACTATCTAAAAAACCGCCCATTAAATCTTTCGGTGCGATATAATCTTCGAGTAGTTTTGGTGCAAATTTTATCGGATCGAACAAAAAGATACGCAGATCAGTCGGTGTTTCTTTAATCAGGTCTATATAATCGCCAAATTTCATTTCGGCGGCAGAGGCATTTATAGGTTTAGAAGGATCGGCTTTAGAACTGTCGTAAAGTGGAACAGTTTTATCACCAACAACTTCTTTCATATATTCCATTGTCCATTTTTGGTAAGCCGGCCATTTTTTGGCCATATTTTTTATTACCAAAGGTTTACGCGGTTTAAGGTAGTTCAGCTCGAAATCTGATTTAGATATGTCTTCAACTACATCTATCGGAGATAAATTGAATTTCATGTTAAAAAACTATTAATACAGCAAAATTAAATAGTTAAAAAACACTAAACATTACAAATACAAAAACTTTAAAAAAAACTGACAATTCATCAAAAAAAGTCAGAAGTTATGATGCTTGACAACGAAAAACGCACTTACTTATGAGCAAGTGCGTTAATGTTAAAATCACTTAGGGCGTGATTTGTGGTTTTAATAAGGATATCTTTTAAATGTTATTTGGGCATTAAAACAGTATCAATTACATGGATTACTCCATTTTTTTGATAAACATCTGCAATGGTTACAGTGCTCATTCCGCCTTTTTCATCTTTTAGCACTAATTTTTTACCTTCCATCCAGGCCCAAAGTTTACCCCCTTGTACTGTTGTAAGTTCTGCTTTACCACCACCAGCTTTTATTGCTTTTGCAATTGCTTTGCTATCCATTTTACCGGCAACAACATGGTAGGTTAAAATAGTAGTAAGGGTTGCTTTGTTTTCTGGTTTAACCAAATTATCAACAGTTCCTGCAGGAAGTTTATCAAATGCAGCGTTAGTCGGTGCAAAAACAGTGAAAGGGCCAGCACTTTTTAAAGTTTCAACCAAGCCCGCAGCTTTAACTGCCGCTACCAGTGTAGTGTGGTCTTTTGAATTTACAGCATTGTCTACAATATCCTTAGTCGAATACATAGCTGCTCCACCAACCATTGGATTTTTTTGAGCGTAAACTTGAGTAGTGAATGCCATGGTAATTACGGCAAATGCGGTTAAGATTAAATTTTTCATTATTTCTAATTTTTAAGTTTCTGTTATTTGATTCCATTTACGATGGCTTACAGATACTTGGTTTTTAGAAATAAAAAATAATTTTTAATGTATTGATTGTTAGTGTTTTAATTTTTGTTTTTTTCGATTTGTAAAGGTGCTGTGGTAGTTCTTCGGGTGGGCTAGTCCCGTTTTTCGCTAAATCTTTTGGCTGTGCTTCGACTCCGCTCAGCATGGCGCCAAAAGGATATCGCTTCAACCGGGTTTAGATCAATTGGGTTCGTCCCTAAGTCGTATCCTTTATTAACTTCGCTGGTCACGCTTAACACCAACCTCAAAACGCAGTGCTAGTTCACCTTGGCTGTTCTTACTTTTTTAGAAAAAATCTTCGGAAAAAATCGTTTCAATAATACTGCTCTCGTTTCTTTTCCACCAACATAAGCCTCTTCTTTTTTGTTGCTAACAGCCACTACAATTTGTTTGGCACATTCGGCCGGAGTCATAGCATTTTCATGCGCATCGCCCATCTTATTGAGTGGGTTACCATCTCCTGTAAGTGCATTGTAGGTTACATTTGTTTTGATAAAGCCTGGGCAGATGATGGTAATATCGATGTTTTTATCGTAAACTTCCGATCGGAGTGAATCGAAATAACCATGTAGTGCATGTTTTGACGCCGCATAAGTAGAGCGGAATTTCGTGCCGAATTTCCCGACAAGGCTACTAATTACAACTATTTGTCCACCACCGTTGGCAATCATCAAAGGCAAAACCGCTTTGCTCAGTACAACTGTTCCCCAGAAATTGGTGTCCATAATCTGTTGTTCTGTTTGCAGGTTGGTTTCAAGGGCTAAACTCCGCTGACTTATGCCGCCGCTATTGATCAGTAAATCTATTTTTCCAAAAATACGGATGACATCGGCAGCTTTGTTTTCGAGTGTAGCCGTTTCGCTTAAATCGAATGGTAAAACATGTACATTAAAAGAGTTTTGGCAGTTTCCTTTTACACGGAATAGCTCATCGCGATTTCTTCCCGAGATGATCAGTTTATTGCCAGCTTTAAAATATTCATATACCAAGGCCTCTCCAATACCTGATGATGCACCTGTAATCCATACAATTTTTGACATAATATATAATTATTGAATTAAAGAATGATTGAATGAAAGAATAGTTGGTTTCTGCAGTAAAATAAATTCAATCATTCAAAATTCATTCCTTCAGTCATTCTCAATAATAAACAATTCCGAAGCAATATGATCGGCAAATAATTTTCCATTTTGACTTAAACGAATCCTATCTCCGTTAACCACTAACCAATCTTTATCCTCAAAATTTTTAAGATTGTGTTTTGTTTCTATTAAAAAGTCTTTCCCGAAATCGGTATTTATTTTTTGTAAATCAGTTCCCCACATCGTTCTTAACGAAGTCATGATGTACTCGTTAAATCTGTCGTTTAAACTCAGTTCTTCAACAATTTCAGGAAGTTTGTTATGGCCTAATGTTTCCATATACAGGGCGTTATTGGCGGGGTTCATATAGCGGTTCTGGCCATTAAAGCCATGTGCTGATGGACCTATGCCAATGTAATCTATGCCTTTCCAATAATTTGTGTTATGTACGGCATAGTGGTTAGGTTTTGCAAAATTCGAAATTTCATAGTGTTCAAACCCGGCATCTATCAATTTCTCCATCAAAATTACAAACTGAGCAGCACTTTGATTATCGTTTACAGGAGTTTGTTTTTTGTTTTTAATGGCATGGGCTAAAGCCGTCCGTGGTTCTACCGTTAGCGCGTAGGCTGAAATATGTGGAACCTCGAGCTCAATTGCTTTTTGGATATTACTTAGCCATTTTTGATCGGTAAGCAAAGGATAGCCATAAATTAAATCGAGAGTTAGATTCTCAAAACCGGCATCCTGACTTCTTCTGATACAATCCTCAGCCTCTCTTGCTTGGTGTGCTCGATTCATCCAGATCAGGTCTTCATCATAAAAAGATTGAATACCTACACTAAAGCGGTTAACGGGCAATTGTTTCAGCTCCTTTAATTTCTGCGCCGTTAAATCATCGGGATTGGTTTCGATGGTAATTTCAGCATTTGCATCAACCGAAAAAGTGCGGTTAATGGTGTCAAAAATCTTTTGTAAAGCTGCCTGCGACAAAATAGAGGGTGTTCCGCCGCCAAAATAGATGCTTCCAACTTGTCCGCTAATCCGGTCTTTTTTCATTTTGATCTCTTTGCAGATTGCATCAATCATTTCATCAGCATATTTTAAGGAAGTGCTGAAGTGAAAATCGCAATAGTGACAGGCCTTTTTACAGAAAGGGATATGAATATAGATACCGGACATTGCTGCAAAGATAGCGAAGTTAATTTTTCTTTATTGTTATAAATAATAAGCAATTAGTTTATATAACGATTAATGGAAATCGGGTAAGTAAAGTAATAGCTTTACTTATTTCTTGATTTTGTAAAGTAATAGCTTTACTTTTGTGTTGATAAAGTAAAGTAATAGCTTTACTATAAATGCTATGGGAAAGAAATCATTAATGTTGCAACAACTAAATGGCAAGCTTTTAAGTTTTGCCATTTTAAGCAGGATTGCAATTCCGCCAAGTGGTTGGATTAAAGCCATTCGTAACACACTCGGTATGTCTATGCAGCAATTGGCCAATAAATTATCAGTAAGTAAACAAGCGGTTTTAGATATCGAAAAAAGAGAGGCAGACGGTTCGATAACTATAAAATCTCTAAGGGAATTAGGTAGAGTTTTAGATATGGAGCTGGTTTATGGCTTTGTGCCTAAAGATGGATCATTGGAAGCTATGATTGAAAAAAAAGCCAATGAACTGGCTACGAAAATTGTACTTCGAACTTCAAACACAATGAAATTAGAAGATCAGGGTAATTCAAAAGAAAGGATCAAAAAAGCAATAATTGAAAGAACGGAAGAAATTAAAAATGAAATGCCTAAAATTTTATGGGATTAGATTTAATTTATATTGATGGACAAACCCCTTTGGATGAGGATGAAAAAGAGGATTTGCTTATTTCTACCATTGCTACAAGAGAGGAACTTGATGAGTTTGAGCAACAAAATATTGAGGAAGCCGTAAAATGGTCCATCGGAAAAAAAATTAAATCTGATAAACTGTTTACTGAATCCTTTATTAAAAATGTACATAAACGTATGTATAAAGATGTTTGGCTTTGGGCGGGGGCTTTTCGCAAAACAAACAAAAATATTGGGGTAGATAGATGGCAGATTGCTATTGAATTAAAGAATTTGCTGGAGGATGCGGGGTTTTGGATTGAAAACAGTACCTATTCTCCTGATGAAATTGCTATACGTTTTAAACATCGTATAGTAAGTATTCATTGTTTTTCTAATGGGAACGGAAGGCATAGCCGCTTAATGGCTGATATGATTATTGAAATGATATTTGATAGACCAGTATTTACGTGGGGTGCAGGAAATCTTTCAAAAGAAAGTGAGAACAGAAAACAATATCTAAATGCAC
This sequence comes from Pedobacter ginsenosidimutans, assembly GCF_001442625.1. Classification (GTDB taxonomy): domain Bacteria; phylum Bacteroidota; class Bacteroidia; order Sphingobacteriales; family Sphingobacteriaceae; genus Pedobacter; species Pedobacter ginsenosidimutans. Next base: position 98,575 of record NZ_LMZQ01000004.1, on the reverse strand, counting down.
TGAAATTGGCAGATTCAGGTAATTATGAAGCGCTTCTTCGGTTTGCCAGATCGTAGCATGTAGAGGGCGCGAGGTAACTTATCCTAAATCCATTTATTTTCTTTAGGTAAACCATGATTATTCGACTACTTTTGCATCCTTAAGTTTTGATTTACAGCATGCCGAAATTTATTTTCTTTTTGTTCGCGTTTATATGGTCTGCTAATTTTGTAGCAGCACAAGAAATTCCTGCTCAAACAGATAGCATAGCTGTAAATCAATATCAATATCGAAGATACCGGCCCGATTCGGCAACCCTTGCCAGACAGAAATTTTCGACCGATTCGCTTGTTCACCATACCTGGGTGCTGCCCGATAGTTTAATTAATAAGGGAGCTTTGCTCGATACCATCGAAAAGGAATATCTTTTTCCTAAACTCGATTTACTGGCCTGGCAAAAGAAATATCAGCACTTAAAGAAAAAGGCAAATCCCTATCAGCTAGGGACAAAAATCCCAAAAGGCAATGTTGGTTTGCTTGGATTTATTTTTGGTATGCTTATCATCTTTGCCGTTCTAAAAAATGCTTTTTCGAAACAATTGTCGGCAATCGTTCAATCGTTTTTCAGCAACAGGATTTTGAATAATATTAACAAGGAAGATAACCTGTTTAGTTCCTGGCCTTTTTTGTTACTTTTTGTGCAGTTTGGATTTGTTTTTGGGATGTTCTTTTTTCTGGTAGCGCAGTGGAATGACATGTATCAGGCTAAAGATGGGTTTAAGTTCTTTTTTAGTATATCGATTACTATAATTGTTTTTTATGCCCTCAAGCTGGTTCTTTTGCGCTTTTTGGGTTATCTGTTCAATGTGCAGAAGCCGGTGGGCGAATACATCTCAATTTTGTACCTCAGCTACTTTAATGCATCGCTATTGTTTATTCCTTTAGTTGTTGCTTTTGCCCTATCGCCACTTAAATACGGCGGGGTGTATATCGTGTTGGCATTCTTACTGTTAGGCATTATTTTTGCTTTTCAGCTATTGCGGGCAGGTATAACGATACTTTCTAATAATAAGTTTTCTAGAATGCATTTATTTTTGTACTTTTGCGCCCTCGAAATATGTCCTATCCTTATACTAATTAAAACGATAGGACTGTAGCAGGAAAAAGGAAAATGCAAGAAAAGAACGACTCTAGAATCCGCAAAGTAAAAAGTATTTTGGTTACTTTACCAAAACCTGAAACAGAAAAATCTCCTTACTACGATTTGGCCAAAAAACACAACTTAAAAGTTGATTTTAGGTCCTTTATTCACGTTGAAGGTGTGCCCGCAAGAGACTTTAGAAAGGATAAGATTAACCTGGCCGATTTTACGGCGGTAATTTTTACCAGCCGTAATGCAGCAGATCATTTTTTTAGAATCTGCGAAGAAATGCGTTATGAAGTGCCGGCAGAACTGAAATATTTTTGTCTGTCTGAGACTATTGCGTTGTATCTGCAGAAGTATATTCAGTATAGGAAGCGTAAAATCTTTTTCGGTAAACAAACTGCCGCAGATTTAGCAGAAGTGCTAAAAAAACACGCAAACGAGAAGTTTTTATATCCTTGCTCTGATATGGCTACCGAAGACACGATGAAGTTCCTGGAAAAAAGTGGATATAATTTTACCCCTGCAGTTTTGTTTAGAACAGTAGTGAGCGATCTATCTGATTTAGCTGAAGTATTCTACGATGTTATTGCGTTTTTTAGTCCGTCAAGTATCCAGTCGTTGTTTAAAAATTTCCCCAATTTTAAACAGAATAATACCCGGATTGCTGCTTTTGGAACTAACACGAGTAAAGCTTGTACCGATATGGACCTGATAGTGGATATTGCTGCGCCAACCCCAGGCGTTCCATCTATGACGATGGCTATCGAAAATTACATCAAAATATCTAATAAATAATACGATAAATAATTTATTTTAAGTCAACATAATAAATGCGTAACTTTACTCTTAGTAAGAGAGTTACGCATATTGTTGAACAAAATATAAGGCTGTTAGAGAAATGTTAATATAACTTTAATTGCCTTTGAGTGATGATTTAACGTAAAATATTTGCTTTTGTTGATAATTTCAGTGATTTTTGATAAAATTGCTCCTAATCGTGCTGTGCACACTATAAAAAATATGAAGAAAATCTACCTTCTAGCTATTGTAGGTATAACTGTAATGCTAGCAAGCTGTGGTCATGGCGGCCAAGGTGAGCTGGTTGGTGCTTATAACCGAAAATTCAAAAACGATAGAATCCCGCTAGGAATGGTTTATGTGCCGCCAGGGCATACTCCACTGGGAGGATCGGATGAAGATATTACTTTCTCTCAGAACGGGCCAAGTAAAATGGTTACGATTAGCGCGTTCTTTATGGACCAGACCGAGATTTCCAATGCAGAATACCGCCAGTTTACCAACTGGGTACGCGATTCGATTGCAATTGTGATGATGGGCAACCCTCAACAATTTATGGTTACTCCTAAAGGAAATGCCGCAAATGCTGTTGGTGGTGAGAAATACATCGATTGGAGGAAAGTTGGACCAAACGGTGCCAACATTTGGCGCAATAAAGGTAAGGGTGCAGCTGCCGCTCAAGTGAGCCAGTTAGATGGCATGTATTACTCAGGTTTGGATGCACTTCCTGGAAAAAAAGAACTGGATGTTCGTAAATTCGAATATTCTTATGCAGAATTAAATATGGAGAAAGCTGCTCTAGGGCATAAAGATCCAAACAGCAAACGCCAGGATTATATCGATCGCTATACCGTTGCTATTTATCCTGATACCATGGTATGGAAAACAGATTATTCTTATTCACAGAACGATCCTATGGTACGTGGTTACTACAACCACCCTTCTTACGATGATTATCCTGTAGTTGGTGTAAGCTGGGAGCAGGCAAAAGCATTCTCTCATTGGAGAACGAGGTTATATGATGGCGTTGCAACAGCAAGAAAATTGCCCGTAGGATCCAGATCAGATTATAGATTACCAGCCGAAACTGAATTTGAATATGCAGCAAGAGGTGGTAATACCAAAACCAAATACCCTTGGGGAGGTCCTTACATTAGGAATACAAAAGGATGTTTACAGGCTAACTTTAAACCAGGCCGTGGCGATTATTCAAGCGATGGTGGTATTTATACCGTAGGTGTTAGATCGTATTTTCCTAATGATTATGGTTTGTACAACATGGCAGGTAATGTTTCTGAATGGACATTAACCGCTTACAATAAAGGTGCAAGCCCATTATTGCATGATTTGAACCCGAATTTTACTTACGATGCTGGTGCAACCGACAGCAAATACAAAAAGCGTAAAGTGGTAAAAGGTGGTTCGTGGAAAGATACAGGCTATTTTCTACAAAATGCCGTAGCTACATATGAATATCAGGATACACAAAGATCATACATTGGTTTCAGATGCGTTTCATCTTATCCTGGTACCGACTTAAGACATTAAACCAAACAAACTAAAAACTAAAGAAAAACATCAAAATTTTATGGCAGCAAAGAAACAACCAGGCTGGTTACACGTAGCGATTTCATGGGGAGCAAGTATTGTAATTATTGGAGCGTTATTTAAAATTACGCATCTTGGTGGATCATGGGCGAATTTAATTATAGGCGCTGGTTTGGGCGTTGAGGCTTTATTATTCTTCTTAACAGGTTTCTTCCCGCCAGAACCAGAACCAGCATGGGAAAGAGTTTATCCTGAATTAAAACCGGATTTTAAAGGAGAATTACCAACAGCCTCGGCAAGACCAGTTGCAGCAACGGCATCGAACACAGCAGCTTTGGATAAAATGTTATCAGATGCTAAAATTGGTCCTGAATTGATTGAAAGTTTAGGCTCTGGTTTGCGTACTTTTGGTGATAAAGTAGCAACAATTTCTAATGTTGCAGATGCATCTACCGCAACAAACGAGTTTACGGGCAAAATTAAAACAGCATCAGCAGGTTTCGATAATTTAAGTGCATCTTTTGATAAAGCCACGGCTAATTTGAAAGCAATGGGCGAGAGCACCGTAGATTCTCAGGCTTACCATGATCAGGTTAACAATTTGGCTAAAAATTTATCAGCTTTAAATGCGGTATATGAATTAGAATTACAAGATTCTAGCGCGCATCTAAAATCGATGAATAAATTCTATTCAAACTTATCGTTAACCATGCAGAACTTTAACGAATCGATGGAAGATTCGAAACAGTTTAAAGAAGAGGTGAATAAGTTGGCTAAAAACCTATCATCGCTTAATGCAATTTATGGCAATATGTTATCGGCTATGAACAGCCCACGTGTATAATTTGTTTAGTTTTTAATTTTAAAAGGAAAAGCTACATCAAACATGGCAGGCGGAAAAGAAACAACAAGGCAGCGGATGATCAATATCATGTATTTGGTATTGTTGGCGATGCTCGCCTTAAACGTATCAGATACCATTTTAGATGCATTCAAAAATATCAACGATAGTTTGGATACTTCTAAAAACAATGTAAATACAAGTATTAATCAGTTGTTTTCTGCCTTCGAAAATTCGAAGTTGAAAGAAGAGCCAGCCCGTGCACAGCCAATTTACGATAAGGCAAAACAGGCACAAAAGGCAGCTGATGACTTAAATAATTATATTGAAAGCATTAAAAAAGAGTTTACCCAGGCAGGTGATGGAATCGATCCGGAAACTGACGATTTGGTAAATAGATCAAATCAGGATATTGCACAGAATATCATGATCAATCAAAAGAAAGCAGATGAGTTGAAAAAGAGAATTAACGCCACACGCGAAAAATTAATCTCTTTGCTAGACCCGGCTGATAGAGCAAATGTTTCATTCTCTCTTGAAGCTAAAGATCCTGCAAGAAAAAGAAAAGGAAACTGGCAGGAAACTTACTTTGGTGAAGGAACGCCATTAACTGCTGCAATGACGATTTTAACCAAACTGCAAACAGACACCAAAAATGCTGAAGCAGAAGTAGTTAAAAAATTGTTCGGAAATATGGATAAAGCACAGGTTAATTTGGATCAGTTTGCAGCAGTTGCAGTAGCACCTACTTCTTATGTAATCCAAGGTCAGCCATATACTGCTGAAGTATTTTTAACAGCCAGCGATTCGAGATCAACTCCTGATATTACCGTTAATGGAAGTAAATTATCTGTTAAAGATGGTAAAGGAACTTATAGTGGTGGTACAGGTAGTGTTGGCCAGTTTACATGGGTTGGTACGATTCGTGTTCGCCAAACCGATGGTCAGGTAAAAGAATACAAAACCCAGCCACAAACTTATCAGGTAGCGAAACCATCAGCATCTGTTTCTTCAACCAAACTGAATGTAATTTATGCAGGTATTGCTAATCCATTTACAGTTTCGGCAGCAGGTTTCCCACTAGAAAGCGTTCGTGCTTCTATTTCAGGAGGTTCAATGTCTGGTGGTAACGGAAACTATAATGTTAATGTCCCGGGAAGCATGGTTGGTCAGGAAGTATCCATTAATGTATCGGCAAATAATGCTGGTAAAACGGTTAGCTTAGGCTCACAAAAATTCAGGGTTAAAGCTATCCCTGCTCCGGTAGCTAAGGTTGGTGGCCGCGCCGGAGGTGATGTAGCTTCAGTACAGCTAAAAAGTGAAACTGAAATTGAAGCAGATCTGGATGATTTTCCTTTCGATGTTAAGTTTAAAATACAACGTTATAAGTTAACAATTATAAAACCGCGTTCTGATGCCGTTACCATTCCTGGTAATGGTGGAAGTTTTGCAGGTGCGGTTAAAGGTGCAATAAACTCAATTACGCCTGGTACAAGGGTATTTTTTGAAGATATTGTTTCTGTAGGGCCAGATGGTCGTCAAAGAATTTTGCCTTCATTAGCGTTTAGCGTAAAATAAAAAGAAGATGAAAAGGATTTTAAGTATTGCTATTTTAGTTTTGTTAACCTCGTTTGCTTTTGCACAAAAAAAACCAACCAAGTTAGCACCAAAGAAAGCTGCACCAGTAGTTGCCGCTCCTCCAGTGGTAGATACAGTGAAAGCTCCTGTTAAAACAGCTAAAAAGAAACTTAAGGTACCACCTAAAGATGGTTTCTATGCCCGTAAGGACATTGATAGTACTGAAATGGTTCCTTTGGCAGATGTAAGAGAAGAGGATGTTTTTTATGCAAAACGGATCTGGAGAGAAATTGACTTGCGTGATACGGTTAACTCAGCCTTAAAATCACCTAAATCTCGATTAATTGATGTATTGATTGCCGCAATTAAGAAAGATGAATTAACAGCGTATTCACCAATTGATAGCGCGTTGAACGAAGATGATGCTTTCCTTAATCCAATGTCGGCAGATTCTGCTTCCAAATCGGCTTTAGGAACAGCAGAGGTTTCGAACAATAAAACCGGAACGGTTACCACTGTAGTTAATGATTTTAACCCGGAGTTATTCCTGAAATTCAGAATTAAAGAAGACTGGATTTTCGATACCAAGCGTTCTGTTTTCGAACCGCGTATTGTAGGCATTGCTCCATTAAAATACAATGAGGTTTCTAAACAATGGCAACCGGTATTTTGGGTGTACTATCCAGAGGCTAGGGAGATATTAACGAAGAAACGTTTGATTAATACCAATAACGATGCTTCGGCATTGAGTTTCGATGATTTCTTTATCCGTCGCTTATTCAGCAGCTATATTGTTAAAGAGTCGAATCCTGGCGACAATAAGATCAGAGATATTATTACCGATCCTAGAGAAAGGTTGTACGAATCAGAAAGGATTAAAAAATCTGTTCTTGATTACGAACAAGGTCTTTGGGAATACTAAATATTAACAAAAAGCTCCGATGAAAATCGGAGCTTTTTTTATATCCTCATTTCCGTAGTGTTCCAAAGGAACTCCTTTGGAGGAGAAATCTTAATCATTCTTCAAAGAAAACAGGATTAAAGAGCTATTCCTGATTAAAATAGGCCTGAAGGGTAATCATCTGCTTTTTATTCAGCACTTCTGCCAGTTCTTTTTCGGTAGCCTCTTTAATTTTTTTAACTGATTTAAAATGCGTCAGTAGTTTATCTGCGGTAGTTTTGCCGATACCTTCAATCTGCTCCAGTTCTGTTTTAAGTGTTCCTTGATCGCGTTTCTTGCGGTGGAAGGTAATTCCAAAGCGGTGGGCTTCATCACGTAGCTGTTGGATCACTTTTAAGGTTTCCGATTTTTTATCCAGATACAAAGGATAGGAATCGCCAGGATAGAACAGCTCTTCCAAACGTTTGGCAATACCAATTACGGTAACTTTGTTCTCTATGCCCAATAACTTTAAACTCTTCAGGGCGGACGAAAGCTGCCCTTTGCCGCCATCAATGATGATGAGCTGAGGCAAAGTCTGGTTTTCATCCAACATTCTCCTGTAGCGGCGGAAAACGGCTTCTTCCATGGTCGCAAAATCGTTAGGGCCCTCTACCGTTTTCACATTAAAATGGCGGTAGTCTTTTTTCGATGGTTTTGCATCTTTAAAAACAACGATCGCTGAAACCGGATATTTCCCCTGAAAGTTGGAGTTATCAAAGCATTCTATATGTTTTGGAAGCTGAGTTAAACGCAGATCTTTCTGCATGGTCGTTAAAATACGATCAGTGCGTAAATCAGGATTTAATTTTTCGTATTGATTAAGTTTCTCTTTTTTAAAGAACAAAACATTCTTTTGCGAAAGCTCCAGGAGTTTTTTCTTCTCGCCGAGCTTAGGTACAGTAAATTTTAAACTTTCATCTTCTAACGACGGCTCAAAAGGAACAATAATCTCTTTGGAAGTGCTGCTGAATTTCGTTCTGAACTCCAACATGGCGAGGGTTAGAATCTCATCGTCACTCTCATCCAATTGCTTTTTAACCTCGATGGTCTGCGTCTGGATAATCGTTCCGTTCATCACTTTCAGGTAATTCACAAATGCATAGCGTTCATCCGATGCAATACTCACAACATCCACATTAGTAATGGCGCTATTTACCACGGTAGATTTACTCTGGTATTTCTCCAGTACTTCTAGTCTCCTTGCATATTGATGCGCCAGCTCGAAGTTCAGGTTTTCTGATGCCGATTTAATGATCCCTTTAACATCCCGGATTACATTTCCGATTTTGCCATTCAGGATCTCTTTAATCTCACCTATATTTTTATCGTAGTCCGTTTCGGTTTGGTAATTCTGACAAGGACCTTTACAGTTACCAATTTGATATTCCAGGCAAACTTTAAATTTCCCTTCAGCTATATTTTTCTCCGTTAGTGGTAAACTGCAGGTACGAAGGGGATAGGTTTCTTTAATCAGATCCAAAATGGTATGCATCATGCCTATCGAACCATAAGGACCAAAATAGGTAGAACCATCTTTAATCACTTTCCTTGTCCAGTAAATCCGTGGATAGTTTTCATTTTTAACAATAATCCAGGGATACGTTTTGTCGTCCTTTAGGTTGATGTTAAATTTTGGCTGATGCTTTTTAATTAAGCTATTTTCGAGTAACCAGGCATCAATCTCCGTATCAACAATGGTAAATGTAATTTTACGGATTTTGGAAACGAGTACCCTTGTTTTACCATTAAATTGATTCCTGTCGCTATTGAAATAAGAACCTACACGGTTGCGCAGGTCTTTCGCCTTTCCAATATACATGAGCTTTCCATCAGCATCCCAATATTGGTAAACACCAGGTTTATGCGGAATTGCGGTTAATGCTGCTTTATGGTCGAAACTGCTCATGAGGGATTAATGGAGCAAAATTAAGGTGATTTTAATAGAGTGTAATATTAGGCATAAAATCGAAGTCTTTTTTGTTGTAAGTAAACAATTCTATTTCGTTAACAATCGCGGTTGCTCCAATAATTGCATCTGGAATTTGAAGATGATGACTTAACTTAAAACCTTCAATAAGTTCTATAGATTTCTGCGATATATGGCTATCAAAATGAATAATGTCGTAATACTTAATCTTTTTCTTCATCTGTACCAGCTCAGCTTTATTTCCCATGCCCTGCAATAGCTCCATTGTTGTAATTGATGAAAGCACAATATTTGCAAAGCCTATTTCTTCCAAAGCTTCGATGGTAGTTGTATTACCATTAAATGCATGTATTAGAATATTAGTATCGCACAAAACCATAACTGTTACTTACGATCCCAGGCTTTAGTTCTTATGTCTTCTATATTTTTTGGGGCATCTTTCCAAATGCCAAAAAGATCTTTTGGATTGATTGTTTTGTCTCCTTTCAAGATATTAGGCTTAACCTCATTCTTAGGAGAAATAATTTTAATACTCTCTAATTTCATGGTCTGAAATAAAGAAAGGAGTTTTTTCATCTCATCAAAATCTGCTATTTCCAGTGTAACTCTCATATATTTCAATTTTCTATTACAAATTTAATGTTTATCTCCTAAAATTTAGGTGAAAACTTTTGGTTGTAAATAGTGTCTAAAAACCAAGTTTCTCATCCAATTCTGTTGCACCCTCTTCCTGTTGCTGGTATTGGTTGCAATCGTAGGTAATAGAAACACCAGATTTTGGTGCCTCAAAATCAGCATGACTAATTTTTAATGCTGGATTGGCATATACCCTCTTTATAAATCCTGCAAAAATCGGTAGCGCGGTATTGGCACCTTCACCCTGGTTGGTGCTGATAAAGTGGAATGCCCTATCCTCGCAACCAGTCCATATACCTGTTACCAATTGAGGGGTAATGGCCATAAACCAACCATCTGAGTTATTTTGGGTAGTACCTGTTTTAGCTCCGATAGGTGCGTTTACTTTGTATTTATAATTCAGCCTCGATCCGGTTCCGTTAGTTACTACACCTTTTAACATCCTAGTCATTACATAAGCAACTTCTTCGCTCATTATCGGTTTTGGTATTTCCTTTTGAGAAAACAATACTACACCATTTTTATCTTCTATCCTTAATAGATAAATCGGCTTGGTATAGGTTCCTTTGTTTGCAAAAGCGCCATAAGCGCCTACCATATTGTAGACAGATGAATCGAATGTACCTAAACAGATGGAAGGAAATGCAGGAACATTAGGGATCCCCATTTTGGTTGCCAATGTTGATACGGCCACAGGACCAACCTGTTTCATTAAATAAGCGGTAACATAATTTTGAGAGTAAGCCAGGGCTTTTTGTAAAGTTATGCTGCCCGGTAGAGGTTTACCCGAATTTCTTGGCGTCCATGGCTCTCCATAGCCATCTATCGTTACTGGTACATTTGGCACAGTGTAACAAGGAGAATAACCATTTTCAATCGCTACAGCATAAGTAAAAGGTTTTGCGGTTGAGCCTACTTGCCTGGTTCCCATTTTAACCTGATCGTATTTAAAATGCTCGTAATTGATTCCGCCAACCCATGCTTTTACATGGCCATTTGTGGGGTCCATGGTCATCATAGCATTACGCAGCAACATTTTGTAATAACGTACAGAGTCGATCGGTTTCATCACCGTATCAATATTACCTTTCCAGGTAAAGATGGTCATTTCTGTTTTGGTGTTGAAATCATCTTTAATTTCATCGTCCGATTTACCTTCCAGTTTTAACGATTTATAACGGTCTGATCTTTTAATCCCCTGTTCAATCTGTAAAGCTTTATCCTTAAAAGGGTTTCTGCCTTTCCAGCTGGCGATAAACTGCGCCTGTAATACTTTCATGTATTCTTTTTGCGCTTCTTCGGCATATACCTGCATATCATAATTCAATGTGGTATAAATTTTCAAACCATCGCGGTCTAAATCGTAAGGTGTGCCATCGGGTTTGGTAATCGACTGCTCCTGAAAAATATTTTTGATATCATTTTTCAATACCGAACGGAAATATGGTGCAATGCCATCGTTAACGGTTGCTGCATTAAAATGCAGGTTTAAGGGTTTCTCTTTTTGCTCATCAAATTCCTGTTGGGTTAAGAGCTCTGATTTAACCATCATGGCCATTACGGTATTTCTACGGTCTCTTGAGCGCTCAGGATGGCGAGTTGGCGAGTACATGGTTATCCCTTTTTGCATCCCTACAAGCGTTGCAGCCTCTGTTAAGGTAAGTTTATCAGGGGTAGTATTAAAATAAACCCTTGCCGCCGATTTTATGCCATAAGCCTGGTTACCAAAATCGACCGTATTTAAATACATGGTAATAATTTCTTCTTTGGTATAGTTACGCTCTAGTTTAACAGCTACAATCCACTCTTTAAACTTGGTTAACACCAGGGAGAAAAAATTCAGGTTCGATTCTCTTGGAAAAAGATTTTTAGCCAATTGCTGTGTAATGGTACTTGCTCCTTGTTTTTTGCCGATTAAATTATATCCGATAATGGTGAAGGTACGTTTGAAATCTATGCCCGAGTGTTCTTTAAAGCGGGTATCTTCTGTGGCTATTAGCCCATTAATTACGTTTTCCGAAATATCTTTATAAGTAACATTCGATCTGTTCTGAACAAAATAAGTGCCTAAAGGGCGACCATCCTCTGCAATAATTTCTGAAGCCTGATTACTTTTTGGATGTTCAATATCCCTGAAAGAGGGCAGTGCACCAAAAAGGCCCAACCCGATCATCGAAATGAAAATGGCAAACAGGGCTATTCCCCCGATCAGTATTTTCCAGATGACTAAACTATATCTTTTTGTTTCTTGTGCAGAAAGGGACTTATTCATTTTGTGTTGTTATTTTCCAATCATCTCCAGAATAGAAGATTTGGATGCAAATTTATTAATTTTTTATAGAATAGGTTTTTCTCTACCAGCTTAAACCATATTACTTATTTGTAATTGTCTTTTAAAAACTCCAGATACTCGTTAATGCGCGATCGGTCTGTTAGCTTTTCGAAGTTTTCTTTGCTGATGATAAAACCCTTATATAGATTGGCTGGAACTTTCATAATGTTCTTTAACTGCCCTGTAATGCTTGATTCGTAAATTTTGGCATCTTCAAGATCTATAAAACTAGTAATGTAAATCAGTTGGTCGTTATCTAACTCCACCAATTTATGTACCAAATCATTATCGGGGTAATTGCCACGGTTAAACTGGCCTATTCCGAAACGCGATGAACTTAAGGTTAAGGTTGCGTCGGCAACGTCGATCACATAATAGTACTCTTCTGATTTAGCTGCACTAAAAATGCTGGCCGGTTTAGTCGGATCTGCTGGTTTAACCTCAACAGGTTTAGATACAGTGGTAGGATCTGCTGTTTTTACAGCGGTATTATCAGTTACTAAAGGTTTTGTTGGAACGGCAATTGGCGTAGCCTGGCTTACAAAACGTGGCGCATTAGCATCAAAATCGATAAGTGCTAGTGGTCGTTGTTTAAACTCTTCCAAATTTGCGTCAATATATTTTAAATGATCGCGGACCAATGGTGTAATAATTTTATCGTTTGGATAAAGTGTGGTAATCAGATTGAATTCGGTAAGCAGGGCATCAACCTTTGCTGTACGGCCAACAGCAATTGCTTTTAAGTAGGCATACTGTGGTGCTAAATCATTATTGGGAAAAGCAGTAATGTTATCGTCAGCCTGTTTTACCACATTTGCATAATCTTTTTTCGCGTAGGCATCAAAGGCCACATTGTAATTGTTGATGGCTATGTTTTCCATCTCTGTTTGTTTGGCCGAGTATGATGGATCTAAGATGTTCTTTGCAAAATTAGATTCGGGAAACTTTGTAAGCACTAATTGTTTGTACTGATCTGATTTTACTTCATCAACACCCTTGTAATTTAGATATAAACTGTAATAAATGGCAACTAAATGGTTATTATCCGGATACCTTTTAATCAGTTCCAGGTAAATCTTATTTGCTTCTGCTTTGTCGTTTAGCTCTTGTTGGTAGAAGCTGGCGATTTCGAAATAAGCATCAATGATTTTTTGATCGGAGGTAGCCAATAGAGCCGGAGTGGTTGGCAAACCATCTAAAAACTGTTTTTCTAATGTGGTTTGGTCTACCGCCGTTTGATTCGTTTCTCCATTTGCAGGCGTGATTCCGGTGGCTACATTTCCACCTGCCAAAACCTGATTGGTTTCCTGGGCCGATGAACGGATGCTTTGTCGCCAGTTATCTTCCAGCTGCCTGTTGCCCCAACGTTTTTTGAAATCGCCAAAACCATTGCTTATTGCAGCATTGTTATTAAAGTAAAAGGTGTTCCCCGCAGTATTATTCGAGGCATTTAACGATCGATTAGGGAAATCAGGATCATTTAAATATTGATTGCTGATTACCCCTTCGGTATTGCTCACTTCAACTTTAGGTGTTAAATAGGCTTTAACCTTAGCCTCGCGCTCGCCTGCAGGAAGTTTGGCAATAGCTTGAGCAGTGTCTTCTTTAGCAATAATGGCATACCTATCAGTTAAATATTTCAGGTTATCGGCTTTTTTAACAATGTTGTCGTAGTCAGGAAAGTTTTTAGGTAAAATCATCACCGTACTATCGTAATACAGTTTTGCTTTAATGTAGTTGTTAAACTCTTTAAAGTTTAAGTCGGCAATTCTTAAATAGGACAACGCCTTTTGAGTTTGGTTCCTGGTGCTTTTTGCAACTGATTTGTGGTAATTTTCTTCAGCTTTTGCAAAGTTTCCTTCGGAGGAGAAAAGTTCTCCAACCTGATAGTAAATCTGATCGGTATAATCGAAGTTTTTATCGTCTTTAAGTAATGCTAAAAGCTGTTCTTCTTTATTTAGCTTAACGCCGCTTAATAATGCTTTTAATTTAATCCGGTTTAAATTGGCGTGAAAATACATTTCAAATGGAGCGTTGCTTTTTTCAACCTTGGTAAAATTGGCATAAGCATCCTGAAGATTTTTCTCTTTTTCTTGCAATTGAGCAAGGATAAAGCGCCAGCGGATACGTAACTGTTTTTCGGACGGAAGGGCAATTGCCGATTCTAAAAAAAGAATAGCTTCTTTATTGCGTTTTTGATAAATACGCATTTGAGCGGCAGTGGCTAAAGGTTCAGCCAGATCTTTCTTCAGCTCGTCAGAAGCACGCAACATGGTATCAATAATTTTATCGGCCAGTACCATATTGTTCAGTTGCATTTGGCTACGTGCTTTCCAGTTCATGGCCATAATGAATGTTTTTAAATCGTTATTATAGGTTTTTGCCGTATAATCGAAATATTCTGATGCGATAAAATAATTGCCTTTTAAATAATTTGCTTTACCCAAAAGCATATAGGCATCATCAATATAATTACTAAAACTTTTATCGTTTATAACAGTTTGTCCTTTGGTAATAACGTCGTCGAGCTGTTTATTGGCTACCCCTGGTGTAAGCACCAGATTTACCTGTGGTTCAGGATCGAGGTAAACAGGCAGTGTTTTTTCATAATTATCGGCATAACTTTGTAATAAGCTCTCATTGTACTCAGTTAGTAAAACATTGGAATTGTAGATATAGTTATACCTTGCCGTTAAGTTTTGAAACCTGCGATCTACTGCTGTATCTTTATTTGCGACACAGCCATAAATAAGGAGGACACTTATAAGGATGAAGAAGGGATTTAAGTTTTTGTTAGCGTAATTTTTCAAGTATGATAAATCTCTTAGGTGGATATACAATAAACAATATATGTAGAAAAATATTCTATTTGGCAACAAATTTTAATTATTCAAAGTTAATTTAATTATTGCATTAAAAAATGGAAAATCCGAAAGAAGAAGATACAAAGAAAAAGGTAAATGCGGCCGCCAAATATTCTGCTATTGGCTTCCAGATGATTGCAACCATTGGTCTGCTTACTTTTATTGGTTACAAGATTGATGAGCACAGAAACAGCAAAACTAATTTAATTACTGCTGCTTTTGCTTTGGCGGGGGTAGGGATTGCATTATACCAGGCCATTAGGCAGGCTACTAAGTCGTAAGTTTTCAGTTGGCAGTTTTCAGTAGGCAATTCTCGGTTTTCAATCGACAGTTTGCTATCAGCAGTTAATATAAAACAATTTAAATTAGAAGTTTTGTTTCGCTTAACAGATTAACCAATTTAAAACAATTAAGCAATAGAACAATTTGCTGTTTGCTTCAGTTAACCGGTTAATCAATTTAAACAGTTAACCAACCTTCATAATAATTATCTCCCTCACTACTTACTTGATACTAAAAACCTTATCTTTGCAAAAGTTTTTATCTGCTAAGAAATTATACATTGACTCTAGCCAAATTTACCAGTATCTATTTCATTTTTGTAGGCCTTTTAATAGGTTTAATTGCCGTTTTACCTTTCGTATTTCCTGATAAACAATTGTTTGTAAACAATTTTTGGGTGATGTTTGGCTTTTTGGCCGGCATAACTTACGTGGCTTATATGCTTGTTGATATCGGTATAAAACGTGATCCGGAAGTAGGCATTATGGCGATTATGGGATCGATTGCAGTGAAGATGATTTTTTGTATGGCTTTTGTGTTGATTTACAGTATAAAAGCGAAGGGAATTGGGCTTGTATTTCTGCTTAATTTTTTTTCTTTATATTTATTGTTTACGGCCTTTGAAATTTACTGTTTGTTACGTAACTTGCGCCACCAAAATTTAAAGTAAAAAACTGCCAATAAATGGATTGTAACCAAGTTTTTGTGTCGAAAGTTAAAAGACTAATTGTTGTTTTTACGCTTTTAATCGCGTTTTTATCTATCAAAATTGATACTTTCGCCCAGGTTGATAGCGCTGTTGTTCCTGTTGATAGTCTTGTAGCCGGATCTGCCGAAGCAGTTTCTGGTGAGCATGGCGCTGCTAAGCATGGTGAAGAAAAATTCGAGCCAACTAAAGTGATCATGGAGCACATTGCCGATTCGCATATGTGGCACCTTTGGGGGCATACTTCATTGCCTCTTCCGGTAATTTTATATACGGCTAACGGTTTAGAGGTTTTCTCTTCTGGTCACTTTCATCATGGTGAGCATGATTATAACGGTAAATACAATAACTATCGCTTAGAGGAAGATCATATTAAAGTGGTTGGTGCTGATGGAAAAATAGATGAGGAAGCAAGTAAATCCATTTTAGATTTCTCGATTACTAAAAACGTTGCTGCAATGTTTTTGGCCATTTTGATTATTCTTATTGTTTTTATCTCAGTAGCTAATGCATATAAAAAACGTGTGGGTAAAGCACCAAAGGGTTTGCAATCTTTTATAGAGCCAATTATTGTTTTTGTGAGAGATGATATTGCTAAGCCAAACATCGGTCACAAATACGCAAAGTTTATGCCTTATCTACTAACCGTATTCTTTTTTATCTGGTTTAATAACCTTTTAGGTCTGGTGCCAGTTTTTGGGGCAAACGTTACGGGTAATATTGCCTTGACTTTTGTAATGGCATTGGGTACTATGATTATCGTTAATATTAATGGTAACAAATATTACTGGAAACATATTTTTAGACCTGATGTGCCTTGGTGGTTGTATCCAATTATGATTCCAGTTGAATTGATCGGTATCATTTCGAAGCCTTTTGCATTGATGATTCGTTTGTTCGCGAACATTACAGCTGGCCACATTATTGTATTAAGTTTAATATCCTTAATTTTTATTTTCGAAACATTGGCTATTGCCCCGGTTTCAGTTGCATTCGTATTGTTTATGGATGTGTTAGAATTGTTGGTGGCATTTTTACAGGCCTTTATTTTTACATTATTAACTGCCTTGTTTATTGGTATGGCAGTAGAAGAGCATCATTAATAGAAAACTATTTTTTACAAATTAATATAAATAAATTAGTTATGGTAGGTTCAATCGCGGCAATTGGTGCCGGTTTAGCAGTAATCGGTGCAGGTATCGGTATCGGTCAAGTAGGTGGTAAAGCAATGGAAGGTATTGCTCGTCAACCAGAAGCTGCATCAAAAATTCAGACTGCAATGATTATCGCTGCTGCCCTTATCGAGGGTGCTGCTTTATTCGGTGTGGTAGTTGCATTATTAGGAAACAACCCTCAGTAATTCACCTGAAAAAATTAGGTTGGGTATTTAACGATTGGTTATTTACCCAATCTTATTAAAGAGATTAAGATTAAAAAAATTAGATAAAATGGATTTAGTAACCCCAAGCATAGGATTAATTTTTTGGACTGGAATATCGTTCATCTGCTTATTGATATTACTTAGAAAATTTGCATGGAAACCTATTTTAGGTGCTATTCACGAACGTGAGCAAAGCATTGATGAGGCGCTTAACAAAGCTGAATTAGCCAAACAAGAAATGGCTCGTTTAACCAGCCAAAATCAAGATTTGATGCAACAAGCTCGCGCAGAACGTGATGAGATTTTAAAGGAAGCTAAAACTTTAAAAGATGGTATTTTAAACGAAGCTAAAAAACAAGCTCAGGTTGAAGGTGCTAAATTGATCGAGAAAGCTAAAATCGAAATCGAGAACCAAAAGAAAGCAGCTTTGGCTGAAGTTAAAGACCAGGTTTCTTCATTATCATTAGAAATTGCAGAACGCGTTTTACGTACGCAATTGGATGATAAAGCAAAACAAGAAACTTTAGTAGCTAACTTGTTAAAAGACGTTGAATTAAACTAGTTTTGAGAAAATAGATTTGAGACATTAGATATTAGATTTGAGATTGGTTCTCACGTCTCACATCTCACATCTCACATCTCACACCTAAGAATATGTCAGAAATTAAAGTTGCAAGCAGATACGCCAAATCATTAATAGACCTAGCTGTTGAAAACAATGCGCTAGAGGCTTCTTATAATGATATGGTTTTGTTTGAGAAAGTGGTTGATGAAACCCCTGAACTAGAAGCAATATTAAAAAACCCGATTGTACCTTTAGATAAAAAGACGGGTATTTTGAACGGTATTTTTGCTGATAAAGTAAGTAAGCTAACCATCTCGTTTTTCAAGATTGTAGTAAACAAAGGCCGTTCGGCGATTTTATTTGCCACTGCTAAACAGTTCGTTCAACAATATAACTTAATTAAGGGTATTGTTACTGCTGATGTAACTACTGCAAGTGCACTAAGCCCTGCAGCTAAAGAGCAGATTATTGCGATTGTTAAAAGAGAATTAAACGCCAACCAGGTTATTGTTAACGAAAAAATTAACGAAAAATTAATTGGTGGTTTTATATTAAAAGTTGGTGATAAGCAATTTGATGCAAGTATTGCCAGCGGTTTAAGTAAACTAAAAAAAGAATTTGCGCAGTAAGCGCGAGGCGATAAGCGTATAGCGGAAAACGCCGTGCGCCAAACGCCAAACAAAACAGTATTGCGATAAGCGGATGGCGAATAAATGCCAAGCGCCATGCGCTAAGCACTAAACATTTACAAAAAGATATAAAGTAAAATTATGGTAGAGGTAAGACCAGACGAAGTATCGGCAATTATCAGACAGCAATTGGCGGGCTTCAAATCAGAAACCGAACTGGAAGAAGTTGGTACCGTGTTGCAAGTGGGCGACGGTATTGCCCGTGTTTACGGTTTAACTAAAGTTCAATCGGGAGAATTAGTTGAATTTGCAAACGGCCTACAAGGTATTGTATTAAACCTTGAAGAAGATAACGTTGGTGTGGTACTTTTAGGTGCTTCAGACGAGATCAAAGAAGGTGATACGATTAAACGTACCAAAAAAATTGCCTCTATTAAAGTTGGTGAAGGTATGCTTGGCCGCGTAGTGAACACTTTAGGTGAGCCTTTAGATGGTAAAGGACCAATCTTAGGTGAAACTTACGAAATGCCTTTAGAGCGTAAAGCACCAGGTGTAATTTATCGTCAGCCGGTAAATGAGCCTTTACAAACTGGTATTAAAGCAATTGATGCGATGATTCCAATCGGTCGTGGTCAACGTGAGTTGGTTATTGGCGATCGTCAGATTGGTAAAACTGCCGTTTGTATCGATACCATTATCAACCAAAAAGAATTTTATGAAGCAGGCCAGCCTGTGTTCTGTATTTATGTTGCTATCGGTCAGAAAAACTCTACTGTAGCTAACATTGTACGTACATTAGAAGAAAATGGCGCTTTACCATATACAGTTGTTGTTGCTGCTTCGGCTGCAGATCCTGCTCCAATGCAGTTCTATGCGCCGTTTGCAGGTGCTGCAATTGGTGAGTTTTTCCGCGATACAGGTAGACCAGCTTTAATTGTTTATGATGATTTATCTAAACAAGCTGTAGCTTACCGTGAGGTATCTTTATTACTTCGTCGTCCACCGGGCCGTGAAGCTTATCCAGGTGACGTTTTTTACTTACACAGTCGTTTGTTAGAAAGAGCCGCGAAAATCAACTCTAACGATGATATCGCAAAAGCGATGAACGATTTACCTGAATCGATTAAACATATCGTTAAAGGCGGTGGTTCATTAACAGCTTTACCGATTATCGAAACTCAGGCAGGTGACGTATCAGCATATATCCCAACCAACGTAATTTCGATTACTGATGGTCAGATCTTCTTGGAATCGAACTTATTCAACTCAGGTATCCGTCCGGCAATTAACGTAGGTATTTCGGTATCACGTGTGGGTGGTAATGCGCAGATCAAATCGATGAAAAAAGTAGCGGGTACTTTAAAATTAGATCAGGCTCAATACCGCGAGTTAGAGGCTTTCTCTAAATTCGGTTCTGATTTAGATGCTGCAACGAAATCGGTTTTAGATAAAGGTGCACGTAACGTACAAATGTTAAAACAAGCTCAGTTTACACCTTTTACAGTTGAGAAACAGGTAGCTATCGTTTATGCAGGTACTAAAAACTTAATGCGTAGCGTACCGGTTGATAAAGTAAAAGAATTCGAAACTGAATATTTAACGCAATTGGAATTACGTCATCCAGAAACTTTAGCGGCATTAAAAGCTGGTAAATTTGACGATACCATCACTGGTGTTTTAGATACAGTAGCAAAAGAGATTTCAAGTAAATACTAATTAGATACAAGTAATGAGTATCAAGTATCAAGACAGATAAACGAATCCATTCTTGATACTTGACACTTAATACTCGATACTTAAAAAATGGCTAATTTAAAAGAAGTAAGAAACCGGATTGCATCGGTACAATCAACGCAGCAGATTACCAAGGCTATGAAAATGGTTTCGGCAGCTAAGTTGAAACGTGCTACTAATGCAATTATCGCTTTACGTCCTTATGCAACTAAACTGAAAGAGATTTTAGGTAATCTATCAGCAAGTTTAGAAGGGTCTTCATCGCCTTTTATACAAGAGCGTGAACCTAATAAGGTTTTAATTGTAACAGTATCATCAAACCGCGGTTTGGCTGGTGCTTTTAACATGAACGTGATTAAAGCGGCGAACAATTTAATTGCTGAGAAATATAGCGAGCAGTTGAAAAACGGTAATGTAAGCATTATTTCTATCGGTAAGAAAACTCAGGATTTTTACGAAAAACGTAATTATAACGTAATTGGTAATAATAATGAGGTATACGCTGCCTTAACTTTCGAAAACATAACCAAAATTACCGATGTGATTATGGCCGGTTTTATTAAAGGTGAATTCGATAAAGTGGAGGTTGTTTACAATCGTTTTAAAAATGCAGCGGTTCAGTTTATTACAACTGAACAGTTGTTGCCTTTACCAAAAGCGGAAGAAACAAAGGTTGAAAGTAAAACAACCAATGTTGATTACATTCTAGAGCCTTCGCAAGAAGAGATTGTAGAACAGTTGATCCCTAAATCGGTTAAAATTCAGTTATATAAAGCTGTTTTAGATTCTCACGCTTCTGAGCATGGTGCACGTATGACCTCAATGGATAAAGCAACTGAAAATGCCGGCGAATTATTGAAAGCCTTAAAACTTTCATATAACCAGGCACGCCAGGCAGCAATTACAACTGAGTTAACTGAGATTGTAAGTGGTGCAGCAGCCTTGAACGGATAAGGCTTTAAAGTCTGGAGTCGGAAGTCTTTAGTCAATAGTCAAAATTATTTAAGCCCATTTCTTTATTGAAATGGGCTTTTTTATGCACTTAGAACTTTAAAATCCAAAATTATTATGTTTTTTAAAGATTATAATCCAAAATTATTATGTTTTTTATGGATTGTAATCCAAAATTATTATACTTTTGTATGTTAAATATTTGCTATGATCGTTAGGAAACAATTGGATTATGCCGTTTCAAGACTCTTTAAGGGTAAAGCATTTATTATATTTGGCCCAAGGCAAGTTGGCAAAACTACTTTCGTAGAGCAATTATTAGCAAAAGTAGATAAGAAGACATTATACCTTAATGGAGATGATACAGATGTAAGAGAAACCTTAGCCAAACCTAATGCAACACAGATTGCACAAATGCTCGGTAATTATGAGGTGCTCTTTATAGATGAGGCGCAACGCATAAGTGATGTAGGCTTATTAATTAAAATCATTGTAGATCGCTTTAAAAGCGTTCAGGTAATTGCTACAGGCTCGTCGGCTTTTGAGTTGTCGGGAAAGATTAACGAGCCGTTAACGGGTAGGAAATACGAAATGATGCTGTTGCCTTTTTCGTATGCGGAGTTGGTAAACAATACTGATTTCCTGACCGAAGAACGATCTTTAGCACAACGTTTGATTTATGGTGCTTATCCAGAAATTATTAACGACCCACAAAATGCAGAAGAGCATTTAAAATTACTTGCAGATAGTTATCTATATAAAGACCTATTTGCGCTCGAAGAAGTGAAAAAGCCATTGTTGTTCGAAAAAATTGTAAAGGCTTTAGCTTTGCAGATTGGGAGCGAAGTTAATTTCTCGGAACTTGCTCAGCTAGTAAAGGCTGATCAGAAAACAGTAGATAAATACATCAGCTTGCTTGAAAAATCTTTTGTGATTTTTACCTTACCAGCCTTTGCAGGCAATGTACGCAATGAAATTAAAAAGAATAAAAAAATCTATTTTTATGATACCGGTATTGTGAATGCAATTACCCGGAATTTTAATCCAATAGCCAATAGAAATGACGTTGGTGCATTGTTTGAAAATTATATGATTGCTGAGCGGATGAAGTTTTTGCATCAGCATCAAATGGAAGCTGATTGCTTTTTTTGGCGCACTACACAGCAGCAAGAAATAGACTATGTTGAAAAAACGAAAGAGAGGTTTTTAGCTGTTGAGTTTAAATGGAACGAAAGAGGTAAAAATAAAATTCCTGCAACTTTTACGCAGGCCTATCCAGAAGCAGAAACACTCATCTTATCAAAAGCCGATAGGGGAGGCTTTTTGAATGGTTAAAGTTTGGCAATAAAATAGAAAGCCCATTTCTTAATTGAAATGGGCTTTTTGTAGTTATTTTATTAATTATTTTAAGATGCTGAGTCTTAAATATCCATTTTCTATTTTTAATGGTTTCTTATTTTCATCGAAAACATTTAGATTGAATTTAGCTTCTAACAGATAATCCGATTTTCGTTTTTTTAAACTTATAATTTCAAATTTGGAATCCTTTTGATCAATTGGTGTAACAGATGCCTGTTTCCCTAAATCTGATTGACTATATGATTTAAATATGCCTTGTTGGTTGATTAATGTAAATGCAATTCCAGAAGTAGAATTGCTTCTATTAAACTCAGTTGAGTATCTATATGAACCAGGAGAAAATATATCTGTCTTGTTCTTTGGATAACTTAGATATCCGCCATTATTTTCATTGGTATATTCTGTTTCATTTTTGTTGTAGATTTTTATAAACGAAACTGCAATGTTGGTATAGGCTGCTCTAATACTATATTCTCTTACAAATAGTAGAGAATCTTTGTCTCCCACCAATAAATAATTAAAATTTTCGCCTGAAGTAATTTTAAGATTTGATTGTGTTACATAAGTCATGTTTTTATCAATACCAATAGCAGTATAGGATTTCCCATTAATAACATATGATGCTGAATCTTTAAGTAATTCTATTGAGTTTTTTGGCTCATTAACCGGGTTATCCTTCTTGCAGGCCGCAAAGAAAAATAGGGCAATAACTATCCCTAGTAAACTTTTGATTTTCATATTTTTGATTTTATTTGTGTGTGCCCAAAACTAATAAATTTCTATAACTAAAAAATTAATAGGTAAAATTATTTGCGATATGATTTAAATGATGTTTAAATGAATGCTGCATCACAGGAGTTTAATATCTTTGGGCATTAATTCCAAATCATGAAAAAACACCTACTCATCGTTATATCGTTTTTACTGCCGATTTTTGCTGCAGCCCAAAATCCTGCCCGTGATTACACCAATGCAGTGCTTTGGCAGCAAACTTCGGGCGAGTATAGGGCGTTATGCTTTCAGGCTTATAACTTTGCCCGTTTATCATTAAAGGAAGCTTTATGGGCTGATACCAGTAAGAAGCCAAATTGTGTAATTGTTGATATAGACGAGACGGTTTTAGACAATTCGGCTTTTCAGGGACATGAAATTAAAAAAGGACTGAGTTATGTGCCAGAAGATTGGACGGAATGGACAAGTTTAGCCCAGGCTGATACTGTTCCGGGGGCTTTGGCTTTTTTAAAGTTTGCAGCATCAAAGCATATCGAAACATTTTATGTGAGCAACCGTGATGAAAAGGATTATACCGCAACATTGAAAAATCTTCAACGCTTTGGCTTTCCATATGCAGATGATGCGCATTTAGTGGTTTCGAAAGGAACATCAAATAAAGAACCGCGCCGCCAAAAAATTACTGAAACGCATAATATTCTCTTGTTATGTGGCGATAATTTAAGCGATTTCAGCAATATTTTTTATCGCGAAAATAAAAATACCTTTGAACAGGTAAACACAAATCAGAACCTATTTGGCACAAAGTATATCGTGTTGCCAAACCCAATGTACGGCGATTGGGAAAAGCCTTTGTATCAGGGAGAAAAACTTAGTGATAAGGATAAAGCGAAACAAAGATTAGAACGATTAAAAAGTTATTAAGTTTTATAATTATTCAGCAATAAGTATTACTTTTGCAGCATCATAAAAATAAACATTATGGAGAACAACGAATTAAAGCACAATACAGAAAGTATGAAAACGGCTAACCAGCCAGGAATTTATAAATTAATGATTTTTGGTGTACTGGTTTGCATGGTGGGTACTTATGCACGTTTCGCTTATGATTCGTGGCAAGTATCTTTAGCATCCTGGATTGTTTTGTTCATCGGTGCAATTATTGCCATTAAAGGGGTATTCAAAATATTAGACGCATAAGCCAATTGCGATCAAGATATAAAAGCCGGTCATGTTCATTCATGATCGGCTTTTTTGTGAACAAACCTATCAGGTTTTAAAAGCCTGATAGGTTTAGCAATCCGCTTTACCTCATTGCGTTCGGTGCCCGCTCCTGTCAGGTTTAAATCACTTGGGCAAACCTTTCTATCCAAAACCAGACAGTTCTGCGGCTTTCGGTTTTTGCATTGTGACTGGCATTTTTGTTTTTGCATTTTTACTTTATGGAAATGTAGGCTATATAACATCTGTATATAAACAATTTGTTTTTTGGGTTACCTAAATCACTTTGTAGTATTAAGTGAAAAGAGCGTTACAAACCAACCCAAAACGCAAAACTTCTAATGGCCATTTGAAGCAGATATTTAAAATGATTAATTTTTTAGAACCACTGAATCATGAAAAGGAATATTATTGCTATAGCCATAGTTTTAACAATTTTTGGCTGCCAAAAATCGAATGAAAAGTATGCTAGCTCCGAAGTTATCGTCGCAAATGAATTAAGAATGCCCACAGATAGTACAGCTGTAGCTAAGATTATCAAAACTGCTGATATGCGTTTTAGGGTTAAAAATGTTCAAAGTACAAAAGAACAGCTTAGCAAAACCATTAAAGCCGAAGGGGGGACTGTTGCAGAGTTCTCCATCGAAAGCTCCATCCAGGAAACCGATAAAGTAAAACAATCTACCGATTCGTTAAAAGAAATTACCTCCTATCGTACACAGGGTTATCTGGTGGCAAAAGTTCCGTCGGAGAAACTGGATGAATTTACCAATACCATCGCAAAAATGGCGGTTTTTGTGGATAACCAATCAATGAAGATGGATGATCAAAGCATCGCCTATTTATCCAATAAGCTAAAAGCACAGAATCGGGTCGATGCGATTGAAAAGATTAATAAAGTAGCCTCGAAGAAAAGCGCTAATGTAGAATCTTCTCTTTACATCAAAGACGATTATGTAGACAAGAGAATTGAGAATATGCAAATCGATAGCCGTGTAAAATTCAGTACCATTACCCTTAATTTTTATCAGGATAATACCGTTAAAACGATGATTGTGGCCAATGACAATCTGTACGATTACCGTCCGGCATTTGCTAACAGACTTTGGTTGGGCATTGTAAATGGTTGGACAATTTTTAAAGAAATCATCATCGCAATTTCCAATTTATGGATGTTAATATTAGTAGGTATTGCAATCTTCTTCACTATAAAATACTTTATTCGTAAGAATAAATTAGCAATAGATGAAGCGACCAAAAGTTTAATCGATAATCACCCGAACAATTAAATTTATTTCATGTATTGGAATGCCAATAATAACCTGAAAATGAAAAAGGTCATATTTAATATCATGTTTTTTGGATTACTGACCTTTCTACTAGCATGCGAGGGGATTGTGGGAGGTGATGGTCATGTATATGACTCACAGACCAAACTTCCTTTAAAAGGAGTTAAAGTTGTACTTCAACTAGATGGTAATATTGCAGACAGTTGTTATTCTGATGAACAAGGTTTTTTTACAGGTAGCCGCTTTGTGGGGTGTGTACCAGACTGTCCAGATGCTAGAATTGTGCTAAGAAAAGATGGTTTTGATATGCTTGCAATTGACTTTGATGAATACCGGGAGAAAAACAACTATAATTCAGTTTCAAAAGATAGTCTAATCTTATATCTGACTCCCAATAAATAGGAAAGTATGGAGATTTAATGAAGATTACCCGTCGGTCGGTGGGACACCGGCCGACTATTTCTTGACTTTTGCAACCAAACCTTTAACCTTGGTTTTATTATCACTTACGAAAGATTCCCAGCCCGAATAGGTTTTAGATTTTCCACCGGAGGTAATTTTTTGAAAAGAATGGCAAACTGCAACAGCTAGACCATCTGTTGCATCTAAAAATTCTGGTGTTTCCTTGAAATTTAACAAACGTTGCAGCATCGCCGCCACTTGCTCTTTAGTGGCATTTCCGCTGCCGGTAATGGATTGTTTGATTTTACGCGGCGAATATTCAGTCACCGAGATATTTCTGGAGAGTGCAGCTGCAATGGCAATGCCCTGTGCGCGACCCAATTTTAATAACACCTGAATGTTTTTTCCATAAAACGGTGCTTCGATGGCCAAAACATCAGGTTTGTACTGATCGATTAAAACCACAGTCTTTTCGAATATACGTTGAAGTTTAAGGAATGGATCATCTAAATGGGTCATCTTTACCACCCCTAAACTGATCAGTTCTGTTTTATTTCCCTTCTCTAAAATTACGCCATAACCCATCACCGCTGTGCCTGGATCAATGCCCATAATAACCCGTTCCTTTTTTTCGTTCAACATTACAGCAATATTAAGCATATTTGCAAACTAAAAAGATAATCTTGACAGGCAAGAACAAAAAAATATTATCAATCTTCATCAAAGCTGCAATCGTAATATTTGCTTTTTGGTTTATTTACCATAAACTCGTTGCGAATAAAAACCTGCACGATTTTAGTACATTATTAAAAAATATCCCTCAAACAGAAATTATTACGGTAATTGGTATCGTGGTATTGTTGATGTTTGTGAATTGGTTTTTGGAGGCGGGAAAATGGAAATACCTCATGAGCCACATCGAGCCTATCAGTTTTTATCGCGCTATCGAATCGGTATTTTGCGGATTAACATTGGCCATTTTCACACCCAACAGGCTAGGAGAGTATGGAGGAAGGGTATTTTTCCTATCACCTAAAAGAAGGATTGTGGGTATAGTGGCCATGAGTGTTGGCAGCATTGGTCAACTGGTATTAACGAATGTTTTTGGAGCCATTGCCGCCTGTTTTTTTGTTTATCGTTTTATCCCGATCGATCATGTGCTGTTTATCGCAGTAGTATTTCTGGCGGTATTTTTCTGTCTGTTTTTCCTGATCTTCTACTTTAATATCCGATGGTTAAATGGGATTTTGCTCTCTATTAAATTCACAAGGAAATACAAGAAGTTTTACAGCATTTTAGGCCGTTACCGAAAAAGAGAGCTGTTCAAAATCATCATTTATTGTTTTGCCCGTTATCTGGTATTTAGCTCGCAATATTTCATTCTGTTTATCTGGTTAATACCAGGGTTGCATTATGCAGATATCATTATGATGACCTGTTTGCTCTTTTTGGTACAATCGGCATTACCTTCACTTGATCTTTTTGATGTGGGTATCAGGAGTGTTACCGCTGTTGAATTATTTAAACACGTAACTGACCAACATGTGGCTGTTATTGCATGTACTGCAAGTATTTGGCTCATAAATATTATAATTCCTGCTATCTTAGGAACTTATTTCGTTTTTAAACTCAATTTTTTTGGAAATCTTAAATCTAATTAGTCTAGTATCTGCTGCTTTAACCTTAATCTATGGTTTTTTAGTCCTTAATTTTATCAGAGGATGGCATAACCTGGTTTATTTTACTCCGCAAAAATCCGATCCACAAACCAAAGTTTCTATCATTGTTGCCGCAAGGGATGAGGAAGCTAATATTACTAAAACCATCGATGACCTTGTTGCACAGCAGTACCCTAAGGTTTTAACTGAAATTATTATTATCGACGACCATTCTACCGATCGTACGGCAGAAATTGTGTTGAGTTATGCAGACCGGAATGTGAAACTGATCAAACTGAATGAAGATAGGGCGTTGAATTCATACAAAAAAAAGGCTATACAAACTGCAATAGGAACTTGTTCTGGCGATCTGATTATCACCACCGATGCCGATTGCAGAATGGGTGTAGATTGGCTCGCTACTATTGTAAACCTATATGAGCAGAAAAATTATAAAATGATCTCCTCTCCGGTAGCCTATTTCCAGGAGAAAAGTTTCTTTGAGCGCCTGCAATCGTTAGAATTTCTATACCTGATCGGTTTGGGGGCCTCTACTATTGGCAATAAGGAACCCTCAACCTGTAATGGAGCAAATTTGGCTTACGAGAAAACAACCTTTTATGAAGTTGGTGGCTTTCAGGGCATAGATGATCTGGCTTCGGGCGATGACGAGCTACTGTTGCATAAAATTGCTGCCAAGTACCCTGATCAGATCGGTTTTCTCAAAAATAGAGAAGCCATTGTGTATACGCATGCAAAAGAAACCTTGGGCGCATTTATTCAGCAACGGAAACGTTGGGCTTCGAAAAGTACCCGTTATAAAAATAAGGCCATTATCGTATTAGGGGTTCTGATTTGGATCTTTAACCTCACTATTCTGGCAAACTTTATTACAGGGCTTTTTATTCCAGGTTTTTTGACCATCACATTTTATCAACTATTGGTTAAAATGGTTTTAGAAACCTTATTTTTATGGGATGTAACCGGCTTTGCCAAAAGGCGCAGTTTACTCATTTTGATCCCTGTTTTAAATGTGCTGCACGTACTTTATATGGTTTACATCGGCATTGCTGGAAACAGTGGAAAATACAATTGGAAAGGCAGAATGGTTAGATAATGGATAATAGCCCATCAAAAAAAGTATGGTTAAAGTTTAAACGGAATAAATTTGCCTTCGGCGGATTTGTCTTTATTTTACTTTTGATGGTTATGGGTATTTTGGGTTATTTAATTATGCCCGATGATTCTCCAAATGCGAATGTTCAGATTCTCCAGTTAAACAAAAAGAAACCCGGAAGTAGATTTACGTTTTTAATTGTCAGTAGGAACCCGAAAGTAGAAAAGCTTAACTTTTTCGAAAGAATGTTAAACGGGCAAACATCAACGTTTAAAGGCATCCCGATTACTTCTTATAAGATAAAAGGTAAAGATGTTCTTGTACAGGAATATATTGGCGAGGATGAAAAAGCCAAGGAAACCAGATACGAACTGAAAGATTTGTGTCCAAGTTGTGTTTTACCTTCAAAAACAGGAACACCACAAGCTCTTTTCAAAGAAAATAACATCTATACACGCACGTATATTTTGGGCACAGATATTTACGGACGTGATTTATTAAGCCGGTTGATTTTAGGTATCAGAGTTTCGTTATCTGTAGGTTTAATGGCCGTTCTAATCTCTCTTTTTATTGGCGTGAGTTTAGGAGCCATTGCTGGCTATTTTGGTGGTCGCGTAGATGCAGCCATCAGTTGGTTTATGAATGTAGTTTGGTCATTACCCTCCTTACTGCTGGTAATTGCCATATCATTCGCTTTAGGCAAGGGTTTCTGGCAGATTTTTATTGCGGTAGGCTTGTCAACCTGGGTAGATGTAGCAAGGTTAGTACGCGGGCAGGTAATGGCTTTAAAAGAAGTCGAATTTGTGGAGGCCGCAAGAGCTTTGGGTTTTAGTACGAGCAGAACCATTATCAGACATATATTACCAAACATCGCGGGGCCAATTTTGGTTGTTGCCTCATCTAATTTTGCCTCAGCCATATTGCTGGAAACAGGGTTAAGCTTTTTGGGCTTTGGCGCTCAACCACCTATGCCAAGCTGGGGGAGCATGATTAAAGAACATTATGGATATATTATTATGGATGCAGCCTACTTAGCGGTTTTGCCCGGTTTAGCCATTATGTTTACGGTTTATGCCTTTAATGTGCTGGCCATAGGCTTACGTGATGCATTTGATGTAAAAGGGCAGAATGTAACCGTTTAATCATTATCATAAAAAAAAGCAGTACCAATTACGATACTGCTTACCCTTAAAAACAAAACTTAATCGTTTGTTATAAGTTTGATTATTTTGCTTTCTTCTTATCAAAAGAAAATCTACGGGCGATGCTAAAACCCCAACGGTATTGTCCCTTAAGCCAGGAGGTATTGGTATCGGTAATAAATTGCGACTCCTGTATAGCCGTGGCATTGGTAAAATTAAGGTGGAAAATATGACCTCCGGTTTCAAATTCCAGTCCGGCACCAAGTGTCTTGTAATATTGCGTTCCCAATGTGCTTTCGAGGTAGGCTTTTTTATCTTTATCCCTGAATGGAATAGTATAGTCGGCAACAAAAGCCATCCGTTTAGTGATCTTGATACGCCCACCAACCGACAGTGCAAGCATATCGTTCTGATCGCCAAAAACGGTAAAGTTGCGGTGTATGTATGATGGCATAACCAGCATCGAGAAGTTCGAATTAAATTTACGCGCAATTACCGCTTGCACCACATAGGTCAAACGATCTTGAAATTTGCTGTAAGCATTTACCGCTGTTGGATCAGTTGAAGCCTTTACGGCTGCAATGGTTGTACTGCCAAACAATGTTACCGCTACGGGTATTTTTTCGTCATCTGTTTGTTCCAGCAACCGGTATTTTAAGTTTCCTTCATACAATTGTGTTACAACTCCGGCGCCTTTTGCCCTGGCTAAGCCTACAGAAAGTTTATCGCTGATTCCATATTCAAAACCTATTCGGATATCGGTAGATTGATCCAGGCCGAAAAAGTTTTTAATCCCGCCGCCAGATCCGGCAATATCTCCAAACCGGTGGTCTACCCTGAAATCCAGTTCATTTTTGTAAATGGTTTCATTGGTTTGTATGTTAATGAGTTTGGTTGCTTTAAATGTGGCCTTTACATTCTTTTTTTCTACAGGCATCTGCAATGCATTTTCAAGCGAATCCTGTGCAGAAGCAACTATTGGTAGACAAAGGACAAACAAGTATAAAAGTGATTTTAGATGATATTTCATAAGGTTTTATTTTTTAGGTTGATAAGTAGCCGTCATTTTTACCTGTATGGTTTCGGCAATTTGTTTGAAAACAATTGTTGGAATTTTGATGTCGTGATCAGCAAGTTTTACATTAAAAGCCGAAGTAGCCTTTACCTCATCAGCTGTGATAACCAGAGAACCTTTCACCTGATATTCTTTGGTAACTCCATGGATTTGCAGATTTCCTTTTACGGTGATTGGATAGGTACCTGGTTTTGAAAAATCAATCTGTTCTATAATTTTTCCTTTGAAATCTGAAGTTGGGTATTTATCGCTTTCGATATAGTTTTCGTTAAAATGCTCCTGCATCAACTTTTTCTTAAATTGAAAAGAAGTATTGTTGATTTTGAAAATAATATCGTTGGTTTTGATGTTGAGGGCCGAAGCGCCTGTTTTGCTTAACGCATCGATATCTTCAACAGGTGTTGAAGAGAAAAATGAAGAAGTTACGTTTTTACTTACCCATATCTGCGCTTTTATACCTGTGCATAATAACAGGGCTATTAAGGTGAAAAGTAGTTTTTGCATTGGTGTATTTATTTAAATTTTTATGGAACCATCTTGATCAGCGTTAATCCTTATTTATTATTCTGGCATACCTTTATCAACCCAGGCCTGTAATAATTCTCTTTCGCTCGCGGTTAAAGAACCGCCTCTGGGCATTGTTCTGGTAACCAAAACTGAATTAGCTACACGTGCATCATTTTTTATAGAGGCTAAACCATTCAATGCCCATACCGCCTTCATTCCCCCATTAGGGCCATGACAGCTGTTACATTTGGTTTGAAACAATGCCCCGGCAAAATTTGAGTAGGTTACATTCGCAGTGGTTACAGGTGTTGGACCATTTGGTGTTGGTGTTTCGGGTTTTATTTCCTCTGCTTGTTTTTTTGAGCAGGCAAAAAGTAAAGCAGTGAGTGCGGCTAGTAAAAAAATTGAATTTTGTTTTTTCATAAGGTTTTTGTTTAAATTAATTTTGTAAAAGATAGATTTCTTGATAATCACAGTCGATTGGTAAGCGAAACAGCTAAAATTTTGTTAATGAGGACTGAATTGCCTTTTGCCTTTACGGAAATGCATAACATGATCAGGAATGCAGCGAATAAAATCGCGATAACTTGTTTTTTAGCAGTCATATCCGAATTTTTTAAGTTTAAGTTTTGTTTATTTAAGAATCATTGCTGTTTTTGTATTGGCAGTGGTTTTTAAATGAAATTTCTGTTGAAATCTTAATCGATACGTAAGCTTTTTAAAATTGGTTGCCTGCAATAAAAAAAAATAAAAAAAGCCGCCCCGATTTTACATCAGGACGGCTTTCGAGATAAATTCTATCTAAAACTTAGTTAAAATCTTCGGCTTTTAATGGCGGATTAATTTTAATGTCTTTAATTACAACTGAAAACTCCTGAGCGCCTTGCGGAGTTGCTACCGATTGAGTTAAGGTAAACGGAAATAACACATCACCAACTTTTTTGTAGTTTGAATATTCCACAGACTCGCTAATTTCAGCTCCGCCTTTGGTAGTGGTACTCTCCTCTTTTAAAAGTAGGCCTGATTTGGTGTCGTA
This sequence comes from Pedobacter ginsenosidimutans, assembly GCF_001442625.1. GTDB lineage: Bacteria > Bacteroidota > Bacteroidia > Sphingobacteriales > Sphingobacteriaceae > Pedobacter > Pedobacter ginsenosidimutans. The sequence continues at coordinate 66,196 of NZ_LMZQ01000004.1, read as the reverse complement.
ATATTCAGTTTTCTTTTTGCCCGATGGAGAAGTAATATTTAATTTAAATGCATCAGCAGTACCTACCTTGGCTGTTCCAGCTGCTTCAATTTTCGTTCCATCAGTTGCGTAGTACACTTGACTACCATAACCTTTATCATCTTTCTTTTCAGCCAGGTCATCGCCAGTTAATTCAGCCTTTTGGCCCATCTGCATCGCGTAACCTGTTTTACCATTGTAAACCTGTTTCATTGCCGTTTGGCCGCCCATGGAAATTTCCATGCTGCTTAAGTTAGGCGCCATGTTTTTAATGGTAACCGTAAGCTTTTGACCTTGCATTTCCATTTCACCATTTTGCTGTAATGAAGTGATTTTTTTAATAGCTTCTTCACCACCAATCGCCTTAATGTAGTTTTTGATAATTTCTGCAGGTGCAGCTGTTGGTACAGCAGCAGTTTCGGTTGCTTTAACCGCATTCGCATAGTTATCATAAAGCTGTGTTTTAAAACCTGCTTTGGTCAAGCCTGTTGCAAAGGCATCAGTTTTACCTACAATAACAATACGTGTATTATCATGGTTAAAGTATTTTTTAGTTACCCTTAAAATATCATCGGTTGTTACGGCATTAATCTTTTGTAAATAAGTGCGGTAAAAATCTTTAGGTAAGTTATTAATTAAGATATTGCTTGCAAAACCTGCAGTACGTGCCGGATTTTCTAAGCCCAGTGCAAACGATCCATTGAAAAGATTTTTCGCATTCTGTAATTCGTCAGCGGTCACCTTGGTCGTGCGGATAGTGTTAATTTCTCTTAAAAATTCTACCACTGCACTATCAACTTTTTCATTTCTAACAGCTGCATTGGCCGAAAATTTAGATTGGAAACGGCCAGAACCTGTGCTTGAGTATGCACCATAAGTAAAGCCATGTTTCTCGCGGAGATTATCAAATAATCTCGATTCGCCACCACCACCTAGAATCTGGTTTGCCAATAAAACCGGGAAATAATCTGGGCTGCTCATTGGCAGGTCGATTAAGTTCACAACTGTAATTTCAGATTGAACAGCATTGCTCACATTTATGATGTCAACTTCAGTTTTGGCAGGATTAGCAACTTTAGTAAGTACCGGTAAAGTTAAGGCAGTTCCTTTCCAATCGCCAAAGGCTTTCTCTGCTAAGGCTTTGGCTGCTTCTGGTTTAATATCACCAACAAAAGTTAAATAACCTCTTGATGGGGTAATGTATTTCTTATAAGCTGCTTTCACGTCGTCTAAAGTAATGCCTGTAATAGAAGCCTCCGTTTCAAACTCTCCATACGGATGGTTTTTACCATAAGCCAATGCATTTACCACACGTGCTGAAATGGCTTTCGCACTTTTCTCGTTAGATTTTAATCCGGTAATGGTTTGCGATTTTAGTTTTTCGAAAGATTCTGCAGGAAAAGCAGGTTTACGGATACTCTCCGCCATTAAAGCAAATGCCTGAGGGAAATAACGGGTTAAAGCAGAAGCAGAGCCCCCATTAGCCCCTGCACTTACATCGGCACCTAGCTGATCTACTGCTTCATCAAATTGTGCTTTTGTCTTAGTTGTGGTTCCTTCGTTCAGCATACTGCCCATCAAGCCTACTACGCCTGCTTTTGCGCCTTCGGTAATAGGACCTGCGTCGATGCTATAACTTGCCGATACTTTTGGTAGTTTATGGTTTTCTACCACTAAAACAGTAATACCGTTTGCTAATTTATAAATCACAGGATCGCCAACGGTGATAACGGGTGCCGGGCCAGGTTTTGGTTTGTGGCTTCGGTCTATTGTTTGTGCTGAAATACCTTGAGCCAATAAGGAAACTGCAGCTATAATGAATAATTTCTTCATGTTTTTAATAATTAAAATGAAAAGCGATCAGCTTATTTCTTAGGTAAGTAATACAATACAACTCTTTGGTTTTTGTTCAGGTATTTTTTAGCAACATCTCTGATCTCCTCGCGGGTGATTGATCTGATTACCTCTAATTCCTTGTTGATATCGTTTGTATCCTTATCATGGAAAGTATAACCATCAGCCAGGTTTTCGGCAACACCTAGCATTTTACTGTTTGCACTCACGTAGTTGTTTTCGAATTTATTCTGCAGTTTTTTATAATCACTTTCGCTAATTAAATCGGTTTGAAGGCGTAAAACTTCTTCATCAATATCTTTTAATAAATCGTTAAGCGGTGTATTCTTATTGGGTAAAGCCAAGGTGATATAAGCGCCATAATCTTCAAGCGAATAGTTAAAAGCAGCAACCTGTAATGCTGTTTTCTTTTGATCGACCATTTTAGTACTTAATCTCGAGCTTCCGCCTTCTGATAAAATAGAGCTGATCATCCCTAAAACCTTGCTCTCTCTGCTCTTCATCCCTGGTACACGGTAAGCCGCGAAGATGGCTGGAATCTGGATATTGGCATCGTAAGCCGTATCGATAATTTCTTTGGTGATTTCTGGTAATTTGAATTCTTGACGAACAATTGGTGCACCTTTAGGTACTTCAGCAAAGTATGATTTTACTAAAGCTTTAGTCTTCTCTATATCCAAATCGCCGGCAATGGTTAAAACCGCATTGTTAGGCACATAATACTTTTTAAAGAAAGCAATAAATTCACTCAATTTTGCAGCATCTAAGTGCTCCATTGAACCAATTGGCTGCCAGCGGTAAGGATGGCCATCAAACAAATGACCGAAAATTTTCTCTGTAAATTTTCCGTAAGGGGAGTTGTCTATACGTAAACGTTTCTCTTCTTTTACTACTTCATTTTGTGTTTTTACTCCACTTTCGTTAATTACCGGGTGTAACATTCTTTCGCTTTCCAGCCATAGACCCAGTTCTAACTGGTTTGATGGAAAAAGTTCATAATAAAAAGTACGGTCTTGAGAAGTATTGGCATTGTTCTGGCCGCCGTTACTGCTCACTAATTTCATAAATTCACCTTTTTTGATATTATCCGAACCTTCGAATAATAAGTGTTCGAAAAAGTGAGCAAAACCTGTACGCTGGGTTTCTTCATCTTTAGACCCAACATGATACATTACCGAAACGGCAACTACTGGAGCGGTTTTGTCTTGGTGTAGAATGACATGGAGGCCATTGTCAAGGTCGAATTCCGTAAACTGTACTTTTTGGGCAGAGGCACTTAAGCACAGACTGGAAATAGCCAAAGCAAAAAGAATTCTTTTTTTCATAAGTTTATAATTGTTTTTTAATGGTTATGAAGCTATCATTAGCATGTTTTTTTGTTATGATGAATAGCATGCTAATGATGGTTTCATTAGTAGTTTTTTAAATGATTAGAAATAATCAAAGGCGAAAGCGAGCAACTATTTCATTAATAAGTTAATTTGGATTTTTCACTAGCGTGAAGAATAATAAGGATGGGCCTAAATTATGGATTTAAACAAAAAAAAGCGAGTATTTACACTCGCTTTTTTTTATATTTTATCTCCAGGCTTTGTATTGGTTAATTAAGCCATTGGTAGAACTATCATGGCTCGAAACTTTTTCGTTGCCCGCCAGCTCCGGAAGAATCTTTTTGGCCAATTGCTTGCCAAGCTCTACTCCCCACTGATCGAAGCTGAAGATGTTCCAGATAATTCCCTGAACAAATATTTTATGTTCATAAATGGCAACTAAACTGCCTAAAGTATATGGAGTTACTTTTTTCAATAAGATAGAGTTTGTTGGGCGATTGCCTTCAAATACTTTAAACGGTGCAATTTTTTCAATTTCTGAATCTGATTTGCCTTCTTTCTTTAACTCAGCAGTTACTTCTTCTTCGGTTTTACCGTTCATTAACGCTTCTGTTTGTGCAAAGAAGTTTGATAGTAAAATTGGATGATGATCGCCTAGTGGGTTTAAGCTCTGAGCCGGAGCAATAAAATCGGCAGGGATAATCCTGGTACCCTGATGGATTAACTGATAAAAAGCATGCTGGCCATTTGTTCCGGGCTCACCCCAGATAATTGGCCCGGTTTCATAATCAACCTCATTCCCATTTCTATCTACATGTTTACCATTGCTCTCCATATCTCCCTGTTGGAAATAAGCAGCAAAACGGTGCATATATTGGTCGTAAGGTAAAATAACCTGTGTTTCTGCATTGTAGAAATTGATATACCAAACGCCTAACAAACCTAAAATTACAGGCAGGTTGCTTTCAAACTCAGCAGTTTTAAAATGGTTATCAGTTGCGTGAGCACCCGCTAACAATTGTTTAAAATTATCAAAGCCTATACTTAATGAGATGGATAAACCGATAGCGCTCCATAACGAGTAACGACCACCAACCCAATCCCAAAACTCAAACATATTTTCGGTATCGATACCAAAAGCAGAAACGTCTTTAGCATTGGTAGATAATGCGGCAAAGTGTTTAGCAATATCACTTTCTTTTCCACCTTTATCCAAAAACCATGTACGGGCAGAGTGTGCATTCGTCATGGTTTCTTGTGTAGTAAAAGTTTTTGATGCGACTAAGAATAATGTTGTCTCCGCATTTAAATCTGCTAATGTTTCGGCGATGTGTGTTCCGTCAATATTCGAAACAAAGTGAATGTTTAAGTGGTTTTTATAATGTTTTAGGGCCTCGGTAACCATTACCGGACCTAAGTCTGACCCACCGATACCAATATTGACCACATCGGTAATGGCTTTGCCTGTATAACCTTTCCATTCACCGCTAATGATGCTGTTGCTAAATTTCTCCATTTTAGCCAGTACTGCATTTACTTCGGGCATCACATCTTTACCATCAACTAAAATTGGTGTATTGCTTAAATTACGTAAGGCAATGTGAAGCACCGAACGATCTTCGGTTTCATTAATTCTATCGCCGTTGTACATCGATTTTATAGCTTCATCCAATTTACACTCACGAGCCAATTGAATCAATAGTGCTAATGTTTCATCGCTTATGCGGTTCTTGCTATAATCTAGCAGAATATCCTCAAAAAAAACAGAAAACTTATTGAAACGATCTGCATCCTCAGCAAAAAGATCTTTAATGCTTTTTTGATTAATATCTATAAAATGATCGGCTAAATACTTGTAGGCCTCAGTTTCTGTGAAATTTACTTTAGGTAACATAATCTTTGTTTTTTTGTAAAAGTAATAAAGCAAAAATTTAAAATGGTCTTTTTAATGTTCTAAATGAATAAGAATTTTTAATGTCGATTAAACACATTAACTTTAATACACCATCCCTGTTAGTTCATTAATTATTTTAACCTTTAATTCTACGTTATGTTAGAAAACTTAAATGAAATGGTGCGTGAAAACGTACAGGAAAGTGTTGTTAACAATACCGCTATTCCGAATGAACAAAATGAAGCGGTAATCCAGGCTGCATCGGGTTCTATCTTCGATACGCTGAAAGACCAGGTATCATCAGGTAATATTGGTGCATTAACTGATATATTTAACGGTAACAAAGCAGAAGGCACCCAGGTTGCTGAACAGGCTTCGGGGAATTTTATCGATAAATTAAGTGGCTTGGGCATTAATGCCGATACGGCGAAATCTTTGGCAGCAAGCATTATTCCGGGGCTGATTGCCAAGTTTACCCAAAAAACAAACGACCCGAACGATAGCTCCTTTAACATTAAAGATGTTTTGGGAAGTTTGGGTGGCGATGATGGTAAATTTGATGTAAGTGACGTAATCGGAATGTTTAATGGCGGTGGGCAGGCGCAGCAGCCCGGCCAGGCAGGAGGTGGCGGTATTATGGATAAGCTGAAGGGGATGTTTAATTAAGCATTTACTGATTTTTAGGATCTATGTTCTTTTGATCTACCCGTAAAAATAAATACCTAAGAAGAGTTGTCAACTTTTAGTAGGAAACCTGCCATTTAAAGTTGACAACTCTAAAATCCATTTTGGAAACCTTAGCGTTGATACCTGAAGAAATACTGTTCTTATCTGTTCAGGTAACACCAAATTCCATCTCTCCTTAAAATTGTTTAGCTTAGGGCACCTAAACTAAATAATTCATTTATGAAGAAAGTATTCCTGATCGGTTTTTCGCTACTGGCATTAAATTCTTTTGCCCAAAAATCAGATTTAAGACCATTGGTTTCGAAAAAAGCCGATGCCATCGAACAAAAGGTAATTACCTGGAGGCGCGATTTTCACGAACATCCCGAATTGGGAAATACAGAAGTAAGAACAGCTGGCATTATTGCAAAACATTTAGAATCTTTAGGTATACAAGTAAAAACAGGCGTTGCCAAAACAGGCGTAGTTGGTGTGCTAAAAGGAGGTAAACCTGGGCCAGTAGTTGCTTTGCGTGCCGATATGGATGGTTTACCAGTTACCGAGCGGGTAGATGTTCCATTTGCCTCGAAAGTAAAAACGCAGTATAACGGACAAGAGGTAGGTGTAATGCATGCCTGTGGGCACGATAGCCACGTGGCTATTTTAATGGGCGTAGCAGAAGTACTGGCTTCTATGCAAAAAGATATTCAGGGGACGGTGAAATTCATATTTCAGCCCGCTGAGGAAGGTGTGCCTGCCGGAGATGAAGGTGGGGCAGCATTAATGATTAAGGAGGGTGTACTCGAAAACCCTAAAGTTGATGTAATTTTCGGTTTACACATCAATTCTCAAACCGAAGTTGGCGATGTAACTTACCGCCCCGGGGGTACAATGGCAGCAGTAAACGATATGAAGATTACCGTTACCGGCCGCCAGGCACATGGGGCCTATCCATGGAGCAGTATCGATCCGGTGGTGGTTTCGGCCCAGATTATCAATAGCCTGCAAACCATAGTAAGTAGAAATTTAAATATAACAGAAAATCCAGGTGTGGTTACCATTGGCGCTATTAATGGTGGTGTACGGTCGAATATTATTCCCGAAAAGGTAGAAATGTTAGGTACAGTACGCAACTTTAGTAAGGAAGATGAGGCCATGTTTATCGAAAGGATTAAAACCATAGTAACCAAAACGGCCGAAGCAGGCGGTGCAACGGCTGAAGTTAAAATTCCTTATAGCAACCATTATCCGGTTACTTTTAATAACATTGCGCTAACCGAAAAGATGTTGCCAAGCATGGAATTGACGGCAGGTAAGGATCATGTGAAATTAAAACCACCAGTTACAGGTGCAGAAGATTTCTCCTTCTTTCAGGAAAAAGTACCAGGTTTGTTTGTGTTTTTAGGAGGGATGCCAAAAGGTAAAGATCCTTTAAAAGCTGCATCGCACCATACACCGGATTTTTATCTTGATGAAAGTGGTTTTGTGTTGGGTGTTAAATTACTTTCTAATCTTACTTTAGATTACATGTCGATGAAGAAATAAGATGATGGTTAAATCATCTTATTTCTTTACTGGCTTTTTTCCAAACTGCCTAGGGTAGTATGAAAAAGTAGCCATAAAGTATTGCTGTAGTACATTTTGACTGCCTAACGTAAAACTATTGGCACCCCCATAATTAATGATGTTGGTGTTTTGATGTAGCAGATCCATGGCAGAAAATTTAAACTCCGCATTATTTCCTTTTAAAAAACGATAAACGGCACTGGCATTCCAGATGGCAAAATTTATATTGGCGGCACTGTTCGATTTGCTCGAGTTAAAGCTAATGTTGCTACTTAAAGTAAACTTTTTGGTAATGTTATAAATGGAGCTTAAAGAACTGGTTAAATTTAATCCGCTATATTTCGTGTTAAATGCTTCCTGTTTCGTTCTGTAGGTGTTAAATCCCTGGCCAGCTTCAGCTGCAAATTTATCTTTATAAGTATAGTTTAAGCTTAGTTTGGCATTCGTATTTAAGATATTGGAAAAACTAAATACATCATTTAAATAACTGGCATTTTTAGCAATATTTATTCCCCCGTTTAAACTGAGTTGTAACTCCGTGGTTTTCAGCTTAAATGTTTTTCTTAGAAAACCATTGGCATTTAAATACTTATTGCCGTTTGCATTGGTTAAATAGATGGTGCGTTTATTCTGATTATCGATAAAAATACTATCTACAATGCCATCATCAATTATACCTGCCGAAGCATAAAAGTTATAATTTAAGGTGTTTTTGCTTGTCTGATCGGAATGGTTGAGGTTAAAGTTAACAGACTTATCGGTAGCTTCCCTCAATTTAATATTTCCCATCTGTAGGTTATATAAATTCGTACTATCCGTTAAAGGTGCTAACTGTTGTAAATTTGGAATAATAATGTTGGTTTTATAGCTTAATGACATTGATCTATAAAATTCGCCATATTGGTAATTGCTATAATTGATACTCACTTCCGGTACAAATTTATTATAGGTTCGGTTAATGTTCTGCAAGGCTTTATCCGATCTGTTATCCTGAAAAATAAAACGCTGTTTTGCAGAAGCTTCAATCCTTAAATTTTTGTCAAATCTGTTTGATAAACTTTTGCGGAAAGATTTACTTAAGGTTAGTTCTGGTGTTTCATCAACAATATTGGTTTTGGTATTGTTGCTTAAATAAGTATTTGTTGCATAAACACCGCCCTTTAAATCTTCTACCAGGTTATGATCGGTGTTGTTGTTTAGTTCTAAATTATTTTTTAAAGATAAATCGAAGTCAGCAAGGTTTTTACGACCAAACAAAAACGATTTTAAATTAGGAAGCTCCAGTAATAAGGTTTGGTTGAAAGCTTCCCGCTGTGTATTGTATCTTCTATCATAATCTGTATTCGCAGCTGCATTTACAAATGATCTGAAAGCAGTCAAATTTGATCGGTGGTTATCGTTATCATTTATTGATAACTGATAGTTTGCATTAAGACCGTTAAAACGATGCGCTTTTCGGGTCATATAATTAGGAGACAGGCCATACCGTATACCAAGATTAAAGCCTTTATTGTTAAAATTATTTTGTGCTTTTGTATTATTGGTACTCGTTAACACATTCTGGCCATCGAAAGCACTTCTTTGTGTTTCATTATTTGATGTACCGTTGTTTAACGACATCGACTGGTTAATATTTAAACGGTGGTTCTTTTTAGCAAATTCGAGGCTCGAATCAAAGGTTTGATTGGTTGATGCTGTATTTCCGCTGGTGGTATTGGTATCGTATATTTTATCTGTAGCATTAATAGATGTGGTTGTTTGTGCATTAGATATATTTTCATTGTTTTTGTTCTGCACAAAATAGTTCGCATTTAATGTGCTTTTTTTGTCGTACACAGGTTTTTCAATAAAATTATAAGTAAAAGTTACACCACCAATATTCGGCTGGTTAATGCCCGATTGTCTGAAATCGGGCTGATACTCTACATTGGTATTTAAGCCTTTAAAAGTGCTGTTGGCAGTTAGTGTTCTAATGCTATTGGCTGTTTTATTAATATTGTTGCTCGCGCCTATAATACCCAGCTGCATTTTTGGCGAAAACAGGTTAAAACTTGCATCGGTTTCGTATTTTTTGGTGGTGCCATATCCTGCACCTATTTTGCCGAAATAACCAATGTCTTTACCTTTCTTGAGCTTTAAATTTACGGTTAAGGTACTATCGAGCGGGTTGCTTTCGTTCCGTTCCCGATAAACCTGTATCTTATCTAAAGCATTTTTTGCAATGTTTTGGGTAGCCATTTTAAAATCGCCACCAAAAAACTGTTTTCCGTTTACCAGCAAACTCTTTACCTCACGGCCGTTAACAGTAATCTGCCCATCGCCCCAAAGGGTTACATTGGGTATTTTACGTAAAAGATCCTCTACTACAGCATTACTATCTAATTTAAAAGCTGCTGCATTAAATTCAAGGGTATCGCCATTCATGGTAATAGGCGCCACCCTAATTTCTACATCCTGTAAATTGTTCTCTTTTGTTGCAATAATTAATGTTTTTAAATCCAGCGCAGTTTTTCCATCCATTATGGTGAAACTTTTTCGAAGTATCCGGTAGCCCACATGGCTTATTTCTATATGCATTTTAACATTGAGGGGCAGGCTCTTAAAACTAAATTCGCCATAGTTATTACTTAACTGATAACTCATTAACGTACTGTCGCCTTTAAATAACGATACTGTTGCCGATTTTAAGTTGTAATTATGTGTGGTATCCCTAATTACCCCTTTTACTGCCCCAACTTGTGTAAGATTAGCTTGTTGGGCTTTCGAATTGTAAAAACAGAATACGATTAAAAATACGGTGAGGTAGCGTTGAAGATGGTGCATTTAGATGGGGGTATTAGTTTTGTTTAGGTTTAAGCTTAATGATAATGGGGTTACTCTTTTTATTCTGGGTTTTAAAATAAGTTTCTAAACTGGGCGGGTATTTTGTAGTTTTACCCTCGCTCTGCTCTTTAAAAGTAAACATGGCCAATGATGAATAATTGGTGTAGAAATAACCATTTTCATACATATGAAAGCCATTATTTATAAAATCATAGAAATTACCACTGGCATCAGTAACGGGTAAAAAAAACGATAAAGAATCGGGTTCCAGATCCTGCACAGAGGTTAGCTCACTGGTTTTTAAGTTGTAAATAAGGGCCTTTTTCATTCCTGTGTCCCAACCATAATTGTGCATTTTGAGGTAAAGATTATTACCAACTAAATAAGTGTTACTTAAGCCATAAAAAATCTTTGGATTGTTTCTAAAATATTCTCCCCGTTTTTTAACATAAACCGGATTGGTTGTGAAGTCATTCGGTAAGGAATTAGCAGCTGGGAATATAATATGGTAGGCCAGCGAAAGTTTGGAAGGACTGGCTTTATAGATATTATAAGAATAGTAGTTGAGATAAAACATTTCATTTTCAACTCCGTATTTATAGAAACGCTCACCTGATCCCCAAAATTCATCGGTTTCATATCTTTTTATATTATATGGGAAATATCCAACAGAATCGGTTTTGTTAATTATCCCAAGTTCGTAAAACGTGCTATCCTTTCCTTTTTTTACTTTAAAATCTGGCCGTATTGATGTGCTATTATTTGCGATTTTAAAATCCCGACTTGTATTTTGCTTATAGTAATCTTTAATCATTACTTTTTTTATCTGTTTTCCAGTTAAATCAAAATAGAATGCGCGAGGGTGGGCAAAAACTACTATATAATTGATATTGTTTTCTTTTTCTACTGTGAAGCTATTGAACTCTGTTTTGTTTTTACCGTTTTTTTCTGGTTGTATATTGCTTGCGTTGATTTTGGATTTAAACTTGCCATCTTTCGAAAAAACTAAGATTGCCTTCGTGTCGTAGTCGAAAATCACATAATTATCATCTACAATTTTTAGTTGATGTATGTTTCCAAAAAGGCTTTCTTTAGTGGTTTCGAGCGGAATAAATTCTACTTCGCTAAAAACCTGAGAAACAGCTGCGCCACGCGCAGTTTGAGGGTCGATACGTAAGGTAACCATTTCAGAACTATCTATTTTTCCGGTTTGTGCTGATGCCACTGAACAGAAAAGCAAATACCCTAAAATAATAGAGCGCATTTTCATTTGATGTTGGTTAGAGATTAATATTAGTTTAAATATGGCCCGATCAATAAAAGGTTATACCACTAAAATGAAAAGCAGTTTGTACGAATACCCATTGATCTGTAAATATTTTCGGAAATTAATCAATTAAATAGTTAGTTGATTGTTCGTTTTTTGATTTTAACAAGTTTTAACAGCTACGTTATCAGGTGAGTTAATTTATGGGTGTCTTAGGTTAAAATGCAAGTAATTTAGTTTGAGTCTGATCTAATACTAAAGTATCTGGATGTTTCTAAACCATTAAGAAATAAAGACAGTTAAGGTTTTGATTAGCGTTCTCTTAATGTTCTTAATTCCTCAGTAGTAAAAGTGCCTAGATTATTTCCAAACCATTAAGAACCGAAGATAGTTAAGGTTTTGATCGAAGACCTTTTAATGACCTTAATTTCTTAGTTATAAAAAGATTACTGTTATTTCCTCACTCTAAAAAATGAAGATAGTTAAGGTTTTGGTTAGCGTCACCTTAATAGTATCTCATTATTGCTATATTTGTTACCATGACCAAAGAAAATATTCAAGATTTAAGGGACAGAGTAACGTCGCTGAGGAGGTATCTTTGACGTTGATGAGCTACTTTACGCCATCCGCGAAGAAGAAAAGTTAACAATGGCGCCCGATTTCTGGGACGACCCAAAAAAAGCAGAAAAAATTCTTGCCGAAATCAGTTCAAAGAAAAAATGGACGGATGGCTTTAACCAAACCAATAATGCGGTTGAAGATGCTGCGGTAATGTTTGAGTTTTTTCAATCGGGCGATGCTTCAGAAGCTGAACTGCAAGACCAGTTCGAGATCAGTAAAACTGCCGTAGAAGAACTGGAACTTAAAAATATGCTCCGTAGCAAAGAAGACCAACTTTCTGCCGTTTTACAGATTACTGCCGGAGCTGGTGGAACGGAAAGCTGTGATTGGGCCTATATGCTGATGCGCATGTATATGATGTGGGGTGAAAAGAATGGTTATAAAATTACCGAACAGGACAGCCAGGAAGGGGAGGTTGCCGGTATAAAATCGGTAACGCTTCAGTTTGATGGCGATTTCTCATATGGCTACCTGAAAGGCGAAAATGGTGTACATCGTTTGGTTCGGATTTCTCCATTCGATTCAAACGCCCGTAGGCATACATCTTTCGCTTCTGTTTATGTTTATCCCCTGGTTGACGATACCATTCAGATTGATATTAACCCTGCGGATATAGAATTCGAAACATTTAGGGCTGGTGGAGCAGGCGGACAGAACGTAAACAAAGTTGAAACAGCTGTGCGTTTATACCACAAACCTTCAGGCATTATTATTAAAAACCAGGAGTCGCGATCGCAGTTGCAGAATAAGGAGAATGCTATCCGTTTATTAAAATCTCAATTATATGAAATTGAGGAACGGAAACGTAATGAAGCAATTGCTGCGGTAGAGGGATCGAAAAAGAAGATCGAATGGGGCTCGCAGATCAGGAGTTATGTGCTGGATGATAGAAGGGTAAAAGATCACCGCACCAATTATCAAACCTCCAATCCTGATGCGGTTTTAAATGGCGATATTAACGGGTTTTTAAAAGCATATTTAATGGAATTTTAATCTAAAACAAATGGCAAAATCATCCATCCTTATCATGTTATTGTTTATGGCAGTTAACTATTCGAATGCCCAAGAAGTTGTACCGTTATATTCAGGTGAAATTCCTGGCGCTAAAACTACACCTGTAGATTATGTAGAAAATACAGAGGTACGTGCAAATGGTACACTGAGTGTTACCAAAGTTTCGGTACCTACGTTTACAGTTTTCGAAGCACCTAAAAATATCGCAACAGGAACTGCAGTAATCATTTGCCCGGGCGGTGGTTACGGTGCTTTGGCATTTAGCCATGAAGGAACCGATGTAGCCAAAAGATTTAATGCGATTGGGGTTACCGCTTTTGTATTGAAGTACCGTTTACCGAGCGATCAGATTATGGTTGATAAAACTTATGGCCCATTGCAGGATGCACAGCAGGCCATTTATCTGATCAGGAAAAATGCAAAAAAGTATAGGATTAAAGCCAACAAGATTGGAATTATGGGTTTTTCAGCGGGGGGGCATTTTGCCTCAACTTTGGTTGCCCATTATAATGATCTAAAAATTGCCGACCCGGAAAAGATAGATCTTAGGCCAAATTTCGCTGCATTAATTTATCCTGTAATCAGTTTTGAAGAATCTGTGCACACTGGTACGATGAAGAATTTATTGGGTCCAAGTCCTGCTGATAGTTTAAAACACTATTTTTCAGCCAATAAAAATGTAACCAGGAAAACACCTCCAACTTTTTTTGTGCATGCTAAAGATGATAAAACTGTTCCTTTCGAAAATAGTATTTTAATGAACGAAGCGTTAAAACAGAATAAGGTAGATACCGATATTTATCTGTACGAGAAAGGTGGTCACGGTTTTGGCTTAATCAACAGAACTTCGGATGTAGATTGGTTTAACTTGTTGGCTGACTGGATGAAAAGAGAGAAATTTTAATATCTTTGCTGATATTTTAACCTCTTAACCAGAAATTTTAATGCAAAAAACAATTAAATATGTTATGGTAGCTTTTATTGCTATCATATCAATAGCAAGTTGTAAAAAAGAAATTAATTGGAATGCCAAGCCCGATCCTAATGGAAATGGCTGCAAACTTACTACAGTGAATGCTGATTTGGGGATATTGGGCCAATATACCATTAACTATGTTTATGATGCATCTGGTAAACTGAGTAAAGCTACCAGTGGTGGCGAAAGCAGGATATATACCTATACTGAAACAAAAATTACGGGTGTGTTACCTGACGGCGAAAGAACAGAACTAACCATCTCTGGTGGGAAAGCCATTTCGAGCTATAATTCGGATTTTTTTAATGTAAATGGTGTCAGCCTTCCGGTAACCAGAACGTATACTTATAATGCTGATGGTTACCTAAGTGTAATAAAGAGTTATTTAGATAAGAATTTAAATTCTACTGCCGAACTTACTTATTCGAATGGGAACCTGACACAAAGCAAAATTACCTATGCTGAAGATGGCGAAATAGAAACAACCACATACGAATACTCAAGTCAATTAGCTGTTAATCCATATGAAACGTCAGATCCAATTTCAGTGATTGTTGATTATATGCCTGGTGGTTACTTTGGTAAACATTCTAAAAATGTAGTCATAAAATCTATACAACGTTTATCAAACTTAGGTGGTCAGCTGGTTTCTGATTACAGTTATAAATTTGATGCTAAAGGAAATGCAATATATACTTCAGTAAAAAGTGAACAGAAATTGGATGACGGAACAATATTAAACGAATCTTCTGCAATTTTTAATTTGGTATATAATTGTAAATAGACAATATCTTAAATAAGACCTATAATAAAGGTAGAAAAATAGAAGAAGCCTGATCATAGACCGTGATCAGGCTTTTGTTTTTGTGGGATTTTTAGCCGTCAACAAAATTAAACAGCTAAACGTTCAGAAACAGAAAAAAAACATATTAAGAAAAATTGATGCAAAAACGATCATTTTACCACTCTTTTTTTACGATTTAGCCCCTTATTTTTTGATCAGTCTGCGTATATCTTTGCTTACAAGCATGTCAATTTTAAAATTGAAATTATGTTTGTAGCCTAACCAAATCTTATGAAAAAATATCAACTAACCTTGTCTCCCATACAGTGTTCGCTGAAACCTTTTTTGTTTATTAATTATTGATTTACAGCTGATTGATCATATCCTAATGCCTTACAATTAACCAAATATTTACCAAATTCAAAAAAAATGAGAAATGAAAAAATGAAATGGTGTATGTTATTTACATGCATGTTTGTATCACTTTTATCTTGTAAGAAAGAGAAAGAAGAAGTTAAACAAGAAAACGGACAGGTTAAAGCCTGGGAAACATTAATAGATGGTAATTCTCTTGCCAACTATACTAATTTTGAGGCACAGTGGAATTATAATTATCCCTGGGGTGCCGATCATAATGGTTCTGCCCGCATGGTTGGGAGTACCTCAAACCATAACCAGCTCTCGTTAAGCGGAGGTGTACTCACCATTAAAGCTACCCGCCTGGCTTCATCGCCAGGAAACAGTACGGCTAACGGTTTTACCAATATTGCTATTTGGTACAATTCAGGCGCTTGTTATGCCAAACAACAGGTTATAATTAACGATCAGTTTCCTAGTTATACCATTTCTGGCGATTTTGCTGTACCAACCAGTAAAGGAACCTGGCCTGCTTTTTGGATTACCGGCGTTAATTCATGGCCACCTGAAAGTGATATCATGGAGTTTAAAGGCAATAACACAAATTGGCAGAATACTTATGACGGTGGTTGGGAGAATAAACTCACAACGGTTTCTAATGCGGGTTCCTACCATAATTACAAATGTTGGTACAATAAGGTAAGTGCAACAGATGTAGATTGCCATTATTATATCGATAATGTTTGGGTAGCCAAGCATACCATGAGTAATTCGGTAAATAAACCAATGTGGCTAATTATCAATATGCAAATGGAAGGCGATAGTGGCTCTCCAGGCCCCTCTGGCAATACTTTCTACACAGGTAAAAATGTTTATATGGGTAGAGAAAGAGCTTTTTAGTTTATAAAAAATAAACATCACTTTTGGAGGTAGCTTTATAGCTGCCTCCTTTTGTAGCATAAAATAAATATGAAAAAATGCCTATGCATGTTTGCCTGTATACTGCTCTGCATTTTATTTGCGCAGTGTAAAAAGGACGAAGTGGCTGTGCCAGAGGATGATGTTAATTTGGTAATTGCTAAAATTAATCTCCTAAGGCGAAGTGGGTGTAATTGTGGTACAGCATACATGCCCCCAGTACCCACCTTATCATTAAATAACCAACTGCAAAATGCCGCAATAACTCATGCCAAAGATATGGCACAACAAAACTATTTTGATCATTTATCTCCTGAAGGCGGTACCCCTGCAGAGCGGGCATTAAATGCAGGTTATACAGGTGATTTTAAAGCAGAAAATTTAGCTAAGGGATATAGTCAGGCAGATCAGGTAATTACGGCATGGAAAAATAGTGTAAGCCATTGTAAAGCCATGATGGATGCTAAAAGTAAAGAAGCGGGTGTAGGCATGGCCCAAAATTACTGGGTGGTAACCTTTGGTAGTCCACTATAATCCTTTTATCGTTTTGTCGATTACATCCAATAGTCCATCGGTATAAGCATCATCTGTTAATTCCCAGAACATAATGCCATTTAATTTTTGATCGATTACGTATTTAGTTTTTAATGAAATTGATTTAGGATCATCAAAAGTGGCGAGGTATTTTGTTTGTGGATTATAATAGTATGGAGCTTTGGCTTTCTCGTCCCAATAATAAGTATAGCCATTTTCTGTATTGAACCGCTTTTTAAAATCCTTAAAAGAAACACCGCTTAAAAATTTGGTAGGCTGGTATAATCCCTGGTTTGCATCAACAGTGTTTTCAAAAATACGGGCGTAAAATGCTGCCCCTAATGCAATTTTTTGTGCGGGTACGCCTAAACCGATTAAAGCTTTTACAGCGTAATCGCCTGATAAAGATTGTTGAGTGGTAGCATACAAGGGGGTATGGTGGCCGCTTTGTGTTGCATATCCGCTTACCAGATCGTAGCTCATAACATTAACCCGGTTTACCAACGGCATTACTTTATCCCATTCAAAACAAGAATCGATGCAGTTTTTTGTACCACCTGCTGCAAAACTTATTTCGGCCTTTTTGCCCAGTTTTTTACGCAGTTCTTTAATCAATAAGGTGAAGTTATACTTATCATCTACAGTATATCGATGTCCGGGAAAGCCAGCTACTGCCGGGTATTCCCAATCAATGTCTATACCATCGGCATGGAAAAAATCGAGTATTTCTTTAGTGGTTTTGGCAAATGTTTTTCTTCCGTCAGCCCTGCTGAAAACCTCCGAACAATCTTTGCAGGCACTCCAACCACCCATTGCAATCATCACCTTTAAATCGGGATTGCGTTTCTTTAAGTCGACCATTTTGGTAATCAGCGCAGAATCTTTAGCCGAGTTAATGTTTAAGCTATCGCCCTTTAAGTGCCCAAAACTGTAGATCAGGTGACTCAGTTTTTCGATCGGAAAGCTATCGATCACCGAATTTTGCCCCGTGTAATAGGCAATAACGTTTGGTTTAACTGTTTTTTGGGCTTTTGATTGGATACTTAAAAATGATAAGGAGATGATGGCTGTAATGCAGAACAGTACAGTAGGGGCGATAAGCTTTCTTTTGTGCATGGGATCTAGGTAAACTATTTTTCGGCAATAATATCTTGAAGTTCGTTCAATTCGGCAACTTTATCGGTAGCTCCTGCATTTTCATAAGCCGAAATCAGGTTTCTGATTACCCGGCGGATAATATCGGTATTGCTGCAAGGTCTGTAATATTCGGGCAGGGCCTCTAAATTAAGCTGGCGCAGAAACTGATCAACATCATGTTTGCCGAAGATATTACCACGGTTAAAAGCATTGATGTAAAAAAGTACGCCATATTCGCTTCCTTCCTGCTTGCTGTCGTCTATATAACCCAAAATAAAGTGCTGCGGCAAATTTATTCCATAAACAGGAAGATCTAATTTCTGTGCCAGGGTTGAATAGATAATGGCCAGCGAAATCTGATTACCCTTTTTACTTTCTAAAACCTGGTTTAAATAAGAATTTTGAGGGTCGTGATGGTTTTTGGTATTGCCACCAAAACCATATTGTTGATATAAAACGTGATTGATCAGTTTCACTTTTTCAACCGAGCTCATTTCGTACTGAAGGCCCAACCAGATATCTCTTTTAATTTCTTCCATCTGGTTAATTACCTTTTGCTCATCTAAATCCGGATATTGGTACCGGTTAATAATCAAAGCGCCTTGTAATAAATCAAAAGCACCGCTTAAATACCATAAGCTTAAATCTTCTTTAACCGTTTTAAATTGGATCTGATGAACAATATTTTCAATTCGCTCCTGCAACAAGCCATCGAAAGACTGTTCCCAGGCATTTTCTAAAAAAAGTACTACTTCGCCGCCATATTCAAGCAGTTTCTTTTCTACATGATGGAAAACTTCCTCGTCAGGATCATCCAACAATTTTACTAAAGCACTTATCTCTGCGTTATTTTCCATAAAACATACCTACGTTTGCAGTGTTTAATTACTTTTGCAATATTATGCTATTTCAATTTATTACAGATTACCTTAAACACCGTTTAACAGCAAAAAGCCGACATGGAACGCACTCACCATTCGTGTACAAGCTCGCTGATGAGGTAATTTACGATTTTACCGACAAATCTGAATACAAAAATATAGAAGAACAACGAAAAAAACTTTTTAATGACGATTCGATAATCACTGTTACAGACCTTGGTGCGGGTTCTCACCTTAATAAGAACCATACAAAAAAGGTAAGTCAGATCGCGAAGAATGCCTTGAAAAGTCCACGCTTGGCCAAACTGATTTATCGCTTGGCAAAAAATACAAATCCTAAAAGTGCTATAGAATTAGGCACTTGTCTTGGCATTACAACGGCTTATCTGGCCACAACAAGTGCTAATACAGAAGTAATTACCATAGAAGGTTGTCCGCAAACGGCAGAGGTGGCGAAGAAAAATTTCGAGGATTTAAATTTAGAGAATATCGAGCTTCATGTGGGCAATTTTGATTTGATCTTACCCGATATTATTGCCAAACAGTCAAGTTTAGATTTCGTTTACATTGATGGTAACCACCGCAAGGATGCTACCCTGAATTATTTTAACTGGTGTTTGCCTAAAATTAATGAAGATTCACTGCTGATTTTTGACGATATTTATTGGAGCGAAGGTATGAAAGAAGCCTGGGCTGAAATTAAAAACCATCCTGATGTTACCGTAACCGTAGATTTGTTCTGGATCGGCCTGGTTTACTTTAAAAAAGGACAGGCAAAAGAACACTTTAAGCTTAAATTTTAGAAAATGGAAATCGAACCGAAATTAGAAGGTATCCAAAAACGGTCAGCGCTGTTTATTTTGTTGATTAGTCTTTTTTTAGGGATTACTTTTTATTTGGTTTCGTTTTTTTTTAAAATGAGTGTACTTACACACATCATGTTCGGCTGGGATATATTTTGTTTAATCCTGATTACGCTGCACTGGTATATGTTTTTTCATACTTCTGCAGCCGAGACCCATCTTAAGGCCAAAATGCAGGATGAAACGCGGGGCGAAATTTTTGGCATTGTGGTAGTATCTACTTTTGCGGGTTTACTTGCGGTAATTTTGCTGTTAATTAATAAGGATATTGAGCCAATCGATCTGGTAGTGGCCATAACAGGTATGTTTTTATCGTGGTTTTTGGTGCATACCACTTTTAGCATGCGTTATGCACATCTTTATTACGGCGATAGTAAGAAAGGACATTCAAACAAAAAAGGAGCAGGACTTGAATTTCCAGGCGATGATGAACCTGATTTTATCGATTTCGCCTATTTTTCTTTCGTGCTCGGCATGACTTTCCAGGTTTCGGATGTAGAAATTTCTGATCGAAAGATTAGAAGACTTTCGCTGCTGCACAGTTTAATTGCCTTTATCTTCAATACGGTTATTGTAGCCTTAACCATTAATGCATTGGCAGGGTTAAGCAAATAAGGATTGCAAATTCCGACTAACTAGAAGAGATCTATCATACCGCTATTTTTTGTCATCCTGAGCGCAGTGAAGGATCTTTAAAATTCAATATTTTAGCAGGAGTGGAGGCGTGGAAAGATTTATGCTCAACAATTACAACAGTTTTTTGGAAATGAACAGTCCGGTTCTTTTGGCGGGTTTCAGTCCCGCTCCCGCTTCTGCCGATGAAGAATCGGCATCTCGCTTCGATCGGGTTTAGTTACAAAGGTTAAATGCTTTTGGCTCCATGCCAGGAGCAAACCTTTCATTATAAACCTGACAGCAGCGGTAGCCCCGAATTTTTCATGAGGGTTATAGCGAATGGCAGGGCTTCACTTGCCAAGAACTACAAGCCGTTCGTTTTCAAATAAAAAAAACGTGAATGTTAGGATTGGGAAATGAACAGTCCGGTTCTTTTGGCGGGCTTCAGTCCCGCTCTCCGTTACTTCCGGTGAAGAACCGGAACCACTTTGATCGGGTTTAGATACCAAGGATAGATGCCTTTGGGCACCATTTCAGGAGCAGTCCTTTCATTATAAACCTGACAGCAGCGGTAGCCCCGAATTTTTTATGAGGGCTATAGCGAATGGCAGGGCTTCACTCGCCAAGAACCATAGTATGCACGTTTTCAAATAAACTAATATTATTTTTATGTGCCTTTAAATCAGTATTTTATGTTTTTGAACTGATTTTTCAGTAATATAACTTGTTTTTTAGTTGTAAAACTGAAAAATAAGTTATAAGTTTGGGTATGGAAGAATTAACCAAAGCAGAAGAGCGCATTATGCAGGTTTTATGGAAACTGCAAAAAGCATTTGTTAAAGATATTATCGATGAACTGGAAGAAGAACCTAAACCACCTTATAATACCATCTCATCCATTGTTAGGCTTTTAGAGAAGAAAGGCTATGTTAATTATAAGGCCTATGGAAAAACTTACGAATATTTTCCGGCGATTACAAAAGATGAATATGCCAAAACTACCTTTTCGAAATTGTTTTCAGGTTATTTTGATAATTCTCCAACCAGCCTTTTATCGTTTATGGTAAAAGAAGAAAAACTAAGTGAAAAGGATATAGAAGAAATTAAAAAAATCATTAACCAAGATCCAAAGTCATGATTTTAATTTACTTATTAAAAGTATCGGCCTGTACCGTAATCTTCTTTGCAGCCTATCAGTTCTTATTGGCTAAACTCACGTTTTTCAACCTGAACCGTGCTTATTTATTAATGATGCTGGTGTTAAGTTTTAGTATTCCGGCAGTTACCATCGAAAACCGTCAGGAAGTAATCGTTGCCAGTCAGGAGATTCCCTCAAAAATAGCTTACAGCAACGATGGTTTTGTTGAGCAGGATTTTGTAGATGCAGGTAATGCTGCTAACACTAACATAAACTGGGATCAAGCGCTCATGTATGGTTACTGCTTAGTTTTAGTCGCCCTTGTTTTTAAAATGCTTTTTATGATGGCGCGTATTCAAACTCAGTTGCGCAAACATGCCATTGATAGGAGTGGAGCTGTTATCCTGGTCGATGCGAAATCAACCATAAAAAACTGTTCTTTTTTTAACCAGATTATTGTCGACTCTTCTTTGCAGCACGAAGAAAAGAGCCTGGTAATTAAACACGAATTGGTTCATGTGAAGCAGTTGCATGCTGTCGACAAAGTTTTAGTCAATTTCGTTACTGCAATCCTTTGGTTTAACCCCATTATTTATTTCTGGCGGAATGCGATTGATCATAACCACGAATTTCTGGCCGATCGTGAAACTTCGAAAGTTGCAGATAAGAAGGTTTATGCTTCTTTACTTTTAAATCTGGCTATGCCAGCTAAAAATTTAGCCATTAATAGTTTTAGTAAACTTCCACTAAAAAATAGAATCATGATGTTGTATAAAGAACCAAACGCCAAGCTGCAAAAGCTTGCCTATTTAGCCATTGTTCCGGTTTTAATGATTTGCTGTATGGCATTTATAAACCGCAAAGAAATTATTGTTGAGAAAACATCAGCAGGGAACCAGGCTTCTGCGGATGTGCCTACAAAGCCAAATGTTTATGCAATGAACTATTTAAACAGCAATATTAAGGTTAATCCGAATACTGCTTTTAATGAAATAGAACCTACATTGGTTATTGATGCCGGCCACGGCGGAAAAGATGGAGCTGTAAGTGCCCTGGATGGACAAAAGGAAAAAGACTTAAACCTAAGGGCGGTAAAAATCCTAAAGGAAGAAGCAGCAAAAAGAGGGATTAAAGTAATATTAACCAGGAATTCTGACCAGTTTATTTCACTTCGCGATCGTTTACCAAAACAAGAGGCTACAGCTTTTATTTCCATTCATCATAATGCAACACTTGCAAATGCGGCTGTACCTTTCGGTGGTATTGAAGTTTATGTTTCGAAACTGAACAGCAATATTAAAACTGCGGAAGATCTGGGTGCCGGAATTTTAAGCAATCTGAAACAGCTTAAAGGGATGGAAGTAAGAGATTCATTAAAAAACGCAAATCTTTTGTTGCTCCGCGAATCTAAAATACCTGCAGTTTTAATTGAGCTTGGAAATATATCAGACAGTAAGACTCTTGATTACATCAATCATGAGAAAAATATCCGAAGGATCAGTAATTTGATTTTGGATGGGTTTGTGACTTTTTCTAAACGTGGGTGCTAGTTAATTAACAGTTATGGAATGGTTAACCTATTTGCTTAAAGTTACCGCCTGTACGGTGTTATTCTTTGGCTTCTACCTGCTGGTTTTAAGAAAACTGACTTTCTTTAAAATCAACCGATTTTATTTGCTGGCTACGCTATTTCTTAGTTTTATTATTCCGGCTTTGCAGTTCGAAGTTAAGCGCGAAATAACAGTAGTGGAAACGGAGGCTCCGGTTAATATACCTGAAATAAACCCTGTAATTCAAGCGCCTGTTCAGCTTATTCAGCCCGTTATGGTGAAGTACCAGCCAGGGGTAGTGCATAAAATCGACTGGATGGCGGTAATGTATTACGTTTATGGTATTACGGCTTCACTTTTACTGTTGGTTTGCCTGTGGCGTTTGTGCAGCTTGCTTAAGCATACCAATAGGTACACTAAAAATGGAGATGGCCTAAAGCTGATTACCAAAACAGAAGGTTTTACCAACTGCTCTTTTTTTAATTATGTTTTTATAAATGATGAAGATTTAAGTACAGCCGATTTATCGATTTTGCTCAAACACGAACAGGTTCATGCCAGGCAGTACCATTCGATAGATAAAATTGTTTTAATGGTTTTTAAAGCTGTTTTGTGGTTTAATCCTGTTGTTTACTTATATGATAAAGCTTTAGAACAGATACATGAATATGAAGCAGATGAAATCACTTCTACAGATTTTGGCAATCAGGAATACGCCAACCTCCTGTTAAAACTGGCGATCAGCAAAAGTGATATGCCCTTGATCCACAATTTTGTAAAGAGCCCGATTAAAGACCGGATTAAAATGTTGTTTCACGCTAAATCCAAAAACATGAAAAAATTGATATACCTGTTGGCATTACCAGTTGCCGTAGGATTGTTTTGGCTATTTGCCGTACAGGTGGTGTATGCACAGCACATAAAGGAGGAAAGCAAACCTTCGAAAGATTTTTATGAAGGAACATTGAAAGGCAAAGTGCTTAAAATCAAAAAAGAAGCCATAGGTTTTTATACATTCGACTTATTATCTGATGGAAAGATTTATCCGATTGAAGCCACCAATTTTAAAGAAAAAATTAAGGTTGGCGATGAACTCATAGCTTACATCATGGGTAAAGGCTTTAATATGAAGAAAATGGATAAAAGCGGTAAGGTTATCGCAGAGACGAATGGGCCAATTTATAATGCAACAAAGGTTACCACCTTAGATGGAAATCTAATCTATGAATGGAATTTAGAAAAACACGCTTTTTTATATGAAGCCAATAAAGCACGTTTTGCTTCCTCTAAAATTAAATCTATTCAAAAAGGTGCCAATGGTAAGATTGAAAAGATTGTTTTGAATGATGGGTTTTTTACCATTAACCTAAACCTTAAAACACTGAACATAAAGGATGACAATTTTAAAGCTGGCGATAAGGTCCTGGTTAAATTTATTGGAGAAAAGTTGGTTTCAAAACATACTTATAGTACAGATAAAATGATTGTGCTGTATTCTGAACCTAGAAAATACATGATCAAAAATGAAGCGCTTTATAACCGGTTTTATCTTAGCGATGGCAAACAGAAGGTAGCTCTTTTAAAAAGCGAACAAGTAAAAGTTGCCGTGCCTGTTGAGCCCAAAATCATTTCATTCAAAAAAATAATCGGTGATGTTAAGAATAAAGTTTCTTACATGGAAAATGCGGTTATCGATATTGTGAACTGTAGGTTAGAAGCTGAATATGTAGAATTGGATCAACTTAATGGTAAAATGACCGCCAAAAATGCAGTGTTAAAAGCCAAAGAAGGTGGATCTGCAACTGCTAAAATAATTGTATTTAATTTGAAAGACGGAAGCTATAGGGCTGAAAATGGAGAGGGTAAGCTTGGATTGAATATACGTGATGTTGCGCGTGAGAAGGATTTTTTAACAAAGTTGAATGACAAAGTAGAATATTTTGCCAACGATTCTGTTAAAATGAGTAAAGATAGATCTATCGTATCTCTATTTGGAAATGCAAGGTTGTTCTATAACGAGATAAAGTTGTCAGGATCTAAAATTGTTTACAATAAAAAAGATAATACAGTACTTGTTAACGACGCCACCATGACCTCGGGCAATACTAAAGTGAGAGCCGATAGCTTATTTTTTGATATAAGAACAAAAAAAGCCAAATTATACGGTACTGATTTAAACCGTTAGATGTTCCGGTCTATTTTCTTTTTTATTGCTGTTTTTTCTGGCTTTTCTTCCCGGGCACAGTTTAATCTTTCGGGCAAGGTAACGGATAAGGAGTTTAAAACTTTACCCTTTGTTACGGTTAAAATTTCAGCACCTCAAAATAAAGTATTTTACACCCAAACCGATAGTTTAGGCACTTACCAATTCAAATTACCATCGGGGAAATATTCGGTTGTTTTTTCTGCAATCAATTTTAAAGGCGTAAGCAGGTTAGTTACAATAACTGGTGATACCATCATTGATCTTCAGCTCCAAAGAATTCCTGTTATTCTTGCCGATGTTCAGGTTAATGCTAAAAAAGCATTGATCGAAAAAAAGATCGACAGGACCGTTTTTAATGTAGAGAATAGCGTTTCTGCTATCGGAACCGATGTTTTGGAATTACTTTCGAAAGTGCCTGGTGTGCGGGTTTTAAATGATAAGGTTTCTCTGGTGGGCAAAGGGGAGGTTAATGTGATGATTAATGATAAACTGGTACCCTTATCGGATGATGAACTGTCGAATTATTTAAAATCAATTTCATCAGGCAACATCGCCAAGATTGAAGTGATTACCAATCCTCCAGCCAAATACGATGCACAGGGAAATAACGGCTTGATCAATATTGTGCTCAAGAAAGTTACTGCCGAAGGCTTTAGAGGGTCGGTTAATACTATTTTTTCACAAGCTACTCATGCAACAACATCTGTTGGTGGAAATTTGAGTTATCGAAAAAATAAAATTACGCTCTCCTCAAATTTCAATGTCAGAAAAGGATCTCTTGTTCCTTTTGAGCAAAGTAATGTTTTTTATCCCACACAGACCTGGAATATTGTAAATAAGGACCGGAATTTTAGAACGGTACCCAGCGGACAGATCGGAATTGATTATCAGGCCTCCCCAAAAACAGTATTGGGTTTATCATATAACGGTGGCTTAACCAACTTCCATTCTGAGGAAAATATTAAAACCACGGTTTATAACCGAACCAACGGTTTAGACTCGGTATTGAATTCTGATGCCAATGCCAAAATCAGATCCCATTACCATTCTGCCAATGTTTATTTAAAACAAGCCTTAGATTTTACAGGGAAACAACTGATCATAAATGGCGATTGGTTTAAATACAGCGATAATAAAAATAGATTCTTTAACAATACAAGTTATTCCCAAAATGGAGAAGTTATTCCGAATTCCTTTGCCGAATACCTATCAACCAGTAAACAAAATATAGATTTATATACCTTAAAAGCCGATGTAGACTTGCCCTATAAAACCTTTAAGTTATCTTTCGGTACAAAACTGAGCTTTATCAAGAACCAGAGTGATCTTGCTTTTTACAAAGTCCGTAATGCTGTTTATGGATTAGACCCCGCCCAAACCAACCTTTTCAACTATCAGGAAAATACCCAGGCTTTATATGTTAATTTCAGCAAGACAATAAAACAGTGGGATTTTCAGGTTGGGTTGCGGGGAGAATATACGCAGATTGATGGCGTATCGGTTAATGAACAGAATCGAAATGAGTATTTCCGTCTTTTCCCTACATTTTACATTGTTTATCGTGCAAATGATAAAAGTACTTTTGCGCTTAATTATGGCCGTCGGATCAACCGCCCTGCTTATCGAAAACTAAATCCCTTCCGCTGGTACAGCAACCAATTTGCCTATACCGAAGGGAACCCTTTTTTGCAACCATCTTATAACAACAACATCGAAATTTCTCACACTTACAATAATGTCTTCACTACGACACTATCTTTTAGTCATACCACAAACGGCTTTAATGATGTAAATTTTATTGATGCTGGCACTAATATTCAGGTGGCCAAACCTGTTAACTTTATTACAGGGTATCATTATCAGTTCAGCAATGCAGTTACTTTTAATGTGTTGAAATGTTTGGAAAGTATCAATCAGGTTGATGTTTTTTATAACACATCAAATTCCAGCATCACGCAAACCCTAAGTAACCTGAACGGATTTGGTGTTTATTTTTCTACATTAAACCAGTTTGTTTTTAACCCATCGAAAACCATTTTAGGTGAAGCCAGTTTTTGGTATCAATTTCCTGCGGTTGATGGACTGAACCAGAATAAAAACCAATATAACCTAGATATGGGTATAAAAACGTTATTACTCAACAAAAAGATACAATTGGCCATTACCGCTACCGATGTTTTAAAAACCAATCAATACCGTTTTAACAGTTTGGTAAATAACATCAGGCAGGAGTACAATAACTATTACGATAACCGCCAGCTGCGGATTACTTTCCGTTATAACTTCGGTAATGAAAAAATTAAACAGCAGGA
This sequence comes from Pedobacter ginsenosidimutans, assembly GCF_001442625.1. Lineage (GTDB taxonomy): Bacteria > Bacteroidota > Bacteroidia > Sphingobacteriales > Sphingobacteriaceae > Pedobacter > Pedobacter ginsenosidimutans. The sequence continues at coordinate 38,871 of NZ_LMZQ01000004.1, read as the reverse complement.
TAGGAAGCCAGGTAATGAAGAGGAGCGGAGGAGGAGTAATTGATGATGAGAAATGTAAAAGGTAAGATTGGGAAATAGCGGCTGTAGAATAAATCGTTATTTCGACCAGATCATATCGATTTTTCATCAGTAGCGGAATGGAAGAATCTTCTGGTTACATTTATACAGGTATTATTAAATTAAATCGTAATGAATCGTTATAGAAATTTATTATACATTTTGGTAATCGGGATGGCATCCTGCTCATTGAAACCTGAAATTTACAGAAGTGTATGTAATAAAGATATAATATATCGTAAGGTAGAGATGGATAAGCTTTTGATAAACATAGATATGTATGACGGTAAATATGTAGAGATTAAGGGAAAATATAAAACGGGATTTGAAGAATCTGCACTTTATGCAAAAGGATTTCATATTAATAGTGAAAGTGCATTGTGGGTTGAATACGATGATTTCATATTAAAATGTCCTTTAATATCAACTGAAACTAAAATAGATCTTTTTGGAAAAGAAGAAAGTTTCAAAAAAATGTACAATAAAACTGTGATATTGCATGGAAGAATTGATGCTAAGCAAAGAGGACACTTGTCACGGTATAAAGCTTCCATCAAGGATATTACTTTAGTTATTATAGAGTGATTTTGTATTATAAATGAAAAAAAATATCAGCCTTTTTAGTAAATCAAATTATAGAAATAAATGCATATCATCCGAAAGTTATTCTTAGTTATACTATCGATAATTTTATTTACAGATTGTACTCACAAAGAGAATCATATTGAGTGGGATCCTAGCCAAGGTTATGTTCCTGATAGCACAACCGCCGTTCAACTTGCGCAGATATTTTTTGTCAGGATTTATGGAAAGAAAGTGCTTAAAAAGAAACCTTTTGTTCCAGCATTAAAGGATGGCAAAATTTGGATGGTTGATGGAACCTTAGAAAAAGGTATGGATGGTGGTGTTCCACATATTGAAATACAGAAGTCTGACGGGAAAATTTTGGCGCTTTATCATGGGAAATAATAATAAGGTTTTAGGATTAAAAATCGTTAGTTCTGAATACGGATTACAAATCTCGACTAACGGGGTTTATTACTTAGGTCATGAACTGTCTGCTGGGGTTGTTGGTTAAATTGTTAATAAGGTACTATAAAATGCTACAAACGATAAAATAAAAACTAGGTTGTTAAACTATGAATAAGTTAAAGGTAGTTTTGGTATTTATAATTATTATAGCCGTAATTGGCTCTTTTTTATATTGGGTTGCAAGTAATGCGAATCAACAAAAAATAGATAGAATAGAAAAAGTTGAAGAAGGTTATAAATACTCAAAGGGAATCATTACAGACATACATTCTTACAAAGGACATAGCATAGAAATTAATTACAATATTGAGGGAATAAATTATATATATTCTGGTGGATGGGATTACAACCCTAAAAAGCTAAATGTAAATGATTCTATTTTATTCAAATATTCTACTAGTGATCCGAAGTTAATTATCACTGAACTGGAAACAAAATATTAACCCAACTTTATCTGGCACAAGTCCTTGTGATTGGGGGATTGTGGTGGATGACTGGTGCATTCACTATTTTGTAGAGAGATTAATGTATTGATTTAAAGGAAGGTCAAGTGAACTTTTGCTTGGGGCGGAGCGCAAAGAATTGCGCTAGAAATTTATCATAGAAAATAATAATAAAATTTAAGGGTTAAAAATCTGAAGACGGGATAATTGTTATGATAGCCGCTAGCTGCGGATCACTTCCACTATAATTTTGGCAATGAAAAAATTAAACAGCAGGATAGAAAGTTAGGAAATGGGGAGGAGCGGAGGAGGAGTAATTAGGGATTTGATCATGTGCTGTTTGAGGATTGAAAATTCCGACTAGCAGTGATCGTCCTGCTGAACTTGTTTCAGCATCTATTTGCTGTAAAATCCTTCTACTACAAGGGGCGTCATCTCCTGGAGTGCAATCCCGAACTTTCAGGAGAGAGATTTTGAAGCAAATTATTAAAATGAAATTAAAAGATTTCTCCACTACGGTCGAAATGACGATACGTCGAGATCGTCTGTCTCCTTAAAATTTGCGGTTATTTATATTGATTTTTATGAAATAAATTAAGCCTCAGGATGACAAAACGAGCAGGGTAACTAAACGAACAGGATGACACTTCAAGGCCCTACCCCCCCTTTCCCTAAAACGCTTCTGCTAAACTGATATAAAACCCAGCCTGGCGTTTTTCGTTTGGCAATTTTTCGCCTATACCATAATCTACCCGAACACTCAAACCTTTTGCCGGATCGAAAAAGTAACGGCCGCCAACACCAAAGTTTGGTTTTAGTCCATCAGCATTAAATTCACCGTTTGCAAATACTTTACCCGTACCTGCAAAAGCGACAATGCCAAAACGGTTCATAAAACGGTAGCGGATTTCGGCCTGAGCTGCCATCAGGTTTTCATCGCGGTAGCGGCCACTATAGTAACCGCGCATCATCTGGTCGTTGCCTAACTGTTGTAATAGGTAAAATGGGGTGCTTTTGCTCTGAATTGTATAAAAAATGCCCTGTACCCCTAAAACTATTTTTGGTGCCAGGCTAAAGAAACCACGAAGGTCTACCTTAATCTGTGAGCCATTAAAATTTTCTCCGCCAAAAAAATCAGGCGCATATTGATACGTTGCCCTACCAAAAAAGCCTTTTGTTGGATAATTGTTGCTATTCCGTGTGTCGTAACTCTGCGATGTACCAATCCAGGCTACTGATCCACCATCTTTATCTAAAATCTGAGGATTGGTACTGTAAATGCCACCAATTTCTTTATCTATAAAACGGTAATTCTCAAAACCTAGCGAAACACCTGTATAAGCTTTAGGTAAAGTGTTCATTTCGGCATCGAAAAGTGTTTTAAATACCCGTTGGTCTAGTTTATCTTCATTTGCCTTTATTGCATTGTTGCCAATACCATAAAAATTAAATGGCTGGTTTTTGAAACGGATATCACCGATAAAATGATATTTATTTCCTTTCGTCCAGGCATCGCCTTTAAGCATAAAATTAGCCGTCTTTTTGGTAGAATAGGTTGTGTTCAAGGCGAAATTCGAACTGCGGTTCATCGTGTCTTTACGGTCTATGTAAAATGAATAAATGGCACCAACGCCAAATTCAAATCCTGTTTCCTGACTATAGCCAAAAGCTGGTAGAGGTAAAAAACTTGCTTTGCGGGTAGTATCTTTTTCGTTTGAGAGCATCTTTTTGATCAGTTTCATCTGTCCGAACGAACTTCCTGAAATGAGCGCAAGTAAAATAATTAGATAATATTTTTTCATTGTCACAAAGAAAAGGAAATTTAGTTATAGTTCATTCGTTCACTGGTCATTTGTTCATTGGTACTGCAAACTGTCAGTTGAAAACTGCATTTTGGTTAACGAATTTGACGCCAGCTATCGTATTAAATAGTTATTTGTTGGTTTTTTTGGAAAGCAGGTACAATAGCACTTAGGTTTATCCTGTCCCGCCCCCGCTTCTGCCCCTAATTGAAAAAAATGGGGCATCTCGCTACGGTCGGGTTTGGGTGGCGTGGCTTGCCGTACTATTTGGGGTTGCGAGAAGCCATACAGATCTGTGTTTTGTAGCTATGGGTTGGGACAAACTTTAATAATTGTAAGATATTGGCCACCTAAACCGGATTATAGGGAAAAGCCCACAGGTGAGGTACGAGCCGCGGACTTGTACCGGAAAGCCGGACTACCTTTAATAGGGACTAAGCAACTGCTTTTCAAATAAAAAAATACAATTTTCATGAAAGATCCTGAAACAAGTTCAGGAAGACGGCCTCTAATAGAATTTAATCGACTTTAGACTGCAGACTAAGGACTCTAGACTAAACCAACGCTATGCGCCAAACGCTAAACGCTTTTGCGTTTTAACCTTTCGGCCTAAATACCTATTTTTGCGGCAAACAATACAAAACGAAATGAGCAATACAAGAGGACCAATATCTCAGTTTATGGAGCGTAATTACCTCCATTTTAATGCTGCGGCAATGATGGATGCGGCTAAAGGATACGAAACGCATTTAGATGAAGGTGGTAAAATGATGATCACACTTGCTGGTGCAATGAGTACTGCAGAATTGGGAATTTCACTTGCAGAGATGATCCGCCAGGATAAAGTGGCCATTATTTCTTGTACTGGTGCAAACCTTGAAGAAGATATTATGAACCTGGTAGCACATTCACATTATAAACGTGTACCAAACTATCGCGATTTAAGTCCGCAGGATGAATGGGATCTTTTAGAGAACCATTACAACCGTGTTACCGATACCTGTATCCCGGAAGAAGAGGCTTTCCGCCGTTTACAAAAACACATCCAAAAAATCTGGATGGATGCAGAAGCTGCAGGTGAGCGTTATTTTCCGCATGAATTTATGTACAAAATGCTTCTAAGCGGCGATTTAGAGCAATATTATGAAATAGATCCTAAAAATTCATGGATGCTTGCTGCGGCTGAAAAGAATTTGCCAATTGTGGTTCCTGGATGGGAAGATTCTACAATGGGAAACATTTTTGCATCGTATGTGATGAAAAAAGAACTTACCGCAACTACTGTAAAAGGTGGTATTGAATATATGGGTTGGTTGGCCGACTGGTATATTGCAAACAGCGGAGGCAAAGGAATTGGTTTCTTCCAGATTGGTGGCGGTATAGCCGGCGATTTCCCTATTTGTGTAGTACCAATGCTTTATCAGGATATGGAAATGGAGAATATTCCTTTCTGGAGTTATTTCTGCCAGATTTCAGATTCGACTACTTCTTATGGCTCATATTCTGGTGCTGTACCGAACGAAAAGATTACCTGGGGTAAATTAGATATACACACCCCAAAATTTATTGTAGAAAGTGATGCGACAATTGTTGCACCGTTAATGTTTGCCTGGATATTAAAACAATAATCATTAAAAATAAATAAACCAAATTGGTTTCTAGTATGCCCATTGGAGATAAGATATCAAAAATGGGCATTTTTATTGCCTGAATGGCTTGAAACGACATTTGTTTAGAATGATTATAAATTGTATTTCCAGTCACTATTATGTCATGGGATTTATTAATAAGTTATACTTTTGTTCAAGTTTTGGTGGGGCTACCCCTAGTTCAGCATCAATTTCACAACAAAAAGTAAATTAAATAAGTATAAAGTGTTCATTATGAGAGATATCTCGATGATTTTAAAAAGCGTTTGGAAGTCGTTATTCGTATTTTCAGCAATTTCCGTAATAGCGGTTTCTACCGTAAATGCGCAGGATGCTAAAGAAGGAAGAACGCTTTTCAAAGCAAAATGTTCTTCGTGCCATGCGTTAGATGCTAAATTGATTGGTCCAGCCTTAACCGGTGTAAGCGATCGTCATGATGAAGCATGGCTTTTGAAATGGATCCCGAACAGTGCTGCATTGATCGCTTCTGGTGATGCTGCTGCTGTTAAAGTTTTTAATGAGAACAATAAGGTGGCGATGACTTCTTTTCCTGAATTGGATGAGACCAAGATCAAAGACATCTTACAATACATTAAAGAAGGTGAGCCAAAAGCGGCTGTTGATCCAAATGCACCTAAGGCTGGTGCTGCAGAAAGCGGTACTTCAGGTTTATCAATTGCAGGTATTGTGGCTATCGTTGTATTGGCGATTATTATTTTAGTAATCTTGGGCCGTGCTTCTAAATTGTTAGAGCGCCTGATTTTACAGAAACAAGGTATCGAGATCGAAGAAGATGTGCCATTAAAGGTTGGTGTGCGCAAGATGTTCAAAAACAAAAAATTTGTGATGTTCTTTATCTTGTGTTTAATCATCTGTTTAGGTTCATTCGGTTGGATGGGCATGTGGAATACTGGTGTTCATACCGGTTACCAACCAGTTCAGCCAATTAAATTCTCTCACGAGTTGCACGCGGGTATCAATCAGATCGATTGTCAGTATTGCCACAATGGAGCATTTAAATCTAAAAATGCAACTATTCCATCATTAAACGTTTGTATGAACTGCCATAAAGCTGTTCAGGCAAGAGATAAATATGATGGTGAGATTTCTCCAGAGATCAAAAAAATCTATAATGCTTTAGGTTACGATCCTGAAACACAGAAATATGATGAGGGTAAAGCTAAACCAATGGAATGGGTACGTGTACACAACCTGCCTGATTTTGCTTACTTCAATCACTCTCAACACGTAGTTGTTGCAGAAGATGCAATCCGTAAAGCAAAAGGATTACAACCAACAGAACCTGTATGTTTCGCTTGTCACGGTCCGGTTAATACAATGGAAGAAATTTACCAATATTCTCCATTAACCATGAAATGGTGTATTAACTGCCATAAAGAAACAGATATTTCTGGTCAGAAAAATAATGCTTTCTACGCTAAGGTTATCGAAGCGCACGAGAAGATTAAAAAAGGCGAGAAAATTACACCAGCGTTATTGGGTGGTTTAGAGTGTGGTAAATGCCACTATTAATAGATAGAGTTTAGTAAGAACGTTCGAATAAACAGTAATATAGCTTAAATGGAAAGCAACAAAAAATACTGGAAAGGCTTAGAGGAGTATAACAATACACCCGATTTTGTTAAGAATAGCAAAAACGAATTCGCCGAGCCACTTCCAATAGAAGATGTTTTAAATGAAGCAGGGTTAAGTACCGTTACCCCACGCCGCGACTTTTTAAAAGCGTTAGGTTTTGGTTTAGGTGCAGTAACTTTGGCAGCCTGTCAAACTGCCCCTGTTCATAAATCTATTCCTTACCTGGTAAAACCTGAAGAGGTTACTCCAGGTATTCCTAACTATTATACTTCGAGCTTTAATGGCCAGAGTATTTTAGTTAAAACAAGAGAGGGACGCCCGATTAAAATTGAACCAAATCCAAATGCGGGTCAATTTAACTGCGGTACGGATGCGAGAGCGCAGGCTTCGGTTTTAGATTTATATGATGTATCTAAACTAAAAGCACCAGCTTTAGTAAAAGACGGAAAAGTTGAAGAAACTACCTGGGCAAAAATCGACAGCTTTGTAAAAGGCGAGTTGGCAAAAGCACAGGCAGGTGGAAAGAAAATCCGTATTGTAGCATCAACCGTAAACAGCCCATCAACTAATGCAGTTATTGCACAGTTTATTGCAAAATATCCTGCTGCTAAATTGGTTCAGTACGATGCGGTTTCTTATACTGGTATTATCCAGGCTAACCAAAACAGTTTCGGTAAAGCAGTTTTACCTAAATACAACTTTGATAAGGCCGATTTAATTGTAAGTTTCAGTGCCGATTTCTTAGGTACCTGGATTAGCGGAGAAGAGTTTACTGCTCAATATACTGCTAACCGTAACTACAAATCGCTAGAAAATAAAAAAATGAGCCGCCACATTCAGTTCGAAAGTGGAATGAGCTTAACAGGTACCAATGCAGATACCCGTGTTCCGGTTAAATTATCGGAAGAGGGACCTGCTTTAATTGCTTTATATAATGCAATTACCGGTAGTGCTTTACCTGGCGGAACGTTAGGTAACAATACCACTGCCGATAAGGTAATTAAATTGGTAGCTAAAGAATTGGTACAAGCTAAAGGTAAAGGCCTTGTAGTTTGTGGTTCGAACGATGTTTCTACTCAGATTTTAGTAAATGCCATTAACGCCGCTATCGGAAGTTATGGTACTACTATCGATTTAGATAACCCTTGTTATTTATACGCAGGTAACGATGCCGAATTTAATGGCTTGGTTGCTGAAATGAACCGTGGCGAAGTTGGTGCTGTTTTATTCTTAAACAGTAACCCGGTTTACGATGCTGCAAATGCAAAAGCATTTACTGATGCATTAGCTAAGGTTCCTGCTAAAATTTCATTCTCTGATCGTGCTGATGAAACTGCAACCGCTTGTGATGCTATTGCAATTAACCATAACTACTTAGAATCATGGGGTGATGCAAACGCTTACGAAGGATATTATTCTATCGTTCAGCCAACTATCAACCCTGTTTTCAATAGCCGCCAGGCTGAAGAGAGTTTATTAACCTGGGCTGATGCTCCTGTTAAAGATTACTATCAGTTTGTACGCAGCAACTGGGAAGCTAAAATGTTACCAGCTGTTGGTTTGAAATGGGAAGAAGTTTTAGAAAAAGGAGTGGTTACTGCAACAGCAAAAACTGCTGGGGCATATTCATTCACACAATCTTTAGCGCAGGTTGCTACTTCGATTGCGAATAGCAGCAAAGCTTTAGCTAAGGAAGTAGAGTTACAGGTTTACGAAAGCATCCCGATGCGCGATGGTAAAAATGCAAACAACGCATTCTTACAAGAGTTACCTGATCCGGTTTCTAAAGTAACCTGGGATAACTATGTTGCACTTGCACCTAAGTTTGCTGAGAAATTAAAAGTTAAAGAATTTGATGTTGTAACAGTTAAAGGCAGCAACGGATATTCAGTAGATCTTCCGGTATTGATCCAGCCAGGACAAGCACAAGGAACTGCATCTATCGCATTAGGTTATGGCCGTACCAAAACTGGTAAAGCGGGTAACGATGTAGGTAAAAATGCTTTCCCTTTTGTTTCCTTTGTAAATGGAACTTTCCAATATGCTACTTCGGTAACCATTAGCCCAACCGGCGGTTATTACGAATTGGCTCAAACACAAACTCACCACTCTTTCGAAGGCCGTGCAGTGATTAAAGAAGCTACTTTTAAGGAGTACTTGAAAAACCCTGGAGCTGGTAACGAAAAAGGCGAGCATAAAGATTACGATCTTTGGGATCAATACGAAAAACCAGGTAACAACTGGGTTATGGCAATCGATTTGAATGCCTGTACAGGTTGTGGTTCTTGTATTGTTGCTTGTAACGTAGAAAACAATATTCCTGTTGTAGGTCGTGATGAGGTTCGCCGTCGTCGTGAAATGCACTGGATCCGTATCGATCGTTATTACAGCTACGAAACTGCAGCTGGTGATGTAACCAGAGAGAAAGAAATTGCTAAGTTAGAAGACTTAGATCATGTTTCTGTGGTTCACCAACCAATGTTATGCCAACACTGTGATCACGCGCCTTGCGAAACAGTGTGTCCGGTATTGGCAACTGTACACTCAAGTGATGGTTTAAACCACATGGCTTATAACCGTTGCGTAGGTACACGTTACTGTGCAAATAACTGTCCGTATAAAGTACGTCGTTTCAACTGGTTTAACTATTGGAATGATTCACGTTTCGATAACTATTTAAATAACGAGTTTACCCAATTAGTTTTAAACCCTGATGTAACTACACGTTCTAGAGGGGTAATGGAAAAATGCTCTATGTGTATTCAACGTATACAAGGTGGCAAATTACAAGCTAAACTGGAGAAACGTCCATTAAAAGATGGCGATATTAAAATGGCTTGTCAGGAAGCTTGTTCAGCAAATGCGATTGTATTTGGTGATGCAAACGATCCAAATTCAGAGGTTTCAAAAGCATTACGTTCTGAGCGTATTTACTACGTATTAGAAGAGATCAATGTGAAGCCGGGTATTGGATACATGACAAAAATTAGAAACACAGATACAACAGTACAAGCGTAAGCTTTAGTATAAAGAAAATACAAATTATGTCAGGACATAACGAATCAATACTTAGAGAACCATTAATTACCGGAGATAACATCACGTATGCAAAAATTACGGATGATATTTTAAGCCCGGTAGAGAACAAGCCGAACAAGGCTTGGTGGATTGGTTTCATCGTTGCCTCATTAGGTGCTTTACTTTGGGTAGTAGCAGTAAGCTACACTTTCTGGAACGGTATCGGTGCATGGGGTTTAAATAAAACAGTTGGTTGGGCTTGGGATATCACCGGTTTCGTATGGTGGGTAGGTATCGGTCACGCTGGAACACTAATTTCGGCAGTACTATTACTCTTCCGTCAGAACTGGCGTAACTCCATCAACCGTTCGGCAGAGGCGATGACGATTTTCGCCGTAATCTGTGCCGCAACTTATGTTGTATCACACATGGGCCGCCCTTGGTTAGCTTATTGGGTTTTACCTTTACCAAACCAATTTGGATCACTTTGGGTAAACTTTAACTCACCATTAGTGTGGGATATGTTTGCGATCTCGACTTACTTCTCTGTATCATTATTATTCTGGTACACAGGTTTATTGCCAGATATCGCTACCATCCGCGACCGTGCAGTGGGTACACGTAGAAAAATCTATTCTATCTTCTCATTTGGATGGAGTGGAAGCGTTAAAACATGGCAACGTTTCGAAGCGGTGTCGTTAATCTTAGCAGGTATCTCTACACCACTTGTACTTTCGGTACACACCATTGTATCAATGGACTTTGCAACATCGGTAATTCCGGGATGGCACACTACCATCTTCCCTCCATACTTCGTTGCTGGAGCGATCTTCTCAGGATTTGCGATGGTATTAACCTTATTATTGGTTGCACGTAAAGTATTGGGCTTAGAAAACTACATCACCATGTTCCACATCGAGTCGATGAATAAAATCATCATCTTAACCGGATCAATCGTAGGTGTGGCTTATTTAACTGAGTTCTTCATCGCCTGGTATTCAGGTTCTGAGTATGAGCAATACGCATTTATCAACAGATCTACCGGTCCTTACTGGTGGTCGTACTGGATGATGATGACCTGTAACGTAATCTCTCCACAGTTGTTATGGTTCAAAAAGATCCGTTTAAGCATTAAAGCTACCTGGATTTTGTCAATCGTAGTAAACGTGGGTATGTGGTTCGAACGTTTCGTAATTATCGTTACTTCATTACACCGTGATTATATTCCATCAAGTTGGGCAATGTTCTATCCAACATGGGTTGATATCAGTGTATTCGTAGGATCAATTGGTTTGTTCTTTACTTTATTCTTATTATTCTTAAGAGTATTGCCATCAATCGCTATAGCAGAGGTTAAATTATTATTAAAAACTGCAAGTGAGCAAGCCAAAATGAAACAAATTAAAGAAGGGCATGAGAATAAAGAATACGTTGCAGAATACGTAGAGTCTTTAGAAAAATTTGATAGTGTTAAACAAGAAGATTACGCAAAAATATAACAATGAGTGATATCAAATATATTTTAGGCAGCTTTGGCGATCCTGACGAAATGATGCACGGCATCGAAAAACTTCAGGAAAATAACATCAGCATTCATGATGTATACACACCGATGCCTATACACGGAATAGAAGCCAAATTAGGAATTAAAAGATCTAGAATCGATATCGCAGCATTTTGCTTTGGTATTACCGGTACTTGCTGTGCATTCGCTTTGATTTATTTCTGCGCAGTAATCGATTGGAGAGTAAACATAGGTGGTAAACCATCATTTGCATTACCGGATTTTATTCCGATAATGTTCGAGCTTACAGTATTATTCTGTGCTTTCGGTATGGTGTTAACTTATTATGCATCTACGCACTTATTTCCGGGAAGAGCACCAAGAGTGATGGATTTACGTGCTACTGATGATCGTTTTGTTATTGCAGTTGATGCAAAAGACAATGTAGAACATACTGTAATTGATGGATTATTAAAAGATGCAGGTGCTTTAGAAATAAAGTATAATGAAAGGAAGTACATTAGCTATGAATAAGAATAAATTTGTTTACACTGCGTTTTTAGCTATCGCTTTTGCAGCTACCTTTTCTGCTTGTAAAGATAAACGCAGTACTGGCTTGGAATATGCCAGAAACATGTATGATCCGATTGCTTACAATCCAGATCAGCCAAACAAAAATTTTAAAGATGGTAAAACAGCTCAGTTACCACCTGCACATACTAAACCAGTAGGTTTTACTGAATATGATGAGTATCCTAATACAAAAGAAGGATATGAAGCAGCAGGTGTGAGTATGGTTAACCCTTTACCAGTAGATACTGTTAATTTAGCTCAGGGTAAACACTTATTTACCGTTTTCTGTAGCCCTTGCCACGGAGAAAAGGGAGATGGACAAGGACACTTAGTTAAAATTGAGAAATTTAGTGGTGTACCTGCTTATCAAACGGGTGCATCTTCTAGAGGTGGTAACATGGTTGATCTTACTGCAGGTAAAATTTACCACACCATTACATACGGTGTAAATAACATGGGCTCGCATGCTTCGCAAATCTCACCAACAGATCGTTGGAAAGTGGTGATGTATGTTCAACAATTACAAAAAGGACAATAGTAAAGCAGAATATAAATGGGAACTCACAATATTAATTTTAGTGAACAGTTTGAGTTTACAGGTAAAGTAAAAACCTTAAGCATTGTTGGTATCGTTATCGGTATTGCGGCTGTATTGTTCGGTTTCTTAGCCGGCGATAAAGTAATGCACGAGCGTACTTTTGCTAACCTGTTGCTTATGGCATATTACTTTGCATGCGTTTGTATGTCGGGTACATTTTTCCTGGCTGTTCAATATGTAGCTCAAGCAGGTTGGTCTGCATCAATTTTACGTGTACCACAAGCTATGGCAAAAACATTGCCTATTGCAGCTGTAATACTTGTTGTAGTAATTTCGGCAGGTTTATATACACATAATCTATATCACCACTGGCATGCTGATGGATTAACTGATCCAAAGAGTGCTAATTATGATTCTATTATCGCTGGTAAATCAGTGTTCTTAAATGTACCTTTTTTCTTAGGCCGCCAGGTGGTGTTCTTAGGTATCTATAGTATATTTTCGATCATGTTTGTTAAGTTTTCGTACAACGAAGATTTAGCAGGTGGTTTAAATTCTTACAGAAAAAGCTTTAAAAATGCTTGTATCTTCTTGGTAATTTACGGTTTTACAACGCCGATTTTTGCTTTCGATACGGTAATGTCATTAGAGGCACACTGGTTCTCAACCATGTTCGGCTGGTATAACTTCGCCGCTATGTGGGTAAGCAGTTTAGCTACTATCGCCATTATTCTTATCTTATTAAGAAGAGCTGGTTATATGCAATGGGTTAACAATAGCCACTTACACAATTTAGGTCAGTTTATTTTCGGTTTCTCTATCTTCTGGACTTATGTATGGTTTGCTCAATTCTTATTGATCTACTATGCAAACATGCCTGAGGAGACTGTATATTTCTACAAACGCTTTGAATATTACAAGTTCTGGTTTTTCTTAAACCTGGCCATGAACTTCTTAGCGCCAGTATTATTATTAATGGACAGAGATAACAAAAGAACAGATGCGAAATTGTTGTTTGTTTCTATTGTGGTACTTTTAGGTCACTGGGTAGATTACTACCAAATGATTATGCCAGGAGCCGTAGAAGAAGGACATAATGGTTTTGGTATCATTGAAATTGGTACTGCAATAGGTTTCGTAGGATTGTTTACCTTTACGGTTTTAACATCATTAAGCAAAAAACCATTAATTGCAAAGAACCACCCATTATTACAAGAAAGTTTGCATCATCAACTGTAGTGGTGATAGGATAAAGCAAATATTTAATTATTATTATAATTAGCAGTACAGCGTACTACTTTTAAGAAAATGAGTTTAAGAAAGTTTATAACGAATAAAACGACCGCAGCTTTAGCAGTATTGATTACTGTTTTTGCAAACACTAGCGTATTTGCGCAAGATGCAGCAGCAGGTGCTGCCGCGGCACCGAAAGTTGATATGGGCGAGGTTTATAAATCGGTAATATTTTATATTCTGGTTTTCCTTGCCGTATGCTTATTCATTGCAATTATTGGTAAAGCAATAAAAGTATATGAATTAAGCCGCGAAGCACAAGGTAAACCTGTTGGCATTAACTGGAACAGGGTACACGCAAGTTTGTTTGCGCTGTTTTTAGTGATCGGGTTATATGGTGTATATTGGGAATATACAGTACATGGGGCAATGTTACTTCCTGATGCGGCATCTGAGCATGGAAAGAAAATTGATGAAATGTTTAATTTAACATTAATCATTACTACTATTGTATTTGTAGTTACACACATCTTATTATTCGGATTTTCTTATATCTATAAATACTCAGCTAAAAGAAAAGCTTACTACTACCCACACAATAATACCATCGAAAAAATCTGGACAATCGTTCCGGCTTTAGTATTAACTGTTTTGGTATTAATGGGTTTCTTAACCTGGAGATCTATTTTCTTCAAAGTTGAAGATCCAAACAACAAACCATTACAGATAGAAGTTACTTCTGAGCAGTTTAAATGGTCTATCCGTTATCCTGGAGCTGATGGAATAGTAGGTAACAAAAATTACAAATTAACTACAGCTACCAATACATTGGGTATCGATTTCAAAGATATAAACTCTCGCGATGATGAGATGGCTGATGAAATGGTTCTTCCTGTTGGTAAACCAGTTAAATTGATCTTAACCAGTAAAGATGTGATTCACAGTTTTTACATGCCACACTTCAGAGTACAGTTAAATACCGTACCAGGTATGAGAACTATATTTGAGTTTACGCCTACAAAAACTACTGCAGAAATGCAGCAAGAAACTAACGATCCTAACTTTAAGTACCTTTTCTTATGTGCTAAGATTTGTGGATCAGGTCACTACAACATGCAAAAAGTTGTACGTGTAGTTTCTGAGGCTGAGTACAAAACTTGGATAGCTGAACAGAAAACATACTTAAACGACGATTTAAGAAAACAATTTAATTTGCCAGTGGCACCTGCACCTGTAAAATCAGTAGCAGATTCAGCAGCTAAAGATTCAGCAGCTGTGAAAACTAACCAAATGGCTTTAAATAAATAATATTAAGCAGGAGCGAACGAATTATGTCAACAATAGCATTACACGACGAACACAATCACGATCACGCTGATCATGGGCATCATAAAGAGACTTTGATTTCAAAGTACATCTTTAGTATGGATCATAAAATGATTGCTAAGCAATTTTTAATTACCGGTATTATTATGGCGGTAATAGCAATGGGCTTATCAATTTTATTCCGGATTCAATTGGCATGGCCAGATCAAAATTTCCCTTTCTTAGAAACATTTTTAGGTAAATGGGCTGAAGGTGGCCGTATTAAACCCGATTTCTACCTGGCTTTGGTAACCATTCACGGTACCATCATGGTATTCTTTGTACTAACGGCAGGTTTAAGTGGTACATTTAGTAACTTACTTATTCCGCTTCAAATCGGAGCAAGAGATATGGCATCGCCATTCTTGAACATGCTTTCATACTGGTTCTTCTTTATGGCCTGCGTGATCATGATGTCATCATTCTTTATCCAAACAGGTCCTGCATCTGGTGGTTGGACGGTTTATCCGCCATTATCGGTTGTAGCGAAAGCAATGCCAGGTTCTGGTTTAGGTATGACTTTATGGTTGGTAAGTATGGTACTTTTCGTGGCATCATCGCTAATGGGTGGTATTAACTACGTAAGTACAATCTTAAACATGCGTACTAAAGGTATGGATCTTTGGAAAATGCCATTAACTATCTGGGCTTTCTTTTTGACCGCTATTTTAGGTATCTTATCTTTCCCTGTTCTTGTAGCTGGGGTAGTGTTAATGGTATTCGACCGTAGTTTCGGTACAAGTTTCTACTTATCAGATATCGTTATGGGTACGGATATTTTACCAAATGAAGGTGGTTCGCCAATTTTGTGGCAACACTTATTCTGGTTCTTAGGTCACCCTGAGGTATATATCGTAATTATGCCAGCTTTAGGTATTTCATCAGAAGTAATCTCAGTAAACTCACGTAAACCAATCTTTGGTTACCATGCAATGGTTTACTCGTTAATTGGAATTACCGTATTATCATTCATCGTATGGGGTCACCATATGTTTGTAACTGGTATGAATCCATTGTTGGGTGGTGTGTTTATGATTACAACGTTAATCATCGCGGTACCATCGGCAGTAAAAACCTTTAACTATTTAGCTACATTATGGCGTGGTAACATCCGTTTCACTCCAGCAATGTTATTTGCTATCGGTTTAGTTTCATTTTTTATCTCTGGTGGTTTAACCGGTATATTCTTAGGAAATGCTTCATTAGATATTAACTTACACGATACCTACTTTGTTGTTGCCCACTTCCACTTGGTAATGGGATCTGCAGCAATCTTTGGTATGCTTGCGGGTGTGTATCACTGGTTCCCTAAAATGTTCGGTAGAATGATGAACGCTAAATTAGGATATTTACACTTCTGGTTAACTTTCATTGCAGCTTACCTGGTATTCTTCCCGCTTCACTTCTTAGGTTTAGATGGTGTACCTCGTCGTTACTATGCATTTACCGAGTTTGAATTTATGAAGAAATGGTTAACGGTTAACGTATTTGTAACATGGGCAGCTATTATGGCAGCACTTGCTCAGGTAGCGTTCTTGTTTAACTTCTTTTATTCAATCTTTAAAGGAAAAGTATCTCCTCAAAACCCTTGGGAATCGAATACATTAGAATGGACTGCTCCGGTAGAACACCTACACGGTAACTGGCCGGGAGAAATTCCTACGGTTTACAGATGGCCATATGATTATAGCAAACCAGGACATGATGCAGATTTTATTCCTCAAACTGTTCCTTTCTCTCAAACCATGAGCTCTAACTTGCCTCACGATTTTGAAGGAAATGCAGAAGCAGAAAAAATACAGCAAGATTGGGAATTAGCTAACCCTGTTGGAGAAAACAAGGGCTAGTTTAAGCTTAAAATAAAATTTTAAAAGGGGTATCTGATTAAGTTTCTGCTTATCCGGATACCCTTTTCATCTTAATAGATATATGGTCAGCAGATCAGAACAACGTTTCATTAGAATTAATCTTATAACCATCATAGTTACGCTATTGGTTATACTTGCCGGTGGTATTGTGCGCAGTACCGGATCGGGCATGGGTTGTCCGGATTGGCCTAAATGTTTCGATCGTTACATTCCGCCAACTGATGTATCGCAACTTCCTGCCAATTATAAAGAGAAATATGTAGCAGGTAGGTTAAAGAAGAATGAAAAGTTTGCCAAATATCTGGAAAGCATGGGTAAGGTAGCCTTAGCTGAT
Source organism: Pedobacter ginsenosidimutans (assembly GCF_001442625.1). GTDB lineage: Bacteria > Bacteroidota > Bacteroidia > Sphingobacteriales > Sphingobacteriaceae > Pedobacter > Pedobacter ginsenosidimutans. Next base: position 21,859 of record NZ_LMZQ01000004.1, on the reverse strand, counting down.
AGCATTAGGCATGATAAGAGTATCACCATACCTGAAGAGTTTAATCCAACAAAAACCTGGACCGAATACCTGAATAGATTAGCTGGGGTAGCCGCAGGGATCTTCCTGTTTTTAACAGTTGTGTATTCATTTGCTTACCGCAAAACAGCCAAACGAATTATTCTACTCAGTATCCTGAATCTTTTTGTAGTGGGATACCAGGGATGGTTAGGTTCGATAGTGGTTTCTACCAACCTGGCGCAATGGGTGGTAACTGTACACATGTTGCTGGCACTGGTTATTTTAGCGATATCTATTTATACCTACAATTATGCGAAGCAATTGAATAAAGTGCCTTCGGTAATTATGTACCGTATAGCATGGCTAAAGGGATTTTTGTTCTTTACCCTCGTAATCAGTATCATTCAGATTGTTTTAGGAACCGAGGTTAGAGAAGCAGTAGATGTGATTGCAAAGTCGCTCTCTTACGGAAGCAAGAATATATGGATTTCGAAAGTAGGAGAAGTATTCTCTTATCACCGCGATTTAGCTATACTCGTAGTAATTGCAAATGCAGTAGTATATAAAATGGTTATAGACCGTTTTAGTGGTAAGGCTGCACCGTTGTTAACTGCAAGGTTTATATTAATAACGCTCCTCATACAGTTATTAAGTGGTTTCGCTTTAGCATATATAGCTTTCCCACCGGCAGCGCAGGCATTGCATATTTTATTCTCTACGCTGTTATTTAGTTTACAGTTTTACCTGTACTTATTGGTTTACCGAACAAGTACATATAAACAATAATATTTAAGAAAATTGAAGCAATATCTTTCAGATTTTTCTAAACTTATCAAATTCAGGCTATCGTTTACGGTGGTGTTTTCGGCATCGATCTCTTTTTTGATCGGACAGAAAATGCAGGTGGGTAGAGGCCATATCCCTAGTATCGATTGGGGAAACTGGCTAATATTGATTGCCGGTGGTTTTTTAGTAACCGCTGCTGCAAACTGTTTTAACGAAATTATTGAGAAAGACTTAGATAAGTTAATGTCTAGAACTAAAGACCGCCCTATGCCAGCAGGTAGAATGACTACCGGACAAGGATTGATCCTGGGGGTTTTTATGGCATTTTTGGGTACCTGGTTATTGGGTAAATTAAACCTGGAAACAGGTTTACTCTCTGTATTTTCGATCCTGTTGTATGCCTTTGCTTATACACCATTGAAGAGAAAATCGCCAATAGCTGTTTTTGTAGGTGCCATTCCAGGGGCTTTACCGCCACTAATTGGATATTTAGCAGCATTCGGCAGTTTAAAAGCAGAAATGTTCCACGAAATTGACTATTACATTGCAGGCATTCTATTTTTAATCCAGTTTGTGTGGCAGTTTCCACATTTCTGGGCAATTGCCTGGGTTTTGGATGATGATTATAAGAAAGCAGGTTTTAGGTTATTGCCAACCAAGAAAAGAGATAAAACATCGGCACTGCTTACCTTTTTAAGCACGCTGATTTTAATCCCGGTAAGTTTATTGCCAACCATTTATGGGTTTGGCGGTTATTACATCGCAGGTTTATCTTTAATTGCCGGGCTTATATTTAGCTGGCTCGCTTTTAAACTTTTAATGAACAGGGAATTGGCCGATGCCAAGAAAGTAATGTTCTGTTCGTTTTTTTACATCCCGGCGGTACAGTTGGGCTTATTATTAAATTTTATAGCAAAATAATTTATGGTGCTAACAATGGAAAAGATGCAGGATACGTTTGACCCTAAACCAAGGAAATTTATTGTTTGGTTATTTGTCGTATCATCAACAATTATGTTTGGTGGTTTTACCAGTTATTATCTGGTATTTGCCGCTTCGAAGGGAAAGGGGCATGGTTTAGTTTTACCTGATGCTTTTATTTACTCTAGTTTGGTAATTATTGCCAGTAGCATCACCTTGGTGCTGGCATCAAAAGCTTTAAGGAAACTGAACTTTAGCTTACAGCGCAATATGCTGTGGATTACCGTAATATTAGCCATCGCTTTTGGTGTAATGCAGTTTAATGCCTGGGGAAGTATGGTTAGAACCGGGGCAACCCTTGTAGGAAACAATGCTGCGATATCTTTTATTTATGTGGTATCTGGCATGCACTTATTACACATTATTGGTGGTGTTGGCCTTATTATTAATGCTTTAGCAGGGAGCTATAAAAGCCTTCCTGTTGCCAAAGTCCAGTATAGAATGGAAATTGCTTCTATTTTTTGGCATTTTATAGATATATTATGGATATATCTGTATGTTTTTTTACTTTTGAACCGTTAAATTTGTTAACAAACTATTATACTATTTCCAAATGAATGCAGTATCACAATTAGATCAAGTTAAAACCGGACCATGGAATGGTGGTCGTTCTCCGTGGTCGGTAGAATATGGTAAAATCATGATGTGGTTTTTCCTTTTGTCAGATGCTTTTACCTTTTCATCTTTATTGATCTACTACGGCGCTCAGCGTTTTTCTAAATTAACGTGGCCAGATCCGGATTTGGTTTTCCAATCAATCCCTGGATTAAAAGAAAGCGGTGCCCCGTTAGTTTTTGTAGGTATCATGACTTTTATATTAATTCTTAGTTCTGTAACCATGGTTATGGCTGTTGAGGCTGGTCACCGTCGTGCAAAAAAAGAAGTAATCTGGTGGATGGTTGCTACTATTATTGGTGGTTTTATGTTCCTGGGTTGCCAGGCTTTGGAGTGGACACACTTATTTCATGAAGGTTTTGGATGGGGAAAAATTCCTCCAATGGCAACATTACATCATTTATTTACAGGTGAGGTATCTTTAGTATCGGCGCAACAATTTTCTAACCTGTTCTTCACCATTACCGGTTTCCACGGTTTTCACGTATTTACTGGTGTTTTAATTAATATCATCATATTAGTGATGACCATTAATGGGAGTTTTGAGAAAAGAGGACACTATTTGATGGTAGAAAAAGTGGGTTTATACTGGCACTTTGTTGATTTAGTATGGGTGTTTGTATTTACATTCTTCTATTTGGTTTAATTTATCATATTATAAAAATATTTTTATGTCAGAGCACGCACATACAACAGAAGGCCACGAGCATGGCGAACATGCAGGAATGAATAAAGCTAAAATCTGGAAAGTTGCCGGTATCTTATCGCTAATTACAGGTATTGAGTTTATTATAGCACTTTGGCTTATTCCAGGGCATCATATTCCTCAGCATATCGGTAACTACATTTATATCGCTTTAACTTTGGTAAAGGCATTTTATATCGTAGCTTATTTTATGCACTTAAAGTTTGAGAAATTAGGCTTACAGCTTGCATTAACGGTATCATTTATTTTCATTATTTACTTTATTGTTTTAATGCTGATAGAAGGTGGGTTTTTAAACATCCACATGATGAACCATTAATGAAAAGAAGTCCTATCAAAAAGGTAATAATCCTGGTAAGCATTTTAGCTATACCGGGATTTTTGTTTTTTTACTTATTGCCACACTTTGCAAAGAACAGGTATAAGAGTTTACCCATCTTTGGTGAAAAAGTAGTTGCATCAACTTTCCACAGTGTAAAAGGAAAGAAAATCCCAGATACCATTTACCATAAGATTCCTGATTTTAAACTCATAAACCAGCATAACGATACCGTTACCTGGAAATCGTTGCAGAACAAGATTGTGGTACTAAATTTATTTTATACTAGTGCCAACAACCAGGAAACAAGTAAATACATCAAGAAATTATCCGATGGGTATGAACAAAAACCTTTGGTTAAGTTTTTAAGCCTGTCTGTTGATCCACTTGATAAAGGTAGAATAAAAGATTTTGCCCAACAGTTTAAGGCAAAAGCTGGAAAATGGGATTTTCTGATTGGTGATACCATTCAAACTTATTCGTTAATCAGAAAAGGCTTGTTACTTGATGTAGTTGCAGATGAAACGAAAGAGAAAGCCAATTTCATTTTTAGCAATAAAATAGTACTTATCGATAATCTACACCGTATACGCGGCATTTATGATGCCGACAATGCTGAAGCAAATGCCAGGTTGGAGGATGAAATAAAAGTACTTATTGCCGAGTATTTAAGGAACGTTAAAGACGGCAGGTAATTGGCTTAGCGGTTAGGGCTTTAGCATTTGGAGCCCGAAGTCGATACAAAAAATAATAATATAAAAGAGATTTAAATACTCATGGAAAATTCCCCAATTGAGAAAAAGTATAACAAGTGGATCATCATTCTTTCCATTTTTATACCGGTAGCTGTGGCCTTTTTATTTGTGGTAAAGTTAAAGGATCTGGGAATAGATGCGCCAACTCTACCTTTTTTGCCACCAATATATGCAACCATTAACGGAATTACAGCTGTACTGCTGATCGTTGCGGTTTGGGCCATTAAAAATGGTAAGATTAACCTGCACCAAAACCTGATGAAAACGGCTATAGGCTGCTCTTTGTTGTTCTTGGTAATGTATATTGCTTATCATATGACTACCCCGTCTACCAAATTTGGCGGAGATGGAGCTATTAAGTATGCCTACTTTTTTATCTTGTTAACGCATATCCTATTGTCGATAGCCATTATTCCATTGGTTTTGGTAACTTATGTAAGGGCATTGGCCGAGCGTTTCGATCGTCACAGAAAAATTGCAAGAATTACTTTCCCACTTTGGCTTTATGTAGCCATTACAGGCGTAGTGGTTTATTTGATGATTTCGCCATATTATCAGTATTAAAGGATTTTTAGTCTAAACAAAATAACAAGAGCCTTACTTAAAATGTAAGGCTTTTTTAGTTATAGTCGTTTTTGCCGACGGAAGATATTTGTTTTAACCCAATTTTTTTTTCACTTTTATGTATATTACATCTCACAGAAAACACTTATAAATTTGTAGGTGAGGAGGTAGATCGACTAATTTATGGCGCCAGGAAGGATAGAAGATGAACGTAAGCTTATAGAAAAAATCGTAGAGGGGGATGAGCAGGCTTTTTCTGTTTTGTTCTTCAAATACCTTCCTGTACTCCAAATTTTTGCCACCAAGTTTACCAAATCAGATGATGCCGCCGAAGAAATTATTCAAGATTCATTTTTAAGGGTTTGGCTAAATCGCGATAAATTATCGGATGTAGCGAATGTGAAGGCTTATCTATATAAATACGTTTCTAATGAATGTTTAAGTTACCTGCGTAAAAAATTAAAAGAAGATAGAGTTGTTGATGCATTTGTGGCCAAACAACAAAATAGCCATAACAATACCGCAGAAACTATTAATTTAAACGAGGTAACAAAAATTATTGCAATTGCTGTCGAAAAATTACCTGATCAACGTAAAAATATATACCAATTGAGCAGACGTGATGGTAAAACTATACCTGAAATTGCAGAAATGCTCAATATTTCGCCTAATACTGTTAAAAATGCCCTTGTAATTGCCCTTAAATCGATACGTATACACCTCGATCAGCATGGGATTGTATTCTTTTTCCCAATAGTTTTTTTCTTTTTGAAAATAAAATAGAAAAAATTGATGTCCCGATAGTCCTAATTTTCTTTTGCTGCTTCTTAGTATCAGAATCTTTATGGAAGAACGTATACATTATCTCTTACAACAGTTTACAGCTAAGACCTTAAGCCAGGCCGAAAGGGAAGAACTTTTAGTTTTAGCAGAAAACAGCACATCATTGCTTTCTGACGAAATCGTGAAAATGATTATCGCAGAAGAAGAACATGCGGTTAATGTTGTTGATGAAAAATGGAATCCGGTTCTAAATAAAATTCTGGCGGTAGACAAACCAACCCGATCGCCTAAGCGGATTTTACTGAGGAGTTTAAAATGGGCTGCCGCTGCAGTTGTTTTTATCGTGTTTTCGTTCACCGCTTACCTCTCTTTACAGAAAAAGAAAGAACACGTTTTTGCTACTGATGTAGCACCGGGAAAAAATAAAGCTATTCTTACTTTGGCCGATGGAAAGAAAATTTCACTTTCAGATGCGATGAATGGCGACGTTGCCAAAGAAGCCGGTTTCTCTATCACCAAAACTGCCGATGGCCAGTTGGTATATAACGTGGCTGGATCAGAAAGTACAAATGATACCAGATTAAATACCATTTCGACTCCAAATGGTGGCGAATGGCAAATCCAGTTGCCCGATGGCTCTACAGTTTGGCTAAATGCAGCATCTTCAATTCAGTATTCGTTAAATATCGGAGCCGCTAAACAGCGTGTTGTTAAACTAGACGGCGAAGCTTATTTTGAAGTAGCTAAAAATGCAACCCATCCTTTTATTGTAGAAACCGATAAGCAGTCTGTTGAGGTATTGGGTACGCATTTTAATATTAATAGCTATAAGGATGAACTTGTAACTAAAACTACTTTGCTTGAAGGAAGTGTACGTGTTTCTCATAAAAGTACCAATGAAAGCGAAATCTTAAAGCCAGGAGAGCAATCATTAGTATCTATTTCTGGCATTGATATAAAGGAAGTGAATGTAGATGAATCAATAGCATGGAAAAACGGATACTTTATGTTCGACAATGAAAGACAGGAAAGTATTCTGCGTAAAGTTGCGCGTTGGTATAATGTTGAGGTGGAATATGCAGATGCAGATGCAAAAAATGTAATGTACTATGGAACGGTAAGCCGTTTTGAGAAAATATCCAAAGTTTTAACAAAGCTGGAACAAACTGGCCAGGTCCGCTTTGATATTAAGGCCAATAAAATTATAGTTTATAAAGAATAGAACCAGCAGACAGGGGCCTGACTAACCTTTGTCTTAAAATAAAAGATCTTAAATTAATCAACTAATTAACCTAATCAAACTATGAAAATACCTCGACAAAATATCTAGCCTTATCAAAGAACAAGGGTAACAAAAAAGGAGTGCTACTAACACCCCTTCTGTTTATCTGTTCGTTCGTTCCGGTATACCGGAGCCGATTAATTAATTATTTCTTGGATTAACCGCGAAACGCTATTTGGCGTCTAAACTTAATTGCGCTTCGCACAAAAACAGACTAATAAATGTACAAAATTTATATTAAAAATTTATGTACGCCTCCAGGCTACATACCTAAATTTTTACGAATGATGAAGTTAATTACGGTCATAATGCTTGCTTCGCTCGTGCAGGTTAGTGCAGCTTCATTTGGCCAGCTGGTTACGTTGAAAGAAAAAAATGTAACATTCGAAAAGGTTTTTAGAGAGATCAGAAAACAATCTGGTTATGACGTTCTTTTATCGACCAATAAAATTAAAACCTCAACTACTTTAAATGTAGATTTTAATAATTCTACGGTAGAAGAGGTAATGAACAAAATTGTTTCAGGTAGAGAGCTAACCTATACAGTAGAAGACAGGACTATTCTGATCAAATTAAAGGAAAAGTCGGTTTTTGATAAAGTATTAGGCTATTTTATTGCTGTTAAAGTAACCGGAAAAGTTAAAGATAAAAATGGCGCAGTACTTCCAGGTGTAAGTGTAAGAGAAAAAGGCGCTGCGAACGCTGTATCAACAAGTAGTTCTGGTGATTATTCTATCTCAGTAAAAGAAGGAGCCACATTAGTTTTTAGCTTTATTGGATATAGAACAATAGAGGTTGAAGTTGGATCTAAAACTTCTATAAATGTAGTATTAGAAGAAGATGCAAATGAACTTAAAGATGTAAATATTATTTCAACAGGTTATCAGAATTTAAATAAGAAATTATTTACCGGAGCTGCCACAGCACTAAAAGGAGCTGATGTTAAACAAGATGGTATTACGGACGTAAGTCGTATGCTCGAAGGTCGTGTAGCTGGGGTTTCAGTACAAAATGTTTCTGGTACTTTTGGAGCGGCACCAAAAATCCGTGTTCGCGGTGCAACCTCAATTACTGGAGATAATAAACCATTATGGGTGGTTGATGGTGTGATTTTGGAGGATGTTGTTAATATCTCCAATGAACAGTTATCATCAGGAGATGTAAGTACGTTGATTGGATCCTCTGTAGCTGGTATAAACGCAGACGATATTGAATCATTCAATATCTTAAAAGATGCGGCTGCGACTGCACAATATGGTGCACGCGCAATGAACGGTGTTGTGGTTATAACAACAAAGAAAGGACGTATTGGTAAACCGTTAATCTCTTATACAGGTAATTTTTCTACCTATTTAAAGCCTACGTATGACAGTTATAACATTATGAATTCTTCTGATCAAATGTCTGTTTATTCAGAATTGGCACGCAAAGGATGGTTAAATCATTCTAGTGCTTCGAGAGCTGCAGACGGAGGTGTTTTTACCAAAATGTATCAATTAATTAATACATACGATGCAAGTTCTGGTACATTTGCTTTAGCAAATACCCCTGAAGCAAGAAATTCATTCTTATCTCGCTATGCAACTGCAAATACAGATTGGTTTGATGTACTTTTCAAAAACTCTTTAATGCAAGAGCACGCCATTAGTGTTTCATCAGGAACTGAAAAATCTCAGCTGTATTTTTCAACCAGTTATTTAAACGATAATGGTTGGGCTATTGGAAATGATGTAGAACGTTATACTGCAAATGTTAACGCTGTATTTAATCTTTCAGATAAACTTTCAGTTAATTTTATTACTACAGGATCAATCCGTAACCAAAAGGCTCCTGGCACTGTGGGCCGTGTTAGTAACCCTGTTGAAGGAACATACTCTAGAGATTTTGATATTAATCCTTTTAGTTATGCATTAAATACAAGTAGAACTTTAACTGCATTTGACCAAAACGGGAACAGGGAAAACTTTACAAGAAACTTTGCCAATTTTAATATTCTGAATGAGCTGGATAATAATTCGTTGGACTTAAGTATGTTGGATTTTAAACTCCAAGGTGGTTTGGGCTATAAGTTTGTGAAGCACTTTAAGTACGATTTCTTAGCATCGATGCGATATGTAAAAAGTGGCAATGAACATAAAGTAAAAGAAAATTCTAATATGGCAAATGCCTATAGAGCGAATGGTGATTCTTATATTCAAGATAATAATCGATTCTTGTTCCGTGATCCCGAACATCCAGAATTACAACCTGTTGTTGTGCTTCCTTATGGTGGCTTTTATAATACAACTGATGATTTTCTTAAATCGTATATGGTTAGGAACTCTATAGAGTATGATAACACCATCGATGAGAAGCACTTAATTAATGTTTATGCTTTTCAGGAAATGAGAATGGCTGATCGCCAAACCAAGAGCATGATCGGTTATGGTTATCAATACGATAAAGGCGGAGTTCCATTTATTGATCCAAATATTGTGAAACAGGCTACATTGAATAATTTGAATTATTATTCAATGAATCATAGATACGATCGTTTCGCCGCATTTATGACAAGGGCGGCCTATTCTTACGATGGTAAATATTCATTTAATGCTACTGGTAGATATGATGGTTCAAATCAGTTGGGAAGTTCAGCTACTGCTAGGTGGTTACCTACCTGGAATATTTCTGGTGCCTGGAATATAGATAGAGAGAAGTTTTTCGAAAATGAAAGACTGATGAAGATCCTAAACCGTGCTACCATTAGAGCGACATATGGTTTAACAGCAAGTTTGGGTAGCGCTACCAACTCGGCATTAGTTTTAAGGAATGGAAGTTCTTTAAGGCCGTATACGAATGAAACTGAATCTGTTATGAATATCGAATATATTGAGAACCGAGATTTAACATGGGAAAAACAATATGAGACTAACATTGGTCTTGATCTGGGCTTTTTTAAAGATAAGTTAAATATAACTGTTGATTTATATAACAGGAACGGGTTCGATTTAATCAGTCCATTAAGAACTTCAGGAATTGGCGGGCAGTATTTAACTACTGCGAATTATGCTGATATGAATACTAAAGGTATCGAGGTAACATTAAGTGGGCCAATTATTAAAACTGCTGAATGGAGCTGGAGAAGTAATTTTAACTTTGGCTATAACAAAAACAAGGTTACTAAACTTTCAAGCCCTCAAAGTATATTCAGTTTGGTAACTGCAGATGGTGGACCACTGCAAGGCTTTCCATACAGGGGGTTGTACTCTGTAGATTTTACAGGTTTAAATCATGATACGGGAATTCCTGAATTTATCAATGAAAAGGGTGAGAAAAGTGGTGATGTTTATATGCAGAGCCTTGAAACTAAATACTTAAAGTATGAAGGTCCAACAGACCCAAAATTGACAGGTGGTTTTTACAATAGTGTAAGTTATAAAGGATTTACTTTTGGCTCTTTATTTACTTTCTCTGCAGGAAATAAAATTAGGCTAAACCCTGTATTTGCCACTTCTTATTCAGATTTAGATGCCTTGCCTAATGAGTTTAAAGATAGATGGACATTACCAGGCGATGAATTGAAAACAAACATCCCATCTATTCTTGATGTTGAAGCAGCAGCTAATATTGACGGAACGTATCCTTATAATACTTATAACTACTCAACAGCCAGGGTGGCAGATGGAAGTTTTATTCGTTTAAAACAATTATCGCTGTCGTACGCATTGCCTGCAAGAATCCTAAAAACTATTGGCGCAAACAATGCATCAATAAGTGCAGTGGCAAATAATTTTTGGTTGATTTATTCTGATAAAAAACTTAAAGGACAGGATCCGGAATTTTTTGCCTCAGGTGGTGTAGCGTTACCAATTCCAAAACAGTATACGCTTTCTCTAAAAGTTGGATTCTAATTAAATTGAAAAGAAATGAAAAAGAATAAAATATTCATATATATCGTATGCTCAAGCTTGCTGCTATCTTCGAGCTGTAAGAAATTTTTGGAGCATCAACCAGATGATCGAACTGAGTTAAACAGCTCTGTTAAAGTAGCAGAATTATTAGCAAACGCATATCCACACGGCAATTATCTTGCCTTTGCAGAGGCAATGAGTGATAATGCTGGTGATAAGGGTACAACAGGTAGAGATTTACCAAATTCTTCTCCATGGAATTATATAGATCAGATAGATGCTACATCGGAAGACACGCCGCCATTTTATTGGAATTCTTGTTATAAAGCTATTGCTGCGGCAAATTATGCATTGGAGGCAATTGATAAGGCTGGCAATACTGCAGAATACTCTGCAAGTAGAGGAGAGGCATTAGTTGCAAGGGCGTACGTGCATTTCATGTTAGTAACCTTTTTTGCTAAAGCCTACGATCCAGCAACTGCAGCGTCTGATCCTGGAATTCCATATGTAACATTGCCACAGAAAATAGTTGAAGGTAATTACACAAGGGGAACTGTTGCTGGCGTTTATGCAAATATAGAAAAGGATTTATTGGAGGGCTTACCTCTAATTAAAAACAATTCATATAGAGTTCCTAAGTATCACTTTACTACACAAGCAGCTCATGCATTTGCGACCCGGTTTTATTTATTTAAGAAAGATTACCAAAAGGTAATTGACCATGCAAATGCGGTTTTTCCAGGAACGACGATTGCAGACAATTTGAGAGCATGGAATACTACCTATAATGTATTAGGATATTATGAATTACAAGCGCTATATACGAATTCTACGGAACCATCAAATTTATTGTTGCAAGAGGCTAATTCTTATTGGGGGAGAAACTATGCCGGCTACAATTTTGGATTAAGTTCTGGTGTAAGAGCAACGGTTTTTAATGCAGGTAATAACCCAACTGGAAAAGCCTTAGCCATGACAACTAAAATCTTTGGAGGTAATGAAACCGTTTATAATATTCCAAAATTTAGAGAACATTTTGTAAAACAAACCATCAGCGCCAATTTTGGAGATGCTTATAACATGGTGCCTTTATTAACGGCAGAAGAAGTATTATTTAACAGGGCAGAGGCAAATATCATGTTAGGTAATAATAGTCAAGCAATTGCTGATCTTGATATTTATTTATCAAAACGAATTGTTGGTTATTCTGCTACGGCTGACAAATTCACCGAAACTAAAGCAACGTCATTCTTCCCAACGTTAACCGTAAAAGATGCGTTAGTAGGAACTGTTCTGAATTTTAAACGCCAAGAATATATGCATGAGGGTTTAAGGTGGCTAGATATTGTAAGATTAAAAATTCCAATATCACATGTGTCGGCAAATGGTCAGACTACAATTTCCCTGGGTGTAAATGATCCAAAAAGATTAATTCAAATTCCACAAGATGCGATAGCGGCTGGTTTGACTGCTAATCCGCGTTAGTTATAATATAAGAATATTATGAAAAAGAAATTATTATTATCCATAGTTGCTTTGGCAACAATCTTTTTAGCAGGATGTAGCAAAAAAGACGATTTAAGTGCCAACCTGGTTGGCCTTGGAGGAGATACCTGGACAAAGGGCCCAGTAGATGAGTGGATCAGTACAAATTATACAACTCCATATAATATAGAAGTTAAGTATAAATGGGATCGGTCTGAATTAGGTGAAATCTATAAAAATGTTGTTCCAGTTAAAGAGGAGTTAGTAGTGCCTATAATGGATATCATAAAGAAAACCTGGATTGATCCTTATGTTGCTGTAAAAGGCGCAAACTTTATGAAAACTTATACGCAAAAACAGTTTTATTTAGCGGGAAGTCCATCTTACAATAGTAATGGGACAATCACTTTGGGAACAGCGGAAGCAGGCAGAAAAATTGTATTACTTGATTTAAACACTTTTAATCCTGCAAATAAACCTGCGGTTAAACAAATTTTACATACTATGCACCATGAGTTTGGGCATATTTTAAATCAGAACATTGCTGTAACACCTGATTATCAAAGAATAACACCGTCAGATTATACTGCTACATGGTTTAATATTTTTAGAGGTGCTTATTCATCTACAGCTGCACTAGATAAAATACTGTATGAAAATGATTTCTGGGGTAAGGGCTTTGTAACACCATATTCAAGATCAAATAAAGACGATGATTTTGTTGAGACGCTATCAACATTACTGGAAGGTGGCGCTGCCAATTTTGATAATATTATCAACAATCTTTTTGTTTACGACGGTTTGTATATTAAAAGGAATGGTAAAGGTGTTTATGAACAAAACACCGATGCCAGATCTAAGTTGCTAAGAAAAAAAGCTATCGTAATTTCTTATATGAAAGATAGTTGGGGGATAGATTTGGCTGATTTACAGACTAGAACACAGGCCGCAATTGAAGCACAATCTCCAACCGCAGATTTTAATAGCTTATTAGGCCCAGGAAAAACTTATGGTACAATTACCGTAAACCCTCAAAAATTGACAGGTTTGTCAGCTAAATTCTTAACAGCTTATAATACGGCCAATACCGGTATGCAAAATGGCATGGGACTTTACATTGATAATATTTCATTAATTTTTACTACGGCAAACAGAATGATTTTGAGAGTGAATTTTATGGATCCAACTGCTGCGTTAAGTGCTGGTTTTGTTGCTGATTTTAACTACACTACCACCAATGTTAATGGTGTACTTACCTTAACGTATACAAATCCACAACCAACAAATGCAAATGCTAGGGCAATCGAGGCCAGCATACCAACATTATTGACTTATTTTAATAATCAACAATTTAACGTTCGTTGGGTTGATGATATCGTGCCTCAATCGAAAAGTATATTTGGTGGGCTTGTAAAAACCGCAGACGCAACTTCTTACTTATTTGGCACATTGTAAATTATCTAAAATTAAAATGATGAAAAAGCATTTATTATATTTATTCTTATTTGCACTGGCCTTAGGCTCTTGTAAAAAAGACAAAACAGAGCCAATACTTGGCAATGTTGATGACCGTTTATCTGAAACACTAAAGGCATATCAAACTCAGTTGGCTGGAGCACAATTTGGCTGGAAAGGATACTTGTTAACAGATTCTAAAGTTACAGCCACCTTCTTGTTCAGCTTTACCGATAAAAACAGAACTACAATGTCTGCAGATTATGCTACAACACCAAGTGAAAGCTCATATCGTTTAAAAGCATTACAAAGACCAACATTGTTATTTGATACGTATTCAACCTTACACCTTATTGCAGATCCAACACCGAGTAAATTTGGCGGAGAAACAGGTGAAGGCTTCTATTCTGATTTTGAGTTTGCCTTTCTTTCTGCAAGTGCTGATACCATAAAGCTCGAGGGAACTTTTAATAAAAGTAAATTGGTTTTGGTACGTTCAAAATCTGTTACAGATAATTCTTCGGCATTTGAAGCACCTGATAATATGGAGGCAACCTTATCAAGGCTAAGAACCTATTTTAAACGTGCTAGGGTAGGTGATTTAGATTGCGAGGTAAGATTAGAACCGAATGGGAGAGTTCTTGGATTTAGTTATATTGATGCGGGAGTTTTAAAAACCGTTAAAAGTAATTATTTTGTTTCTGGTAGTTCATTAATTTTATTTGAACCATTAGTTATCGGAACATCAACTATAACTAGTTTAAATGGGGTTTCATTTGATGCAGCCACAGGATTTATTAATGCAAGTACAAATAGTGGTGCGGCACTGCAAATAAAAGAAGCAATTGCACCATTAAAATATGATGTTACCGTTGCAGCTAGATTTTTAGCTAACCCTGTTTATGGAACCTATAGTGAATGTTATACCGGGTTTACTGTTGATGGCGTAATTGATGCCTATGGAGTAAGAACAATTCCTAATTTCTTTTCTATTGATTATTATCCAAAAATTACAGGACAAAACTATGGGGCTGTTAGGTTTTGGTTAGGTACAGCTTATGGAGCCTATGGGCCTGCTATAATACCAACGGTAAGCGTTGATGGAAAGATTTCTTATGTACAAGATGGTAGTTATGGTACTGCACCAGTTGCTATACGACCTATTATCACTAATACAACTAATAATTTTCTGAAACAGGGTGGTTTTTATGTTATACAAACTGATACTAAGGTATACGATATGGTAGCTGTTGCAGATGCAAGGAGCTGGATCACATTTGAATAAGTACTAATAACACCTCTCTCCGAACCCTCACCCTCAAAAGTGGGGGTTTTTTAATATAAAATTGACCTACTTAGGAAGTAATACCTCTAACCAAAACATTGCTTTATGTAAGTATACTCAATGGTTTGTACTTAGTTCTTGCTTTTAATACGATCATTCAAAAGCTTAATTTATCATCATTAATGCATTTTCATTATATAAGTAATTTGTGAATTCTGGATCGGGTATTGCGTACTGTAAATTATCTTTGGATCCCCGAGAGTTTGTTTTGTTCATTGATTAGTAACGATGGCAGCTAGTTTTATGATGCTTTTATGGCATATCTCCTTCTTTTTCTAAAAATTATATACGACATTAATTGCTCAATTTATGTGCTTATAAATCTGAAAACTTCTTTTCAAGGTTATTTGTTTCATAAATCAATATAAATGACAAAGTGTTTAAGGAAATGATAGGTTTGTAGGATCAATCTTTGCTAAGCCACTTTTTCATTGGATGTGCCATCTTTATGGTAGCACCAACTAGAATAGAAGATTGATTCCTCGGAAATTCGTGTAGGCCTTACTTACTCCAAAAAACAAAGGAAGATTTTGAAATGACAACTTTCCTATTGAAATCAGTTAATGGTGGTTTTATTGGTGGTAAGGTTAAAAAAAGAGCCTGATCATTATATGATGCAGGCTCTTGAAAACTTTGTGTAATGCTAAAAGCTATATGCAATACCTATAGAATAAAATCCAAGCATATTATATTTTAAATCCTTATAGATTGGATTTGGATTAATCTCTTTATCTGACATAATAATATTATAAGCCAGTTTTGGCGATAAACTTTGATTATTTTTGAATTTAAATCTGTATACATTAGCTTCCAATGAATAAATAAGATCAAAATCATTTTTATTTAATAAAGCCTGTAGTCCAAAATCCACATATATGTTATCATTCTTAATGTCATAAGATTCACTAAAAATGAGACTTACTAAATAGATGGGGTATAATGAAATACCCCCTCCTAACGAAACAATATTAATATTTGAACCTTTCAGGCCACTTGAATGTGTATAGCCTCCTAATATATTTAGCGAAATTGGTTTAGAAATATTAAAAGATTTTTTCAACTCTACAATGTGAATATTATTAAAATAATCATTTGTAGTTCCATCTGCTATACCAAATTTGTAAGATATACTCCAACTAGGCCTGTTCCAATCTTTTTTAGCTTCTTGTGAATAAACATTGTTAAACGTAAAGAGCGCGCTAATAAAGATCAATCTTTTAAATAATATTCTCATTTATTTTAATTGGAGATTTAAATGAAGTTATAGCGTTTATGAATAAAGAGCCTTTTATCTAAGCGCCCATCTCCACCATTTTTTGGAATTTTTAGCTACGTAACTTACGCCAGCAATAAAAGCTCCAATTACAGTTGGATCGTTATTTGGGTTATAGTTTGGACCACCATTGCTTTCTCCTGCTAGATAGGCCAATACTGTTACTCCAACAATTGATACTACACTCCATGCAACTACGGCTACAACTTTTACAACCTTTTTAAAGAAATTCCCGATTTTACTAAAAAAACCTTTAGTTAGAACCTGATCACGAACAGAAACCGTTGCTAAAACCAAAGCTTCATCCAAAGAATTATTTACTGCGATGCTTACTTCTTCCAATAATTGTGGCGTTTGTAATGTTTCTAGCGCATATAGCGAGCTTACGGCAATTCTAGTTCTTTGAGTAGATGTCAAACCAAGGTTGTAATTTGAGGTTTGGACATGATTATTAATACAGGTCTGAATTCTATTGTTTAGCCTCGTTGTTACTTCCTCCACCGCAGCTTCTTCATTAACAATTGTTGATTCATCTGTATTTAAAGCAGTTTCTAATTCATCATTAGCAATGTTTGTTATACTTGATGACAATTCGTCTAGATTTGCAGATAAAGCAATATCCTGATTTTCTGCCTGTGCAGTGAAGTTTTGAATATTTAAAACTGAAGCCACATTTGCTTTTGCTTCAATAAGCGCTTGAGCTGTAGTTAAATTTTCATCTACTTCGTTATCTAAAGTTAATGGTGGAACAATTTGCTCAGTTAAGTTTTGCATTTCGGAATATTGCAATTGAGCGGATGGGTCTAAAGTTTCAAGATATTGATCTGCTCCTAACGATAGTATTGGTTCTCCTTGCTCAAGGTTTTCATTTTTTAGAAGTATACCTTTTGTGTTATTTGATATACGTAATTTTTCTAAAAAATTAGCAAAGTTTCTTACGTCTTTCGCGACTGTTTGCGGTTTGTCTCCCGGCTCTGGAGCGGTTGATTTTTTACATGAGTTCATCGTTAATAATACAATGAAGAGCATTAATAGATTTTTTTTCATAAATTTTATTTTTAAATATTTAAAGCGAATATAACAATATTGTTTCAATGTAAAATTTTTATTCGTATTTTTACTTATAAATCAATAAATTATAATACAAATTTAAACTACTATAAGTGATAATAAAATTTTCATATAAAGTATGTAAAATAATATTTATTTTATGCGCTATAATTTTAATTGGATGTCGAAAAGATATACCTTCTGGGAATATAAAAATTGCTAGCAACACTGTGCTTATTTATATGGCAGCGAATAATAATCTAAGAAATGCTGCTATCAATAGTATAAATGAAATGGAAATGTCTGCAAAAGACCTAGATGGTGACTTATTTGTACTTATAAAAACATCTGGATATCGGTCAGATCTTTTGAAGATAAAATATGATAAAACAAATGATATTGTAAGTGATACGGTTAAAACGTATGGAAACGAAAATACCTCTAATCCCGATTTTTTAAAAAAAGTTATAATAGATACTAAAAAGGATTATCCGTCGCATTCTTTTGGTTTAGTTTTATGGTCGCACGGTAGCTCCTGGTTTCCCCCTCAAAAGAATGCACCTGTACGACCAATCTTGTATGGTGGCAGAGTATTATTAAAATCATTTGGATACGATCGGGGGGAAGTAATGGATGTTATCGACCTGAAAAGGGTTTTGCCAGATGACTTGAAATTTATTCTCTTTGATGCCTGCTCAATGGGCAGCCTAGAAGTAGCTTATGAGTTAAGGCATAATACAGGATATATCATAGCATCGCCAACTGAAACACTTTCTTATAGTTTTCCCTATGATAAAATTACACCTTTGCTATTTGGTAACGTAGATGCCTATAAATTAATTTGTCAGCAATATTTAGAATCGTATAAGAGCAGGTCAGGTATTTATCAATCGGCCTCGGTTTCGTTAATTAAGACTGATGAATTAAATGATCTAGCTACAGCTGTGAAAAAATTATTAGATCTAGTACCACCCAGAAATATTAATGATAACCGCGCCGGAGTTCAAAATCTGAGTTTTGATATTAACTCTCCTGTGCCAGCATATGATTTTTTAGATTTTTTGCATAAAAATTTTAACATTGGTGATTATTCTCCCGTTGAACAGCAATTTAATAAAGCTGTTATTTATAAGGGGGCCACAGAAAGATTCTTGGATAATCCTATAGATCAATTTGGCGGCTTAAGTACTTATTTGCCTTTGGTTAAGGATAAAAATATAGATTATTACCGACAGTTAAGTTGGTTTACCAATGCTGGATATGGAAGTTTATTTAAATAGTAGCATAGCTGCACGAAAATAATTTAAGTGAGTTTCTCCAATATAAACTATATCAGTGAGCCAACCCTTGCACTAAAAAGCAAGGGTTTTTTTATGACATAATTTTTAAACCCCTCCAACCGTTTTATGCTTATATTTGTAACGAATGAAGAAGAAAGCAATTTTTATCCTGTTTGTATTGGTATTTACATTCGCGGTAAGCCCCAATGTTAATGCCCAATGTTCTATGTGTACCATTAATGCCGAGCAAGGTGTTAAAAACGGGAATACACAAACAGCAGGCTTAAATACAGGCGTATTGTATCTTTTATCTCTTCCTTATTTAATGGCCGTTATTGTTGGTGTGGTATGGTATAAAAAATACCGCAAAAAGAATGTGCACCTTAATATGAAAAAGGAGCCTTTTAATTTAAATTAAAAGTATGTCTGAGCAAACTACCTCAAAACTTTACGCCATTGTACATTGTAAGTGTCCGCATTGCCGTAGGGGAGATATTTTTACAGGCAGTATGTATGGCTGGAACATTCAGCATACCAAAGAAATCTGTGGGCATTGCGCTCAACGTATAGAGATCGAACCAGGCTACTTTTATGCCGCTATGTACGTAAGTTATGCGATGAATGTAATCGAAATGCTTTTTGCCAGTTTCATCACCTATTTAATTTTTGGCCCACTTACCGATGAAACTTTCTGGCCTTATCTGATTGTTATTTTTGCAGGTTGTTTTATCCTGTATCCGTTTAACTATCGCTATTCGAGAATTATACTGCTCCATGTTTTATCGCCGAACATTAAGTATAAACCCTATTATGATAAGTAGTATTGGTTAATCGTTTAAATCGTATAAGCTGGTTAATTGTTAAATTCAGCGATTAAACAATTAGCCGATTAACCAGTTAACCCAATGCCTGTATGTTAAAAAAAGAGACCCTTAGTTTTATAAAAGATGTAGCGGAGAATAACAACCGCGAATGGTTTGCCGCCAACAAAGAAGTTTATGAAAATGCAAAGGCTAATGTACTCGAGCTTGTAGCCAGTATTATTCCAGAGTTGGCCAAAGCAGACCCAATGCTTTCGGCAGAGATGGATCCAAAGAAGTGCCTTTTACGCATTTATCGTGATGTGCGCTTCAGCAAAAATAAAGATCCTTATAAAAATAACTTCGGCATATGGTTCTCCACCAAAAAAGGGGGAAACGAGCCCGGTTATTATCTGCATATCCAACCAGGGAAAAGCTTTATTGCCGGTGGATACTGGATGCCAGATGCGCCTCATTTAAAATTGATCAGACAAGAGATTGATTATAATATTGGCGATTTTAAAGAAATTATTAACAACGCAGCCTTTAAGAAAAACTTTAAACTGGGTTTTGATAATGCACTTAAAAATGCACCCAAGGGTTATGATCCTGCAGATCCAAATATCGAATTTTTAAAATTGAAAAGCTTCGAGGCCACCACAAAAATCGAAGATGAAGAATTTTTAAAACCAAACCTCGTTAATAAGTTGATAAGTTCTTTTAAAACAGTACAACCATTAGTTGCATTTTTACGGAATGCCATTGAGCAATGATCACTGTTAATTTTTAATGACAATACCCAAAATAATCAATAACCGATAGTCAATGTTCAAACTATAAAAGTTCCTGATACTTGATACTCAAATCTTGACAATAAATATGAAAAATACCTTTTTTGCATTTGCGCTTCTCTTGTTTATCTCTTCAATTAGCTCTTGTGTTGTTCTTTCGCCTAAAAAGTACAAAGCCTTATTGGGTACTAAAGATTCGTTATATACTGCTTTTAACGAAGGCTTAATTAAAATCGAAAATTTAGAAAAAGAAGTAGGTAAGCTTAAAAAGGATACGACCTTAATGGCTGAAGAACTTCGCGATCTGCAAAAAAATTACAATGAAATGGATGCAAGCTATAAAAAGCTTAAAAATAATTCGTCATCAGAAATTACCAAACTATCTGGAGATTTAGCTGCCCGCGAAAAACGTTTAAAGGAAGTAGAAGAAGTTTTGCGTAAACGTGATGAGGCAACCAATGCATTGAAAGAAAAACTTCAGCAGGCTTTATTGGGCTTTACCAAAAGTGGTTTAACCGTAGAGATTAAAAATGGTAAGGTTTATGTTTCGCTAACGGATAAGCTATTGTTCCCTTCCGGAAGTATTATTATTGATGAAAAAGGAAAACAGGCCCTTACCCAATTGGCCAACGTATTAAAACAACAACCGGAGATAAACATTGCTGTTGAAGGTCATACCGATAACCAGAAAATAAATAACCTGGGACAGATTAAAGATAACTGGGATTTAAGTGTGTTGAGGGCTACCTCTGTAGTACGTTATTTAACAGAGAATGAGAAGGTAGAAAGTGTAAGGATGACGGCTACAGGTAAGGGCGAATTCCAGCCATTAGGTACCAATGCAAATGCAGATGGAAGAAGTAAAAACCGAAGAATAGAGATTGTACTTTCACCTAAGCTGGATGAACTTTATAACCTGATTAAATAAGATATAATACGCTGTCGGTTGGTGTTCTCACCAACCGACATTTAAGACATTTTAAGGATAATTTCTTTATGGTTAGAAAATGAAGGTGCAGCAGTTCTTGGCAGCCTTCGGTCCCGCTTTCCCTCCTGCCAGTTTTGAAGAAAAATCGGCATCCGTTCCAATCGGGTTTATGAACAAGGGTTTGTGCAGACTGCAACCGTGAAAATGAAAAACTGTTTTTGCTATTTAGCCCCGGTTGCAGCGTTACCCTGCAGCAACGAGGCACGAGGAAGCGAAGCGTAAAAGCGTAAAACGGGAAGAAGCTTAATGTTTTGCACTGGCCTTGCGCTCCATACAAAAGCATTTTAGATTTAGGAAATGAGTGGCTTGTGGCTCTTGGAGGCTTGCAGTCCCGCTTTACGCTTTATACCGATGAAGAATCGGTATGTTCGCTGCAATCGGGTTTATGAACAAAGGTTTGTGCACCCTGCAATCCTGAAAATGAAAAACTGTTTTAGCCATTTAGCCCCGGTTGCAGCGTTACCCTGCAGCAACGAGGCACGAGGAAGCGAAGCGTAAAAGCGTAAAACGGGAAGAAGCTTAATGTTTTGCACTGGCCTTACGCTCCATACAAAAGCATTTTAGATTTAGGAAATGAGTGGCTTGTGGCTCTTGGAGGCTTGCAGTCCCGCTTTACGCTTTATACCGATGAAGAATCGGTATGTTCGCTGCAATCGGGTTTATGAACAAAGGTTTGTGCACCCTGCAATCCTGAAAATGAAAAACTGTTTT